>CAUQIT010000011.1:0-75895 GCA_963518505.1 uncultured Veillonella sp. | reverse complement strand
ACAGAGAGCCTTCTTATTTTTTTATTTTTTGTCACAAATGTATTATACTCTTACATTTAATCGCATTCTAAACATGTAAGAGTCGCATATCCTCCGACTGTGATACTATTATACAGTCAAACAGTCGTACTTCTCCATACCCATACACCACAAATGCTAGAACCATCTATATAACAACATACTCAGAACCCCTAGATAAAACTAGTATATGTATACATAGATTGGGAGTATAACAAATTTCACTTCTATGCTACCATAAGAACATAGAGATTTGAAATGTTTTACAAGACAATATAAGTCTTGTTCTCATGGTCATATAGGAGTCAGTATGGAACTTTGGAAACGCACATTATATGTTTGTTTATTTGGTGCCTTCATGGCATCAGTGGGGCTTAGTCAAGCAGCCCCTCTCATTCCGTTATATTTACAAGACCTAGGGGTCCACGATCAAGGAGCTCTTGCCAATTGGTCTGGTATCGCCATGGGTGTCACCTATCTTATGGTGGCCCTCGTCTCACCTTTTTGGGGAAAACTAGCTGATAGAAAAGGAAGAAAATTAATTTTACTACGAGCTAGTTTTGGAATGATGGTCACCAATGCACTTCTTGGATTCGCACAAAGCCCTGAACATGTTGTGATGATCCGCATTCTAAATGGTATGGTATCTGGATTTTTTTCTGGATCCATTACGTTAGTAGCCACCCAAACTCCAGAGTCCAGAACTGGTTGGGCCTTAGGTCTATTATCCGCTGCCAACTTAGGAGGCTCCTTATTAGGACCTATGATTGGTGGTTATATGGGAAGTACTTTTGGTATTCGGTACGCCTTTTTTGTCGTATCCGCTTTACTAGGTATAGCTTTTTTATCTTCCTTGTTATTCATAAAAGAAGACTTTACTCCTAAAGTAAAGGGCCCAGCTCCTTCTTTCAAAGACTTACAACAATCTATCTCCAATTGGAAAGGTCTTATCTTCGTATCTATCGCTTCTTTCATTTTTGCCTTCACTACCATGGCATCAGCCCCTATACTTTCTGTATTCGTGCAACATATTGTAGGCCGTGGCCACGAACACATTGCATTACTAGCTGGTTTAGCTTTCACCTCTACAGGAATTGCTCAAATGTTAGCTAGCTCTGTACTCGGTCGCTACATCGATAAACTAGGCCCTCAATTCATTCTTTGGACAAGTTTTATTTATGTAGGATGCCTGACAATTCCACAAGCCTTTACAGATTCTATTATCGTCTTATGTATCATTCGATTTTTACTAGGCTTTGGGTTAGGCGGACTATTGCCAGGAATCAACACCTATATCGCGAGTATTACACCAAAACATTTAGCTGGGCAAATTTTTGCTTACAACCAATCCACTTTGTTCTTCGGCTACTTTATGGGGGCTGTAGGTGGTTCTGCCATCGTATCGCAATGGGGCTTTAGTACCATGTTTATCGTGACTGGTATGATCATTGCATTAACAGGGGTCTTCTTGAAAGTAACATTAGGACGTTCTACAGCAGCCAGTCATTAGCCCATTTTTATGAACTACAAGATAATTTCCCATCCTATATACTATGCATTACATATGCTTTGTGATGATGCATATATGACAAAATACATAGAATGTAAAAACAGAGGTCTTATTAGCAAGGCCTCTGTTTTTTATCGTATTATATTGAAAACATTTTGAATCACTATCTACTATACTGACAGTGTAAACCTATAATGTATTAACCCCTGTTTCCAACGGGAACCCTTCATAAGTCACCCAATCGCTAGAACTGCCTACATACATAGCTGGTTCCACACCCACTTCTGCTAAAGCAATCATTAAGTTTGCTGCTGTCACACCAGAACCACAATAGGCAACGATAGGTTTTTCCACCTTAGTTAAGTCACCATAAGCTGTTTGTAATTCTGCAATTGGACGTACACCATCAGCGGTAAATCCCCATTCATAGAAATGATTGATTGCTCCTGGTACATGTCCCGTCATGCCATCCATCGTATCCTCTACCGATCCATCATATCGCTGTGGAGCCCGCGCATCGATGATGACATGACTGTCAGTTTGGCTAGCGTGTAACACTTCATCACGGCTCATCACTAAATGGTCTTGTAATGTATAGGCCAACGGTTTTGAATCTGCCACTGTTGGTGTCTCCTCTTGGGTCAACGGATACTCTTCCCGATGCCAGCGCTCAATGCCACCGGCTAGGACTTTCACATTGGTGAAACCCATGTATAGTAGCAAGAACCGCAACCGACCGGCAAAGGAAATCCACGCATCGTACACCACTATGTGAGAATCCATGGTCACACCGCATTCACTCAAACGATTTGCTAAGACAGCCATGTCTGGCAAGGGATGACGACCACCGTGTACGCCTAAAGGACCACTCATGTGTGCATCCATATCGATGGCAAAGGATCCTGGAATGTGGACTGCTGCATAGGCATCAAAGCCACGTGCATCAAGGACTACCACTCTATCTAATTCTTCTTGTAATTCTTTCGGAGAGATTAAAACACTCATCATTACACCTCCTATATATAAACTAGAATGCCATACACTCTATATAATCTAGTGTAACATAGATTATCTTCGATGTGTATGGCATTTTTATTCATACATGTATTCTGTTAGTTTCTATCAGTTTCCATGACTCTTCATAGGAATGATCAATATACGTCTTACCCTTTAATCGCCTGAAATGCTTCTTTTGCAATTTGTAATGTGTACGCCAAATCTTGATCGCTATGGCACGTAGATAAGAAGTTGCTCTCATATTGGCTCGCTGCATAATAGATGCCACGTTCCAAGTTATAGTGGAAGAATGTTTTGAATGCTTCCATATCGCAAGCGCTGGCGTCATCGAAGTTATGCACCGCTTTGTCCGTGAAGAACAGTGTAAACATAGAGCCCACACGTTGCACCACCACAGGTACGCCTACTTCTTTTACTGCCGCTTCTAAGCCTTGGCAAAGCAATTCCGTAGATTCCTCTACATGACGGAATGCATTCGGATGTTTTTGCAACATAGACAAGGTAGCAAGACCTGCCGCCATAGCTACCGGATTACCACTTAAGGTACCTGCTTGGTATACAGGTCCAGATGGAGCGATGGCAGACATGATTTCTTTCTTGCCGCCGAACACCGCCATCGGCAAACCGCCACCTACGATTTTACCTAAGCATGTCAAATCTGGGATGACATTATAATATTTTTGTGCCCCTCCAGAACTGGAGCGGAAACCACACATCACTTCATCAAAGATAAGGACAGCACCATGTGCTGTAGTCACTTCACGCAAGGTTTCCAAGAATCCTTCCACAGGAGGTACACAGCCCATATTACCTGCCACTGGCTCTACAATGATGGCTGCAATACTTTCACCATGAGCCTCAAATAATTGGCGCACCGCATCAGAATCATTGTACGGCAATGTAATCGTATCTCCTGCCACACCAGTTGGCACACCGGGACTATCAGGCACACCAAAGGTCGCTAAGCCGGAACCAGCTTTCACTAACAAGCTATCACTATGACCATGGTAACAGCCGATGAATTTCACAATTTTGTCACGACCTGTGTAGCCACGAGCCAACCGCAAAGCACTCATGGTAGATTCTGTACCAGAGTTCACCATGCGCACCATTTCCATGGACGGATAGAAGGCTTGGATTTTTTTTGCCACTTCTGTTTCTAGTAGTGTTGGCGCCCCATAACTAGTACCACGAGGGATGGCTTCCAAAATAGATGCGACGATTTCAGGGTTCGCATGACCTAGAATCATAGGCCCCCAAGACAATACGTAATCGATGTACTCATTGCCATCAATATCGTAAATGCGAGATCCGCTGGCAGAACTGATGAAAGGAGGATTGCCCCCTACACTGCGGTATGAGCGAACAGGGCTGTTCACACCACCCGGCATATATGTACGAGCCTCTGTAAAGGCTTGTTTTGATTTTTCTAAACTAAACATAATTGGCTCCTATATTTCCACACTATTTTTCTTGTAGCCAACGTGCCACATCCAAGGCATGGTAAGTAATAATCATCTTCGCCCCTGCTCGTTTCATGGAGAGCAAGGTTTCCAAGGTAATGCGTTTTTCGTCCACAAGACCTGCTGCCGCTGCTGTTTTAATCATGGCATACTCACCACTGACATTATACACGGCTAATGGGCAATCGAAGTTATCCCGTACTTCACGCACAATATCCAAATAGGATAGAGCCGGCTTAATCATAATGATGTCCGCCCCTTCGATGATATCTTGTTCCACTTCACGCAGCGCTTCTAAACGATTGGCCTCGTCCATTTGGTATCCTTTACGGTCCCCAAATCCCGGTGCAGAATGGACCGCATCACGGAATGGTCCATAGTAAGCGGACGCATATTTCGCCGCATAACTCATGATAGATACATGGTTGAATCCCGATGCATCTAAGGCTTCACGAATCGCAGCAATACGTCCATCCATCATGTCCGATGGCGCTACCATATGAGCTCCCGCTTTCGCATGGCTCACTGCTACATTGCATAACAATGGCAATGTAGCATCATTGATGACTTCATGATGTTCCACATGACCGCAATGGCCTGTAGATGTGTATTGGCAAAGGCATACGTCGGAAATAACGATCAACTCTGGCACTTCTTTACGGATCGCCATAATCGCTTGCTGTACCGGTTGTTCCATATCCCACGCAGAAGAACCATCTTCATCTTTGTAAGTAGGAATGCCGAAAATTTCCACACCCTTAATACCTAAGTCATAGGCTTCTTTCGCCAATTTTACAGCTTCGTCCACGGACACATGATATTGCCCTGGTAAGGAAGAAATTTCTTCTTTCACCGCTGTTCCGGGAACAATAAATATAGGATAAATTAAGTCTTCTACTTGTAATGTTGTTTCACGAACCAACGCACGCATGGCTGGGTTGATGCGCAATCGTCTTGGTCGATTTCGTAATTCCATATTGTGCCTCTTTCTATTTGCAATCGTTCAAGATTAAGTCCACCATCGCAGGGATTGTGAAAGTTTCTCCAATTAAATCTGGTTGAATTCCTTCTTCTACGCAAGTTGCGCCTGTAATCGGTCCAATGCAAACAACCTTCGTGTTTCCTAATAAACTCACCGCATCGGAGCCAAGCATATCTTTTGTATTCGTCACCGTAGAAGAACTTGTAAACGTAATGTAATCTACTTCACCTGCTCGCAAGGCTTCTTCTAAATATTCTTTATGGGACGTATCTTGTACCGTTTCATACAAACGCAATACTGTCACATCGCATCCTGCCTGTGAAAGTCCTTTGTAAATCACGTCGCGCGCCACTTTTGGTTGTACTAACACAAAGCGCAAGTCACCTAATGCTCGCTCTGGCCATACACGACCTTGTTCAGTGGTAATCGTTTCCACCACAGATTCCGCTTGGTAATTCGGTGGCACGATGTCTGCACGAATGCCTCGATCTAACAAGGATTTCGCTGTAGCACTGCCAATGGCACATACTTTCATAGAACCTAAAGCACGGCCATCTAAACCACGGTTTAATAGACCATCAAAAAAGAACCGCACCCCTTCGGCAGATGTAAAAATTAATCCATCGTAGGAAGATAAGCTATCATAGGTCACATCCATCTCCTCTGTACGAGGCAACGCCTGTGTTTTGATAGCAGATGCTTCGATGACATGCGCACCTAATTCCAGTAATCGTTCAGATAAGGCACTAGCTTTACTACGAGCTCGTGTGACCACGATAGTTTTACCAAATAATGGTTTATTATCAAACCAACGTAATTGCTCCCGCAGAGACACTACTTCCCCAACGATAACAATAGCTGGTGCTTTCAATTGTGCTTTTTCTACATCTTCTACCACATGCTCCAAGGTAGAGACCACTGTTTCTTGGATTGGTTTTGTGCCCCAACGGATGACCGCCACTGGCGTTTCCTTAGGACGACCATATTTGATTAAGTTAGTAGCAATGCTCGGTAAATTAGATATGCCCATCACAAAGGAGATGGTATCCACAGATTTTGCTAAGCCTTCCCAGTTCATACCGGATTCTGGTTTTGTTGGATCTTCATGACCTGTAACGATAGCAAAGGAAGTAGCCATAGCACGCTGTGTAACAGGAATTCCCGCATAGGCTGGCGCAGAAATACCAGATGTAATACCAGGTACAAATTCAAATGGCACGCCCGCTTCTACCAAAGCCAACGCTTCTTCACCACCACGACCAAATACTAGAGGGTCGCCTCCTTTTAAACGAGCTACTACTTTGCCCTCTAACCCGCATTTTACGAGAAGTTCGTTGATTTCCCATTGGTGCATCGTATGATTGTTGCTTTTTTTACCTGCATAAATGATCTCTGCTCCTTCTTTCGCATAGGACAAGAAATGAGCATCTGCTAAATAGTCATAGACAATAACGTCTGCTTTCTCAATACATTCCTTACCTTTTAGAGTGATTAATTTATGATCACCTGGTCCGGCACCAATTAAATATACAATGCCTGTCATTTCAATACTCCTCTTTCTACTAAATCGTCAATGATGGCTTTTCCCCCTTCTTCATAGAGAGCTTTCGCCAAGTTACGACCTAACATATCTGCTTTTTCTTTTGGTCCTGACAATTCACCTTCAAAACAATTTTTTCCATCTAAAGAAGCAATGATTGCTTTCAACGTTAATTGTCCTTTATAAATCGTCCCATGTACACCCATCGGTACTTGGCAACCACCTTCAAGTTGACGAAGAAAACTGCGTTCTCCACGAGTAGCCCACATAGTATTTTCATCGTGCAATACAGATAACATATCTAGCATTTCTGCATCATCCTTGCGACATTCAATGCCCAATGCCCCTTGCCCTACAGCAGGGATGATTTCATCGCTGGTGAAAGTCTGTGTAATAACAGACTCCAAACCCAATCGTTTTAAACCAGCCTCTGCTAATACAATGGCATCAAAGTTTTCTGTTTCTAATTTATTCAAACGTGTTTGCACATTCCCACGAAGTACAGAAATCTGCAAATCAGGTCGTTGATTCAACAATTGTGCTTGACGGCGTAAGCTACTGGTTCCTACCTTAGCACCTTGTGGCAGTTGATCCAGTGTTTTATATTTTGGTGATACCAAAGCATCACATGGTGTTTCACGCTCTGTAATAGCGCCTAGTACCAAATCTTCTGGCAATTCTGTAGGCATATCTTTCAAGCTGTGTACAGCCAAATCGATGCTACCATCACGCATGGATGCTTCTAGCTCTTCTGTGAATAAACCTTTGCCACCAATTTCAGCCAATGGTTTTTCTAAAATACGATCCCCTTTCGTACTGTGATGAACTAACTCCACCTTGTATTGTGGGTAATGTTTGCGCAATGTATCTGCTACATAGTTGGCTTGCCATAAAGCAAGAGCACTACTACGGGTGCCTATACGAATTGTGTCTCTCATAGTGTGTCGTCCTCCACTTCCAAAGCAAACATATCTTGGAATAACTTCCAATAATCTCGTTCTTCCTCTTTACCCGCAATTTCACCAAAATGAATCATTGGATCACGCAATAATTTACGTACCAACATGCGGGACATATTGCTAATAATCTTACGTTCTAGCTCTGTAGCATTAGGTAATTTTGCCATCGCGCGATGCACTTCACGTTTACGAATGGCTTCTGCTTTTTCACTAAGCAAGACCATAATAGGCCGAACCGATAGATATTGTAATTTTTCTTCAATTTCTTGTAAGGCTTCTTCTAAGATAGGCTCTGCTTTTTTAGCTTCTTCTTCTCGTTGGTGCTTGTTTGCTTCTACTACACTTTCCAATGCATCAATGTTAAACAAATACACCCCTGGAATTTCTGTTACATCTGGATTGATGTCACGAGGTACGGCAATATCGATCATGACAATCGACTTACCATCTCGACCATCCATAATTTCTTCCGCTTCTTCCCGCTCAATCACATAATGCGGTGCACCGGTAGATGTAATAATAATATCTGCTGTTTTGGCTTCTTCTACGAAATGATCAAAAACCACAGCCTTACCATTAAATTGGGTTGCCAATTCTTCCGCTGTTTTGAACGTCCGGTTGGACACGAAAATACTCTTTACCCCTTTAGCTTGTAAATGACGAGCTGTGAGCTCACTCATTTGACCAGCTCCCAAAATGAGAACCTTTGCCTCACTGATAGGAATCTCTAAACTATCTTCCGCTAAATTGACTGCTGTATAACTAACAGATACGGGCGTATTTGCAATTCCCGTCATTGTACGCACACGTTTCCCTACAGCAATGGCTTTTTGGAAAATAATATTAAATACAGACGCTGTTAATCCCTTACTATAGGAAGAAATATAAGCCATTTTTAATTGACTCAAAATTTGACCTTCTCCTAACACAAGAGAATCTAAACTAGATGCCACTCTAAATAAATGAGAAATACATGCTTTCCCTTCATAAAGGAAAAACCATTTCTCATCTACGTCTACTGTTTCTTCACCTTTCAGATGCAGTAGTAAACGTATCATATATTCTTTTACATTCTCCATGTCATTTAGGACGACATAGAGTTCTGTGCGGTTACACGTCGATAAAAGGACGCACTCCTCTACTTCTTCATGAGCATAGATGTGATCCATAGCATGATCGAGAGCTTCTTTGGAAAAAGAAAATTTCTCTCGTACATCTACAGGTGCACTTCTATGATTGAGACCTAATACGACTAATTGCATGTACAATATTCTCCTTCACTGAGTCTCCTTGACCCTCTACTATTTGTATAAACTCCGATTCTCCTAAATTTGTACGCCAGAACTGCTCTCGTTCTTTTGGCGTATCTAATATATGCTGTAATTCTTGTCTCCATAGACGAATCTGAGGTAGCCACTCGGCTAATATGCCATATCTTCTTTCTATATCCTGTCTAAGCAAGCGACTCACTCGTGGGCTCACTTGATTGGTAAATATAGAAATCTCTAAATCACCAATCTCCGTAGTACTGCCGAATACCCAAGTAGAATCATCTTTCACATCGGCACGATTAATGAAAGCTTGTACTTCTTGAGCATCTTCCATGACCTGAGCATTCACATCTGGACGATCTGTAGCGATGATGACAAACTGTTGGCCTACCATGTATTCTGAGCGATACAGCTCTGCTACCCATTGTAATGCACCTGTTTCATGGTATCTTGCAATGTCAGGCAGCACATCAGGACTGACCACCATAATAGATGCCTCTTCGTCTATTAATTTTTTAATACGCCGTAAGGCCACCGCTCCGCCGCCTACAACTAGGCAAGGTCTATCCTTGAGTGAAAGTCCAACAGTAATCATCCTACTATCCTTATATATCTCTTACAATGGCAAAAACGGCTTGAATAATCAAGCCGAAATTCACCTTATACTTCTGTTTCAGTCTCTACAGGTGTGATGTCCTGTAAAGCAATACCATCTAATAATTGTAATTGCGCTGTTAAAATTGATTCTACTTTTGCACGGAACACGGCCATTTCATTCGCAATGGTAGCATATTTAGCTTCTGCTTCTCGCAACGCACGATTCGCATCTTCTAAGATTAATTTACGTTGTTGCTCTGCATTTTGTAGAATTATATCAGCCTCTTTACGAGCTGCCTCTTTTACGTTTTCACCAGTTTCTTGAGCCAGTACCAATGTATTACGCATAGTTTCTTCCGTTGATTCATATTGATTCAACCGTTTTTCCATTTGCTCTACTTTATCAGTCATTTCACGGTTTTCACGATACAAGATTTCATAGGCTTGTACCACTTCATTCAAGAACTCGTTTACTTCATCGCAGTCAAAGCCACGAATACTTTTTCCAAACTCTTTATTATGAATATCCATTGGTGTTAACATAGGATCAGCCTCCTTACATAAATCGTTTCAGATGTACTCCAATACGTCCTTTTTTAGACGTACCTGTAATACTTTCTATTTGCATACGACCTCTGCCACGAAGAGAGATAACATCCCCTTCTTTTACTTCTTGCGCTGGTCCTTTTGCAGGTTGCCAATTCACTTGCACTAATCCTGCTTTGATGGCTTCTACTACTTTTGTACGAGATGTACTAAATCCAGAAGAAGCTATGGAATCCAAACGTATGGAAGCTACAGTAGTTCGTACTTCTTTTATTTTTTCTTCTTTCGGTTGTAATTCACTCAATTCCATCCGGGATACTGTTACAGTAACCATAGCAATTTTTGTGAAATTTTGAATGACAAAATCTGCTATCGTCTCATCGACAATCACCTGAGCACCGCCACTAGTGACGATAATATCCCCAAAATGAGTACGATCAATACCAAGCCCCATCAACGAGCCCAATACATCACGATGCGTCAACAGTCGGAATCGTGGGTCCCAAGATACTTTCAACACCGCAATTTGTAAATCTACTGTACCTTGAAAGTGAGGGTCCACAAAGGCCACGCGAAGGCGTTCTGCCCCTTCGTAGCCACCACTGGAAATGGTATCAATACCACCGAAATTCGCTTTCACTGCATCCGCAATGACAAGACCTGCTGGAGACATAAAATCTGTTACACGGTATGGTCTGCCTGCTTGTACTTGCTCAGCTAGGTCGATCATACGTCTAGCTTCTTCGCCATTACCAGATGCTTCAAAATATCGAATTAACTTTTCTTTATCTTTCACGTTGTTTTCCTATTTCATTTGACCGCTCATAACAAGCTAGGACACCTTCCATAATAGAGGACCGCAATCCTTCTTTTTCCATAGCAGCAATCCCTGCTATGGTGGTCCCCCCTGGAGAGGTCACTTGGTCCCGCAGTACACTAGGATGAGAGCCTGTTTCTAAGGCAATTAATCCCGAGCCATACATGGTCTGTACCGCCGCTTGTAACGCCAATGGCCTAGTAAGACCAATCCGAACTCCTGCATTGGCCATAGCATCTAAAATGGTATACATATAGCCTGGACCAGCTCCCGCTAACGCACCAATACGGTCTAAATCAGCTTCTGAACATACAACAGCTTCACCTAATGCTTCAAAAATACGCAAGGCTTGCTCCCGTTCACCAGGCGTTACCTCATCACTACTTGCAATGGCTGTAAAACCGGCTTTCACTAAGATTGGTGTATTCGGCATAGCTCGCAACCAATGCGCATGAGGCGCAAAAGACTGCAATGTATCCAATGTAATGCCTGCTGCAATGGAAATACATAGCGTTCTCGGCTCAATAAGCGGTCCCACCTCTTGCATAAGAGATGACAATACTTGAGGTTTTACGCCAAATACGATAGTTCTATACTCATCAAAGGCAGGTATGGCATCACAATCCGTAAAAGCTGTCACACCAAATGTGCGCTCTAATTCCGCCGCTTGTTCACTGCGACGAACCAATACATCTACTTCCTCAGGGCCCCAAACGCCTTGCTCCAAAGCCCCTTGTAAAATAGCACCACCCATCGATCCTACGCCAATTATCAGTATTTTTTGCATGGCTACCTCCTAATAGTTAGGCTTGTGGCTCTTTCCAAGCTAATTTATCAGATATTTCTGTATACTCTTTATCTGTATAATCTACTGTTACATTTACTGGTACGCAGATGAAAATATCTTTACCAATTTTTTCTAATTTGCCATCTAAGGCAAATGTAGCGCCACTAACAAAGTCCACAATGCGTGCAGCTTCATGAGGGTCTGTATTTTCAAAATTAATCACTACTGGACGCATATCGCGCAATTGATTTGCAATGTTTTCAGAGTCTTCGAATGCTTTTGGCTCTACGATGACTACTTTCATACCACTAGAACGTTGTGCCACTGTATTATATCCTCCTGTTTTTGGTTTTACTGCAGATGCTACAGGTCCATTACCACCTGCCACTGGTGCTGTTACCACTGGCTGTTGAAATTCTTCTTCATATGTATCATCTGAATACTCTTCATATTCATATCCATCATCTTGATTACCGCCAAAAAAGTTTTTTACAGAATTCCAGCTGTCTTTCAGTGCCATCGTCATTTCCTCCATTACTTATCATAGTGGCGTTCTCCAAATATTGCGGTTCCCACACGAACAATATTTGCACCCTCTTCAATTGCTACTTCAAAATCATGGGTCATCCCCATGGATATATATTCAATCTGCCCTTCATCAAAATGAAGTTTCATGTCTTCAAATAAAGCATGGGCCACTCGAAAAATTGGGCGAGCCTCTTCTGGATCATCAAAAAATGGTGCCATACACATAAGCCCTTTTACCCGTACATTGGGTAATGTTTTGGCATATTCCCGTATAGTAGGAAACTCTTCCACATCCATACCAGACTTACTCTCTTCTCGTGCCACATTGACTTGCAGTAATACTTCTTGTACTAACCCTTCCCTAGCGGCAATGCGCTGAATTTCATCCAACAACTTAACACTGTGAACTGAATGAATCAATGCAAACTTACCGATAACATTGCGGACTTTATTGTTTTGCAATTGTCCAATCAAATGCCATTGTAACTCTGGTCCCTGGTAGAGTTCCATTTTTTCTTTTGCTTCTTGTACACGATTCTCACCCACAGTTCTTACGCCTAACTGGGCTACCTCTTGTACAGCCTCTACAGGATGATTCTTCGTCACCGCTACTAGTATAACAGAATCTGTCCTTCCCACTCGTGCTTTCGCCGCTTCGATGCGTTTCTGCACTTCATGTAATGCTGTTGCTATCATATATGTCAGTCCTCTTTCGTCGTTACATTCCACTCTGAAAGGTCTTCATAAAAAAAATAATACTTTATCTTTCTTATTATAAACGAAAGAATAAGAAAAGTACATAGAAAAAGCATGATTTCAAGCCTAGTTCTCTGTATTTTCTTATTCTTAGTTATCTAGTTTATATATTTGTCAAGTATTTCATGTCTACATGAAAGGGTATGTTCTATCGCACACAGCCATCGTATGTCATGTTCTCGGGTGCCTTACAGTGTCTTATGTGGTCCTGTGAACGTAATTGCCCTCGTAGGAAAGGAGTCTAAGACATCTGTGTCCTAGGCTTGGTCTCGCAAAACAGCGAACATAGCCATTCGACCAGTCCGTCCATGATCTCGCCGGTACGAGTAACATCCATCCGTGGTCATCGTGTCTGTGGATGATACCGACACTTGCTTCAGTGGTACACCCTTGTGCACCACACAAGCGGCGATGTATCCTTTTAAATCCACATGGGGTGTCAGTTGCTCTGCTCGTTGGATATAACGCACCACCTGATCCACCTGTGAAAGCCCCAAGGCACGCATGTCTTGTCGAAATTGTTCAGCGATCTCTTCGCTTACCTCAAAGGAGTCCGCTCCAATGGAAGGACCGATGAAGAGGTAACAATCGGATGGCAACGTTCCGTATGCCTCGTGCATACTATCCATCGTACGCTCCACAATGTGAGCGATGGCTCCACGCCAGCCTGCATGGACAACCGCCACTGCATGATGCACCGCATCATAGATAAGCACAGGCACACAGTCCGCCACAAGCAACAAGAGAGGAACCTCCACCAAGTTCGTATGAATCGCATCGCTGTCTGGGATACTGTCATCCCAACTGAAAGCGCCTTTGCCCACTAGCTCTTCCGTTACCCTCGTCACACCTACCCCATGCACTTGCTCACCACAAGTCAACCGACTAGAATCCACACCAAGCACCTGTGCTAAGCGTTTGCGGTTCTCTGCCACCGCATCTGGCGTATCACCGACATGCAGACCCATGTTGAAACTGTTAAAGCTACCTTCGCTGACACCACCATAGCGGTACGTCACACCATGAGTGAGGGGGAAGTCTTCTAGGAGTCGAGAGTATTCATAGGTGATGGGGGTAGAGTTGTTTTGAGAGATAGGAGATTGGCGGAGAGAGAAGGAAGGGTTAAGTATTTGCGTATTGTTCATTTGTGCCTCCTTTGTAGTAGAAACATAATGTATGAATGGAAACTAGTATTCCAATTATATTAGGAGGTTACTATTCTAATCTTAGTTACCTTTTCTCCGTCATTCTCAAAATATATACCCCTTATTGCATCTGAAGCCCACACAAAATATCCATAGAACCAATCATTTTCACTATTAATATAATTAGGTCTACCATATACTTGATACACAGCGTCTAAAGAGTCACCGACTGCAATACCACGATAAGTCACAGCATCTCTATTTTCTATAGTTATCATACCGGCTCTATCTAGGTCTCCCATAAGACTAGAATACTTGATTCCACCATATCTCATAAATGTATTTGGACCAGTATATGAAGAAGGATCATACATTCTTTCTTCTGTCGGCACTCCCAACGCCTTTCGTATTTCGCTATATTTCGCATTCACTGGTACTCCTGCAATGGTAAGGTCTTGTATATCCATACTTTGCCCTACTACTTGTCCGTACCTAAAGCTACTTGGATACTCAGATCGTTGTGGTAACCGAATTGTACTAGAAGAAGTACTAGTTGTTCCAGTAGAGCTACTTTGTTTCCCCGCTTCATTCCAAGATTTTTCAACCTTTTTCCACGTTTTAGACAACCAGCTAGCTTCTACATGGGCTGGCGTAAAGATGGTGGCACTGAATAGTGCTATTAAAATAGATGTGGTAATTTTTTTCATATTCTCTCTCTAATCCTCTTTCAATACTTATATAAATAACTACGCTGAACAAATCTATACAGACTCAGCTACAATTCGTATTAATTTTAATGCATTCATTATATCTAATTCGTTATCCAATGAAAATTTCTGTAACCTTTTTACCATCATTTTTAAATTTGATACCAAAAAGATTATCTCCACCCCATACAAACATACCATAAAACCATGAATTATCCTCAAAAATATATATAGGCTTACCATAGGCCTTATAGACCTGCTCTAATGAATCACCTACAGCTATTCCTCGATACGTAGTAGCATCACGATTGGTAATTATTATATATCTAACAGAATCCCTATCTGTTATATTTCCTTTGATAGCTCCATTATAAAATGTAACTCCACCATACCTCAAATGGGTTCCTTCATATGTAGGAGTACCTAAGCTTCTCTTAATATCCCCCATAGTTGCTCCAAATGGAACCCCCAGTACAACAAACTCAATATCATTTAATCCCATATCTTTTTTATAGCCATAATTATAGCTACTAGGATAGTCAGATCGCTGTGGTAATCGAACTGTACCCTCAGAAGGACTACTTGTTTCTGTAGATGTGTTTTGTGTACCCGCTTCATTCCAAGACTTTTCAACCTTTTTCCACGTTTTAGATAACCAGCTAGCTTCTACATGGGCTGGTGTAAAAATTGTGGCGCTGAATAGCGCTAGCAAAATCGATGTCGTTATTTTTTTCATGTTCTCTCCTATACTCTATGATCTTAATATGTGCTTATATGATTTATATATTTAATTGTTTTAAAATATTCTTAATCTCTGCGCATATTTCCTCAAACCTAATATCTTCTGCATAACTAAAGTTCTTAGAATAATTCCTCCACCGTTGCTGCATAATATCACTAAATTCAATTATTTCAATAACTTGGTCGAACTCTTTTATCCTATCATATGTACCTCGTTTTTTTGCAGTTTCACTTAATGCCATTTGCAAAGTAGATATTTCTATATTTTGACTCTCTAACTTAATTAATATAAAAATGTCATAATAATCTCTAAGTCTGGTATTTTGGTCTCCTCGCGCAACAACCGTTTCTAACTTTTCTGCAAGAATCGTTGATAAATTATATGCCAATATATTAATACTTCTTTCGTCTAACATAAGCTTATATGTATATTCAATTTCTTTTGGTGTAATCTTGTCACCAGTAGTAATATCCAATTTTAGAGGCACTGACATTTTTTCATAATTGCCAACTAATGATACTCTATATCCAATATATTCATCTTTTTCTCTAATTTCTTGCACTATACCTCTGTTAAAAGATATTCCATCGTCCAACGATATCCTTATAATATTATCAATCATTTCTATAATTGTTTCTTTATTTAATGGATACCCTTTTATTGTTGCATCCATATCCATAGTAGATCTCATATTCACTCCAATCATAGATGCAATGAGAAATCCGCCTTTGAGGATATAGTTATTTTTGTACTTACTACATGAAATTCGCTCTAAAAAACGTTCTAACATATAGTTTTGTAAAAGTATCTGTGCTGATATATTCTTATCCTTTGCAATCTTTTTTATAACACTTTTAAGCTGCATAGCATTTTTCATAATAACACCTCTAAATAAGAACGAACTTTATCCTCTACTTTCAACAGCTTTGCAAACTCGGAAAGTAAAGGAATATTTTTTTCAGTTCTTTTAGTATATCGTTTAAATGCTTCTATAATAACTTGAATATCTGTATGATACCTTGGTTGCAAAATGTCACATAAAGTCCTCTCTACAGAGTATCCCCTTACCGTGTTGCCGCTGGGCGTTACTAATGCACTTATGCCAATATCATATAATGATGATCGTATACCCCTACATAAAATTCCATCAGCCTTTGGATTTGTTAAGTTATAGCCATAAGGGAATGTCATATTAAACCGTATTGGCGTCCTATCAGTTAAATCAGTTAAATATAACACAGTATCCAAAGAATAGATTCCACGTTTATACCGGTTTTGTAAGACAACAAATTCATCTTCCCATACTTCAGGTAATGTATATACCCCTCTTGAAGCACGCTCTAAATTTCCTTGTTGTACTAAATATTGTAAGCTACTCCGTGATATACCTTCTTTTACAACCATATCTGTCGTAACTAACCCATTATTATATTCTGCTATTTCTAAAATTCTCTTTGAATTATCGATAGATATCCCCCCTCATATCATTTTATGTACTTTCTTGCTTTAAATTATAATGTAATGCAGCATCAAAGTAAAGACTACATAAACCTTTTCACACATTCCACGATGGGCAAATCTGCTTCCAACCAATCTACATCATATAAAGTTTCTAAGTTTAACCAACGAGCTGCACTATGTTCTTGTAAATGAAATTCTCCTAATAACTCACATTGATAGGCATGTATAATAAGATGAAAATTAGGATAATCATACTCTACAGTTGTTAAAAAATCTCCTACTGTAATCTGCACATCTAATTCTTCTTGTATCTCACGAGATAAGGCTGCTTTATGATCTTCTTCAAACTCAATTTTACCCCCTGGAAATTCCCAACGTCCTTGTAAATCTCCATAACCTCTTTGTGTAGTTAATACTTGGTTATCTTTCAAAATAACTACCGCTACTACTTCTATCGTTTTCATCCATATCTCCTTTAATGATTCACAAAATAGTCGTACAAATCTTCACGTATCGGAGTTTCCAAATCATACATAATACGAACGGCTTTTTTCGTTGTACCTGGCATGGTAAATACTTCTGCTTCCCCTGTTGCATGTATATGACCTAAATAATAAAACTCTTTTGCCCCATCTTCATCGTTCTTATTTTTTCGGATAAACAAATGCATAGTAATGCCTTCTTCTTTTGCATGTAACGCTTTTTGTACCAAATTGTTACTAAGGTCCACACCACTTTTAGAAATAGCAATTAATTGTTGTGGAGATAATAATTTATCTTCATATCTAATAGTATCTGCAATATCTTCGCCCTTATCATAATTGATAAATACCGGATATGTTTTGGTAGCCTCATCATATTTATAACCACCAATATTTAATGGTACGATACTAGTTTCCCACTCCATTAATTGGCATACGTCTTCGTACGTATATTTTTGATACAGCGTAAATGAGGCCTCCTCATATCGTTGACTAAAGTATTTTTGATTTCTTTGAAAGCCCACTTTCACATAGTCTTCGACCATATCACGGAACCCTTCTTTTTCTAGAGCTTCACGGAATACTGTTGATATTTGTAATCCATCGACCTCTTCATCACACAACACAGCGTCCTTAAATCCAGCTTTAGAGGAACCTGTCTTAAACTGACCTGTAAATAAATTGATAATATTTTTTTCTGTATGGATTGTGCAAGGAATACCTAATCTTACTAACTGACGTTTCATATACACCAATGGATTAGCTTCACCTTTCAATAATCCTTCCAATACATAGAGTTCATGCACACGTTTGCCAAGTACCATATATTGCCCCATATATTCTAATATTTTAGCTTCTACCGCCGAAAACCTATGCGTATAGTCTTTTTCATAGTCTACCAAAAACTTATAATATGTTTTTGCATTACTACTAAAGATCAAAGAAATATCAATGCTTCCATAGTTTTCAAAATCTATCAATTTAGGTATGCGCCCTAATTTATATTTTAAATTTTTATAGGCTTGTCGAATATGTTTAATCTGCGTGAACTTAGCCGTATCAATAGATTTAAAAATGCGTTCTTGAGCAATGGCATCAAAATGGATGGTAGATGCACCTGGAATCACTCGCGTACCTTCTTGTACATAATAGCGTAAACTATCCTTATTATGGCTTACATCACCAGAAAGAGCTACAGGAATCATAAAGTTATTATTAAAGTTTCCAATAAAATCAAGAACGACTACATAATCTTTACTGTTGTGACGACGCAATCCCCTTCCTAATTGTTGCACAAATACGATAGGACTCTCTGTGCCACGAACCATAACAACTTGATTGACTTCTAGAATATCGATACCTTCGTTAAAAATATCTACCGTCATAATATAGTCTAATGCATCATTTGCATCCGATCCCGATAATCTTTGAATCGCCGCTTCACGACTTTCTTGTGAGTCTGCACCACTTAGACTAAGAGTTCGCATCCCCAGTTGATTAAAGGCCATTGATAGTTCTTGCGCTTCTTCAATGCTATGACAAAATACTAACCCTTTTACTCGCTCTCCAGAATATCCATAAAAATTACATTGCTCTAGAATTAATCTAGCTCTTGTTTCGTAGTCCCATTCATTGGCAAAAATGCTTTGTGCCTCATCACCTTCATAGGTTGTGCTCCCATCAGATAATCGCCCTATACCAAAATAATGGAATGGACACAGCAAATCTGCCTCTAATGCATGTTGTAATCGTATTTCATGAATAATATTATAATCAAATAATTTATAAATATCGAAATCATCTGTACGCTCTGGACTAGCGGTCATAGCAAACCAAAACTTAGGTTTGAAGTATTCCATAATCCGATGGTAACTTTCAGATCCCGCCCGATGTGCCTCATCTATAACGATGATGTCAAAATCTGTGGGAGAAAATCGCTCATAACACTCTGGCTTCGACATCATTTGCATAGTGGCAAATAAATACGTCTCAGAAAACCCTTTTGCTGTACCTGATAACACACCATACGTCACAGCATCACCAATAACACGTTGATATGATTCCATCGCTTGACGAGCTACCTGTTCACGATGGACCAAAAATAGCACTCGCTTTGGTTTAACACTGCTTACCGCAAAGGCTGATGCATAAGTTTTACCTGTACCAGTTGCAGAAATTAATAATCCCTTGTTAGCCCCTGTCTCATATAGTTCTGTAAACTTTTCAATCACATAGGACTGCATACTATTCGGCTGTAATACTTTTGGAGGTTGATTATATTCATTTATATTTGTATCTGCCACCGCTGGTAATTGTTTCTTAGTAGAATCATTACACTGTTTATATAACATTCTATACGTATCAATATATTCTACATAAGTCTTTGTCTCATCTGCTGCCCATAAACTTTCAAACTCTTCTAAGACAGATGTCACAAAAGTTTCTTGCTTATGAGAACTATAATGCACATTCCACTCTTTATTTCTCGTCAGAGCATGGAGTGTCATATTCGAACTACCCATGATAATTGTAAACTCATCTTCTAAATGGAATCCATATCCTTTTGTATGAAAGCCTACATCAGACCCTTGTGCATCAAATATGCGGAGCTCTATATTACTAAACTGACTTAATTTGTCTAGTATTTTAGGATCATTAAACATCAAAAAATTGGTTGTCAAAATACGACCTGGAATATGCTTTTCTTCTAACTCTTTTAACGTCATTAATAATGGACTCAGTCCACCTGCTGTAATAAAGGCTACGCTGATAAAAAAGGATTCGCACCGTTTTAGTTCGCTCTCTATAGCAGAAATTACCTTCCGACCTTCTTTTGCATTATTCGATACAAACTCTGGTCCACTATGTTGTAATGATTTAGTAAAGTTTATCGCACTCATCTCTATCTCCTATATACATGTATATAAGATCACTCTACCAGCTCTTATGCATAAGATCAATAGAAAAATAAAAAGAACACCACACATCTTATGGCAAACTTAGGTATTCTCACAGTTTGTCAAGAAAAGCATAGTGCTCTTTTTTATCTTCTGGTGATGGTATCAACTTAACAAAGCATCTTACCACCATTCATTGATATATGTATTTTGTCTTGGATACGCCCGATTTAACACTTCTAATATATCATCAGGTCCTTCTAGCGTGTCTTCAAAGGCCAGTTCTGTTGCGCTCATGCGCCCCATAAGAAGTAAGCTCAAGGCCCCTACGGAGAACACTAACTTCGCATTGACGTCCACATGTTCTTTGTGTTTCACCACTTGCGCTTTCCCCTCTTTATAGGACACTACATAGGTGCCGTGGTTCCACTCACATAATGGGTCTTTCACTCCGAATTGGATCGCTCCTTCTAAGGCTACGGGTACAGGAATGCTTTCCATAGCGAGCTTCACATCTACGACACGACTCATCATAAATGGCATCGTGCTGTGCCCTGTTTTTCCATTCGTGTGAAAGATGTAACCTTGGTCAATCATGCCTTCGTTCCAACGTACGCTGTCACCTTGGGATCGATGGTTGTACAAGAAGTTCAACAATGCTTTTTGCGCACGGCGAGTGGTGTACACAAACTCACTCACCGAAATTTCAGGCTCTCCTAAGCGATAGAAACAATAGCCTTCTAATTGTCCAGAATCATTTTTTACATATCCTACTTGCACAGCTTCTGCAAAAATAGATTCCAACAGGCGAACCCATTCTTTTTCTTTTCGTACTGCATAGCCGGACAATGGTTTCGTATACGTTTCATAGACGCCTGCTAAGCGTTTCCATTCACGTGGGGAACGCAACATGCCAAAAGATAAGGTTTTATCTAGTTTCTTTAACAGAGGGGCTAACTCATCCAATTTCATGGTTTGTACCCATTGATGAGCGTATAAATCCCAGCCATAGTTTTGATAAAATCCTGCAGAAGATGGCATTAAAATGGTTAAGCCCTGGCCACGTTCTTTCAATTCCCCTAAGGCTGCTTTCAGTAATTTTTTACCGACCCCACTGCGTCGTACAATCGGGTCTGTGGCAACCCCTACCATATAAGACATAGGAAGGTCCACACCGCGAACACGAATGGTATTTTGTCGTAAATGAACAGTGCTCACCAAATAACTACGGTCGATACCCACCATCGTATTGTCTGGTTCATAAGCCGTATCAAAATAGTATTTAAAAAATGGATGATCTTCTGGCTCAAAACAATAAGCCCACAAACGTTTGACTTCTTTTGTGTCTGACTCTTTGGCAATTCTAAATTTCAAAATAATCCCTCTTCCATCGCTATGGTACATAGAAAACAGTTCGTATACTTTATTCTATTATTATATAAAAAAATAAGGGCCTACTGCTAGACCCTTTATACACTTCTTTTGTGAAAGTTTACTGACATAGAAAAAGAGCCAGCGTAGCCGGCTCTTTCAAATATGCATCCGCAAACGCATACCCCAATTAGTTATTATATTACAATGCCTCACCAAAGGATGCAATGGTAATTCATAAATTATATATACAATAAGACACCATCTAAAAATAGTTTAGCGCCATACCCGAATAGGATCACCCCACAGATGCGGTTAATCCATACGAGTTGCGAAATCTTGATGCGCTTTGATAATTTGTGAATAATCGTGGACAGTGCCCCAAACCAAGCAAAGGCAGACACGATGTATCCCAACAAGAAATAGAGAGATGCTTCTTCTGGAATGCTGGCTTTCACAGCACCGAACATCATCGTCACATCGATAAGTGCCTGCGGATTCAGCCATGCCACCGCAAAGGCAGTGGTCACAATATTCCAGATGGTCACATTCGTATCCACATGAGATACATTCGGCTCCGAATTAAACACAGTATAGCCCATGTAAAAGATGACTGCCCCACCTAGCAATAAAACGATACCTTTCAAAAATGGCCATATGTCAAAGATGGCACCAATGCCATAAAAGGCTGATACACTCAAGGTAAGATCGAAAAATGCCACAATTAAAATGGTGGTGATAATGCGTGATACCTTTTGTACCAATGCTGTATTAATGATAAATAGATTTTGCATTCCTATGGGCGCCAACACGGCAAAGCCGATCAGTAGTCCTTCCCAAAAATAGGTCATGGATGGTTACCCTCGCAAGTACCTTCTTTGATACAACGAGCATCATATTTTTCAGCAAAATGATCTGGGTTATACGACTCTTTCGCCATACGAAGACCTGGTAAGCCCATATCTTCTTCACGGTTGATAAACTGTGTATCCGCAAATTCATGACGAATAAATTCATTATTAATAGCTTGGTACAAACCTCGGATGGTTGGATTTGCTTTCTCAATATGAATGAGCGCCATATGCTCATTCAACATTTCCCCAATGGTGAAAGCCTCTACTCGTCCGAACAATTTAATGCAACCACCTACAAGGCCTAATGCATCCCAATGATCAAAGAGCAAATTGATGGCAGTTAGCTCATCTTCAATACCTTCTTCATGGTGTGCCTCCACCCATTGCGCTGCCGCTTCACGACAGAGAGGAATGGTAGTATCATCAATAGGCATATATTCATAATTAGAATATTGCATGCGGAATTGATTCAAATGATTTTTCTTTTGACGTAACTTTTTACCTGCTAAGGTAATCATATCTTCTGTACGATAGATATATTCAAAGTTATCCCGGTCAGGTGTAAATTCATAGCAATCTGGGCACAACTTTTGCATCCGTTCCATCATGATTGGGTTCACACCTTTTAATAAAAATGGAATTTGGTTCTCCTTAAACCACTCTTTCGCCATTTGTAATCCATCTACAAACTTGGCATCTTTTCCCGCAAACGGTGGTAACATAAATGGAGATTCTGTCACTCCACCACCTTTAATAAATAATACGCCTTCTTCTTCTGCCCAAGTAATGCCATAAATATCTTGCCACATAAATAATGTAGTAAAACTATTATCTGACGCTTCATAATGATGCTCTGAGAAATACGCATCAATACGGGGCTTATCTTCTAAGGTAAAACGCTTAAAGTCTAAAATAGGACTCGCCTCCTAATACTCTGATTTTATGATATAACATTACTATTATATGCTATTCATCGATAAAATTCAATGCGAGAAAAGTATAAAGCCATTTCGAGTAGTAGCCATGTGGCAACCCTTACTACTTAAATTACACAAACACAAGAAGAACCACCTAGCAATATGCTAGACGGTTCTTTTTTATTTCCGATTAAGCTAAACACTAACTACCCAAAAGCAGAAGACGTAAATGGTACGGTGTACCATTTACGCATAGATATCCATTCTTGGGCAAAAGACTATCGGTATTTCACCTGTCCCCGCATTGGTGGACGTATATGTACCTAGGGAAAAGGATGATGTAGTTTGCATGACCCCGCAATGGGGTAGTAATTCTAAAGGTCACCACAGATAAACTTACTTCTGATCTTGAAACGTTTCAGTCCCCGCAATGGGGAAGTAATTCTAAAGTCTATAAAATTGACGGATGGTCGGACTTTGGCAAACAATAGTTTCAGTCCCCGCAATGGTGGACGTAAATGGTGCAGTGCACTATTTACGCACAGATATCTAGTTATCAGATTATAAATCCGCATAACCACGCCCTTCAAAATCCACTTTACGGCGCAGATTGCACTTTTGAAAAATAGTGTTAACATCATGTTTCAAAAATACCTCTGAAACCGCACAGGTACTAGGCCAGCGCAGATTTTGATTTCCTTTATAATTTTATCATAAAATGACTTACTAAGTAAATTAATTTATTTAATTGTTAGTTAAGCCTTTCATTAATTAACACTATAGCATATTCCGCAACATGTTTCAAGCATTTTATAACCTCTCCCTGAGGAACACCCTTACGAGTAGTAGCCTTGTGGCGTTCCTTTCTACCTAAATCTCGCATATGCAGAAGACCGTAACATACCCCTGAACAAACATAACCACTGTATAGTTTGAGAAGGGGTGTGTTACGGTCTTCCCTTTTAGATAGAGCGCCACAGACTGCATAACGAAACAAATGACGATACATTATGCAATACCGTTTGTGAGGGGTATACCGTGCTCTTCCCTTATGCACCATTTAGAATGGCAAGAAAGCCAATACTAGAATAAACTTTCGTCTTCTTTTAACTCTTCTCCAGAGATAACCGCTACAGAAGCAATTTTATCTCCTTCGTCTAAGTTTTGTGTTTTCACGCCAGAAATGGCTTTACTTTTCTTCACAGCAATGTCGTTCACGTCAAAGCGAATAATCTTACCTTGTTCAGAAATCAGCATCATTTCATCGTTGTCATTCACGATTTCTACAGCTACGACTTCGCCAGTTTTGTCGGTGATTTTAAAGTTTTTCGTTCCTTTTCCACCACGTTTTTGCACAGTGTAGGAGCTTTCCACATTGCGTTTGCCATACCCTTCTTCACTGATGGTGAATACTTGGCATTCTTCGCCGGTACCGTGGATGATGCTAGCACCTACCACTTCGTCACCAGCGTTGAGGTTGATACCTTTCACCCCACGAGCAGCACGTTTTAACAAACGTACGTCACTTTCATGGAAACGAATAGCCATACCTTTTTTCGTACCAAGCAATACATCTTGGTTGCCATAGGTCAAGCCTACAGAGATCAACTGATCCCCTTCGTCCAATGCTACTGCATTCAAACCACCACGACGAATGTTGCGGTATTCATCAATGGATGTCCGCTTCACCACGCCCTGTTTTGTGACCATGAACAAGTTCACATCGCTGGAGATGCGTTCTAAGTCGATCATGTTCGTCACGGTTTCCCCTACATTAAGAGGAAGTACGTTGATGATAGCTGTACCACGAGAGTTACGGCTCGATGCTTCTGGCACTTCGTAGGCTTTCAAACGGTATGCACGGCCTGTGGATGTGAAGAATAGCAATGTATTATGAGTGCGTACATGCATAATTTGCGCTACATAATCATCTTCCTTCGTTTTCATACCCACAACACCTACGCCGCCCTTATGTTGGTTGCGGTATACATTAGCATTCATGCGTTTGATATAACCTTGACGAGTTAAGGTGATGACCATTTCTTCGTCAGCAATTAAATCTTCCACATCAAAGTCAGATGTATCGATAGTGATTTCACTGCGACGTTTATCACCATATTTTTCTTTCATAGCGATTAACTCTTCTTTGATGATGTCACGTTGACGTGCATCGGAGGCTAAGATTGCTTTCAAGTCCGCAATCAACACCAATAATGCCGCATGTTCTTCTTCGATTTTTTCACGTTCCAAACCTGTTAAACGAGCTAAACGCATATCTAAGATAGCATTTGCTTGAATTTCTGTAAGGTTGAACTTTTCAATCAAAGCCGTACGAGCAATATCTGTAGTTTGAGAACTACGGATCGTATGGATCACTTCATCAATATGATCTAAAGCGATCAACAAGCCTTCCAATACATGGGCACGAGCTTCTGCTTTTGCCAAGTCGAACTCTGTACGGCGTACGATCACTTCTTGGCGGTGCGTTAAGTAATGACCTAATACTTCTTTCAAAGTCAATACTTTTGGATGGCCTTTCACCAATGCCAACATAATCACGCCGAATGTATCTTGTAATTGTGTGTGTTTATACAGTTTATTCAATACGATATCTGGTTGCACGTCTGCACGCAATTCGATGACGATGCGAAGACCACGGCGGTCACTTTCATCACGAAGGGCGGTAATGCCGTCCACCACTTTATCACGGCTTAAATCTGCAATGGTTGCAATTAAGCGCGCTTTGTTCACTTGGTACGGAATTTCTGTGACCACGATACGGTGTTTACCTTTCGTCATAGCCTCAATGTGAGCTTTCGCACGCATTTTGATGCTACCACGACCTGTGGCATAGGCTTTTTTAATACCCTCACGACCAAGGATAGACGCTCCTGTTGGGAAGTCTGGACCTTTGATAGCCGTCATCAATTGATTCACATCCACCTCTGGGTCGTCGATGAGCATCACAAGACCATCTACCACTTCCCCTAAGTTGTGAGGCGGAATGTTCGTCGCCATCCCCACGGCAATGCCGGCGGAACCATTGATCAACAAATTCGGAATCTTAGCTGGAAGTACGGTTGGTTCTTCCAAAGATTCGTCATAGTTCGGCATGAAGTCCACTGTTTTCTTCTCAATATCTGCTAGCATTTCTGTGGCAATACGAGACATACGAACTTCCGTATACCGCATGGCCGCTGCAGAGTCGCCGTCAATGGAACCAAAGTTACCATGACCATCCACCAGTGGATATCTTGTATTAAAATCTTGGGCCAAACGCACCGTTGCGTCGTACACAGAGCTATCACCATGTGGATGGTATTTACCAAGTACGTCGCCGACGATACGAGCCGATTTTTTGTACGGTTTCGACGGTGTCATGCCTGTTTCATGCATCGCATATAAAATACGACGGTGTACAGGTTTCAACCCATCGCGTACATCTGGAAGGGCGCGCATAACGATAACGCTCATGGCGTAATCGATGTAGGAACTGCGCATTTCTTTATCGATTTGGACCGGCAAAATTTTGCCATGACTCCAAGCCTTTTCCTCCATTGTATCACCTCATTTTACAATACTGATTATATAACTAATTCATTATACCATTTTATGCACTTTTTTTCTATCTTTTTACATGAAAGTTTCAATACACTCAAATATAAACACTTTCGAACGTATATGTTGCATAAATATTCCCATATTTTTATTTTTGAAAGTCTAACATGGCCTCATTTAATCGATTCATACGGAACGTTTCCACCACATCAATCATAAAGCGTTCATCATGGATAGGATTCACATCCATTTTGAATAGGTGTGACGTACAATGACAATCACTGCAACCAAAGCCTTTCACCTCGTCTACACTAATCGCCTTCATTGCCTTCGCCAATTCACATTCTAAATCGCTGGAGCTGCGAATCGGTAAGGCTGCTACAACAATGCTGATACTTCGCAAATAGTCCAGGTGCCAATGTTTCTGTTTCCGTTTCCGTTTATGACGTTCTATGCGTTTTTCTAAATTCGCTTTCGCTGACCCTACATAGATATAATACCCAGCTTCAAAGTGCATCTCTCCCTTGCTACCGATCGTTAACGTTATCGGTTCTTCCACCTGCAACACCATGAGGTAATCCCCTCGGTCCTCCGCTTCTCGTTGCACCGCTCCATCATTGTACAAGCACTCACGTACCACTATAGGTTTAGTAAACTCTGGTGTCCACTGCAATGCCATAGCCTTCCAGTCTAATTGTGGTGCTACCTCAATAAATGTCTTCGTAAATTCTAAATCCGTGTGAAAGTCTGGAGAAAACCACAAAGCTCGTTCCCACTGCACTAAGAACAGAATCCCAGTACGATATCCTTCTTGTTGTAACTCTTGCAAGTGAAGTAGGTGTTTTCGACCTCGCTCTGTCACCGCATCAGGGAACATGGCCCCTTGATCACCAAATAAGGTGCAGGATTTTACTTCCAATAAAAAGTGTTCTTCCTTGTCATTGGTGAGAAGCAAATCAAAGCGGCTATGCCCCACAGTATATTCACGGCGTACCACTCGCCATTCTTCCCATCCAGGAATCAGTTGTTCCTCAATCATATACTCTGCCATGTCATTACAATAATTAGTGTCCAACATGATGGGTACACCATCACGTTCAATACCGATGACACGATATTGTGTTTTCGCACCTTCTTTTGGATGATGCACCACATACATCTTCACCCCTACAAAGAGGAGCTCCCACATACGACCTGGATTTGGCAAGTGAGCTGCAATCATCTGTCCCTGTAATTCTAAATGGACCACAAATCGATTAGGTCGCTCCACAAAGGTGGCAACCTGTACATTTTCATATAATACTTTCATATATATCCTTTTCTTACTATTACTTTATATAGGGTAGCATTCTTGCTTCGATACTACCTAACCATATTTCTCTAAAAGCCATTGTAGCAAATAAGTAATACTTCTAATAACTCTATCTAAAGGTATCTTTCGCGGCAAATAGACACATACAAATCAGATTTCCTGTATTAATTTATCTACAAACTAGAATTATATATTATATATATCAAGATTGTTATACAATAAGATTCATACTTAGCACTAATAATCAAATTCTGGCTACATAGTATTCTCCATACATGTCATGCATGCTACACACACACTACAGTCCACTCCTATGTAACCTTCACAACATATACACCATTCTGTGGATAACCATGTGGGTATCCTGTGTCTATGTTGTGTGTAATCCTTAGTTTATTCACTTACTATCATTTGATGTGTGTATAACTCTGTGGTTATCTTGTGTATACTCTGTGTGTAATCGAAGACTAACTTAGATGGCTTTTTATTTTTGTCTTAACTTAATCACTTTTTGTGGATAATTCTGTGTGTAACTTTAAATTTCCCGTGTATAAGCCGTGTATTATTTGTGAATAAAATTCGTTGCCTCAGCTACATACAAGATTCACTTCTTATAGTATACTAATAGCATAGGCTTTCGCCTAGTCTAAACATAGTAAATTTACAGAATTATAATAGAAAACAATAATGACTAAGGAGATATACATGGCACAAGTGGCAGGCAATTTACAACGTATCCGTAACGGGAAACGCACGTACGCGATTACCCCTCGCATACCTGGTGGTTTCGTACAACCACAAATGTTACAAAAATTTATCGACGTGGCAAACACATTCCACGCAACTTTGAAAATTACAGGTGCTCAACGCATCATGATTACCAACCTAAACGCAGAAGATGTAGACAAAGCGTGGGCCATGCTCGGCATGGAACCAGCGCACACCGTATCCAATCGTGTTCGTTCTGTGAAAGTCTGCCCTGGCACGACATTCTGTAAACGGGCAAAACAAGACAGCGTACATTTAGGCATGCAATTAGAACGGAAATACATTTCCAAAGAAATGCCATCTAAAATGAAGATTGGTGTGTCTGGCTGCCCTAACTCTTGCTCCGAAGCAATTACAAAAGATATCGGTGTTATCGGTAATGACCAAGGCTGGCAAATCTATGCAGGTGGTAGCGCTGGTGCTCATCCACGCTTGGGTGACTTAATTACAGAAGTAGCTACTGAAGAGGAAGTACTTACTATCATCGATCGCATGATTACCTACTATAAAGAAAATGCGCAAATCGAGCGTATCGGTCAATTCATTGACCGCATCGGCCTTGATGCATTCCGAGCTGCTGTATTAGATACAGTGGATTCCCCAACAGTTACTGCTAAATCCTCTGCAGAACCAGTGGTCAAATTACCGGGTCAAGGCAATGCAGGTCTTGCAGAAGCGAGTACGCCAGCTAATGACAAAGGAGCGACACCACTTTCACCAGGACAACTCATTACAAAAGATACTATCGTTCGTCATGTCGTCGAAGTGTATCCAGAATTGATTCCTATCTTGCAATCCATGGGTATGGGTTGCCTTGGCTGCCCTTCTTCTACTGGGGAACCTTTATGGCAAGCGGCAAATATCCACGGTATGGACATCGATGAATTAGTAGCAAAACTCAATGCAGGTCGCAATGTATCTGAAATTGCTATTACAAAAGATTCCATCATTCGTGATATTATAGATATGTATCCACAAACGGTACCTGTATTACAATCCATCGGTATGGGTTGTCTTGGCTGCCCTTCTTCTACGGGAGAACCATTATGGCAAGCCGCTCAAATTCACGGTATCGAAGTAGATGATCTTGTTTCTAAATTAGAAGTTGCACGAAAAGGAGCTTAACATGTCAGCAGTACTTGGACACATTCACTTTTGGTTGTATAAAAAAATTCAGTTGATCGCTGAGCGTGAAGAACTGATTAAGAAAGAGGCGCAAACTCGCCTTGATGATTTAGCCGATGAATTACATGCAACAGCTATCGATTTATATGGAAAACCAATTCCTCCAGATCGTCAATTAGATCGTATTATTGACCACAACAACATTCACGGTTGGTTACATAACCAATTGCAAACCTCTTCCGTTCGTGAAGCTACTTTCATCAAAGATTTAACGGATTGTGGCGGAGACGACGGTATCGATGCAGTATTAGAAGCATTCATCAAACAAGGCGCAATGTGCGGTACAGAAGCAAAAGAAAAACTGACTGCTCAAACAGCACCCGCTATTTACACAGTGATGCAAGACTACTACGTGAACGGCATGCCTTGTGACCCAAGCGATACTGTGATCGAGCAAACTGATACTACCTTTAGTTGGTACGGAAATCACCAAAATCAAATTTCCTATTGGAAAACAGCCGGCGTCAATCCAATTATTATGGCAGCTGCCTTCCAAGCATGGTTCAGCGCTTTCGTGAGTCACGTAGCACCGGACTTTGCATTCAATGTGAACCTTGATGGTGACATTCCTGTATATACAATTGCAAAAAGCTAAGTAGCTAAACCCTTTTTATATTATTAGAACAGCATGACCGCTGTTGGTATTGACTTTCACCGCTATGAAAGTCCCCAGAATAGGAGGTTCTACTATGGCAGGAACTGTAAAACAAGAACTAGGTTTAATTTTTGATGGTCCTAATTACAAAATCGTGAAAAAAGGCGGCGTCGCTGGTGACCAAGTGGAAAAACACAATCACCCAGAGGCTAACGTAATCTTCACTGTAGTTAAAGGTAAAGTGAATGTATTCCTTAACGAAACAGAATCCCATATCTTAACACCAGGCGAAGTATTGCACTTCGACGGCAACAACTACATCCAAGCTACATTGGTGGAAGATAGCGAGTTCATTGTAAACCTAATTCATAAATAAGCCAATACAAAAAGGTGTGAATCCATGCTAGTCATTAGCATTGGGTTCACACCTTTTTTGCACCTCTGTACCATATCTATACTGCATTTAATATCATAGTATACTCTTAACTCTACACCACAAACATACACAGCATACAATAAAACCCCTAGGCTATTTAACCTAGGGGCTTTTTCATATCTTATTTGTTGATGCGTTCTACTACTACTGGAGTTAAGTCGATAACTTGGTTACCTTCTTTAACAGCACCAGCAGATGTTGGATTAGCTACTAATACATCGATATCTTTTTCTTTTGCAATAGCTTGAATTGCTTCTGCCACTTTTTTGTCCAATGGAGCTAATGCATTTGCTTCTTCTTGATTATATTTTTCTTGGATGCTACGAACATTTTTATCGAAGTATGCTTGTTTTTCAGCATCTGTTTTGAAGTTGTTTAATTTTTTGAATTCACCTTCTAATTTAGGGCCGTATTCTGCACGCAATTTATCGATTTGCATTTGGATAGCACCAAAGCCATTGTATCCTGTGTAGATAGCTTCTTCGTTAATTACGCCTACGTTAGCAGCGTTAGATACTGTGAAAGCACCAACTACAGCCAGTGCACCTAAAGTTGCAATTTTTTTAGTTAAGTTCATGTATAAGCCTCCCTATGAGAAATATTTTCATCTATTTATCTAGTATAGCAAAGTTATTTCTATTTAGCAAATTACCTTACATCTTTACTATACCCTATGTATGTGAAAGTAACATGAAAATTATTGTTCTTCACTTACATATACATATTCTTCTTTTTTCAATTTGCTGATAATTTCTGGCACCATGCCGATCAAACGATCGAAACCAGTATATTTAGCAGACCCTTTGATATTGAATAATTCAATACGTTCTCCTTTGATGACAAGCACTGCTGTTGGCTCAACTTTCGCTCCGCCACCGCCAGCTTTTTGGCATCCACCTAAACCAAGAGATACGTCAACGAATGGTACAATCGTAGTATCGCCTAATTGTACAGCTTCACCTACTACGGTTTCCACACGAATCATTTCTTTAAATTGTTCAAATAAAGGCTCTAAATTGTCTTTTAAATTAGTAAGTTTAGTATCCATCATGACCTCCTATGATTCTTCAACTTCTGAAAGTTCTTTATTTTGCACTTTGCTTACGACGACGATACTGTACAAATGCTTTTACACTGTCCATCAGACACTCTCTGACTGCTTTTTTTACAATAAATAGAGTTCCATAGAATGCAAACACGCCTAATTGCATACGCCCTTTTACAGTTAAGCTACCTGTATAGGCAAACTCTGTATAAGAAAAATTTACTTGTTCCACTTGTTTTGGGCATAATGTATAGGCAGCCGCGGTGATCAACCCCATTTCATAAGGTCTAGGGATTCCAAAGTCACCTTCTAATTGGAATACTCTAGGACTAGCATGGCTAGCACATTGCTTACTAACGGTAAACAATGCTTCATAGAGTTTAGGGTTTGATACATGTTTCCACCACCAATAGGTTGGTAAGTCTTTTGTATCTTTTTTCTCTTCTGTTGTTTCTTCTTGCAATGATGTAGATTCTACTGGTTCCAGTACCTGCCCATTGACATCAAATCGAACAGATTGCACGGGTTCTGGCCCTGAGTATCCAGATAACGGATACGGATCTGGCTCGTCTAGTACTTCTTTTGTGTCTACATCTTCTTTACTGTCTGTCGCTAACGGATCTAGTTCTTCTTTTACCCTACGATTTAACCAATCTTCATAATCACGGGCAGAACCAACTTTCATAGACCCTAATACATAGACCTCCTTAAACAAGGGATGCCCTTGCTTATACGCAAGATGTACCTTCAATACACGATACATCCACTCTAATCGGAAGTCAAATTCATAAGGTTTGCGCGAACTTACTTTCAGACTATATGTGATAGGAATACATAGAATGGCTATGATGAAAGCTATTACTAGAAGCAATAGAATCATCCATAGTGACACGATACCACCTACCTTTCAGTATGTTATACGATATATATACTTAAATTATACCATACTATTATTTATATATCAGCTAGTTTTTATAGGCTTATATTATTTAAAATTAGGTTATTTTGTCCATATAATCCACGTTATTTGCTAAAAAAAATTTAACCCAAAAATTTAGGTCAAAAAATGGTCATTTTTTTATTATGTATTGATCTAGTGCATCAGCAATTTCTTTATCTTTATTAGGATATAAGTGCCCGTATATATTTAGTGTTGTTTGTATATTTTTATGTCCTAATCGTTCCTTAATTGCTATGATTGGATAATTCTTTTCAATCAAAAATGATGCATGTGAATGCCTAAGATCATGAACACGGATTTTTGGTACATCTGCATTCTTACAAATTTTTGATAGAAAGTTTGATACACTTTTCCAGCTTACACCAAATAACAATTCATTTTCATCATGATAAGGGATTTGTTCAATAAATTTTTTAACCTCGCTTTCCAAAGTCGGAGAAATATAAATATCACGTATACTACTCTTAGTTTTAGGAGTAGTTATTTTTTTATTGAACATCATCATATTTCTAGTGACATGAATTATACTGCCATCTATATCCTTAGATCGTAGCGCAATTACCTCTCCAACTCGCATGCCTGTCCAATATAAGATATTGACAATCAATAAGCAAGACCTAGTAAGCCTATTATTTTTCACCTCACTTACATATGGTATTGCCCATTCCATTGCTTTTATATATTGATCATAAGTCCAAAAATTATTTTTCCTCTTTGTACTTGCTGGTGGTGGTCCACATAAATTACACGGATTTGATTTTAATCCATAGAAGCGAACCAAGTAATTCAGAAAACTAGACAAAACCACGTGCCGTTCTCTTAAATTATTAGCAGTCACCCCTCTATTAGTTTCATAGAGATGCCATTCATGAATATCTACAGGCTTAATCTCATTTGCTTTCTTATTGCCAAAATAAGGGATAATATAACGATTAAATGTATACGCATAAGCCATACATGTAGATGGTTTCAACGATTTTTGTTTTGCTTCTAAATATACTGGAGCTAAATCTTTGATTAAACCCTCACAAGAATGCTCCATAACCGTAATTTGTTGATGTTCCCAAGCCTTTGCTTCTTTTTGCGTTTTAAAACCACTTTTACGTTTACGTACTCGTTCTCCCCTCCAATCTGTGTAATAAAAAGTGGCTCTCCACACACCCGTTTTACTATCTTTGGATACCGCCATTATTATTCCCTCCAATACTTCATAATCCACTTAATAGTTGCTTCTTTTATTTGTTGACCAAGTCTTTTTAGCATAATCCATTGGAATTTTAAAAGACCATATTTCTCCATATCTTGTGCAATAGTTCCTAACTTTTTAAATCTGTCAGATTTACTAATTACACCACGATACATAAGCATACTAATCAAAATCAATGGCATTGCAAGTATCATACATGCTGTGACGATATTCAACCATCCAAGATACATCCATGATACCATAAGAACAACCATAAACCCAACTACAACACCTACTACTCTTGGTTGTTTGACTATGTATAGCGTTTCTTTAAACTTTAATTTACGGTTATTACTCTCTTGAATCAATTCTATTGCTCTCTTATCCATTATCTTATTTCCTCTTTATACTCATAGCAGCGTTTTAAACCCAATTTTTTAATTTTCTTTAAAGAAACTTGTGTGAATTTTTCTCTACCAATAATTTCATCAATACTAACATCCAGTAAATCCGCCAAATTCCAAAGACTACGAATAGATGGAAATGCACCTGAGTATTCGACGTTAAAATAATTTTCTACCAACTCATCACGAAATTGAGTTTTCGTAAATCCTAATGACGATCTAATATACCCTAAATTATTTCTAATACTCATCTGCATTTCTCTTTTTTCATCTTTAATTTTTTCATTTTTCATACGTCATACTCCTACAACATCTAAATTAACCTTGTTTATTCCCTCTATAAGCCCCCTTAGAGGGTTCTTATGAGTATTTATATTAAATTGTTTTTAAACACACCTTATAATGTATTTATTTGAATTATGATTCTAATAACTTAAATCTTTCTAATAGGTATTTCTTTGGTACTCTTCCTGGAATTGTCATAAACCCTTTTGTTTCTAATTCAACATTTAATTTTCTTATGATTGAATAGGCTTTAGACCTTCTAATATCTAAAAGTTCCATAACATCTTCTGCTGCCAAATATGATGGTATCAAGTTTTTATTCATTCGTATCCCCCTCTCTCTCACACAGAATCAAACGATCGGAACCGTTCACGCAACGAATTACCCCTAAAATCCACAATCATAGAACTTGCTTCGATACGATCCAACATTCCTTTCAAGTATAAATTCTTAATATCTGACCCCAAGTTAGTTGTAATAATCACAGACTTTTGATTATCAAATCTATAATTAATTAAAGCTCGTATTTTAACTGAAACCCAGCCTTTATCATATTCAAGCCCCAGGTCATCAAGTACTAGCAAATCAACGTTCTTCAACTTATTTTCTAAACTTTGTCGTTCTTCCTGGCTAACCGAGTATAACGAATCCATCAAGTTAGCCATAGAAATAAAATACGCTGTCCCACCTAACTCAAGCACCTCATACATAATTGCTACAGCTAATGTAGTTTTCATCGTACCAACATCACCTCGTAGTAAGAGGCCTTGTCCGCAATTTAACATCTTAGGCAAATTTTCTATGTATTGCGATATAACATAAAATGGGCTTTTAGTCTGGTCAGGTATTCCTCTTTTTACAACATTCTGTAACGTTATGTCCTGGTATCGTTTAGGAATACCTGTTTTAATTTTCTTTTTTTCGCTAGAACGATTTAGATTAATTCCATTTACCTCGTTACTAACAACATACGGTTCTTCATATATTGGAACGGTAAAGTTAAATGGTTTATCCTTTGTACCTTCCGATACTACTGATCCAGTATTACAGCTCTCCTGGCTTGATATTTTCCCAGTCTGGGCCATCAAGTGGCTTTTTTGTTCTGGCATCTGTTGTTTTTCGTATTGCTTTTGTTTGACTGTATCCATTCGCCTCTTTTGCCTCCTGCCGTGCTCGCTCATTTTCTAACACTTTTGTAATATATCCAATAGATCCCTTTTTTGTTTCCAAGCAATATCTATAGCTACTTTTATTTCTTCAAAAGAATATTGTTGTTCCAGGTGATATAATTTGCTGCGTGTTTCAGAAGAAGGAACCCCAATTTTAGAACTGTAATATTCAAGTGCTGTAGAAATAGAATTATAATTAGAATTATAAGTATCTATTTCTATATCTATATCTAGGGAATTTGTCCGGACATTTTCCGTTTTCGTAACGGGTTCTATAAATCCACTTATATCAACACTTTTCAGACTTTCCACTTGATTATTTAAAGATGTTAATTCGTAACTGTCACGTAACGGTTCCGTAACACCTCGTAACGGGTACGTAACATCTCGTAACGATGCATCACTGTTACGTAACGGGTTCGTAACTATCTTTTCACGACATATAGAGCACACTGCAATTAATGAAGAGGCATCATGTAAGTTTCCAATATCCGAAACTACACATTCTGCTAACCTTTCATTACAGTCCATACAATACCCATTATTTCTACGAAGAGTTAAATAGTAATATCCTCCATATACTGTATTATTTTCATTATCCGATATTTCAATAGCAGATATATTTTCCATATTTTTCTTACACCAATTTTTAGCCCTAAATTTTTTCATCCTAAATGATGCCTCTTGGGGCTCTGGTAATAAAAGATTATTTTTAATAAAGCGATTTTCTCGTTTTCTGCTTGCATCATCGGTTTCAGAATCAAGTAATTGTTCAACTTGCAAAAGTTTACACGCACTCAAATCATCCATTTGTTGGATAAATCCAACATTTAGCCCATATGCCATGGTCATTTGACACACTTCTTTGGATTCATCAATCATCAGAGCGATTTCTTCAGCTGGTGTTTCCTCGATTCCATCAAGTGTAATGATGCCGTTTGTTTTTGTACTAGCAAGCATCATTTTCATATATGCTATTACGCAATCCGAGCCTCCAGGTAGTTTGCGTAATTTTTTTATGTGCTTATCCTGAAAGAAGGTATCCTTCAGTTTGATCCAGTAGTATCTAGCCATATTTCACCTATAGTTCCATACGAATTGTAATTTGTTTATCTGGACTTTCAGCAACACAAATTAGCCGCCCATCAATTACAAGACCTATACCATCCCAGATTTCTTCCGTTTTAGTAAGGCCCGTTATACTAATTTTTACAAAAATACAACTTGAATTATCTATTTTAATTGAATCCATACACAACATTCTCCACATTTTAAAGTTTATTCTGACTATCTTTTTTGTGCTATAATCATGCTATACAGCTATTTGTAACCCCATAATAAATTAGGTGTTGTTTCAAGAATCTCAGAAATTCTACCTTCAATATAGCGAGATCGAGATACTCCATAAATAACTCGATGAACACTTGTTGTACTTCGTTCTAATTCTGTGGCCAGTTTACGAATCGTATACCCTTTTAACCTTAGTAGCTTTCTAATGGTTAATGCTGTAGGAATTGTATTTTGCATAGTTTGCATATATAGTCTCCTTCATAAAATTAAATACTGTTATATTTCTTACTTAAAATATAAAGCAAATTCTTTAATTTGTCAAATAATTTAAAGGATTTGTTTTAATTGGTGGCCTAATTATGAATTTATCTACATTTATTTTTTCTACAATGGATTCCAAAAATTTAAAAATAGCTGACCTAGCTAAGCTGCTAAATTTACCGCATGGTAGTGTATCTTCTTGGAAACAACGGAATACAGATCCCCCAACAAAGTATATATCTCAAATTGCTTTATTTTTAGATATGTCTATAGAAGAATTGTTAGCTCATACCTCAAACGAGGAACCTAACAACGATATATTTAACGAATACTATCAGAAATTGGATGCAGAACAAACACATCATGTAGTTTCACTTATGGAGGATTTAACAAGCGTATAACATTTTTTAATATTTAAACACTATTTATTTGCAATTTGTATTATTTTGAATTTTGAACAAGGATAAATATATGACTATCATTGACCGCATTCAGTATTTACTAGATCAAAGAGATTTAAGAATCATTGATTTAGCAGCGCATCTGAATGTCACTCAAGGAACGGTATCTTCATGGAAATCCCGCCAAACGGATCCGCCTACCAAATACTTATCAGATATTGCTAACTTTTTAAGCGTATCTGTGCAATACTTAATTACTGGGGAGGAACCAGATGTAAAGAGCGCTCCTTCAGAAATTAGCCCTGATCTCTTAACAACTCATATTCTATCTACCCTGGCACAGCAACAAAATATAGTCTCTAACCTTTGTATAGAGCTAGCTCAGTTATCTATCCGAAAGAATATCCCGCTACAAAGTTATTTGCATCATCAAGATACAGCTGGGTTATTACATAAAATAGCTGCTATACTAAATACAACACCTACATCACTCATAAATGGTTCTAATTCCATATTACAAACTGCAATATTAAAAGCAGGACGAATAGATGAAGCATATGCTACACAATTATTTGAACGATTAGATCCAGAAGCCCAAGCTATTGTACTTGCTGAAATGAGAGTATTAATCCGAAAAAATAAGAAGTTAAGTAACTCCCAATAGATTGCTCTTACCAGGGCATTTATTTTTTTCATCCAAGTGATACAGTATTAAAAATTAACTAATATCTAATAACACAAAAATATTGCAAATTATGTTTGACATGTTATTTTTTATATGCTAGTATTTGAGTATAAAAGTATATCGAAAAGCGAGAAGCTATATGAGAGCGGTGATTCCCACCGATGGTGTATGTATGGTACACCAAGAAGCGAGAAGCTATTTTAGAGCGGTGATTCCCACCGATGGTGTATGTATGGTACACCAAAAAGCGAGAAGCTATTTTAGAGCGGTGATTCCCACCGACGATATACTTATTTTAAATTTTAGCCGAGACTTGTCTCGGCTTTTTTTGTAGGAGATTTACATGGGAAAGGATTCAACAAAAGGTTTTAAGGTCGTAACCATTTCAGAAGAATATATGTCTTTACTCCAGAAACGAGATCCAGAAGTAAAAGACACTGTAAAAAACAAAAAAACTCGTCCTTATGTTGGTATTTTATTTACTATAGATAAGAGAAACTATTTTGCTCCTCTAACAACCCGAAAACCAAAGCACGAAACAATGAAAGATAACCTTGATATAAATATATTAAGAGATCGTAACAATAAGTGTATAGGCGCTATAGATTTTGCTAAAATGATTCCTGTACCAGACTCACAAATAGAGAAAATAAACTTTGCCCAAAGAAAAGAAACTCATCCTAAGTCTTTCAATATATTATTAAATCAACTTTATGCCGTTAATAAAATGAAACCACTTCTAATCGAAAAAGCTGAAAACCTATATCAGAAATACATTGATAAAACTTTACCTAAAAATATTCGTAAACATTGTGTAAATTTTGAGGAAGCTAATAAAGTTCACGATCGTTGGGTAGAACGAGAAAACATTTACAAAAAAGGCAACCTCCAGGACAACAAAAAAGATAAGTCTAAAGACTTCAGTAGATAAAAACTCTTACTACAACAATTGTACTTTAACAAGATATTATTACATCAAAATAAGCACAGGATTGCCGTCCTGTGCTTTTTATATATTTTAAGAAGAAAACTAACCAAGGCTATTATGTATTTTATTCAATAATACAGTATTAAAAATTACCTAATATCAAAAAATATATAAATATTGCAAATTATATTTGACATGTTATTTTTAATATGGTACTATGCTTGTACAGAAGTATATTTAAAAGAGCGGTCTTTAAGTATGGTGCACCCCACCATGAGTTGATTTTATCAATTTAAAAGAGCGGTCCATAAGTATGGTGCGCCCCACCATGAATTAATTTTAATTAATTTAAAAGAGCGGCCCATAAGTATGGTGCGCCCCACCATGAATATACTTACTCTTACTATCCTAGCCGAGAATAATCTCGGCTTTTCTTTTTATCACGAGGAATACTATATGGATAAAAATCCTAAATTTAACTTTTACAGATTAAATGAAGATTACATGAGCCCTTTACAAAAAAGTGACAATCAAGTACAACGTTCAACCGAAGACAAAAGCACTCGCCCTTATATAGGTATTGTTTTAAATGTAGAAAACAGATTATATTTTGCTCCACTTTCTTCTGCTAAAAGACTTCCTGATGATTTAGCTCCAGAGGAGCGTAAACGTGAAATAAAACGGCGAAAAAACATTGAAAAAAATCGAATGAGTATAAAACTCTTAGCCGACAATAATAACCATTTATGTAATGTTATTATTGGCAAAATGATCCCTGTCCCTGAATTACAAATAAAAGAAGTTTTAATTAATGATTACTTAGGATCTTCAAACAAAGTTGAACATGATTATGGTATGCTATTGAAAAAGGAATTTTTGGCTATTAATAAATTACAAACTGACATAGAAAAAACTGCGCAATCCTTTTATAAACAATCAATCAACAATACATTAGGTAAAGAAAAACAGCCTTATTGTGTCAATCTAAAACAAGCCATTAAATATCACGATCATTGGATAGAACGAGAAAATATTTACAAAAAAGACAATCTCCAGGACAACAACAAAGATAAGTCTAAAGGCTTTAGTAGATAAAAAACTCTTATTACAACAATTGAACCTCAACAAAATATCATTACATCACAAAAAGCACAGAATTTGCCTTCTGTGCTTTTTATATATTCTATGAAAAAAATCTGCTATAATAAGTCACTATCCCCCAATCTGCGTGACAGAAAGGGGGTGTGTTACTAATGCTTAACTATTTAATCCTTTTATTTGTTGCTGTTATGGCGAATGTAATTAGCTATTATATTTGCAAATGGCTAGATAGCAACAAGAAATAGTGCCTAGCCAAAGCCGTTTTTTAAGCGGTAAAGAAAAAGCACAGGGTTGCCGCCCTGTGCTTTTTTGGTGTTACCAATGCTAGATAATCCTTGTTATTTTAGCTCCTGTTATTATATCACAATTACTTTACAAACTCTACCCTTGTTTCATTTTTTTGACTACTATCGTCACAGAATTTGCACTCTATGCTTATTATATATTCTATGAAAAAAATCTGCTATAATAAACATGTCACTATCGCCCAATCCGTGACGGAAAGGGGGTGCAATTTCATGTTATCTTACATTACTTTGTTAGTTGTTACTGTTATGGCAAATGTTATTAGCTATTACATTTGCAAATGGCTAGATAGTAACAAGAAATAGTGACTAGCCAAAGCCGTTATTTAAGCGGCAAAGAAAAAGCACAGGATCGCCCTCCTGTGCTTTTTTGTGCAATCCATGTTAGATTACAACTTTGTTAATTTAGCTTATTTACATTATAGCATACTTGCAGTAAAAAACATAGTGAGAAATAACAAAGCACAGGATCGCCTTCCTGTGCTTTGCTGGTGCTATCAATGCTTGATAATCCTTGTTATTTTATCTACCGTTATTATATCACAATTGCTTTACAAACTCCACCCTTGTTTCATTTTTTCTTCGACCTGCTGCATCTCAGATACATGGCCTTTATATTCCTCTTCTTCACGCCACAACCCTTGTCTTTGGCCACCAGTACCATCAGCAACTATAGAGTTAACGCTTTTATTAATAAAGCTCTTCGTACTGTTATTTACAGCATGTATTCTATAGCCTCTACGAGTACTTGGTTGAGGCAACTCAGATGCTTTCACAGGGGTACGTTTTTTTAGTTTATGTAAAACATCGCCAATATCTTTTTTCTTGTAAGATCTATACTGATGCAAGGCAACTTGTGCATGTGTTTCTTTGACTGATGTAATTTTAAAGTATTCACGCCCTTCTTTTGAAGTTTCTGGTGTAATCGTAAGTTCATATTCAGGTGCTTTTCCATCAACTACTGTATCACGAACTTTAATAGCATGTACTACTTGTGTTGGTTTGTTTCTATCAGGAATTTGACCATCTATGACAATATATTCATCCCTATACTTTCCATGAGCTGTTTCTCTATTTTGAGATATAGAAGGTAAATCTTTCAACGGAATCACACCATATAGTTTATCAAACTTCCTAACTTCTCTAGGAATAGCTTCTGTAAACAATACCGTATCACCTGGTATTGGTAAAAGCTCATCTGCTTTTTTACTATACAGCATGTAGGTTCTATTTTCTTTTTCAATTTGTTTTTGCAAGTCTCTCATTGTATCTCGTATTGCATTTTCTTTTTCATACACTATCGCAGCTTGTTTAGGTAATTCTTTCGATATTCTAATTTCATGACGGCATGCTAACGCAGCACGGACGGAACGCAATCGTTCTTCCCGTGCTTTTTCTTTTGTCGCAGTAAGTGCCATAAATTCCTGGTACGAGCACACTCGTTTTAAACCTAATTTTAGATCTCTTTCAGCTGCTTTTAATACCATTTTAGAATCATGCATAGCTTTCTTATGCCTAGTATATACCATTCTTTGCCCTTAATGCTCAATACCAAGACGAGCTTCTACACCTTGATCATAATAATGGCGGTACGCCTCCATGACGGTGACTAAGTCCGCTTCATCTAAGAGCCATTGAGGAGCACCACGACCAGTAAACACGAGTTCAACATCGGGATTACGAGCCGCTAGTAAAGCGCGTCCTTCCGCTTCGTCAATTAAACCAAAAAATAGGGCCATATTGTATTCATCTAAGATAACAATATCAAAGTCTCCCGTAGCCACAGCCTGTAGGGCACGCTCTTGACCTATGTGGATCAAGTCTTTGTACTCTTGTGGGGGTTGCCCTTTGGGAAAGACCACTACATCATCCCCCCATCGGCGCAACTCTTCTTCGCTTTTCATACCTTCTGGAATGATAAAGAATGGTTTTCCTACTGTTTCTACTGTGATGGGCTCTAATTGATCTAATACGGCATGTTCTGAATATACCTTAGATTTCATAAATTGAAGAAGCAGCACTTTCTTGCCTACTCCAGCCGCACGTACGGCTAGACCGATGGCTGCGGTTGTTTTTCCCTTGCCATCACCTGTATAAACTTGTACATAGGATTTCATAATTGCCTCCTATTGAATGGGCAAAAACAATAATGGATCTGTAGCCACACCATTCACACGCACTTCATAGTGAACGTGGCTACCCGTACTTTTACCAGTACTTCCCATGAGTGCAATGGATTGTCCTTTTTTCACAGTCATTCCTACTTGTACTAGGAGCGCTGAATTATGCCCATATTTTGTCACAAATCCATTGCCATGATCGATTTCTATTTCATTACCATAGCCGCCATTATATCCTGAATAGGTCACAGTACCTGCCGCAGTGGCTACAATCGTAGTACCTACATCGTTAGCGATATCTAAGCCTTCATGGAAAGCTCCTCCACCGTACACAGGGTCTTGTCGTGCCCCAAAAGTAGAGCTAATAACGCCTTTGGCGGGCCAAATGGATGGCATATGACTATTGGCATCCGCCGCATCGCCCTCCGTAGCTAACATAGATTGCAATTCTCGAATATCTTTACCCACTCCATCTTTAAGAACATTGTAGAGAGTATACATAGATACCAGACGACGTTGTGCTTGACGGTCTAAGCTAGATATACGAGCAGATAATTGGGTTGTTGTGAAAGTCTTATTTACGCTTTTGGGAGAAGGGTCCTCTTTCTCTTCTTTGCTTTGAGTGCTACCATCTGTTTTTGGTACTGTACCCGACTCTGTACCTTTAATCATATTTCTAATATTTTGATCTAACTCATCCAAAGTCTTCATTTTTTTATCTAAGACTTCTACCTTTTGATCCAATAGTTTTAATTGCTCTTTTTGTAATTGATTTTCTTGGCGTAATTGCAAGACTTCTACTTGTCGTGCAATCCCCCAGATACCAAATCCTAGCAAAATCACTAAAATAGCAATGACTATAATGGCTATGGTCTTAATGTTCTGTTTTGTAAACCGCAAATTCCAGTCATCACCATGTTGCTCTAGATGTGACTGCAACCACTTAGGTATTTGCATATAACATCCTTTCTATGCTGACACAGAAGAACTAGCTAACACATCTCCATTACTTCGTTGTCCCATAGCAGATTGCAAGCTAGCTAATTCTTCTTGTGAAAGACTGGCTAAACTTTTACCATTCACAATTGGTTTCGTAAAAATACGTGATTCATTTCTTCCATACACACTAGAAATAACAATACCATTGAAATTGCCATCTAATAATGTTAAGGAAAAGGATAATTCATTACCAATGTTTTCAAAGGCATTATATTTCACAAATCCAATATGCTGAAATGTTTGTGCCTGTGTAGATTGAATCACTTTTTGTTCTGATAAAATCGTTTGCCAAGTGCTTGCCATATCTCGTAATTCTTTCACTTCAATGGCAAGGCGTCGCTCAATACTCTGACCATTTTCGCCATCCATAAAGTATCGATAGCGCTTGGTTAGGCGACTCACTCGGATATGTAAACTGAATGCATGTAATACTAGCAGTACAATAATCCCTGCTAATACCCATGGTAACCAAGGTAATAGTTGTTCTAACACAATAATCCTTTCTATTCTAATTCATGTTCAAATGGCTTGATAGCACGTTGTAAAATGCCATGCAAAGAGGCTATCAACACACCGTAGTTGACGATAGGAACCCCTTGCACAGAGGCTACATCAATACGTCGTAACACCTCTCGACGTGTCAACATACAGCCACCGCAATGAATGATGACATCATACTTAGATACGTCATGAGGGAAATGTCCACCACTAGTCCACTCTAGTTCTAAGTCTGTGTATCCTTTTGCTTTCAGCCATCTTGGAATCTTTACCGTTCCAATATCTTCACATTGTTGACGATGTGTACAGCCTTCACTGATTAATACCTTAGATCCTGCTCGCAATTGGTCTATGGCGTGTACACCTGCCACTAAATCTTTTAATTTTCCTTTAAACCGTGCCATCAAAATGGAAAAACTTGTTAAAGCTATCTCCTCTGGCACAATTTGACTCACCGCCTCAAAAGCTTGGGAGTCAGTAATGACTAATTTTGGTGGCTTATGTAATTGCTCCAACGTAGTTGCTAGTTCCTCTACTTGGCAAACCATAGCTATGCCGTGATAGTCCAAAATTTCTCGAATCATTTGCACTTGTGGCAAAATAATACGACCTTTTGGAGCTGATTCGTCAATCGGACATACTAACACAAATACATCTTTTTCTTCGATATAACCACCTAATAAAGATTGTACATCCTCATCCACAGGTTTTAATTTGCTTAACGCCTCTAGCAAAGCCATGCGGTTAGCACTATCGTTGACATCTGCTACTACTATCTGTGAGGTATAAGGTTGTAATTCTCTATGTGACTTGATGAAGTCAGCACCTTTATGACCATCTACTTCATTGATGACCAACAACGTAGGTATATGGCTACTTTGTAGTTGTTGTAACCACTCTATATCTTCTGGTATGGGCTCAACATCTGTACGCAACATATACACGGCTAAATTCATCGTTGGCAATACTTGTTTCGTTTTTTCTACACGCAACAAGCCTAATTCCGATGTATCATCAATACCTGCCGTATCTACAATCATCACAGGCCCTAATGGCAATAGTTCCATCCCTTTAGACACTGGATCCGTCGTAGTCCCCGCAATGGGAGACACTAAGGAAATCTGTTGCTCTGTTAGCGTGTTAATCAAGGTAGATTTACCTGCATTACAGCGCCCAAAAAAGCCTATGTGCAAGCGATTCCCTCTAGTTGTTTCTAATACCATAGACGTCCTTTCTATTCGCTTTCAATATAGCTAATTAAACGCATCAATTCTTCTTCACTTTTGAAAGAAACCTCGATAGTACCTTGAATTTTTTTCGTATTCTTTAAACGAATATCTACTGGAGTTCCTAAACTATCTCTCAATCGTTGCATTAACTTGCGCAACTCCGCCGTTGGTTGAGGCTGAGTCGATGTTAAGCGCTTCTTTCCAGCCTGCAGCTCTTTCACCAATTGTTCGACTTGACGAGCATTTAAATCTTTTTCCTTAATACGTTCTAAGGCTTGCAATTGTAAATGTTCCCCCTCTAGCGCCAACAAAGGTCTTGCTTGCCCTACCGTTAGCATACTTGTTTCTAACTCTTGTTGTAAGAACTCCGGCAATTGTAGTAACCGCACAATATTCGCTACATAAGAACGACTACGACCTACGGTCATAGCAATTTCTTCCTGTGTTTTTTTGAAAGTATCCATTAAGTACTGATATCCAAAAGCTTCTTCGATAGGGTTTAGATTTTGCCGTTGCAAGTTTTCTACTAAAGCAATTTCACTCACTTCTTCTGTCGTATAGTCACGGACCACCACAGGAATTTTAGTCAATCCCGCTTGTTGGCACGCACGCCAACGACGTTCACCAGCTACGATTTCATAATGGTCATCTACTTTGCGAACCGCAATAGGGGCAATCAATCCATGGGCCTGAATCGATGCCACTAGAGTTTCCATATCCTCTTCTGTAAAGCGCTTACGAGGCTGATTCGGGTTAGGTTGTATTTTAGTAATATCCAGTTCATAGCCACTTCTATGACCGTCCTTAAAAGAACCAGACAATCCAAAAGATCCTAATCCTTTACCAAGGCCACCTTTTGTTTTTTTAAGCTCCACACTCAATTACCTCCCGTGCTAAGGCACAATATACTTCAGCCCCTTTAGACCGCTTATCATAGATAACTACTGGCAATCCATGGCTAGGAGCTTCTCCCAATTTCACATTTCGTGGTATCATTGTGCTGTACACAGCATCGCCAAAGTAATTCGTTACTTCCTCTGCCACTTGTACCGCTAATTTAGTTCTACCATTATACATGGTCAGCACAACACCTTCTAATTCTAACTCTGTGTTTAGTTCTTCTTGTACTAATTCGATAGTCTTCACCAATTGGCTCACACCCTCTAAGGCATAGAACTCTGTTTGTATAGGGATTAATACGCTATTAGAGGCGGTTAAGGCATTGATTGTCAACATACCTAAGGAAGGAGGACAGTCAATAATAATATAGTCATAGTCATCTACGATAGGTGCCATACATTGTTTCAACGTGTAGCCTTTGTCTTCCATCGCTACTAGGTCTACCTCAGCTCCTGCTAAATCGATGGTTGTGGGTGCAATCTGTAATGTATCTATCACGGTGTTTTCTATAATATCTGTGATTGGTACTTCATCCACAAGCATTTCATATACACCTTGTGTGATCTCTTCTTTATCAATCCCTAGACCACTTGTGGCGTTCCCTTGAGGATCTAAGTCTAATAAGAGCACTCGTTTCCCTTCTACAGCCAAACAAGCGCTCAAATTAACAGCAGTTGTCGTTTTACCAACACCGCCCTTTTGGTTGGCTACGGCAATAATTCTAGCCATGATTTCACCTCTTTCTTATCGTCTTATCACATTATAACATAGATTGTTGTGTTTTTTATGAAAGACACCCGTATTTCCTCATCTTTTTTATATATTTTTACTGTTTCACGTGAAACAGAGCAACGTTTATGTCATCCCATATATATTTCATTCATTGTTTCACGTGAAACATTATATATGCAATCTATAAGAATTCCCTACTATACCTTCTCATAGTACCTCACAAGCTATAACATACATAAGCACTAGATCACCCTCCTACGGGCTAGTTATCTTTTTAACTACGATATACATCAACATACCCTTTAATTGTGCTATACACCTATGACCTTATAGTAATGTTTCACGTGAAACAATGTAACAGCCTATCAAATAGGAATCTGTAGAAACTAGTATATCCTAACAAGAAAAGGAACGTTGATTTCATTCTTCAACGTTCCTCTTTAATACGTAATGTCCAGTATCACACCTTACGTATGTTTTATGATATTGCCAGAACACTATCTATTAGTTAATGATCCGTTACGTTATGCAATACTCCATAGTTCGTTATAATATTCAACACTTAATAGTTGATTATGCTATCCAAGACTCAATGCTTCTCATAGCATTTAATTCCCTATAGATATATTACTCATCACCCAATAGCCCTTTTACGATATTCACCGCAGAGATACCATCTTTCGCATAGGAATCAGCTCCAGCTTCATCTGCATAGGCTTGGGACAATACCGCACCGCCTACAAGAACCTTCGCATTGACGCCAGCTTCACGTACTGCCGCAATGGTTTCATTAATCATCGGCATCGTTGTAGTCATCAAGGATGCTATACCGATAATTGGTGCATTGTGTTCTTTCGCTGCTGCAACGATTTCTTCTGGAGATACATCTTTTCCTAAGTCCACGATTTGGTATCCATTGTTTTCTAATAAAGCAGACACGATGTTTTTACCTAAATCGTGAATGTCACCCTTTACTGTAGCTAAGATAATCGTCGCTTTCTTCTCTGCAGTACCTTCTGGTAACACTTCCTTAATCGTTGTGAAAGCCGCTTGCATCGTTTCTGCAGCTAGCATAACTTGTGGCAAGAACGCTTTACCAGAGCCGAACTTTTCACCAACTACTGCCATAGCATCGGATAATCCTCTACGAGTCACCTCTAATGGATCTAGACCTTGTGCTAAGGCTTCTTTTACCAACGGTACAACCGCCTCTTTTTCTCCTTGTTCTACAGCATGTTTAATGCATTCAATAGGATCATCACTATGGAATGCTTCTGCTGTGGCTTTCACCTTTTTCGTCACCACTGCATTTTCATCGTCATCACCATATTCAGCAATAAAATCCGCTGCAGCTGGGTCAAATCCCATGAAGGTACGGCCTGTAATGAAAGCTTTTCGTACGATTTCATTCATTGGGTTCATAATAGGACATGTCAAGCCACTGCTCAATGCCATCGTCAAGAATTGTGCATTCAAGTACGCCCGTTGTGGCAATCCAAAGGATATATTAGACAAGCCCATCACTGTTGGGAATCCGAAAGTTTCTGCATAGAGTTTTAATGTTTTTAAGGTTTCTCTTGCTGCATGTTGGCTACTTGCTAAGGTTAACACCAATGGATCCAACAACAAATCATTTGGACGTAAACCATAGTTATACGCTTCTAAGACGATTTCCTTCGCTAAGGACACACGCTCTTCTGCCGTTTCTGGTAATTCTTTTTTACCTAATGGCAAGCATAGTAATGCTGCACCATAACGTTTTGCCAACGGTAATACTGCTTCCAATTGTTCTGGCTCTGCGTTCACAGAGTTCAACAATGGACGACCTGGATAGGCTTTCAAACCTGCTTCCATTGCCACTGGATCCAATGTATCGATGGATAAAGGAACCTCTACAAGCATCGTTAATTCTTCGATAGCTCGTTTCATCGTTTCCCCTGGGTCAACGCCTGTAACACCCATGTTCACATCTAGTACATCAGCCCCTGCTTCTACTTGAGCTAAGGCATCTTTTTTCACCATTAAGAAACTACCCTTGCGGATTTCTTCCGCTAACACCTTACGCCCTGTTGGGTTTATGCGTTCCCCGATAATGATTGGTTTTTCTTGTAAACCTACTTTCACTACACTAGTACGGCTTGTGAAAGCAGTAAACGGCTCTACATATGATCGTTCTGCTGGTGTATGTGCTCGTGCTGCTTTAGCGATGGCCTCGATATGTTTTGGTGTACTACCACAACAAGCGCCTAAGTAGGTCGCCCCTGCATCGAGGAAACGAGGTGCATATTCGCCCATCTCTTCTGGTCCTAATGGGAAAATCGTTTCTTTCCCTACGAGTTGTGGCATCCCAGCATTTGGCTGAATGCTGATTGGCAAGTTCGTTACCGCTGCCATACGTTCTACGAGCGGCAATAATTGTTCAGGTCCCAAGGAACAGTTAATACCTACAATATCTGCTTCCATAGCATCCATCAAGATCGCTGCTGCTTCCGGTGGTGTACCTGTGATGGTACGACCATCTTCACTGAAAGAAAACTGACAGATGATTTTCACATCGTCTTTTGTTTTTCCTAACTCTTCACGAGCATCTTTGGCACCCAATAAAGCAGCACGCATTTCTTGGATATCGATGATCGTTTCGATAATCAGGTAATCTACACCGGCATCGATAAGGGCTCTTGCTTGATCTTTGAAAGTCTCATAAATTTCATCAAATTGGGCTACCCCTAATGGTGCCATAAAGCGACCACTAGGACCCATATCCCCTGCAATTTTCGCATTCGGATTAATCTTATCACGAGCCGCTTGTGCGACTTTCACAGCGGCACGATTGATTTCATCCATACGATGACCCAATTGGTATTCATCCAGTTTTAAAGCTGTCCCACCAAAAGTGTTAGTCGTAATAATATCGCTACCGTGACGTAAATATTCTGCATGGATATGCTCCACCACGTCCGGATGTTCTACGTTAAATAATTCTGGACAAGCCCCGTCACCAAGACCTGCCGCCTGCAGCATAGTACCCATGCCGCCATCTATAATATATACCATATGTCCCTCACTTATGTATCAGGCACATTGCTCGCCCAAGGCAATATACTTCACATGGGTATGCATCTACTCTTCCCTGTAGGTTCATACACCATATTACTTATCTATACATCTAATTATTATTCTTAATCAAAGTTTCTTTGTTATCATCTTACAGTTATCAGTATAATATAAAGTATCTCTACAGTAGCTAAACCATACACAACTACTATCGAAACTTATACTGATTAACACTGTATACCACTGATAGTATTACTAATAGTTATTATACCTTATAAAAACATCAATTATGTTGCAAAAAGTATAACTATCATAAAGATATCCTACATAGGATATCTTTTCAGTAGTATCTATCACAAACAGTCTATGTATTTAAATACACGACGTAACTCCCTTTTCCGGTACTTTACGGGACGCACACCCCACTTGGCTACAAGAGGTGCAGCCTCGTTCTGTTTTTGGACCTTCTTCATCTACTGTTTGACAGCCCACGATAGCTGTTACTGATTTACGTGGAAATAGCATGCTTGTGTCTGTCACCGTCAATCCAATTTCTTCTGTCTTAATGATCTTAGCAAATTCTTGCTGTACTGTGACCGGCCAATTGCCATAGCCTGGGCTAAAGCGCCATGTCGTTTTAAAGCCTTGTTTTTTCGCCTCTCTGTCGATGAGTTCATTTACCTGATCTGCCACTTGTTCTACGGCGGTTGTAGCCGCTGCATCCACGAGGAGACCTAGTGTAGATTTGCCTTCTTTAAATAAAGCAGAACTGCGTTCTTCTACGGCTTCTCCCACTGTGACAGCCAACACATATACTTTTTTAGCATTTCCTAAATGACGAATGATACCCGTCGCATCTAGTACCATCGGTGGATCACTGAGTATGGTATGTGTCTCTGAGTCGTAATCATAGCATTGGTACACACCACGAGGTTCTGCCACCAATTGTACTTCTAGGGCAGCTTCTTTCACATACTGCTCTGGAAATCCCTCCGCATGTTTTAACCCGGAGTATCGTTTTATTTCATCTTCATTGAGTTTTGGTAATCGTCCGTTATAGATTGCCATCATCTCACCTCAATCTTGTATTGCAAATATAAAACATGTGCGAACACAACGTGACCGCACATGTAAAAGAGTACCTATTAAGTATACCATAGTTCATACTTATAAGCATTTTTCTATATTTTATTATAAGTTATAGTACAAAGCTATAAAGGTTTTATTTTAATCTCTTTTGGTTTGCGAGGGTATTTCTTCGGCGTAGGCTTTATCTTTTTGATATACACGATAGCTCTCTTGTCATCCAGGGTAGGTAATGTCACTTCTTTCACCTCTACGATTTTACCGCCCAAGATGGATAAAGCACATTTACTTTCCTCTAATTCTTCTTGTACGATGGAGCCTTTTAAGGCCACCATATAACCCCCTACTTTCACATAGGGAAGTCCCCATTCCAATAAGATGGATAAACGAGCCACTGCACGGCTAGTGAGAAGATCGAAAGATTCCCGGTACTCTTGATGTGCCAAATCTTCTGCACGGCCATGTAAAGTTTGTAATCCTTGTAAGTCTAAATCCTCAATAACACCATCTAAAAAGCGGAGTCGCTTTTGTAAAGAGTCAAACAAAGTAATTTGTAAGGATGGATCGTATATACCCAAGGGAACACCTGGAAAGCCTGCCCCAGTCCCTAAATCGATGACCGTTGCACCCTTTGTAAAATACTTAGGGTCATAACAAGATAGAGAATCTACCACATGTTTTAAGGCAAACTCTTCTGGTTCTGTAATACCCGTTAAGTTCATGTGCTCATTAGTAGTTACCACTTGTTCGTAAAACCGTTGCAGTTGGTCAATTTGTGTATCTGTGAGATCCAAACCATAAGTGTTGGTGTGGGCTTTCACATACTCTGAAAATGTCATATTAACCTCTTTCACGGTAGTACTGCTCAATTTGCACTAACAGCACAGAAATGTCCGCTGGAGATACGCCAGAAATACGGCTTGCTTGACCAATGGAATGGGGGCGTACAGCGTTCAATTTTTGAATGGCTTCTAAAGATATACCTTTCATCGCTGTATAATCCCAATCTTGAGGAATAATTTTGGCCTCTAACTTGCGAACCTTTTCTACTTGTTCGAGCTGCTTTTTAATATATCCATCATAAGTGATAGTAATATCGATTTCTTCTTCTACCGGCGCTTCGTAGCGAGGCAATCCAAAGGCTTCTGCCACTACTCCATAGGATAGTTCATTACGTTTCACCAAATCGTATGCCTTGATGCCCGTTTTGATGCGAGGTGTACCAATACGATCTAAGATTTGTTGCGTTTCTTCGCTAGGGTTTACAGGTGTATCCGCTAGTAATTGAATGGCTGCTTCAATTTTACCTTGTTTCTCTTTGAAAGCTTTATATCGTTCTTCCTTAACAAGTCCGATTTCATAGCCTTTTTCTGTTAAACGCATATCTGCATTATCTTGACGAAGTAACAAGCGATATTCACTGCGGCTCGTCATCATGCGGTACGGTTCTTTCGTTCCTTTCGTTACCAAATCATCGATAAGCACACCGATGTAGCCTTCGGAGCGAGATAAGATAAATGGCTCTTTTCCTTCTAACCATAAGGCTGCATTGATACCTGCCATTAAGCCTTGTGCAGCCGCTTCTTCATAGCCAGATGTACCATTGGCTTGACCTGCAGAATACAAACCTTGGATATGCTTCACTTGTAAAGCAGGTGTCAATTGCAATGGATCTAAGCAATCGTACTCGATAGCATAAGCTGGACGCATGATTTCTACATCTTCCAAACCAGGGATAGTTCGTAAGAACGCATATTGCACATCGATTGGTAAGCTTGTGCTCATACCTTGGACATACATTTCGTTGGTGTGATTTCCTTCTGGTTCCACGAATAATTGATGGCGTTGTTTATCTTCAAAACGAACCACTTTATCTTCGATGGATGGGCAATATCTTGGACCCGTCCCTTCAATGACGCCCGTGTACATAGGGGCACGATGTAAATTGCCACGAATGATATCATGTGTATTTTGATTCGTGAAAGTCAACCAACATACTTGCTCATTGCGGTCGATCCAATCAGACATAAAGGAGAAGGCTCTATGGTGAGAGTCACCAGGTTGCATTTCCATATTCTCTGTGTGCAAGGTTCGTTTATCGACACGAGCTGGTGTACCTGTTTTGAATCGCATTAACTTAATGCCATGGTTCAATAAAGATTGAGACAACAATTCCGCTGTTCGCTGTCCATTAGGACCACCTGTGTACGCCAATTCACCAGTAATAATCTTGCCTTTTAAGTACGTACCCGTACATAGGATGATAGCCTTGGCTTGGTATACTTCTCCTAATTCAGACACAATACCTTTCACAACACCCTCTTCAATGAGCAACTCATTGACCATGATTTGCTTCACATTGAGGTTCTCTGTATTTTCTAAAACTTCTTTCATACGGCGTTGGTAGGCTACTTTATCGGATTGGGCCCGCAAGGAATGTACCGCAGGTCCTTTTCCCGTATTGAGCATGCGCATTTGAATGGCTGTCGCATCTGCATTAATGCCCATTTCACCGCCCAATGCATCTAGCTCGCACACTAGATGACTTTTACCAGGTCCCCCAATCGCTGGGTTACACGGCATAAGAGCAATGTTATCTAAATTCAATGTGGCCATCAAGGTACGGTGCCCCATGCGAGCTGTGGCTAACGCAGCCTCACAACCAGCATGACCACCGCCAATGACGATCACATCATACGTATCTACTAAATACATATAGTCTCCTATTTTCCTAAACAGAATCGTTTAAATAATTCATCCACCATGGATTCACGTAAACTTTCACCAGTAATATCACCTAACAATTCCCAAGCAGTGCGAATGTCCGTGACGATTAAATCGATAGGCATTCCGCTGTCTATGGCAAGGATGGATTGGTCCAAGCTAGATTTCGCCTGTTCCATCAACGTAATGTGGCGCACATTACTGAGCATCGCCTCATGATTGGCCTGTACAGAACCGCCTTGTACCAAGGACGTAATGACTTTTGCCATCTCATCCATACCTTCCCCTTGGGCCGCACTGATGGTGACAATCTCTGTGAAAGTCCCCAGTGCCGCAATCTCTTCCTTCATAATGCATTGCGTTTGATCTGCTTTATTCAAGAAGATAATGCTTGGACGATTCGTAATAAGCTGCAATAATTCTTGTTCTTCTAGTTCCAATGGCTTGGACCCATCAATGACAAGAACTACAACATCTGCTTTATCTAAGTATTGGCGTGTTTTTTTAACACCCATACTTTCCACAATATCTTCGGTCTCACGAATCCCCGCCGTATCAATTAAGCGCACCGGAATCCCTTGGATCGTTAAAAATTCTTCAATACTATCACGAGTCGTACCTGGAATATTCGTCACAATGGCACGGTCCTCACGAAGTAAGGCGTTCATCAAGCTAGATTTCCCCGCATTAGGACGACCAATAATGGACACCATCACACCATCACGTAATAATTTACCACGCTGTGCCGTTGCCAATAAGGTGTCCATTTTTTCAAGGATAGGTTCTAATCCAGTACGTACCTCTTGAGCCGATACCTCTTCAATATCTTCCTCTGGATAATCAATGGTTACCTCTAAATGAGCGATCATAGCGATTAACTCATCCCGTAAGGACCGAATATACTTGGACAAGGTGCCATCTAATTGATTCACTGCCACTTCCAAAGATTGTTCCGTCTTCGCATCGATAATATCGATGATGGCTTCCGCTTGAGTTAAATCAATACGACCATTCAAAAATGCTCGCTTCGTGAACTCCCCTTCTTCCGCCTGACGTACCCCCTCTGAAAGTAATACTTTCAGTATTTCTCGGACTGATACAAAACCGCCGTGACATTGGATTTCTACCACATCCTCTGCCGTATAGGAATGAGGACCTTTCATCAACACCACGATGACCTCATCTAATGTTTTGCCCGTCTTAGGATGGACAATATGACCATAATGGATCGTCCGCGTCTGGCGCTCACCTAGTGGCACAGATTGTTTACTGTGAAAGATACGATTTACAACATCACAAGCCTCAGGACCACTGATGCGGATAATACCAATACCGCCAATCCCTGGAGCCGTCGCAATCGCTGCAATCGTGTCATCTAAAAACATAGTATCTCCTGTCTACATCAATGCCGTTGCTATCACACATAGAGGTAACATATACAACTCATATATAGCATGTATAAGCCTTACTATACATTATGCATATACTATGGTTACACCATACACTGTACGCATCACTATATATTACTATCCGTACTGCTATACATACACAATATATGTTGTTAACATACCACTATTCATGTATCAATACGATACATTCTCTATGAAATAACATACCTGACATCGAGTAATACCATTTCATATAAAAAGAAAAGGCCCTTTGGCCTTATATAAATTATATCACGCAACCAAGCTAACATCAATGATAGATAAAAGAACCCCCTCCCCGAAGAACGCCATTACGAGTAGTAGCCTTGTGGCGTTCCTTAACTACTTAAATCACACAAAGACAAGAAGAGCACGGTGTGCCCCGAACAAACATTATGAAATACCGTTTGTGAGGGGTATACCGTGCTCTTCCCTTTGCCCTATTCAGTTAAGAACGCCACAGGCTACATAGCGGAATTAGTTTCTTTTCTTAAACATCCAATAGATGTAATAGATCACTAGTCCATACGTAAGTACATCATATACTTGTAAGAATGGAACCATCGCAGATAAACGTTTAAATCCATGTACGTGAATATTGGCACCAATTAACGCTACTAAATTCAATCTATGAATCCAAACCGCTGCTTTACGAGGCATAGATGTAGCAATACCTTTAAACCAAGGAGTCAGGAATAGAATCCCTACTAAAAAAGCAATAAACATCCCTACAAGAGCTACATATCCGCCCCACCAGCCTAACGGTGTTTTCGCATGTCCAAAATATACATACCAATGAATACCTAGCATTGCCGTTACTACAATACCTACAATACGGTGTACCTTGTACATTTCACCTACATTATAACGTGTAGTAAACCATTTTGGTTTTGTTGTCAAATACGTTAATATCACCCAAGATGAAAATGGAATCAAACCTAAATAAATCTGCCATTTGAATGGAGGTCTATTTTGTAAATAATATCCATACTCAACCATACCAATCAGTGCTAATGATAATAGAGCAATCCATACTAAAATATGGTACTTGCTCTTAAACTGTTTTTGTCCTGAACTTTCCATCGTCACATGACACTCCTTATCCAATAATACCAAAATTAAAAAATTTAATATTGTTAAAGTATAACAATATTAATTCTCACTGTAAAGTAATTCATAGTATAGATTTATCATTCTATATAGAACTTTTATGCATTCATATTAGATAAAATATATCATGTACATATTACTATCCCTAAGAAACGCCATTACAAGTAGTAGCCTTGTGGCGTTCCCTAACTACCCAAATCATACAAACACAGAAGCCCGTAACATACCCCTGAATAAACATAACCACTGTATAGTTTGAGAAGGGGTGTGTTACGGGCTTCCCTTTGTCATATTCAGTTAAGAACGCCACAGGTGATATAGCAGAACAAGTGTCAATCCCAAGGAGCGCCCCTTTATCGTAGAAAGCCTTGTGGTGCTCCCTTACTACCTAAATCTACAAACGCAGAAGAGCACGACATGTTCCGGAGCAAACCTAACCACTGTATCAGTTTGCGTAGGAATATGTCGTGCTCTTCCCTTTATCTAGTTAACACCGCCACAAGCTTTCATAGAGAAAACTAGCGACGGTCTCGTTTACGATACACAATAAATGGTCGTGCTAAGTAGTTAAATGGTACGCTTAAGCAGTGTACTAAACGGCTGAATGGGAATACGATAGCCACAATCATCCAGGATAGCATATGGAACTTAAAGATACCAGGAACGTTTTCCATTAAGGATGGATCTGGCATAGCCATCAATACACTACGGAACCAAGGTCCAATAGACACACGATAGTCAAAGAATCCAGACGCATTTAATAATGTACCAGCCATACCACTAAAGATAGCTAGTGTAAAGAATACATATAACCATACATCCATTTTAGATGTGTTTGCACGTAATGTAGGTGTTGTGAAACGACGTTTCATCAACATCAAGAAACCTACGATAAATAGGAAACCAGCTACAGCACCCATATATAAAGCACCAGCGTGATACATATGGTCATCCACACCGATCATAGCAGTCCAAGTTTTAGGAATCAATACCCCTACCACATGACCGCCAATCACGCAAAGCAAACCAAAATGGAATAATGGGTTAGCAATACGCAATTGTTTCTTTTCTAAAAATTGACTTGATTTAGTAGTCCAGTTTCTTTCAAAGTAAAAGAAGCGAACAAGAGTCCCTACGACAAAGAAGGTGAAAGCGATATAAGGCAGGGCGCCCCATAGAAATAAACTCATAGTACACCGTCCTCCAATCCATTTGCAACAGATAAAATAATATCAAATAAGAATGCATACGGCAGTTTTGCTTCAATGAAGCGCTCCCGAATATATTCTAATTTTGGTTTACAGTATTCATAAATTTCTTTTGCTTTTTCTTCTTCGATAAGCGCACATAATTCAAGAATAGCTGGGACAAAGTCTGGCATTTCTTTTGGTAAGTCATAGCCATTTTCAAGGAAAAATGCTTTATATTTCACAAGTTCTTCTGCTTGTTCCCCTGTACCTTGTAATTCATAAGTAGATAAATACATATTCGTATTCTGACTAAAGTCAAAGGTACGCACATATTGATCTTCAAACTCTTTACGAGGTGTTTCTTCCACATAGTCGAAAAATTCTACCAAGGCTTGACGGAGTTGAGGGTGCGCAACAGATGTTGCGTCCCCCTTCCATTCTTGTAATTCATCATACCAAGTGGCATCGGGATAGCGAAGCAGAAATGACGCGATAAGCGCTATTTTCTGAGCATCATTCATTATTGACATCCCCCTGTAGGACAGGCAAAACCACGTTTATGTTGCATATCTGCACGACCTTCACGAGACGCTTTAATATCTGTAGGAATCACGAAACGATCATTGTATTTAGATAATGCTAATAATTTGTACATTTCGTACATTTGATCTTCTGTTAAATCGATTGGATGCTCAGGAGCCTCTCCACCTACATCGCGACGACGCATATATTCACGCATATCTAATACACGTTGTAACACACGAGCTAAGGCATCTGCATTACCTGCTGTGAATAGATTTGCAAGATATTGTACCGGTACACGCATTTCATTTGCATCTGGTAAGTATACTTCAGATGTAATACGTTGTACGATTGGACTCAATGGCGGCACATACCAAACCATTGGTAATGTACGATATTCTGGATGTAGTGGCAAGCCCACTTTCCATTCCTTGATCAATTTGTAAACTGGAGATTTTTGTGCTGCTTTAATCCAAGCTTCACCAATACCTTCTGCACGAGCCGCTTTTACTACTTCTGGATCATGAGGATCTAAGATTAAATCCACTGTATTTTCGTAAATATCTGTATCGTTTTTGGAAGCCGCTGCTGCTTCTACTTTATCCATATCATAGAAAACAACGCCTACATAACGCATTCTACCTACGCAAGTTTCCGCACAGATTTGTGGTAATCCATTTTCCAAACGTGGGTAACAGAATACGCATTTTTCAGCTTTATTTGTTTCCCAGTTGTAGAAGATTTTTTTGTATGGGCAAGATGGTACGCAATGGCGCCAGCCACGACATACATCTTGAGAAACAAGAACTACACCGTCTTCATCACGTTTGTAAATCGCACCAGATGGGCACGCTGCCACACATGCTGGATTCAAGCAATGATTACATAGACGAGGTAAGTAGCGCATGAATACTTTTTCATAGTCAAACACGATATCTTCGCCCATTTTAGCTAAGTTAACATCAGAGCGAGCGTGCTCACCACCAGCCAAATCGTCATCCCAGTTAGGACCCCATTTGATTTCCATGCGTTCTTTAGTTACTAAAGAGCGTGGACGTGCTACTGGTTGGTTATTTTTACGACCAGAATGAATCAATGTTTCATAATCATATGTCCATGGTTCAAAGTAGTCTTTCAACTCAGGTTGTTCTGGATGATAGAACAATTTCATCAGACGATTTGTCTTGGAACCTGTCGCTAATGCTAATTTTCCATCGCTATCAACAGTCCAGCCACCTTTCCATTTCTCTTGGTCTTCCCAATGACGTGGATAACCGACACCTGGGCGAGTTTCTACGTTATTAAAGTACATATATTCCGCACCTTCGCGGTTTGTCCATGTATTTTTACAAGTGACAGAACATGTGTGACATCCTAGACACTTGTCTAAATTTAGGACCATAGATACTTGAGCCTTAATCTTCAAGCCAATCTACCTCCTTCATTTTACGAGCCACAATAGTCATATCCCGTTGATTACCAGTTGGGCCATAATAATTGAATCCATAACTTAATTGACCATAACCACCAATCATATGTGTTGGTTTCAAATGAATGTGAGTTGGTGCATTGTGTGTACCACCGCGTTGTTTTTTGATTTGCGCAGCTGGTACGTTGATGTGACGATCTTGCGCATGGTGCATGTAGGAAATACCACGAGGAATACGTGGGGATACTACAGCGCGGGCTGCAACGATACCGTTTTTATTGAAAGCTTCTACCCAATCGTTATCTTGGACATTGATTTCTTTCGCATCATCTTCGTTCAACCAAATTGTTTGTCCACCGCGGAACAATGTTAACAATTGTTGGCTATCAAAGTACATACTATGAGTAGACCACTTATTATGTGGTGTTAAGTATTTCAATGTGATTTGAGGAACGCCCTCTTGTGCATAATCACCTTTCACTGGTGCGTAGGACAAGACTGGTTTATAAAGAGCCATAGCCTCGCCATAATCACGCATCATTTCATGATCACAATAGAAGGATTGACGTCCTGTGATGGTACGGAATGGAACTTTATCCTCAGTAGATGTTGTAAATGGAGAATAACGACGGTCTTTATTATTTTTACCTGTACTTGTGACAGATGGAATAATAAAGCGTGGTTGGCGAACCATATCTTCAAAGGTAATACGTTCTTCTTCACGACCTTTAGCATTTTTTTGAAGATCTGTTAAGCCTGTTTTTTCTTCCATAGCCTGCCAAGAACGAACTGCTAATTTACCATTCGTACAAGATGACAATGTTAACACAACATTACAAGCTTCACGTGCTTCGTAGATGCTAGGACGACCATGAGATACGAAACCTGGTTGGTTAATAGTTCCATTTTGTTCATACAAGGATTGGTAGGCATCAGATACATCCCATGCTAAACCATGAGCGCCCACTTTATTTTCAATATTAGGACCTAAACCAATGAATTTTTCAAAGATTTTACTGTAGTCACGTTTTACGTGTACAAGATTTGGCATAGTTTTACCTGGAATTGGTTCACATTCACCTTTGCTCCAGTCTAATACTTTACCCAATGGTTGCGCCACTTCGCCTGGGCTGTCATGACCCAACGGTTGTGCTACGATATCTTCGTATTCAGTGAAACCAGACTCTTTCGCTACGCGAGATACTGTTTCTGCCAACGTACGGAATGTATCCCAGTCAGACTTAGTGTCCCATGCGCAATCAACTGCTGCTTGGAATACGTGAACGTATGGATGCATATCTGTGGAAGATAAGTCTTGTTTTTCGTACCATGTCGCTGCAGGGAATACGATATCGGAGTATAACGCAGTGGAGGCCATACGGAAATCGATATCGATCAATAAGTCTAATTTACCTGTTTCTGGAGCTTCACGCCAGTTGATTTCTTCTGGACGTACTGGTGCATCTTCATCTTCAATGACACCATTTTTAGTACCCAATAAATATTTCAAGAAATACTCATGACCTTTAGAAGAAGAACCAATCAAGTTAGAACGCCATACAAACAAGTTGCGTGGATGATTTTCTTTTGCAGAAGGATCTTCTACGCAGAATTTCAATTCTTTATTTTTCAATGCTTGTACAATGTACTGGTTAATTTCTGCCTCAGTACCTGCACCTGTAGCACGAGCATCATTGATTAAATCTTGATAGTTACGGTTGAAAGTAGGATAAGATGGCAACCAGCCTAAACGTGCTGCCAATACGTTATAGTCACCAGGGTGTCTGTAACGAGGTGTAGCCAATTTAGATACGCGGTCTGCTAGATCAATGCAGTCAGAACGATATTGTTCTGTAGCAAAGTAGAACCAAGATGTACCATTTTGTAAACGAGGTGCTTTACTCCAGTCGTTTGCTGTCATAATACCAGCCCAACCTTCTACTGGACGTAATTTTTCTTGGCCTACATAGTGTGCCCAGCCACCGCCGTTAACGCCTTCTGTACCACAGAACATAATTAAGTTAAGGATCGTACGATAAATTACGTCTGCATGATACCAGTGGTTGATACCAGCACCCATGATGATCATAGAACGACCTTTTGTTTTTTCTGCGTTGTCTGCAAATTCACGAGCTGTACGAATCACTACGTCTGCTTTTACGCCAGTGATTTTTTCTTGCCATGCTGGAGTGTAAGGAGTATCTTCTTCATAGCTAGTCGCCACTTCACCACCCAAACCACGATTGATACCATAGTTAGCGAGAATCAAGTCAAATACTGTTGTTACTTGTACAGGACCTTCTTTTGTTTCTACTGTCATAACAGGAACGGCACGTTCAATAATACCTTCATGAGCTTCGTCACCGAAGTACGGTAATTTCACTAATGCTACGGAATCACGTTGATCGATAACAGATAAACGAGGGGAGATTTTCTCACCTGTTGCACGGTTTTCAAGACGCAAGTTCCATTTTTTAGGATTTGTATGACGATCACCTAATGTACCATTTGGTGCCACTATTGTATTCGTAAGTTCATCAATCACTACTGTATGGAAATCAGCACCAGCTTCTGTGCTACCTAAGTCTTGGTTATTCAAGAAACGGCCCGCTTGTAAAGCACCGTTGATTTCTTCTACACGTACTAAGAATGGGAAGTCTGTAAACTCTTTTGCATATTCTTTGAAATATGGAGTTTCTTTATCGATATAGTATTCTTTCAAAATGACATGACCCATTGCCATTGCCATCGCTGCATCTGTACCTGCTTTTACATTCAACCAAGTATCAGAGAATGTAGTGGATTCTGCATAGTCAGGAGATACAGATACTACTTTTGTGCCTTTATAACGTACTTCTGCCAAGAAATGAGCATCCGGTGTACGAGTCAATGGTACGTTGGAACCCCATGTAATGATGTAACCTGCATTGTACCAGTCACCAGATTCTGGAGTATCTGTTTGTTCACCCCAAACTTGTGGGCTTGATGGTGGCAAGTCAGCATACCAGTCATAGAAGGATAGTGGAGTACCACCCATAAGGTTCAAGAAACGTGCACCACCCGCATAGGACAACATGGACATAGCTGGAATTACAGAGAATCCTGCGTTGCGGTCTGGACCATATGTTTTTGCTGTATATAATAAGGAAGCTGCTACGATTTCTGTAGATTCATCCCAAGTAGAACGCACAAAGCCACCCATACCACGAGCAGATTTATAGCGTTTTGCTTTTTCAGGATCTTCTACAATAGATTTCCATGCTTCGATAGGGTTTTTAGCTGTTTTCTTCGCTTCTCTCCAAAGCTCAATCAACTCACCACGTACATATGGATATTTTACGCGTAGTGGGCTGTATAAATACCAAGAGAATGTAGATCCACGAGGGCATCCACGTGGTTCGTAATCCGGCATATCATCTGGTGTTTTAGGGTAATCAGTTGCTTGATTTTCCCACGCAACAACACCATTTTTTACGTAAATGTTCCAGCTACAAGAACCAGTACAGTTTACGCCATGTGTGGTGCGGACTACTTTATCGTAGGACCAACGGTCACGATAAAAATTTTCCCATTCACGACCACCTTCTTCTGTGATTTGATGGCCCGTTGGAGATACGTCCTTCTTGCGAAGAAACTTAATTTTTTGAGATAAAAGACTCATCCCATGTCCTCCTTAAAATACAAAAAACCCTTGCCTTCGTATTGCTCACAGCAAGGGGGGGATAACCTTAATCATTCGATATTGCTAATATTAGGATCGATCGTATCAATATCTAAATCTAGCAAATCGATTAATGCATCAAAGTCACAGATTACCAGATGGTGTTTATCATAGGCTACATAGCCTAACTTTCGTAACTCACTTAGCATGCGGTTTAAACCTTCCCGTGATGTGGCAGTAAATTCAGCTAATTCTTGGTTACTTAAAGCGATGTCGATATAAATACCGTCATCACGTTGAATACCATAGCTATTAGCTAAACGCAATAATGTAGAATAAAATGCACCTTTCTTACCGTATAATAATAAGTCTCTATACTTAGCTTGTTGTCGACGCATATGAAGCGTATAAATCTTCATCATCGCAATCGCTAATGAATGATCCTTAGCAATAGCAGGTTCTAATACATCGTAACGTATACAATACACCGAGCAATCTTCCCTTGCTATGGCATTAAATACATACGATCTCGTATTCGTCTCATATAAAGGAACTTCTCCAAGCACATTATTTTTTCCTACTAATCGTAGTGCAAAAATATGTCCAGTGGATTCAAATTTCTTAATACTAAGGCGCCCTCTCTGAACGATATAAAAGTATTCTGCTTTATCACCTTCGTGAAATAAAAATTCTCCTTTTTTCAGATGAACTACTTCACCCGGCAATGCTAGCAATTGATTGATTAACTCCTGTTCCATACTGTCACCATACATCTTTCAGTAACATTGATACTTATGAAGTTGTACTGCTTTCATCATATCAATCCGTCACATACATTTTAATTTTTGCGTACATTACTATTATAACTTATTAATAATTATATAAGTTGTGCTTTTTATCACATTCACATTATATTATATCTTATATAATAAGTGTGTGATTTTAGGCACATATTATAATGAAAGTATTGCATAAGTCAATATTTTTTTATACTAATTTGTGTCTTCGATTTACTGTGATACAAAAAGTATCACAAGTTGTACGTTGAAAGGATTAAAGGAGTGTTCTCATGTCAGAGATGAAAATGCCTCAAGTGGGTGCGAGCCGCAAAGAAATTATTGCGAACTGGCAACCAGAAAATCCCGAATTTTGGGAAAAGTTTGGCAAAAAAATTGCTAAACAAAACTTGGTAGTTTCTACCATTGCATTAACGTTATCATTTTGCGTATGGTATTTATGGTCAACCATCGCAGCACAATTAAATGGAGCTGGATTCCATTTCACAACAGAACAGTTATTTACACTGGCTGCCTTCCCAGGTTTAGTAGGTGCTACGTTCCGTTTTATTTATACTTACATGCCTGCTTTAATCGGTGGTAGAAACTGGACTTTTATTTCTACAATCATCTTATTAGTACCTGTAGTATGGTTAGGGTATGCTGTACAAGATACATCAACAACCTATGAAACATTTATGATTTTAACAGCTTTGATCGGCTTAGCCGGCGGTAACTTCTCCTCCTCCATGGCGAACATCGGTAACTTCTTCCCTAAAGCTGAAAAAGGGACCGCTCTTGGTATCAATGGTGGTATCGGTAACCTTGGTATTTCCGTTATCTATTTCTTAGCTCCATTCGCAATGGGTTCTGCTACATTAGGTAATATCTTCGGTGTCACACCTGCTATGATTAAAGGTAACGCTGTATACTTAGCCAATGCAGCTTTCATGTGGATTGTTCCATTGATTATTATCTTAGCTTGCATGACTCGTTACATGGATAACTTGCCAATGGCAAAACCAAATCCTAAAGCGCTGGCTCAAATTTTTAGCAACAAACACACATGGGCTATGACATTGTTATATACATGTGCCTTCGGTGCCTTCTCCGGATATGCAGCCGCACTTGGTCTTCTAGTAAATAAAGAATTCCCTGAAATTCCATTTGCTCACATCGCATTCGTAGGACCACTAGTATCTGCCAGCCTTCGTCCAGTAGGTGGTTGGCTAGCTGATAAAATTAACAGCGGTACAAAAATTACTTTCGTCGGATTGATTGGTTTATGTATCACTACTGTATTAATCGCGGTAGGCGTAGATATGCATAACTTCGACTTTTTCTTTGGCATGACTGTATTGATGTTCGTATCATGCGGTTTAGTAACAGGTTCTACATTCCGTATGATTCCTCACATTTTCACAGATGGATTACAATCTTCCTTAATTGCTGGTTTCGTAGGGGCAGTTGCTGCGTACGGTGCCTTCATTACACCAAAAATCTTTGGCTATGTGTACACAACATTTGGAAGTATCCATCCAGCATTCGCAGTATTACTTGCTTTCAACATCGTAACAGTATTCGTATGTTACTGGTTCTATGTTCGTAAAGCAGCTAACATGAATGTATAATTGAATCTTATAAAAAAGAGCACGGTTTATGCCGTGCTTTTTTTGTTTGCTTAACGATTCTATCGTGCAATATGAGTTGTATTTAAAGTTACTAGAATTTACTATTGATTCGCTTATTCTAATATTAAATCGCCTAAAAACATGGTATAATTAGGCGAATACAGAAAGGAGTAGGCGAATGAAAACCTTTAAATATTCACTCTATGAAAATACTCTATGGGATAGTGAAATTATTAATTTATTAGTACAGATCCATGAACACAAAGGAAAACAGGAACTATTTATACAACAAAAGCCTGCTGTGCTAGATAAACTAGTGGAAATTGCTAAGATTCAAAGTATTGAATGCAGTTCCAATCCTAAGTAAATCCACCATAGAAAATATGTTGAAACAATTAGTAGAAGAAAAGTACATTGAACGACACGGAAAAGGGAAAGCCACCTTTTATGTGAAGAAATAATATACCAATGAATTTAATTATACTAAACTAGTAATGCCTCGCCAACTAGTTTTACCATTGGATTATGGCATGTTGATGATAAAAGAAACAGCTCCTATGCGGTTACTCGATGCTGTATTGAAGGAATTAGACTATAAAGAGTTACAGCATTTGTATTCTTCTAAAGAAAATTTGTCAACTGATCTTGACAATATCAAATCCCATTGTTGTCATAAGGATTGGTTTGTTGTAAAATGAAGTTGAATAGCGAAGGATATGACGATGATTACTTTAACTGAGCACCCTAAAACGATATAAAATACGAATTTTTGAAAGGAGCAAACATCATGGTAAATGAAATCACAAACGATTTTGCAACGCGACGTTTTCGCGTGGCAAATGTGGCAAAGGCGGGCAATGTCGCAACGCGCACGCCAATCTACAGCACGGAGTCAACGAGCGGTGTCGTCTGGGTCATAAAGCCTGGGCAGACGATTCAGCCGCACGGTCACGCCAATGCAGATGATATATGGATTTGCATTGAGGGAGAGGGCGTCTTTTACCCTACCCCCGGAGAGGAGCACCCCATCGCGAAGGGCGATGTCATCGTCTCAGCGAAGGGCATGTGCCACGGGATGAAAAATACAGGCACGAAGGACTTTGTCTTTGTTGGCATCCTTGCCCCCGTCCCTGCGGATTATTTCCCCATCGAGCCGTAAAGAGTCTGTAGACAGTAGGAACTGATCTTGACAATATCAGTATCACCCTATGGGAAATTAATAACCGTGGATATAACTGAACCACTAAATAGCTATATAAAACCTAATAACTATATTATTTCTTTTTAATATATACACCATATAAAAAGGGGCTGTAACAAAACAGCCCCTTAAACTAAAAAAGCTATGAGTTGATTTTATATATTCAACTCATAGCTTTTTTCTATATTTCTAAGAAAAAGGACCCCGAAGGGCCCTCTTCATAGTTATAGATAATCTGTTACTATATGCCACAAATCATCTATTGTCATCTCTACAGATATGCATATACATCAATATAAAAGTTGATGATATATAGTAGAAGTCTATCGTTTGTAATAAATCACAATATGACGATATGGTTCTTGTCCTTCGCTATCTGTTTTGATATGTTTTTCGTTTTGCAATGCTACGTGAATGATTTTTCGCTCGAAAGCATTCATTGGTTCTAAGGCAATTTTTTGACGTGTACGTCGTACTTTAGCGCCTAAGCGATGTGCCAATTGAATTAACGTTTCTTCACGACGGGAACGATAATTTTCCACGTCCACAACAATTTGGCAACGACGGTGAACTTCCTTATTAGCCACAAGGTTTGTTAAGTATTGGATGGCATCTAATGTTTGACCATGTTTACCAATCAAAATACCTAAATCTTCCCCATGTACTTGGAATGTGATTTTATCTTTTGTAGTCAATTTTTCAATCTGTACAGATAAACCCATCTTTCCAAACATACCTAATAAAAATTCTTTACCTGTATCGGCAATGAAATCTTGTTCCGCTTTAGTAATACCATCTTCGACTACCACAGGAATTTCAGTTTCCACTGTTTCTACAGTGTCTACTGTTGTTTCTGTAATAATTTCCACAACTGGTACTACTTTTTCTGCAACAGCAATATGTTCTGCTGTTCCTTCTTCAAAGTATACGCGAACAAGGGCATCTTTTTTGCCAAAGCCTAAAAAACCTTTTGATGGCTCTTCTAACACTTTCACAGACGTAACAACACGACCTTGAGATTCAATTTGGGCTGTTGCTTGTGAAGTTGCCTCTTCAATCGTTTTTGCTGACACTTCAATGTAATCCATGCCTAGCCTCCTATTTGTTATTACGATAAATTAATGTTTGTTGTGCTAATTGGAATAGATTTGAAACTACCCAGTAAATTACCAATCCACTAGCAAAGTTTAAACTGATATAGCCAATGAATAATGGCATGAAAATATTCATAATCTTTGCTTGTTGATTATTACCACCGCTAGCAGATGTTTGTTTACTCATGATATAAGTAGACAAGGCAGATAACACTGGTAATACATAGATTGGATCTGGATCACTCAAATTTGGTAACCATAAGAATTGCGCATATTGAGGATCATATGGATATCCTTGCAATGCATAGAAAATAGCAATCAAGAATGGCATTTGCACAAGAAGTGGTAAACAACCAGCTAATGGATTGATGCCCAAGTCTTTGTACATTTTCATAATTTCTTGCTGTGCTTTTTGTGGATTGTCCTTATATTTGTCTTGGATGGCTTTCATTTTAGGTTGTAATTCAGCCATACCTTTCATAGACTGCACTTGTTTTTGTGTCAACGGTGCTAATATAAGTTTAATAACAATGGTAAGCAAAATAATGGCAATACCATAGCTTGGGAAGCCCATCGATTTTGTTGCCAAAAACGAATATTCCACAAGGCTTCTCATAAAATCTACTAAATATTGAAAGATTTCCATGCCTACTCCTTTTCTTGTTCTCTGTGTTATGAACTTTTGTGTACCCATATACGTTATGGTATGGTCTATATTTCATCCATACAGGTACTCAGGTATTTCCAAAACTGTGCTATGGCAACGGATCATATCCACCCTTGTGAAAAGGATGGCATTTCAAAATCCGTTTGATGCCTAAATAGCTACCTTTTAAAGGTCCATACCGTCGCAATGCTTGCAACATGTACATTGAACAGGTGGGATAAAAACGACAAGTACTTGGCTTTAAAGGAGATAGAGCATATCGATAGAACTGAACTAATCCAATTAACAAGTAATTTACAAGTTTACTAATACCCATTAGTTTCTATCCTTTAATAATTTACATTTTTTGAATAGACGCATCATTTCACGTTCTGCTTGCTCATACGCAGCATTGGCTAAATAACCTCGACCTACGACTACAATATGATGACCTTCACGCAATTCATGTTGATGCAGACGATACACTTCTTTCATCAAACGTCGTGCTCTGTTGCGCTGTACTGCGCCACCTACCTTTTTACCTGTGACGAAACCAATTTTACTTTTTTGTTTTGCCACCGGCATATGATAGACCACACAAAGACGTCCCACTTCATAGCGACCGTGCTTATACACTAATTGATATTCATTGTTTTTCCGTATTCTTCTATCTTTTGTTAAACTATTCATAGTTATCCTTTAATACCGTACATACAGAAAAACTTGGCTAAGTCGCCAAGTTCTCTTGCTGTATATTTGATTATGCAGATAAGCGTTTTCTGCCTTTAGCGCGTCGACGTTTTAACACTAGACGGCCACCGATGGTTTTCATACGTTCACGGAAACCATGAGTACGTTTTCTCCAAAGTGTATTTGGTTGGTAAGTACGTTTCATTACAACAACACCTCCTCATGATAGGTTTATTTTTTCGTATACCATAACATAGTAATTATATGTATAAACCCTAATTCTGTCAATATAAACCTTGTTTTTAATAGCATATATATAAACGATTTGTAATATAAAAGAAAAGATTTTGGGAAGAAGTATAGAAAAGTAAAAATGAATCCCATAGAATGCATAGTAAAGCAAAAAAGTTTTTGGTATAATAAAGCTATACACCAACAAAGGGTTATAAACAAGTTTTCCACATTTTTCACATCTTATCCACTGATTTATTCACAATATTGTGGATAGAAACAATTCTACTTATTATCTTGTTTATGAACTCTTTTTCTTTGTCTAATTTTTAGTTATCCACATATATCATGATGTGGACAAATAATTCTTATACACATACAGGAAGGTTTATTATGAGTGACTTAGATCTCTACTCCCTATGGGACCAAGTGATGCAAAAAACAAAAACAAAAATGCCCCAGCAAATGTGGGACTCCTTGGTCGTTAATTCCTTAATGCCCTATTCTATGACATCTACCATTCTAACCTTATTTGTTATGGATCCTAGCAAATTAAAATATATTCAAACTCCATTGGTCCATAACCAAATCGTAGAGGCAGCAAAAAGTTTACTTCCTACCTTACAAACTATTGACTATCTAACGGATACTGCTACGGCAGATGCATCTTCATTGGAGACAATACACACATCTCCTTCGGATATTCCTCCTATGCCATCTATCGATATGCCTTCTATTGAAGATACAGCAATGGAAAGTTCTCCATCTCCTATCATTCCTCCCCCTTGGGATGCAGAAGAGTATGACGAAGTATTACCAGAAGGAGTAAGCCGTCCTAGCTATGATTCTCCTGTCATCATTCAAAGAAACACTTCTCCTTCACAAGGCATTCAAAAACCTGTTCCTACCGATTTATTTGCTTCCAAAACAACCTCTCCTATACCACCAGCACCGCCTGTACAACGGGATATGAGAAGTTCTTCGAAATCTCATTTAAATCGTGCTTTCACCTTTGATAATTACATTGAATCTAATTCTAACCGCGTTGCATTTAGCGCTGCGAAAGCAGTGGCAGAAAACCCAGGACTTCGTTACAATCCTCTGTATATTCACGGTCAATCTGGTCTTGGTAAAACCCATTTAATGCATGCTATCGGCAATGAAATTTTAGTCAATAATCCATCCGCTAAAATTATGTCTATTACTAGTGAAGATTTTATGAACAGTTTCATTGAATCGTTACGGACAAAAACACCTGATCAATTCCGCCGTAACTTCCGAGACATCGATGTACTCATCATTGACGATGTACAATTCTTAGAAGAAAAAAATAAGAAAACTACACAAGAGGAGTTTTTTAATACGTTTAACCACTTATTGAGTCACAATAAAGCCGTTATTCTATCCAGTGATAAGCCACCAAAGGATTACAAGGAAATGGAAGAACGATTAATCACACGATTCAATAGTGGTCTTACTGTAGAAATTGAGGCACCAAATCCTGAGATGATTGAAGCCATCATCCATGAGGAAATCTATCATCGCCGAAGTGAATATCCAACCTTATATGTTCCAAAGGAGGTTATCCACCTATTTGCACAGTATTTTAATAAGCGAAATATTCGTGAATTAAAAGGTGCTTTTGAAACATTGATTACACAAGCGGCTATCACAAATCGATTAGAAACGATTGATGTAGAATTTACCAATAAAGCAATCAAAGACTTTATCATCCATACAGAAAAAATTGTATTATCCATCAAATACATTCAAGAATTTATAGCAGATTATTTCAAAATTAAGCTAGAACATTTAATCAGCCAAAAACGAAATAAGCAATATGCCCATCCACGTCAAATTGCTATGTATTTAGCTCGTGAATTAATCAATGAAAGTTACCCCCAAATTTCATTTGCTTTTGGTAAAAAAGACCATACTACAGCATTGCATGCATATGAAAAAATTTCCAGAGAAATGGAAAAAGATCAAGATTTACGATATACCATTGAGCGTATTCGTGAAGAATTAGAAGAAGCTAAGTAATCCTCAAATTGTGGATAAATATGTGCGTAACCTGTGTACACTTTGTGCCTAGACTGTTAACAAAAATCGACTTACACACAAGTGAATTACCAATTTGTTACTATGTGGATAAAAACAATTTTCCATTCCCAATGTTGTAAACATGTGTAAAACATTGAAATACAAGGACTTTATACACCTATCCACTTGTGCACGCATCCTACTACTACAGCTACTACTTTAAACAAAATCACTCTAACATAGTTATATTAGTCACAAGGAGTTAATGATGAAACTTCAATTTAACAAAACTGAATTAGTGAAAGCCATGTCACTATTCCAACGTGTAGCAAGTAATAAAACAAGCTCTAACCTACCAGGATCTATCTATATTTCTACTAAAGATAATTACGTAGAATTACAAGCTAATGATTTTGAAATTGGCATGCGATCCCAAGTAGATGCCACCATTCTTGAACCAGGTACAATTGTTGTAGGTTCTAAATACTTTCAAGAAATTTTAAAAAAATTACCAGGTGAACAAGTAGAATTATATAAACCAGACAATTCTAATCAATTACAAATTAAATCCGATCATTCTGAATTCAAATTAGTCACCATGCAAGTAGAAGATTTTTCCTTGGTGGAACAAATCCAAGATGATAATAGTATTATGATTGACGGAGAACAGTTAAAACAATTAATCGACTTAACTGTATATGCTACTTCTACGGACACTGATCGGCCTATTTTCTGTGGTACCTTAGTGGAAATTGAAGGCAATGAGCTTACTATGGTAGGCACTGATACACATCGTATGGCTGTTAAAAAAGTTACCTTAGATACAGCTCTTGAAAACCCAATGCGTATTGTCATTCCAAAACGCACTGTAGAAGAAGTATCCAGAGTATTACCATCGGATCAACCTGTTATGGTTAAATTAATTTGGAATAGAAATCAAGTAGCTATAGTATTTGATACTGTATATATTATTTCAAGATTAATTGAAGGTACATATCCTGATTATAAACGTGTTATTCCTGCTAAATTCGATGCTAGTGCTATTTTAAATCGTCGTGAATTTGCTAGCTCCTTAGATCGTGTCTATTTTATGGCGAAAGATATGAGTTATTCTGCCATTCGCTATGACTGGGAAGAGAATCAAGTTACATTAAGTTCTCAAAGTGCTGATATTGGTATGGTAAAAGATATTGTTTTATGTACTTTTGAAGGAAATCCTTTTACTATTAATTTTAATGGTAAATATATAGATGAATTATTGAAGCATAGTACAGGTGAAAGAATCCATATGTACTTACAAGAACAAGGGGCTATGGTAATTCGTCAAGATAATAATGACCATTACACATATGTGGTAACACCAGTTCATACACATAATTAAGAGAAAAGAGGAAATTATGAATCAAGAAACTGTATCCATTCATACAGAGTATATTCAATTAGATCAGCTGTTAAAATATGCCAATGTATTATCAACAGGTGGTCAAGTTAAAGTATTATTAGAAGAAGAAAAAATTACTTTAAATGGCGTATTAGTCACAGAAAAACGAAAAAAAATCTATCCTAATGATGTGGTGTCTATTGCTAATGAAGTAACCATCACTGTGGTGAAGGAGGCTTAATTGTGTATGTGACTGAATTGGAACTCATACATGTTCGCAATCATCGTCATAGAACTATTACTTTCACACCAGAAATCATTGTCATCCATGGTCCTAATGGAAAAGGAAAAACCAATATCTTAGAATCTGCTTATATTGCCACGATGGGGCATAGTCATCGTACATCGGATATGAAAGATGTCATTTCTTGGAATGAAGAGGAGGCTAGTATTATCATTCAGTTTATGAAAGCTGATACACCTCATACTTTGCAGATTAAATGGGGTCGTCAAGGAAAAAAAGTTATTCGTTTGCATGATAATCCCTTATCTCAAAAAGAATTAGTAGGTACTTTAAATACAGTTATTTTTTCTCCAGAAGATTTAGATTTAATAAAAGGTACTCCTTCTTTACGCCGCCGTTTCTTAAATATAGAAATTAGTCAGACTAGTCCTCAATATTATCATCAGCTTACGATGTATCAACGGGCTGTACAACAGAGAAATCGTATACTTAAAGAATATAGTCATACCAGTAAGGTTCCAGTGCAAGATTGGGATGAACAAATTGCTACTTTAGGGGCTCAAATTATTCAAAAGAGATTGGAAAGTTTAAAAAAGTTAAATCAATTAATGGATTTAATGAATCGAAAATTAACCAATGGAAAAGAGGATTTACGATTACAATATACTCAGCCTTATAGTGAGAAACAATTATTGGTGACTAAGGAGTCTTTATTACAAGCTCTGCAAGAACATTTACCAGAAGATCGTAGACGATTACAAACATCGGTAGGTCCTCATCGTGATGATATTATTTTTTATTCTGGTCCTATGGATTTGAAACGGTTTGGTTCACAAGGTCAACAACGAACAGCGATTTTATCAGTTAAGTTAAGTGAATTAGAATATATTAAATCAGAAGTAGGAGAATATCCTATTTTATTATTAGATGATGTACTCAGTGAGTTGGATCAGGAACGTCGTTCTAATTTAATCAAGTTCATTCATAAACGTGTACAGACAATCATTACCACCACTGATACAACAGATACAATGGAGTTAGATAAGGTGCAGTATATAGACTTGATGGAGGAAATGTAATATGGAGAGTAAGTTAGAATCCTTTTCAGGAGTTACTGATCTTCGTGATGCTATGTTACAAGAATTAGGCATTTTTGAAATGTATCGACTTATGAAACTCTATCATGATTGGGAATCTGTCGTAGGACCTATGGTAAGTGGACAAGCTAAATTAGTACATATAAAACCACCTGTTATTGTAGTTGAAATTGGTCATACTGTGTGGATGCAAGAAATAACCATGCGTAAACCACAACTATTGGAATCATTGCGTGAGTATTATGGAGAATCTATTATTACAGATATTAAAGTACAGCTTCCACGACGTGCTTTACAAGAACAGCTTGTATCAGGGGATGTCTTAGATATGACACCTAGGTATGAAGAAATGATAGACTTTCATAAAATTGTCTTGTCTCCTGAAGTTATACAAAGTATTGAAAATTCTGTTTCTATAATTCGAAATGAGGAATTACGACAAAAAGTATTACAAACACGAATTGAGCAAGCAAAGAAAGAGTTTGTATTACAGCAAGAGCATTTTCATCAATGTCCTAGATGTGGTCGTTGGCAATCAGAAGGTTCTGCAAAGGTATGTCCTCAGTGTGAATATAAAAAGTATCGACATATTATTCGTACGGTGAAAGGTTTATTGAAGGATTATCCTCATTATAAATATGACCAAATAAAAGCAATTGCTCCTTGGTGTACCTATGAATGGTATGAAGTGGCAAAAGAAGAAAGTATTTACTATTATTTAACTCGTTTATTCCAAGGTTCTACTGATGCAAATGATATGTATTGGGCTACAATGTTAATTACAGCGAAACCACAAGAAGAATTGTCTTATGAACAAGTTGTAAATATTACCAATAAATATCGTTGGAATGAAGAAGATAAAATGCAAGTAAAATAAAGAATGTGTAAGAGTATAATACATTTGTGACAAAAAATAAAAAAATAAGAAGGCTCTCTGT
>CAUQIT010000010.1:0-78143 GCA_963518505.1 uncultured Veillonella sp. | reverse complement strand
CATAGCTAGCGCTAAAAGCTTTTACATGAGTAGCCCCCACATTTGACAAAGAGCCTTTTTTATTGTCCTAATATATTAGAGTTGTTTATATTATAAGGTGAAACTGTATTAATAGATTAAGAGTAAGATAGGAATACTATAAGATGGTCAATATGCACGATATGGGATTAAGAAATAATATCTTCTATTATGATTAATCAATATAGCTATCATGATGAAAACTAATTGACGTTTTGTGTAAAGTCATATATGATAAAAATGAAAATAATATGATAATAATTCCCCAAAATATAATACAATGGTGAATATCACTCAAAGGTATAGATAGAGTGGTAAAATATATAATCTAGAGTCTATCAGAAAGGAGGTACCCTAGGTCGGGTGAGTGTGTAGAACTATGTATAACAGCGTATGAAAGAAATAGAAAATCAATTGAGGAGAGAACTATGAATGAATACGAATATACATTAGATAAAACGGGGTTTTACAAAATTCTTTTTAGCACATCTTTAGAGGTAGCAAAACAACAATTACAGACGGCGCTAACACCTAAAAAGTTAGAAGGGGCTGTAGACTACATGTGTATGCTTTGCACCTGTATGAATTTAGCGATTGTTGAAAATCAGTTAGAACGTGCTAACTTTAATGATGGGATAGTAGAAGAATATGTAAGTTTGGTGGATGTTATTATCCGTAATGAAGGAACCATTAATTATGTGAAAGCTGTAAAGATTGATGAGTTATATTGGAAGTCTGCAGACTTAGTTCGTTATTTACTACAAGGGAAATCTTTGAGAGAACAGTTACTGGAGTTGCAACGTTCGTATCAGTGTTGGAATATGAAACATCGAATGCAAGAAGCACAGAAACCTTTATTACATTAAAGAATATAAAACGAGGATACTAGGAAGTCATCAAAGAGGGTGACTTCCTAGTATTTTTTGTGAGCATTCCATGAAGATGGCTTAAAAAAAGCACTTCTTTTTGACTATTACTTGCTAGTAGGCTATAATAATCTAGATACATAGTCTTTAATTGAAACTTTCCACATATAAGGAGTTGAGATAGTTGTTAGGTTTTATACAAAAACTATTAGGCAATAAAAATGCAAAAGAAATTAAACGGATTCGATCCATTGTTGAAGAGATTAATGGATTGGAACCAGAATTGTTATCGTTAAGTGATACTTCTTTACGCTCAAAGACAGAAGAGTTCAAAGCAAGATTGGCAAATGGTGAAACATTAGATGATATTTTACCAGAAGCATTTGCTGTGGTTCGTGAGGCATCCAAACGTGTATTGGGCATGCGTCACTTCGACGTACAAATGATTGGTGGTATTGTATTGCACCGTGGCAATATTGCAGAAATGCGTACTGGTGAAGGTAAAACATTAGTAGCTACCTTGCCGGTATATTTGAATGCTTTATCTGGTAAAGGCGTACACGTTGTAACGGTCAATGATTACTTGGCGAAACGCGATAGCGAATGGATGGGACGTTTATATAATTTTTTAGGTTTATCTACTGGCTTAATCGTAGCTGGTTTAGATTACGACCAACGGAAACAATCCTATGGCGCAGATATTACCTATGGTACTAATAATGAGTTTGGCTTTGACTATTTGCGGGATAACATGGTTGTCCATGCGGATCAAATGGTACAACGTCCGTTGAACTATGCTATCGTCGATGAAGTGGACTCTATTTTAATTGACGAAGCACGTACACCGCTCATTATTTCTGGTCCAGGGGAACGATCTACAGAACGCTATTATGAATTAGCAAAAGTAGTGCCTCATTTGGTGAAAGATGAAGATTATACGATCGATGAAAAACAAAAAACAATTGCTCCTACAGAAGAAGGGATTGCAAAAGTTGAAAAAATGTTACACATCGAAAACTTGTATGATTCTTCTAACTTAGAATTGAATCACTTGTTAAGTGCCTCCCTTCGTGCGTACGCCATGATGGAACGTGACAAAGATTACGTCGTGAAAGATGGCGAAGTGGTTATCGTTGACGAATTTACTGGTCGTTTAATGTTTGGTCGTCGTTATTCCGATGGTTTACACCAAGCTATTGAGGCGAAAGAAGGGCTACGTGTAGAACGTGAAAGCCAAACCTTAGCATCCATCACATTCCAAAACTATTTCCGTATGTATGAGAAATTGTCTGGCATGACAGGTACAGCGAAAACAGAAGAACAAGAATTTAACAATATTTACGGTTTGGAAGTATACGAAATTCCACCAAATAAAGTATTGGCACGTGTGGATATGCCAGATTTAATCTTTAAAACAAAAGATGCTAAATACCGTGCTGTTGTACGAGATGTAGTGGAACGTCATAAAACAGGGCAACCAATCTTGGTGGGTACTACATCCATTACGCAATCTGAAATGCTGAGTGATATGTTGACAAAAGCAGGTGTACCTCATAATGTATTGAACGCGAAACATCATGAACAAGAAGCAGAAATTGTTGCGAATGCAGGTCAGTATGGTATGGTAACAATTGCCACGAATATGGCGGGCCGTGGTACCGATATTTCCTTAGGGGAAGGTGTAGCTGAATTAGGCGGTTTGCACATTTTAGGTACTGAGCGACATGAAAGTCGTCGTATCGACAATCAGTTGCGCGGTCGTTCTGGTCGTCAAGGGGACAATGGTTCCTCTCAATTCTTCTTATCTTTGGAAGATGATTTAATGCGTATTTTTGGCGCAGATAATATTGCTGGTATGATGGATAAATTAGGTATGGAAGAAGATGAGCCAATTGAGCATTCTTTAATTACTAAATCCATCGAACGAGCACAGAAAAAAGTAGAAAATCATAACTTTAATATTCGTAAGTATATCTTGGAATATGATGATGTTATGAATCAACAACGGGAAGTTTTATACGGGCAACGTCGTTTGATCTTGAATAACCAATCCTTACGTGAAACAATCTTGCATATGGTTGATAACTTGATTATCAATTCCATGAATCAATATGCAGATGAAAAATTATATCCAGAAGAATGGAACTATGAAGGCTTACTAAAACACTTAGAAATTTACTTCTTAGAACCAGGCATGTTAACAGTGGAGCAAATGGAAGAATATGGCCGTGCAGAATTGCAAGACCACTTAATCGACATTGCCCACAAAGAATATGAAAAACGTGAATCTTTATTTGGAGAAGCCAATATGCGTGAGCTTGAAAAAGCCATCATGCTTAAAGTGGTAGACAGCAAATGGATGGAACATTTGGATGCCATGGATATGTTAAAAGAAGGGATTGGCCTACGTGCATATGGACAAAAAAATCCATTAGTAGAATACAAATTTGAGGCCTATGACATGTTTGAAAGTATGAAAGAAGCTATTACGGATGAAACAATTATGTATTTATACCGTATCCAAATTAATGTGGAAACAATAGCAGAAGAAGAACCGGTTGATCATCTAGCTGATGCTAAGACCCACCATGAAGACGTGTTGGAACCACAAAACGTAGACTAGACTTTCATGGCCACGCAGCGAGGTGATACATCTCCTGTGCGGCCATTTGTTGTATAGAATGAAAGAAAGAGGTGAATAAATTGTTAGAAGACTTAAAAGGTCCCATCGACAATTTAGAGGAGCGTATTTTTGGAATGAGGGATTCACTTTAACATCGCTCAAAAAGAAGAACGTATATTGACATTAGATATAAAAATGAGTGACCCTGATTTTTGGAATGACCCAGATGCAGCACGTGATATTTCCCAAGAGGCGACACAATTAAAAGATGCTGTGGAAGGATATAAAAAGCTTGTTACAGATGTGGAAGAAGCAAAGCTCATGTTAGAAATGGCCATTGATGAGGAAGATACATCTATGGAAGGGGAACTGACTGCGATGGTAGAGCAGTTGACCCATGAAGTAGAGCACCGAGAAGTATTGCTTTTATTAAGTGGTGAATACGATAAGAATAATGCCATCCTTACGTTTCATGCTGGTGCCGGTGGTACGGAAGCGCAAGATTGGTGTTCTATGCTGATTCGGATGTACTTGCGTTGGGCAGAAAAACAAGGATACAGCATTTCTCTCATGGATGAACAAGTAGGCGATGAAGCGGGCATTAAAAGTGCGACCTTCCTCATCAAAGGGGAGAATGCTTTCGGGTATATGAAATCTGAAAAAGGCGTACATCGTTTAGTTCGTATTTCTCCTTTTGATTCTGCCGCACGTCGTCATACATCATTCTGTGCCGTCGATGTGATGCCGGAAATTGATGAGACCGTAGAAATCAATCTAGATATGAAAGATGTACAAGTGGATACATATCGTGCCAGCGGTGCGGGCGGACAGCACATCAACAAAACGGACTCTGCTGTGCGTATGACACATATGCCGACAGGGATTGTTGTACAGTGTCAAAGTGAGCGTTCACAAATTCAAAATAGAGAACAATGTTTAAAATTATTGCGTGCTAAATTATTTGAACTAGAATTAGAAAAGCAAGCTGAACTGAAGGAACAATTAGGTGGTACCTATCAAGCCATTGAATGGGGTAGCCAAATTCGATCCTATGTATTCCATCCATACAATATGGTAAAAGATCATCGTACTAGCGTGGAAACAGGTAATGTGCAAGCTGTCATGGACGGCAACTTAGATCAATTTATGGAAGGATTCTTGAAAAAAGAAGTGAATTTATCAATATAATGGAGTGACCGTGAGAAATTTCTTTTTAAAAACAATAGTGTTTATCTTAGTAGTAGTCGGTATTATCCTAGGGCTTTCTTCCTTAGTATTACCATCTTTCGTAAGTAGTCAGGTGGAATCTAGATTGCAAGGGGCTTTACATCCAGAAGCGCAATCTATGCGTATTGAATCATCGCCAGGAATTAAGTTAACCTTAGGAGACATTGATTCATTTCGCGGCTATTTGGATGGTGTTATGCTAGGTAAATTGAAAGTCCAACGACTAGCTTTTGATTTACGACAAATTAAAGTGGAGCCAGTAGAGCTGTTTTTAGAGGAACGATTGCACTTCACTAGTTTTGGGCAAGGTCATATTGAGGGAATCATTCATCAAGATGATTTGAAACAATATATTGAACAGCAGTTGTCTGAAAAAGGTACAAAAGGTTTGACGATCGAAACAGTCGATATATCTGATCGAGGTGTTGTTATGAGTGGTCAGATTGATGTAGGTGGTTTTTTATCAGGCAAGGTAACTATACAAGGTCATTTGGAGATTGAAGGTAATACACTACAATTTTCTACTGAAAAGTTATCCATTGGTGGTGCTAGTTTGAATCGCTTGTCTAGCGGAGCTGTGAAAGCGATACCTCTTTATAATTTTGAAAACTTCCCAATTCCTGTTCATTTGGATCGTGTAGAAACGGGGCGTGAAGAGATTCACGTATTTGTTCATCCAGTAACACAGTAGGAGGAACTATGAAGTTAAAAAACATATCTTTCTATACATGGATTTTATTAGCTTTTCTTGTTGCTGGTATTGTAAGTGGATTACTATTAGTAAAAGAGCGTCATTACATTGAGGCTCAGCAAGAACAAATTGAAAATATTATAGATTATGATGGTTTACTTCGTGCTAATGCCTATGAAAAAAGATCTCTAGGGGAGGCAATTGCATCTGCCAAGGAGTCTGGGATTACAGCATTAGCTATTTATGATAGAACCTTACAAAAAGAAACCGATGCTGGTCATATTCGTATGTATACATCTAATGATTTACAACAATTACAAATCACAGGAGTGCAACCAGGTACAACCTATATCGGAATGATTCCAGGTAAAGAAGCTTACTTTCAAGAAGTACAGGATGATTTATTACGCCGTTTAGGTCAAAATAAAGTACATATATTGCAAACAGAGCTAGGCCCTATGTTAGGATTAGCTTTACCAAGTGATTCTTTAAAAGATATGAATTTAGGTATTTCTAGATTACAAGCCGAAGAAGTAGCTAAACTTGGCTTTCATGTGATTGTTCGACCAACAAATTATAAAGGTGCCACAGTAGAAGACGTAGATCATGTATTCCAACGTATTGATGGTATATCTGGTGTAACAGGCATGATTTTTGTTGGAAAAGAAGCGTTAGGATATCCATTACATATGGATCGCACACTGGAGCAATTAGAGAAACGCCAAATTCCGCTAGTAGGAATTGAAGCGGTGAATCAATTGCAATATTTTCCACAAGCAGGGTTCTTGGAGATGGCCAATGCCAATCATTATAAAGTGGGAAGATTGTACACAGTATCTAAGGAAGAAGTGCGTAAGTTAACACCAGCTGAGTTAATTCAATGGTTCTATATTAGCGATATTGAACGAAATATACGGTATAACTTATTTCCAATTTATGAACAAGGTGTAGATAATAAAACTGCTTTAGAAACTACATTGTTTGTGGCGAAACAAGTGACAGACAAGGTACAAGCTCGAGGTTTTACTACTGGAGAAGCCTCTGTATATCCAGTGTACTTCCCGAATACCCTGTTGCGATTATTAACGATGACAGGGGTCATAAGCTTGGCTACACTTACATTTGGCCAGTTCGTACATATACGTAAATCATATTTATTAGGTCTATTCGCACTGGGCAGTATCGTTTCTGTTGGTATCTATATATTGACCACAGGGACAAAAATTATGTCGGCTTGGGCATTAGTAGCCGCTATTTCTGCTCCAGTATTGGCAATGACGATGATCTTTGATTGTTGGTCTAAACGGAACCACACGGGTATATCTCCTTGGAGAAGTACCTTAGAATCTGTGGTATATCTAGTTGTGGCAGTCTTAATTGCAGCTATTGGGGGAATTAGTATTGCGGCTATGTTAGGTAGTACGCAGTTCTTCATGGAATTTGCATTATTCCGAGGCGTAAAATTAACCTTTGTGGCACCAGTACTATTGACAGCCATAGCATATTTGCAACGCTTTCCTATTTGGAAAGGACGAACTATATCTTCTGTAAGCGATGTGAAATCTTTTATTACAGAATTTGTTCAAATTGATATTAAAGTCTATAGTTTATTAATCGTTGGGGCTTTAGCGGTAGTGGCCTATGTCTTTGTAGGGCGTAGTGGTCATACAGCTGGCGTACCAGTACCGTCTTGGGAACTAGCTTTACGTAGATTTTTAGAAAACACGATGTATGCTCGCCCTCGTGAAAAAGAGTTTTTAATTGGTCATCCAGCGTTTATGCTAGCAGCCTATGCTGTGGGACGCCGCATTCCAATGGTCATGCACTTTGCTTTATCCGTAGCGGCAGTCATTGGTATTGCGTCTATGGTGGAAACGTTCTGTCATTTACGTACGCCAGTGTACATGTCCATTGCTCGTGGTTATGATGGATTATTATTGGGTATCGTCATCGGTTTAGTAGCGATTATAGCAGTACGTTTCATCGGCTATGGCATTCGTTGGTTCCAAGGACGAGGTGAAAGTCATGTGTAAGATACTCATTTCCGGTTACTATGGATTTGGTAATGCCGGAGATGAAGCGCTATTGAGTTCTATATTGCAAGCATTGCTGGAATTAGAACCGAAGGCCGAGATTACGGTGATTTCTGGAAATCCTAGTGAAACTATGAGCACTCATAAGGTGAAAGCCATTGGTCGTTTTGATATGTGGAAGATATACCAAGCTGTATATTCTTGTGATATGCTTATCAGTGGCGGTGGTAGTTTGTTGCAAGATGTAACAAGTGCTCGCAGTTTGTATTATTACTTAAGCATTATTGCTTTAGCGAATACATTGGGAAAACGTGTGATGATTTATGCACAAGGTATTGGACCTTTGCATAAATCCTTGGCCCGTAGTACGGTGGGGCGTGTCTTGAATCAAGTGTCTATGATTACTGTACGAGATCATGCCTCAAAAGAGGAACTACGTTCACTAGGTATTCATCATGTACCAATTACAGTAACTGCTGATGCTGTGTTAGGGATGCACCCAGTGGAGGCCACAGCAGGTCGTGATATATTGGCATCGTATGGGGTTTCCCTAGATCGACCAATTGTGGGCGTTTCCGTACGTGCTTGGAAAGATTGCACAGAGTATCAAACTACATTAGCAGAGGCTCTAGATCAGATTCATCGAGAAACAGAGGCTCATATCGTGTTTATTCCTATGCAACATAGGGAAGATACGATGGAGGCAGAAGCCATTGCCAAACGGATGACAGTTACATCGACGGTTTTGGCTGATTCCTATAGTACAACAGAGCTACTGTCGTTGAGTAGTTGTGTGGATATCATGATAGGTGTACGGCTCCATGCATTAGTATTTAGTGCATTAATGGAAACACCTTGTTTAGGAATCTCTTATGACCCTAAAATTTTAAACTTTCTTCATATGATTGGGGAAGTGCCAGTAGGTGATTTACATACATTAGAAGTTGAACCTATTGTGGCACGTGCAGTAGAAGCTTTGGAACGAAGCACTTTCACAGAAACCGTGCTAGAAAATATCCATGAACTACGAAGAAATGCATTAGAGAATGCCCGCATTGCCATCGGCATGCTGCATGATAAATAATTTACCTTAGAATTGTGTATAACACGGGAGGGTATAGTATGTTAACACTTGAACAAAAACAATTGATACAAGAAAAAGCAAAAGCAATTCGTGTAAACATCGTGAAAGCTGTTACAGCAGCAAAATCTGGTCATCCAGGTGGATCCTTATCTATTGCTGATGTAATGAGTTTGTTGTACTTTCAAGAAATGAATGTAAATCCAAATGAGCCGAAAGATCCAAATCGCGATCGTTTTGTCTTATCCAAAGGACATGCTGCACCAGCTCTATATGCTACATTAGCAGAAAAAGGGTTCTTCCCAACAGAAGAATTATTAAACTTGCGTAAAATCGACCATATCTTGCAAGGTCATCCAGATATGAAATACATTCCAGGTGTAGATATGTCTACTGGTTCCTTGGGACAAGGTATTTCTGCAGCATGTGGTATGGCATTGGCAGGTAAGATTGATGGAGCCTCCTACCGTGTGTATTCCGTACTAGGTGATGGCGAATTAGAAGAAGGACAAGTATGGGAAGCAGCGATGTTTGCAGCACATTATAAATTGTCTAACTTAACAGCTTTTGTAGATTTTAATGGATTACAAATTGACGGCGATATCACAAAAGTTATGAGTCCATTACCAATTGATGAAAAATTCAAAGCTTTCGGTTGGCATGTGATCGTGGTGGATGGTCATGACATTGATGCTTTACACGAAGCAGTTACAGAAGCAAAAGCAACTACTGATAAGCCGACTATAGTGATTATGAATACTATTAAAGGGAAAGGTGTACAAGCTATGGAAGGCCAAGCAGGCTGGCATGGTAAAGCGCCATCACAAGAAGAATGTGACAAATTTGTAGCGGAATTGTTGGAGGTGTAATCATGGGAAAAGCGACTCGTGAAGCATATGGTACAGCCTTAGTAAAAGTGGGGGCTACTCATAAAGATGTTGTTGTATTAGATGCAGATTTATCAAAATCTACAAAAACTGATGAATTTAAAAAAGCATATCCTGAACGATTCTTTAATGTAGGGATTGCAGAGCAAAACTTAATTTCTGTAGGTGCTGGCTTAGCAGCAGCAGGAAAAGTGCCATTTGTATCTTCCTTTGCTATGTTTGCTACCGGTCGTGCCTTTGAACAAGTGCGGAACGCCGTATGCTATCCAAAATTAAATGTAAAAGTATGTGCTACTCATGCAGGGATTACTGTCGGTGAAGACGGTGCGACACACCAAAGTTTGGAAGATATTTCTTGTATGCGTACATTACCTAATATGACAGTTGTGGTACCAGCAGATGCAGCAGAAACAGAAGCTGTGATTGCTTGGGCAGCAGAGTATCATGGTCCTGTGTATGTACGTTTAGGCCGTGCTGGTGTAGAAGATGTGACATCAGAAGGATACACATTTGTACCGGGTAAATCTCAACAATTACGTGACGGTAAGGATGCTACGATTATTGCCTGTGGTGCTTTAGTAGGACCTGCAGTAGAAGCAGCAGCTACATTAGAAGCAGAAGGTATTTCTGTGCGTGTTATCAACATGGCATCTATTAAACCAATTGATGGAGAAGCAATTGTGAAGGCCGCAAAAGAAACAGGAGTATTGATTACTGCTGAAGAACATAATGTGATTGGTGGCTTAGGTAATACGGTAGCGGAAGTAGTGGTAAAAGAGTATCCAGTACCAATGGAATTTGTCGGTGTGAAAGATACCTTTGGTGAATCTGGTACACCAAAAGAATTGATGGCAAAATATGGATTAACAGCAGCTGATATTATAGCAGCTACCAAACGAGGTATAGCGCGAAAATAGGAAGGGAATGATAGAATGATAGAATTTAGAAATGTCCATAAAGTATACGACAATGGTTCTATTGCTTTAGAGGATGTATCGATTCATATTGAAAAAGGAGAATTCGTATTAGTCTGTGGGCATTCTGGAGCAGGTAAATCAACATTTATTAAGTTACTTTCACATGAAGTCACACCAGATTCTGGAACGGTTATTGTGAATGATGTTGATGTAACACGTATCAAATCTAGTAAAGTACCGTACTTGCGTAGAAAGTTAGGTATTGTATTCCAAGATTTCCGATTATTACCATCAAAAACAGTGTTTGAAAATATTGCGTTCGCACTAGAAGTTATTGAGGAAAAACCGAAAGTAATTAAAGAGAAAGTTTTAAATGTATTAGAGTTGGTCGGACTCAGCGATAAAGCTAATGATTTGCCACAAGATCTTAGTGGTGGGGAGCAACAAAGGGTAGCTATCGCTAGAGCCATTGTAAATAAACCATTGGTGTTGATTGCAGATGAACCAACAGGTAACTTGGACCCTCAAACAAGCCGCGATATTTCTGATCTTTTTAAAGCCATCAATAACTCTGGTACAACCGTAGTGATGGTAACACATGATATGGATATGGTGTCTTATCTAAACAAACGAGTGATCGCCTTAGAAGGTGGTCGTGTAGTAAGTGATCAAATGAGAGGGGCCGCATTCCATGAAAATTAGAACATTTAAGTATTATATAAAAGAAGCCGTTCAATCCATGCGCCGTAATGGATTGATGTCTTTGGCATCTATTTCCACTGTCACATTATCCTTGTTTATCTTGGGTGTATTTGCCTGTGGAGTGGTAAACCTTAACAATTTGGCATCCCATTTAGAGAGCCAAGTACAAATTAGTATCTACTTGAAGGATAACTTAACAACACCACAAGTGATGGAATTAGGTAAAAAGTTAAAAGCCTTGCCAGAGCTAAAGGACATTGAGTTTGTCACAAAAGATGAAGCTATGAAACGCTTTAAAGAGCGCTTAGGGGAGCAACAGCAATTAGTCGATTCCCTAGATGGACATAATCCATTGCCAACGTCTTATGTGTTAACATTCAATACACCAGACCAAGTGAAATCTACAGCGGAAATTGTCTCTAAATATCCAGAAGTAGAAAGTGCCCACTATGGCCAAGACGTGATTGAACAAATTTTTGAAGTCACAAAAATTATTCGTATCGGCGGTATTGTGCTCATCGCGTTCCTAGCGGGGGCTACCTTATTTATCATTTCCAATACGATTCGGTTGACTGTGTTTGCCCGTCGTAAAGAAATTGGAATTATGAAATATGTAGGTGCCACGAACTGGTTTATCCGTTGGCCTTTCGTATTGGAAGGTATGTTTTTAGGCGCTATTGGTGGTGCCATTGCAGGTGTTGCGACATGGCAATTTTACCGCTATATCACGATGGAAGTGATTGCAAACTTTGCTTTCATGCCATTGGTACCAATGATGCCATTTATCTATCAATTATCCGCAGGATTAGTTGGGATTGGTGTCATTGTAGGTGCTATTGGTAGTACCATTTCGTTAAAACAATATATGAAAGTGTAGGAATGATGAAGAAAAAAACAGTAACACTAGTAGCTAGTTTACTATGCGGTTCTATCATGATGGCTACACCGTACTGGTATCAGGCACAAGATGAAGACTTAACGAATCAATTGTCAAATATTCAACAACAAATGACAAATGAAGCGAATAAAAAGTCGGAAGCAGAAAAAACGATTGGTACCGTATATGAACAGTTACATGCGATACAGATTAAATTAGATACTGCTACGGCAGAATTAAAACAAGTGCAGGCAGATCGGATTCAATTAGATAAAGATATTACAAAAACAGAAGCAGAATTGAAAGCAGCACAAGCTCGCTTGCAGTCTCGTGAAAAAGTATTCTATAAACGGGTACGAGATATTTATATCAACGGTCGTTTAAGCTACTTAGATGTGGTGGTGGGCTCTAAAGATTTTAGCGATTTTGCAAACCGTATGGAAATGTTGAAACGTATTTTGCAATCCGATATGGATTTAATCAATACTATCAAAACAGAGCGAGAAGAAATTGCTAGCAAAAAAGCTAAGCTAGAGGAAGATCGAGCTAAAGTATTAGAGCTAGAAAAAGTAGCGCAAGAAAAGCAGAACTTAATTAATCAGAAAAAAGCTGAACGTCAAGCTGTGTTAGAACGAGCTATGAATGACCGAGATACAGCAGAGCGTGCTTATAATGAGTTGATGGCGTCCTCCGCAAGTATTACAACGATGTTGCAACAACGTGCAGCAGAACGTGCGGCAGCAGCTGCAGCAGCTGCTAGCCAAGGCGGTGGCGGTGGTGGTGCTACATGGGTACAAGGTACTGGCCAATTGGCAGCACCAGTTGTAGCTCCTATCACATCTGACTTTGGTTGGCGGATTCACCCAATTTATGGTACACGTCGTTTACATGCGGGCACCGATTTTGGGGTGGATGAAGGTACACCTGTGCATGCAGCAGATGGTGGGGTTGTCGTAGAAGCTGGTTGGGTCAGCGGATATGGATATACTGTCATCATTGACCATGGAAATGGCATGTCTACTTTGTACGCTCATAATAGTGATGTAGCGGTAAGCCCAGGCCAAACTGTATCGAAAGGTCAAGTAGTTTCTTACTCAGGTAATACCGGTGGTTCTACAGGTCCACACCTTCATTTTGAGGTGCGTATTAATGGTGAACCAACAGATCCGATGGGATACTTATAGAGGAGACTATGGAAGATAAGAAAAAAACATCTATTTGGCATAAAGCTAAGACCTACCTGTTAGGCGTAAGATATGAAGTCATTACAAAAGATGAGGCAGGGAATATTATCAGCATAGAAGATGACCTTAAACATGAGAGCATTAAAGATCTCATTAAATATTATTTGCTCATCGCATTGACTTGGATACTTACCTTTTTAATAGGCTTAACCGCTTTCTTTTGGTATATCTCAGGGTCTCCGTTGGGAATTGCTAAATTTGGGTACACCTACTTTATCACTACCCAATGGGCGATGGACTCACCAGCCAAAGAAGAACTCTTTGTGAATATGTTGAAAGGCTTAGTAAAAGGCACTCATGATAAACACACTGTCTATTTGGACAAGGATGATATGAAAGAGCTGGAAATGCATACGTCCTCTACCTATAGTGGCATTGGTCTATTACTCGATTTTTCCGATAAGAAAACTCTAAAAGTAGGTGCTACAATGGAAGGACAACCGGCAGAAGCAGCAGGTCTTCAAAAAGGAGATCAAATCCTTGCCATTGATGGCACACTAGTGTCTGATATCGAAAAAGAAGATGTAGCTAATCGCATTCGCGGTGAAGAGGGCACTTTCGTGGTGCTTCGTATCCTTCGCAATGGGGAAGAACAAGAGCTTTCCATTGAACGGAAAACGATTGTAATGCCTACTGTAAAAGGGCAAAAGCTAACCGAAGATATTGGTTATATTCGTGTTACCCAATTTGCTGAAAAAACAGTAGATGAATTTACGAAAGCCTATGAGGACCTTCAATCTAAAGGGATGAAACGGTTAGTCTTAGACTTACGTGATAATCCAGGAGGCTTAATTACGACAGCTCATGGTATAGGACAATATTTAGTGCCGAAAGGACCGATTGTGACGGTACAAACGAGACGGGGTAAAACAACGGCTTATATGTCTAGAGGAGACTATCCTCTCATTCCATTAGTTGTGTTGATTAATGGTAATTCTGCAAGTGCTTCAGAAATTATTGCTGGTGCTGTGCAGGATACAAAATCAGGTACCATTGTAGGTACAAAAAGTTATGGCAAAGGTACTGTGCAGAGCGTAGTACAAGGCCTTGATGGAGAAGGTTTAAAGGTTACTATCGCTCGCTATCATACACCAAATGATAGAGTCATTGATGGGATTGGTATTGAACCAGATGAAGTTGTGGAGCCGTCCAAAATAAATCCTGAAGAGGATGTACAAATGGAACGTGCTATTGAAATTGTAAAAACTCTATGATATAGCGGCTTCGGCCGCTCTATCTATAGGGCTAGAGGAAAAAAATATGTTTATAGATCGTGCCCGTATATTAGTGAAAGCGGGAGATGGCGGTAACGGTATGAGTAGTTTCCGTCGAGAAAAATATGTACCACAAGGGGGACCGAATGGTGGCGATGGCGGTAAAGGTGCTGACATCATTTTAAAAGCTGACAGAAATATCAATACATTAGTTGATTTTAGATATAAACGTCAATTTAAAGGCGACACAGGCGGTGCTGGACAGAGTGCCAATAAGCATGGTCGTGGTGCTGAAAATTTAATCGTCTCTGTTCCTTTAGGAACAACGGTAACGGATGAAGAATCTGGTAAATTAATGGCGGACTTAGTGGAAGATGGACAAACCTACATGGTTGCCAAAGGTGGTCGAGGTGGCCGTGGTAACGCACGCTTTCAAACAAGTGCTAACCGAGTGCCAACCTTTGCTGAAAAGGGGGAACCTGGTGAAGAACGTTGGTTGAACTTAGAGCTTAAAGTGTTGGCTGATGTTGGATTATTGGGTTATCCAAGCGTGGGTAAATCCTCTATTATCCGCAAAGTGTCTTCTGCAAAACCAGAAGTGGCTGCGTACCATTTCACTACATTAACTCCAGTATTAGGGGTAGTTTCTGTAGCACCAGGTAAAAGTTTCGTCATGGCAGATATTCCAGGTTTGATTGAAGGCGCTAGTGAAGGCATCGGTTTAGGACATTCCTTCTTGCGTCATGTAGAACGTAGTAATATTTTGCTCCATGTATTGGATGTATCTGGATTAGAAGGTCGTGACCCTATTGAGGACTTTCATAAAATTAACGAAGAGTTAGCTAAATATAGCGAAAAATTAAGCAAGAAAAAGCAATTGATTGTATTGAACAAAACAGACTTGTTACAAGATGAAGAAACATTGCCAAGAGTGACAAAATACTTCGCTGATCAAGACTATGAAGTATTTGCGGTGAATGCATTGACTGGAGAAGGGTTGCCATCATTAGTAGAACGTGCATGGTATTATGTTGAAAATTACGTGCCAGAGCCAGAAGTGGTGGATGACACTGTATACTATGAAGCAAAACCTGATACTGACTTCGTCATTACTCGTGGCGATGATGCATCCTATATTATCAGCGGCTCTCGTATTGAGAAATTGGTGGCTATGACAAATCTTGATGATGAACAAGCATTGCGAAGATTCCAAAAGATTTGGCGTTATATGGATTTAGATGCGGAATTGAAAAAACGTGGCATCCAAGATGGCGATGAAGTAGTCATCGGTGATCAACGATTTACTTTCCATGATTAGGAGATAGAATGACAGGTAAACAGAAACGATATTTACGTGCCTTAGCAAGCACTATGCCGGCAGTGGTGATGATTGGTAAAGGAGGATTGGAAAATCCTGTTATCGACAGTGCACGAGCTGCCATTACAAAACGTGAATTAATTAAAGTAAAAGTGTTAAACAACTGCTTGGAAAATCCAAAAGAAATTTTGCCTGACCTAGCGGATATGTTAGGCGCAGAGTTAGTACAAATTATCGGACATAATGGTGTATTGTACAAAAAAGCAAAAGATCCAAAAATTGAGTTGCCAAGATAATCAATCCACATGAGGTGAAGCGATGAGAGAAGAGTTACGACAGGCGAAACGAGTGATTGTTAAAGTAGGAACAAGTTCATTAACGCATGCAAATGGACGCATCAACATTGATAAAATGGAAGTGTTAGTCCGTCAAATTTGTAATTTAGCGAATGCAGGGAAAGAAATGATTTTAGTTTCTTCTGGAGCTACTGCCGCAGGTCTTCCCTCATTGGGATTCACCTCTAGACCCGATGACATTGCCTTAAAACAAGCGGCTGCTTCTGTGGGACAAGGTATCTTGCTACATATGTATGAAAAACTATTCGCTGAATATGGTCATACGGTAGGACAAATTCTTGTAACCCGTGAAGATACGGTGAAACGTAGTCATTATCTGAATTTACGGAATACATTGACAGCCCTCATTGGATTAGGTGTTATTCCTATTATCAATGAAAATGATGTGGTGGCTATCGATGAATTTAAAATTGGTGATAATGATACATTATCTGCTAACATTGCTAGCATTATTGATGCAGATGCATTGATTATTCTATCGGATATTGAAGGCCTATATACAGCGAATCCATCTACAGACCCAAATGCTACATTAATCCATGAAGTAGAGGCTCTTACACCGTACATTTATGAAATTTCTGGTGGTGCAGGGTCGTCTTTGGGTACAGGTGGTATGTATACGAAGATTCAAGCTGCTCATATTGCAACGAACTCTGGAGTTCATATGGTTATCGCCTCTGGTGACCATCCAGATAGTATTAAAGCTATTATGAATGGAGAAGAACGAGGTACGCATTTCTGGCCTCATCGAGATGTACCGCAAATTAAAAAGCGCTGGATGGCATTTGGCACACGTTTACAAGGTACCATTCATGTAGATAAAGGATGTCGTGATGCATTACTCACCAATGGATCTAGTATTTTGCCAGTAGGTATTCTATCTGCTGAAGGACAATTTGAAGAAGGGGATACCATATCTATCGTCCACGATGGAGAAGAAATTGCCCGGGGTATTGTGAATTTTAATCTATCCGATTTGCTTAAGATTAAAGGTCATAAATCGCAGGATATCCCTAGTATTCTAGGTGTTCGTGATACCTATCATGTAGTGGTACATCGAGATAACTTAGTTGTCTTACGACAGGAGTAAATTATGAATCCATATACTGCATATTTTGAAAGTTTGGGCAAAGCAGCACGGTCAGCCTCTATGGCGGGACAAGTGCTGAGTACAGATGATAAAAATCGTATCTTGGAACAGATTGCTTGTGATTTAGAAACGGCAATCCCCACAATTTTGGAAGCGAATAGTATTGATTGTTCTCATGCCAAAGAGAATAGAGTTCCTTCTGTGATGATGGATCGTCTTCGATTGACGAAGGAACGTATTGAAGGTATTTGTGAAGGTGTTCGTCAGGTAGCTAACTTACGGGATCCTATTGGTACAGTGCTAGAAACTAGGACTTTAGAGAATGGTTTGCGTATTGAAAAGCGACAAATTCCTATTGGTGTGATCGGCATGATTTATGAAGCACGCCCAAATGTAACAGTGGATGCAGCAGCATTAGCTATTAAGACTGGGAATGCCATCATTCTTCGTGGAGGTAAAGAGGCATACCAAACAAGTGAGGCGATGGTACAAATTATGCAAGGCTCCTTAGAGCGTTGTGGCGCCCCAAAAGAGCTTGTTCAACTTGTATCTATTTTAGAACGTGAAGCTGTAGGTGAATTGCTAGCACAACGCAAATGGATCGATGTGATGATTCCACGTGGTGGGGCAGGATTGATTCAATTTGTAGTGAACAATAGTAAAATTCCTGTTATAGAAACGGGTAGTGGAGTTGTGCATGGCTATGTGGATGCATCTGCTGATGAAACAATGACATTACAGGTATTGGAAAATGCAAAACTATCACGACCATCTGTATGTAATGCAATGGAAACGATTCTGTTACATGAAGGAAGACTACAAGATTTAGGCCCTAAGATTGTAGCTATGCTGGAAGAAAAAGGCGTAGCCATTTATGGGGATGAACAAATTCAAAGCTTGTCATCCCAGGTGAAACCTGCCACAGAAGATAATTGGCCTACAGAATATAATGACTATATTGTGAACTTTAAAGTGGTATCTTCTATTGATGATGCTATCACTCATATTAATACATTTGGAACTAAACATTCTGAAATGATTATTACAGAAGACCCAACAAAGGCAGAACAATTTATGAACTTGGTGGATGCTTCCACAGTCTATGTCAACGCATCTACACGTTTTACAGACGGATTTGAATTTGGTTTAGGTGCTGAGATTGGCATTAGTACACAAAAATTACATGCTCGGGGGCCTATGGGATTAGATGCCTTAACAAGCTATAAATATTTCGTCTTTGGACATGGACAGGTGCGATGAAATTAGTGCATCTAAAAGCTTACTTCCAGTATATTAAGTCGCCTAAGGGCTCTTATGAATGGAAGTATTATGGCATTGTATTGGGCATACTAGGAGTGGTCTCGCTAGTGTGTATAGGGGCGTGGTTACATGGTAGATAAGAAGAGAATTGGCATCCTAGGGGGCACTTTTAACCCCATCCATTTGGGGCACCTTATGATTGCAGAAATGGCCTTAGAGGCATTCAACTTAAATCGTGTTATTTTTGTGCCAGCTAAAGAACCTCCTCATAAGGAGGCGGATGTGATTGAGGCAAAGTATCGTTTGGAAATGGTACATGCAGCTGTATTAGATAACCCTAATTTTCTTGTGTCTGATGTAGAGATGAAAAGAGAAGGCAAATCTTATACCATTGATACAGTGCGATATTTTTATAATACATATGGACCAACTACGGAATTTTTCTTTATTGCCGGTACAGATACGATTCAGAATTTGCCAACTTGGAAATATATTGAGGAACTGCTAGATATGTGTGAGTTCATCGGGGCAATTCGTCCTGGTGCTACAGAAGATATCGGTGAGATTATTGAATGGTTTGGACAACGAGGAAGTCGTATTCATATACTAGAAGTGCCGGAGATAAAGTTGTCGGCTACAGATCTCAGATATCGTTTACGGGAAGGATTATCGACACGATATATGTTGCCAAGATCAGTGTATCAATATATAAAAAGACACAAGATTTATAACGTGTGAGTATCTAGCATGGAAAAATCGAATTTCATGATTTCTTAGAAAGGTATACGCAGGTGAAAGAGAATATGACAATAGAAGAGATTCAATATGTTGTGAAAGGTCGGCTTTCATCGAAACGATTTGCCCATACGTTAGGTGTGGTGAATATGGCAAAACGATTAGCTATCCACTATGGTACATCCATATATAATGCAGAAGTAGCGGCTTTATTGCATGATGTGATGAAGGAAAGTCCTATGCAGTGTATGCAGGACATGGTACAAAAGGCAGAGATTCCAGTGGATTCGGAGATGCTCCAAAATGGTGCATTACTACATGGACCGGCAGGAGCAGCTTATGCTAAGCTAGAGTTACATATAGAAGATGAATCGATTTGTGAAGCTATTCGTGTTCATACATTAGGCAGTACACATATGAGTGTGTTGGATAAGATTATATTTCTAGCAGACTATATTGAGCCAAACCGTGATTTTCCAGGTGTAGAAGAACTACGAGCGTTGGCATTTCAAGATTTGAATGCTGCTGTTGTTACCGCCTATGATGGAACGATACGTCATTTGCTAGATCAAGGGTTAAGTATACATGTGGATACTATTCGAGGTAGAAATAGTGTATTGTTAGAAAGGTCGGATGCATAAATGGATCAAAAGATACGACGCAAACCACGTCGAAATGGACTGCGTTGGGGACGAATTATAGGAGCCTTCATCCTCCTTATAGCAATCGTAGGATTGGCAGTATGGGGCATACGCAGTGCGGTAAGTTCCATATCACCATCTACTACTAGCCAAGAATCGCATCCATTGCCGGTTGTGACGAATACAACGCCTATCGATATGAACTCTATCAAGACTTCGTATATGCTAATTGTAGGTGTTGATAAAAGTCAACCACAACAAGCAGATGCGCTATACGTAGTGGCTTTCAACTTGGATGCTAAAACTATGCAAATTATTGGTATCCCAAGTAATAGTAAGATTATTAATCGTCATAATGAGGCACCGCAACGGATTAATGATATCTATGCACAAGGTGGCATTGAATTAACAAAGGCCGTAGTGGAAGACATGTTCCATATCGTTATCCCTTATTATGCGGTGGTGGATCAAGATAGTTTCCATTCCATGATGAATATTTTTGGTACACCGAGTTTATATGTGGAACAATCAATGGTACATCGAGATACCTCTTCTGGTGAAGTGGATATCAATATTCATCAAGGGTATCAAGATTTGACTAATGATACAGCCTTTGGATATATGCGATTTATCAATCATGAAGGAGATACATTAGCACGGACTATGCATCAAGAGAGATTGCTAAAATCTATGTTGGAACGAGAACGCAATCATGTTAGTTTGGGAACTGCCTTTCGAGTATGGCGACAATGGAGCCATATCAGTACCAATGTGAGCACATGGGACGGGGTTCGTTTTGTGACAAAAGTAATTGAGTTCCCGAAAGATAAAGTGCGCTGGTACATTTTACCAGGATCCCCAGAAACGATAGATCATGTGGACTATTGGAATGTGGAACCAGTGGAATTACAACAATTGGTGGGCATAACAGTAGGTGATATTCCAAGTGATGCAGAAGTAATTCCTGTGATTGGTGATTCTCTAAAAGATGGGGCTAAGGATTCGTCTAAAGAAAGTGGAAAACAATCAAAGGATAAGGAAATAGAGGGCACCAAAGAGAAAGCAGAACCTGGGAGTCCTACAACAAGATAAGGAGTTAGAATGAAACAGAAACAAGATATTTTAGAAACGGTAAAAATCTTAGCGCAAGCTAGCTATGATAAAAAAGGCGAAGATATTTCCATTATGGATATGGAAGGTCTTACGATGTTAGGGGATTATTTCTTAGTGGTTACAGCTAACAATGTGAAACATGCACAAAGTGTGGCAGATGCCATTGAAGATGCAGGTGCAGAACATGGACTGACTGTATTACATCGTGAAGGATATCGTGAAGGCGATTGGATATTGCTGGATTTTGGCGATGTGATTGCCCATGTGTTTAGTGGAGAACATCGTCACTTTTATGGATTAGAAGAATTGTGGAAGGATGCACCACGAGAATCCTTTGAAGGAGTCTAATATGGCTAGTAGCTTATCAGAGAATACCATTGCTACATTGAAGGTACTGCGTCAAAGTGATCAAGGATCATTTTTAGATGGTCAAACGGGTAATACAAGTGATGATATTCTATTGCATAAAGAACAACAAACAAGTTCCGTTGCTATTGGAGATGAAGTAACAGTATTTCTCTACAAAGATCCGAAAGGTCGCTTAACGGCTAGTATGCGATTACCGGCTATGAAAGAAGGACAGATTGGCTATGTAGAGGTCATCAATACTACAAATTTTGGTTGCTTCGTAGAAGTGGGAACAGAACGTGGGATTTTCATGCCTCATGCAGAGATGCGTGGGCGTCCTCAAAATGGTGAAAAAGTTTGGGTCCGTCTCTATAGTGATAAATCAGGCCGTTTGGCGGTGTCTATGGATGTGGATGATGCTATGCGCCGTGCCTCAAAACCTGCTACGGATGCTAAGATTGGGGGCATGGTGAAAGGTGCCATTTACAACATGACCAGTGAAGGAGCGTTTTTGATTACCCCTGAGCGATGGATTGCTTTTATGCATCGCAGTGAAATGACAAGACAACTAAAAGTAGGCGAGCTTGTTGAAGGACGTATTACGTTTAAACGTGATGATGGACGTATCAATATTTCTATGCGTCCCGTCAAAGAAGAGGCGCTTGCTACGGATGGCGCAAAAATTATGACCTACTTAGGTAGTCGTCATGGACGTATGCCGTATGGTGATAGTACATCAGCTCCTATCATTAAAGATAAATTTAACATCAGCAAGGCGGCTTTCAAACGTGCCTTAGGACATCTGATGAAAGCAGGATTCATTGTGCAAGAAGATGGATGGACAATGTTGACAGATAAAGGACAAACTACTTTACTAGCAGCAGATGAACAGTCTGCAATGGTCGAGGAATCCAATTAAGGGGGATATGTCATGAAAATTGTGGTAGTAGGTGCTGGTAAAGTTGGCTATTCCTTAGCGCAGCGACTGGCGCAAGACCAGCATGATGTGTATGTCATTGAAAAAAATGGAGAGCGTATTAAAAATCTAGAAAATAATTTAGATGTAAATTTAGTACAGGGAAATGGTAGTAGCATCGCTTTGTTACAAGAAATAGGAATTGATGACATTGGTATGCTCATTGCTGTTACTGATTCTGATGAAGTCAATATGCTAGCTTGTATGCTAGGTAAGGCGGCAGGCATTCCTAAGACTATTGCCCGAGTTCGTGAAACAGAGTATGAAAATGATACGAACTTACTCATTCGTGAAAGATTAGGAATAGACCTGTTTATCAATCCAGAAATGGTAACAGCTCAAGAGATTTATAAAATTTTAAAAACGCCGGCTGCACTCGATGTAGAAGAATTTGCTAGTGGAGCGGTACGTTTGGTAGAGTTTAAAATTAGAAATAATCATGATATTATGGGGATTCCCTTACGCTCCTTAGAATTACCACCTAATGTGTTGGTGGTAGGTATTATGCGAGGCGGAGAAATGATCATTCCTCACGGTGAAAGTACGTTGGAATACATGGATAATGTATTCTTTTTAGGTGCTACTGATAGCATTGATACAGTAGAAGAGTGGTTACATGAGACTACTCGACCTACACAACGGGTTGTTATTATTGGTGCAGGGCTTATAGGTCGAAATTTAACATTACTTCTAGAGAAAGATGGATATGATGTTAAAGTTATTGAAAAAGATATTGAGCGGTGTGAGCAGTTGGCTGCTATGGTAGATCGTTCTATTGTGATTCATGGTGATGGAACAGATATTGACCTGTTAGGAGCAGAAGAAATTAGCGACACGGATGTGATTATTTGTTTGACGGATGATGATAAACTCAATTTATTAGTGGCATTATTAGCGAAGCATATGGGAGTACCTAAAGCATTTGTTCGTGTCGGACGATTAGAATATATTACCTTGATGGAGCAGGTGGGTATTGATGTAGCATTTTCACCAAGATTGTTAACATCTGGGCAAATTTTACGGTTAATTCGAGAAGATGAAAATCTCATTAATATTTTTACCTTTGAAGGCTCTAAAGCTGAAGCGGTAGAAATAGAAGTGACAGAAAAAACGTCTTTGCTAAATAAATATTTAAAAGACCTGAAGTTGCCTGGAAAATCATTAGTGGGAGCTATTGTTAGAGAACATCAAACCATTGTTCCCAAAGGAGATACATTACTTCTTGCAGGTGACCATATAGTTATCTTTACATTGCCAGAAAATATTAATTCTTTATTAGCATACATTAATAAATAATAAAACATTTGAAAGGAGAAGGAAGCATGCGCATTCAAAATATTATGCGAGTTGTAGGACAAGTGATGCTTATATTAGCTTCCTTTATTATGGTTCCCTTTTTCTTTGGTATATTAGATGAAGGAGTTTTTTACTACTCCTTTCTTATCACATCAGGTATAACAGGAGTAGTAGGGTTTCTATTATATCATTATGGAACAAATACGAATGTGTATAGTGTACGAGATGGATTTCTAGTAGTGAGCGCAACTTGGATTTTGGCTTCTATATTTTCTGCATTGCCGTTCTACTTTAGTGGAGTGCTTGAACAATTTGTAGATGCTTTATTTGAGTCTGTTTCAGGTATTACAACTACAGGTGGAAGTATGATTGATGATGTCAGTGCTTTGCCTAGGGCATTTATTTTATGGAGAGGGCTTACTAATTGGATTGGCGGTATGGGAATGATTGTGTTAGTCCTTGCCTTTTTGCGGAACTTGGGAACAGGAGTAGCTCCATTGGTGGAAGCGGAAGCCTCTGTGCCAAGACCTGGTGTTGTATTACCTAGAATTCAATCTATGGCCGGGAATCTGCTTAGAATTTATTTGGTATTTACCTTTACTTGTACCTTTTTATTGTGGTTAAGTGGAGTTGGTGTATTTGAAGCACTTAATTTTACTTTTGCTACAGTTGCTACAGGAGGCTTATCACCGGTTACAGGGAGTGCATTTAAATATGCTGACTCCTATTTAATCTGTATCATATTGGTAGTATTTATGATATTGGCAGGTGGAAATTTCGCGGTCTATCAATCTGTATGGCAACGTGGTATCAAAGAGATTTGGAGAGATTTTGAGTATAGAATCTACCTTATTACATTGGCAATTGGATCCAGCCTAGTTTTATTTGCATTAATATGGGAAGCTGGAGATGCCAATATTGAACATTTACGAAATGCCATTTTTACACTTGTTTCTATGCAGACAGGGACTGGATTTGCCATTGCGGATTATAATTTATGGCCTAGCTTGGGACAAATGGTATTATTTATGGGAATGTTCTTTGGTGGTTGTAGTGGTTCAACTGCAGGGGGGCTTAAAATCATACGGATAATTATCTTGGCAAAAAGTAGTATTCTCTATCTACGAAAAGCAATTCATCCTGATATGGTACAATTGGTACGACTAAACGGATACGTCTTACCTAATAAATGGTTACAAATTACGCAACAATTCTTTTTTCTTTATATGTTAATCTTTGGTATTTCCTCAGTTATCATCTCCTCAACGGGATTGCCTTTAGCAGATGTGATGCCATTAGTAGCAGGAAGTTTGGGGAATGTAGGTCTTGCATTTGGCTCATTAGGACCTACTGAAAGTTTTACTATATTAGCCCCTATCGCAAAGATAGTTTGTATTATTGATATGTTATTAGGGCGGCTAGAGTTATTTACCTTATTAGTATTATTGCATCCAGGTTTTTGGCGTGGATATTTTACAAAGAAAGAAAAAGGCTATAGACGATTCGATGGACATTATAAGAACTCCTCAAGGCTTGTATAAAACAAATTGTTATATTCTGAAAGAAGATGGATATGCGCTTATTATCGATCCGGGCTTTCATGGACATCGGATTATGAAAGAGTTACATAATGTAACGCCAGTGGGTATCGTATTAACGCATGGACATGCAGACCATATTTGTGCTGTTGATGATCTAGTGGAGACTTACCATATTCCTGTATATATGCATAGTGGAGATGAAGAATTATTGCTAGTTAAACGACGCATGCCATCAGGATATAAGGAACGCTTTACTTCCCCCTATGTGACGTTACAAGAAGGGTGTTTTCAGGTAGGACCTTTTTCGTTGAATGTCTGGGAAGTGCCTGGGCATAGTGCAGGTAGTGTGTTTATTGGATATAAACATGTCTTATTTACAGGGGACACCCTATTTAAGGGGACCGTTGGAAAAGTAAATACTTATAATGGTGATCTAGTGGCTATGAAAAAAACATTAGAAAAAATAAAAATGTTAGATGCATCCTATGTGGTATACCCTGGTCATGGCGTAAGTACTACATTAGCTAATGAACTAGTAACCAACCCTTATTTAGTATCACCTAGATGTAGATAAACTTCTGAGAAGGCTAATGATATGATTGAGTGTATTGGGTACATCTCAGCCAAGATTTCAAAGAAACACAAAATCTTTATAAAAAAATATAAAAAATAGTTGACGAAATATATGAAATACGGTATACTAACAAAGTAGTCAATTGGCCCCGTGGTGTAGCGGTTAACATGTCGCCCTGTCACGGCGAAGATCGTCGGTTCAAATCCGATCGGGGTCGCCACTACTTGCCTCGGTAGCTCAGTCGGTAGAGCAACGGACTGAAAATCCGTGTGTCGGCAGTTCGATTCTGCCCTGAGGCACCATTTGCGGAAATAGCTCAGCGGTAGAGCACCGCCTTGCCAAGGCGGGGGTCGCGAGTTCGAATCTCGTTTTCCGCTCCACTTTTTTGGCGGCATAGCCAAGCGGTAAGGCAGAGGTCTGCAAAACCTTTATTCCCCAGTTCGATTCTGGGTGCCGCCTCCACAATCGTTACCCATGCCGGGGTGGCGGAACAGGCAGACGCAACGGACTTAAAATCCGTCGGTTAGAGATAACCGTACCGGTTCGATTCCGGTCCTCGGCACCACTTAGACCAACTTCGGTTGGTCTATTTTTTTATGTCTAAATAGACTATAATGTAAGTATCATACAATGAGTGTACTTGGGAGGGACTATGAATACAGTTACTGATGTTGACCGATTATATAATGCTATTGAAATTAATAAAAAAACATTTCAGTTTTTTCAAATTAATGTACAGTCTTATGGAATACAAGAAGTCAATAAAGGGAGTACACAGTCGTTTAATGTCCTTCTTGAAATTATGGATGGTAAGTTTGATTGCAATTTAGATTTTATTATAAACTGTTATGATGAGTTAGGTACTATAATCTATAGTAATAAGAGGACAGTTTATATAGACACATATATTGGTTATGATACTCTTAAATTTTGGTGTAATGATACTAACTTAATTGATAGAACGAATAAAATTCGTGTTTTTGTAACAAAAGGATAATATAAAATTGCCATATACCGATATGCATATGTAACTTATAGCATAGGGTATATGGCAATTTTTATGTGTATATACTTATTGATGTTGTGAAATCTCTTCTTCGTAGATAGCTTGTTCTTTCACTGGACGATAATAGATGGCATAGAGCACCAATACGATAACTGGGATGATGGCAGATACGATGTAGATACCACTGTAGGATAGTAATCCATGCAAGATACCTAATGTATAAGGTCCTACTCCTAAACCAAGATCTAAACCGATGAAATAGGTGGAAAGGGCTACCCCAATTTTGGCAGGTTCTACGGCTTTCAAGCAAATCGCTTGACCATTCGACATAAAGGTACCATAGCCTAAGCCGACAAAGGCACCAGCGATGAGTAGTAACGCTGCATTTGAACTATAAGCGATGAGTAAAAGACCAATCGTTAAACATACATAGCTAGGGTACATGACAGCATTTTCGCCACGTTCATCGAAGATACGACCCGCAATCGGACGGGTCACAGTAATCACAAGGGCATAGACCACAAAGAAGAAGGCTCCTGCTGTAATGAGACCGATTTCATGGGTGAAGATAGAAAGAAATCCTAGTACACTAGAGTAAGCAAGGCCCATTAGGAAACCTAGAAAGGAGATGAAAGCTACGCGTGGTTCAATAAAGTTTTTAAGAGACCAAGATTTCATGGAGGCCGCTTCTGTAGAGGATAAACTTAAATTTTGTACAGGGAATCGTAAACAAGCGATGGCAACACCGATAGATAATAGGACGGCTAAATAAATAATCCAAGTAAAACCAACGGCAGGTAATAAAATCATGCCAATGAAAGGGCCAATAGCTGCGGCTAAGCTAGTGCTAAGACCATAATAATTGATACCTTCTCCATCTTTTGATTTCGGAATGTAAGCAGTGACTACGGCATTGGCTGCGGTGGATACAGTACCGTAAGCAAAACCGTTTAGAAAACGGACTGCATCCAAGATTAGAATATCTTTGGCAATGAGATACGCAAGGGTAGTGAGAAAATAAAAAATAGCTCCGTACCGAAGTACCTCTTTACGGCCAATAAGTTCTAAGCGTTGTCCCATGATAAGGCGAGCGAATAAGGTGCCAATAATATAGATACCGGTAGCGAATCCTGCTTCCGCAACGGTGGAATGAAGTTCTTTTGTAGCATAGCTTGCTGTGATAACCACAAAGCAGTAGTACACTAAAAAGACGATAAAGTTAATGATAGTAATACTGATAAACCCAGAATTAAATAATGTTTCTTCTTGATTTTGTATCGATTGGGCATTCATGGATAACTCCTCCTTTTGTAATACGTTCTATAGAATATACCTAATTGCGAATCTTGTAAAGGTTATATAAATATTTTCTATAGAGTTTAACTAAGTTAACAATCTATAAATGGGTAAACAGGAGAAACGAGTACGCAAGAATGGGGATATGAGCGTATTATATAAATCAATTTCGTACACTTCAGGAAATAAGGAAAGGGAAGAGAGGATATAAAATTTTTTTAGAGTGTAACTATCCATGAAGTTAGAAACTGTATGAAAGAAATATTAATATGAGGGGATATGTTGTATCTCTAGTTCGATCATTAGTATAGACTTGCTTCGAGCAGACTATCTTGTAATTAAATTGTGTAGGTGTAACATAACGTATTGCGACTTTCAGAGAAACTGACTATAATAAAAAGATAAGCATTGAGAATACATGTACAATGCTATCGTTTATAAGACATAGATGTGAATCATAAGAAAGGAGTCTCCCTTATGACAGTACAATTAGACACATTGGATCATCGTTTATTACGTTTATTAGATGAGGACGCCTCCATGTCGGCCGCAGACCTTGCTATTATGCTCAACAGTGAAGAAGCCTATGTGGCAAGTCGTATTCAAGCTTTCGAGGAGTCTGGTATTATTAAACGGTACCAAGCAGTCATTGATTGGGAACAAGTAGACCAAAACAAATCTACTGCTCTTATCCAATTAGGTGTGACTCCTGCTCCAGATCAAGGCTTTGATAAAGTGGCAGAACGAATTATGGAATTTCCAGAAGTACAAGGGGTATACCTTATGTCTGGTAGCTATGATTTAACAGTTATCGTAGAAGGGGAAAGCATGCGCGATATTGCTTTGTTTGTATCTCGCCGTTTATCTACATTGGATTCCGTACTTTCTACTACAACAAACTTTATTTTAACGCGTTATAAAGATAACAATATTGTATTCCACACGGGTGGAGTTCGTGAAGATCGGAGAAATGTATTCGATGATTAATTATGACAATTATTTAAATACTGAAATCAAAGCTGTGAAACCATCGGGAATTCGTCGTTTTTTTGAAATTGCGAACGAATTAGATAATGTTATTTCCCTCAGTATTGGTGAACCAGATTTTGCTACGCCCTACCATATTCGTGAAGAAGGGATTAATACATTAGAAAAGGGGAAAACCTGGTATTCTCCTAACCGTGGTTTTATGGAACTACGGGAAGAAATTTCTAAATGGTTAGAACGGAAATATCATGTGTCCTATGACCCGGCAACAGAAGTGATTGTCACCGTAGGTGGATCAGAGGCCATTGATTTAACCTGTCGTACTTTATTAAATCCAGGTGATGAAGTGTTGATTCCGGTGCCGAGTTTTGTGTGCTATACACCATTAGCAGAGCTGTGTAATGCCAAACCAGTACAGATAGTAACGAAGGAAGAGGATGAGTTTCGCTTGACTCCAGAGGCGATTGAAGCGGCAGTGACGGAGAAAACAAAGCTTTTAGTATTACCTTTTCCTAACAATCCAACAGGGGCGGTACTTCGCCGTGAACATTTAGAAGCCATTGCTGAAGTTGTTATCAAGCATGATTTATTCATTTTGTCCGATGAGTTATACAGTGAACTTACCTATGGGGATGAGCCACATGTATCGATTGCAGCTATTCCGGGCATGCAAGAACGCACTATCTTGATTAATGGATTTTCTAAAGCTTATGCAATGACAGGCTGGCGTCTTGGATTTGCCACTGGCCCAGCACCGATTATTGCGCAGATGACGAAGATGCATCAATACGGTATTATGAGTGCTCCCTCTATGTCCCAATATGCAGCGATTGAAGCGTTAAAGAATGGGGACAAAGATATTCAATACATGCGTGAAGAATACGACATGCGTCGCCGGTTGTTGGTAAGTGCTTTCAATCGTATGGGATTACATACCTTTGAACCAGAAGGGGCATTTTATGTGTTCCCATCTATCAAAAGTACTGGGATGACATCGGAAGAGTTTTGTGAAAAACTACTCTATGATCAACGAATTGCCGTGGTGCCGGGGAATGCCTTTGGTGACTGCGGAGAAGGATTCGTTCGTGTAGCATACTCGAACTCTTTGCAGAATATTAAAGAAGCGGTAAAACGCATCGAAATATTCTTGGAAAAAATTAAAAATAAAGAAATTGAGTAATAGAAAAGACAGACATGGTTTGCGGGTACAAACTGTGTCTGTCTTTTCAGGCTCTATAATATATTTTTTTGGGGACAGCAAAACCATCCCCGACCTCCGAGGTATTTTTTGTGCAAAATATATATGGGCAACGTTCGTAACGATGCATTGAGGGGATAAAAAGAGGACTATCGCTGATAGTCCTCAAATAGATTTATTGATTCTTATGTTTGAAAGCTAAGATAGCTTGGATTAATGCATCTAATGACATTTCCCCACGTTCTGCCACCATGGACAAGGTAGCTTTATGTTTCATCAATTTAGCCAGTGGAGAGTTTAGCATTTTATAGTTAGGGTGAATATGAATCATATGATCTTTTAGACCAGGAATAGTATCGAATAGAGGGAATAGTTTAGTGTCACCAGTTAGTCCTAGGTCGTTTTCATAGATATGCCCCGGGGTTGCATCGGATTCAGCAGCATTCGTCGGAGTTGTATCTTCTTTGCGAATGTTTTTGTAATCTATATGATCTACCGCATGATACGCAGAATTAGAACCTTCCCAAATCAATTCTTTACGGGAACCACTTAAGCTGCGAATGTGTGTGCAATCTTGCACCATTTCCAAGATGCCCTTAAATTGGCCTTCTTCATTGCGTACAGCGATATATTCGATATGGATGAATAGGTCAGGTTTGTTAATCCACATTTCCGTGTAATCTTGTCTGCCAGCTTTGAAAGAATCGATAATTTCTTGTACTAATGGCAAGCTTTTCTTTGGATGACAGTTTTGCACTACACGGCCGATAATATTAGAGCTGCGAGGGAAGATACGGTGCTTCGTATCATTATAGAAACGAACTAAATCGTTTTCATCCACAAAGGTAATGTCTACTGGCAAGAATTTAAAAATTAATTTAATTTGCTCAATCGTTAAAGCGCCCACAGCTAGGTCATGCGTTTGTTCAGGGGTTCTATTAATACCATATTTGCCTACTAATTGAGCTAACTCTTGTAACAAAGCTGTAGGGTTACCAGTAACACCTAATTGAGTGTTTCCAGGGGATCCTACATTAGCATTACTGTTGGATTGTGTTGAGACATGTCCAGTGGTTGCAGAGGTTTCTTCGAGCTTCTTAGGTTCCGCATCAGGTCGGCCTTTATAGAATGGCGGTGGTGTAATGAAAGCAAAGCCAATTTCATGATCGCCTTGGCTCATAGTGACGAAGTCACTGTCTTGTAATAACTTCCATGCTGTTGGAATCAGTACTTCTTTTTCTTTATTGTTCAGGTCACGGATAATATCGATGACATCCGCTTGTTTCGCTAAAAATTCGGATTCTTGTCCTGACTCTAATAGTTGCTTACTTTCAGAGATAGCATCACGAACGGCGTCGTCGAAAGTCCACATGATTTTCGTAGGGCGGTCAAAACCGTATCGTTCTAAAACAGGATATAATTGATTTTGTTTGCGAGCTAAATGGATGCGCCAAGTAGTGAGAGCATCGTATACGCCAAGCCAAGGATTGAGGATGAAGTGAGGCGCTTGTAACAAAGTTTCCATTTCTGTTAACTGTTGTTCCATAGCGTTGATTTCATTGAGATACACCGTCAATGGATGATGCTCAGGATATTCATTATTTGCACGGATTAAAATACCATCGAATAATTCTAATAAGTCATCCATACGATGGGTGATTTCTTCGTCAGTGTAAGAACCTTTTAATTGTTGTTCACCGTAGGCAAATTCATCAGGCGTACAAGTACCGATTTTTTCTTTCAATAAGGTACGAGCCGTTTCCAAATCTAAGGTGCCACCGAGAAAGCGGTCTTTAATATCAATCATAACTTCCATTCTGTCGTTGCCTGTAAGACCAAGGGCTTGTTTCATAGTGTCCATGTGCGTATCCTTTCTGTGTTTACTATTAATATAATCATTGATATGGTATCATCATTTGCAGATACTTTTTTGACTGAAAGCCGCTGAAAGAATGCAGACATTCCTACAAATGTAGAGACCATGGACCTAGCATGATAAAATATATGGAGCGTTTTCTCATAAGAGTTGCTCTCTTTGATGCTTTTAGTATACAGTAAATAAAAATAATTTTCAGTTGCTAGGGATACAGAATTATAAAAGTTTTGTAGGAAAGGATTTCATAGAGAGTTTCGAATGTAATTATTAGAGATAAATATTTTACATATAAGAATTTAAATAAAAGTAACCATTGGTTTGACTATTATTCTTATAAGATATAAAATTTAAGAATAAAAAGGTGGTGATTATATGGATAAAAAAGAAATATTATTAAAAAGAATAGAAGAAAATTGTGGAGTGATTACAACAAAAGAACTCTTAGGGTTAGGTTTTCATAAAGATACGTTAAAATCATTGGTCCTAGATAATATATTAGAAAAAGTAGCGGCAGGATTATATGCATTTCCTCATGAGAATATTGATGAGTATTTATATTTCTCATACCGTATAAAAAAGGGGGCATTTTCACATGAGACGGCTGCCTATTTACATGGGCTAACGACAAAAGTACCTGATAATTTTGTTATGACTGTTATGGTTGGAGATAATGTTAGTCGAGTATCGAAGGTAAAAGACAATATTAATTTTAAGTACGTAAATAAGGAACGGTTTAGTGTTGGAAAAGTGGAACAATTGAGTCCTTTTGGTCATACTATTATAACGTACGATAAGGAGAGAACGGTACTTGATATAATTCGAGATAAAAAGAGAGTTGATGCACAAGTTTTCAGAGAGGTGATACGATCATATTTTTTTTATGATGATGTAAATTTATTAAAATTGTCTAAATATGCAGTAGAACTAGATATGGAAGATGAATTGAGACAATATACGGAGGTCATGCTATGAAAACGGCAGAACAAATCAAAGGAGCAATTCGTAATATATCTAAGAGAACTGGAGTAAACCCAAACTCCCTGTTACAAATGTGTCTATTTGAGGGTATTTTAGAGAAGTTGTCAAAGTCGAAATACTGTGAAAATTTTATCTTAAAAGGAGGGTTATTAATATCATCTTTAATTGGTGTTGATATGAGGAGTACTATGGATATGGATACAACAATTAAAGGTCTTCCGGTCAATGAAGTGACAATTAGAAATATTTTAAAAGATATTCTAGCTATTGATATTGAAGCAGATGTTGAGTATGAACTGCTAAAATTGGAACCTATAAGAGAAAGGGGAGTCTATGAAGACTTCTGTGCGACCATACGTTGTAGACTTGGAAAGGTAAATGCTATATTGCATATAGATATTACGACTGGTGATGTTATTATTCCCAAAGAGATGAATTATTCATATTCTAAAATATTAGATACTGGTACAATACCTATTATGACGTATACATTAGAAACAATTTTAGCAGAAAAATTTGAAACTATTACAAGTAGAAATATTACAACGACAAGAGCAAGAGATTTTTATGATTTGTATATGATATATTCACTTTATAAGGATAGAATAAACGAGGACATACTGCGTGAGGCAATACAAGAAACAAGTATTCATAGAGGAACGTATGAGATGGTCTTAGAATATAAAGATATTTTAAATTTATTGCGTAATAGTCTAGGAATTCAAAATGTATGGAAAAAATATACAGATTCTAATATATATGCGAAAGATATAGACTTTGAAGATACTCTGAAGGTATATGAAAGTTTAGGAAATATTGTAGTATTAGATAGAAAAGATGAATCATGATTAAAATATACTAAAACAGCCTATGCGATGAATGCACAGGCTGTTTTGTATTTATTTGGTATAATTGGAGGCTGTATAGATTCCAAGGGCTACCCAAATGAAAGAAAAGGAAATCATTTTATTGGTATCGAAACTTTCACTGAAATAGAAGATGGCGATAAGCAAAGCAATAGTAGGGGATAGATATTGCAGGAATCCTAACATATTTAACGGTAATAATCGTGCGCCATAGGTGAATAGAACGAGAGGTGCCGATGTGGTTAGACCAGAGATCACGAATAATGCGGCTGTATAGGAATCGTTTTGAAATGCTGTCCAAGAACTAGCGTCGATGTACGTTGTGTACGCTAGTGCTAGGGGTGCTACGAGCCAAGCTTCAAAAGCGATACTTGTAAAAGGATGAATCAACAGTTTTTTCTTTACCAGACCATAGAGACCAAAGGTTAAGGCAATGGCTAGGGCTAAGTCAGGGGTACTTCCCATTTGTAGAGAAATGAAGATGATGCCGATAGTAGCTAAGCCTACACTACACCACTGTGGGAAGGTTAGCTTTTCTTTGAAAATAAGTACCCCTAAGACTACATTAAGGAGTGGATTAATATAATATCCAAAACTAGTATCCATCACACGATTGTTGGAGATGGCCCAAATGTATAATCCCCAGTTACTAGATACGAAGATAGAGGCAAGAATCAATAAACCCAATTGAGATATATTTTGTTTTAAATGTATACAGTCTTTCTTAAATTGTTGGTAATTAAGTCCAATAGCTACAAAAGACATAAAAAGAGCAGACCATATAATGCGGTGAGCCAGTACGCTATAGGCTGATATATGATGGAGAAGTCCCCAGTAGATGGGTAAGAGTCCCCAAATAAAATAGCAACTTAAAGCGGTGATGAGACCTTTTTTATTAGTTTGTTGCATAGATACCTCCTTCACTGTATTCAGTTATCATAGTACCACAGATTGCATACATATTCTATGGGAAATCATTATATGGGCTATAAATAATAAGTCAAAAAATATCAATCCATCTAATGGGCATTAAAAATACAATATAGAATATAGGAAAACCTAACTATGAAATTTCGTTATATTTGAAAAGTATATTGAAAAATGAAGATATCATGAAGTATAATTATAATCAGTATTTTACTATGAGGTAAAAGCAATATAAATTTTTCAATTCGTATGGGCGTACGAAAACTTTGGAGGGTATATTCATGAAAACAACAGGAAAGCGTATTTCTGCTGCTTTGTTAGCATGTGTAGCTTTGACTACATTTAGTGGTATACAAGCAGCATTTGATGAGCATTTGGACAACTACCAATTAGATACAAAGGTAGTGAAAGGTGATCGTTCTAGAGATCAATTTGGTAATACTGTAACGGAACAATCTTATTATCGTACAGGCGGTGACGTAAAAGTTATTACTCGTGATGAAATTGAAAAACGACATTATTCTGACTTAACAGAAGCCATCAAACGTATCCCTGGTGTGACATTCCAAAATCCAGGATATCGTGGTGGTGAATATGGATACCAATTCTTTAACAATGGGATCTCTATCAATGGTGACACTCGTGTTATCGTATTGGTTGATGGTCGTCGTGTAGATAATACCACAAGTACACGTATCGCAGGTAGAAGTGCAACAGGCAGTAAATCAACAGGCGTTAACTTAGACCAAGTAACAAATATTAATGCAGTCGATAAAATCGAAGTAATCAAAGGACCGGGTGCTTCCGCTTACGGTTCTGATGCGACTGGTGGTGTTATTAATATTATCACTCGCAAAGGTGGAGATAATCATCAAGGAACAATTGATATTTCTACTGGTTCTTGGGGTAAACATAGCTATGATTTTACCTATTCTGGTAGTGCAGGAAATGATAACTCCTTGCATTATTTTGTAGGTGTAAATCGTGTTAAATCAGATGATACAAAATATCGTGATGGGCATACAGGTGAAACTGGTACATTAGGTGGCTCTCGTTTTGATGAAAGAGGCGCTAATGTACGTATTGATAAAGATTTTAGTGATACACAACGATTGACAATCTCCATCAATCATAAACAAGGTAAAGATGGGTATCCAATTTCCACACCAAACTTACAATATTGGAATACCAAAGATTGGAATCGTATCATCTTTGCTGCTGATGTAGGAACATTAGATGAAAAAGGCATGTTAAAACCAAAATCTACTACTTCAGGTAATGTAGCAAATCCTGGATACCATAATTTATTTGCCTTAGACGGACTTGTATATAATTCTTATAGTAAGTTTAAACATAATGATATAGATGTAAAATACACATTTGATCGCCAATCCGATATGGAAAGTTTTGTACGTTTCTACAATCAGAACCATACATATTCTAAAACAGATACCTACCACTGGCATGTACCAGGTGTTGACATCAAGAAAAAATTTAGTGAAGATTTCCCTCAAGGTGTAACAGATCCAGCGGCCTTAGACGAATGGATTATTAAAAACTTAGCTCCATTCCCAGGTGGTACAAAAGCAGCCATTGAAGAGTGGTTGGCAAAAACAGGTGGTAAAGCTGGAGCACCGACAGATTATAATACTGAAAAAAATCGTGGAGTCCAATTACAGGTAGCTCGTTCTATCGGTAAACACGATATGATTGCTAATGTTACGTATGATAAAGCAACACAAATTAGTTATGAAGTGGACGATGGAGTAGGTACAACATCTGAGTTAAAACGTAACTCCTTATATGGTTATGTACAAGATAAAATTCATGCAAATGATAACTTTGATATAACACCATCTGTACGATTTGCTAGATATAGTGACTATACAACAGAGGCGGGAACATCATTAGGTGGAGATACACATGTTGTTACACCGTCTCTAAACCTACAATATCGACTTGATGAAACTAGCACAGTATTTGCAGGCTGGTCTAAGGTACTTCGCCCATTGCGTAAAGGCGATTATATGTCTACCTATGGGGAATTTAAAACTCCTTTACAAGATGAAAAAGGAAATGTATATACAGTAGGTTTACAAAAAGAATTTAACAAAAAAACAATTGTTGGTGTCAATTATAGCTTAACAGATATGAGTAATTCTATTGCATCATTCCCAATTCGTGTAGCGGATAAATTTAAAAGTACTGCTGTTAATGCAAAGCAAAAGAAAACAGCATTTAATATTACTGTGGACCATAAAGTAAATCAACATTGGTCTGTAGGCGTTGCGTACAGTCATTTAAAAGACAAATGGGCTGTGAAACCGGGTTATGTGGTAGATCCAAGTTGGGGTTATAACGATTCTGGGGATATTAATACAGGTATTAATAAATTGCGTCCGGCGAACCATTACACATTGAATGTCAATTATGATGCAGGCAAATTGTCCTCTGGATTCTTAATGAACTATTACACAGGATCTAATTTAGCAGCTTTCACATCTAAACGATTCTTAGTATTAGACTGGAACTTAAACTACGATGTAAACAAAGATTTAACTACCTATGTGGCTGTCACAAACTTAACAAATGAAGCTTACGAAACAACAAGTAACTCCAGATATGGTTCTGGTAGCTCTGCGATGCCGGGTCGTCAAGCTATGATTGGTGCTAAATACAAATTCTAATAATGATTCAAGAAAGAGCTACCTTGGTAGCTCTTTCGTTTAGGTGAATAAATGAAAAAGTTATATATAACTGGATGTATGTTAGCTATCATATTAGGATTATACAGCGCACATCTACATGGTATGGAAGAGTTCGTTCCCATGCCTGAGTATGTGGAAAGTACCGCCATTGTTCATGAAGTAGGACCACGTACAGTGAATCAGTTAACGAGTAAAGGAACTGATCAGGTTGTCACCTATGAAGGTGAACCTCGACGCATTATGGGCGTATGGCAAAGTTCTGTAGAAACGTTGCTAGCTCTAGGTGTAGGGGATCGTATCATTGCAGCCATCGGTGTACCAGACAGCAAATACATTGCTGAAGAATATCGAGATGCATATGAAAAGATTCCTTATAAAAGTATGGAAATCCCCGATGTAGAAACTACCTTATTATGGGAGCCTGACCTATTAGTGGGATGGTATTCCACCTTTCAGAAAAACAACTGGAAAAGTACGGATTTTTGGTCAGAGCGAGGGATTCATTCCTACATTTCTAGATCATCCTATAAAAACTCTAAGCGTACTGTAGAAGGAGAATACCAGTATATCCTTGATTTAGGGGCTGCTGTGAACCGACAAGAACGAGCCAATGAATTGGTGAATCGCACAAAGCGTGCAGTGGTAGCGGCAAAAGCCTATGGAGAAACACAGCATACAAAGGATACAGCTTTAATATTAGAACAATCGGGACGTCAATATCGTGTATACGACAAAGAAACATTAGCGGGGAACATGTTAGAAGAAATTGGGGGACAGCTGATTTCTGAAGCAGGTCAAACGATTAATGCAGAGGAGTTAATCCATTTAAATCCATCCGTTATCTTCTTGGTATTTGTAGAGGACGATTATGAACGGCAAAATGAATTAATAGGGAACTTATATAACAATCCTACATTGCAACATGTAGATGCTATACGTAATCATCGTGTTCATGGGGTGCCCCTATTTATGGTCTATAGCGCAGGGACACGGCTTCATGATGGTTTAGAGATTATGATTCGTGGACTGTATCCTAATTTTACAGGAGGTATTCATGAGTAATCGAACACATACATTAACGGTAATAGGCGTAGGTATCATACTCATCGCCTTACTAGTGGCAGGGATGGCATGGTCCTTGTTTTTGGGGACAGTCCATATTCCAGCCCAAACATTATGGCAAGTAGTGGCCTCTAAGTTTGTGGATTCCATTGTCATTGACGATCCACGACAAGGCGCTTTGAATGATATTGTTTGGATGTTGCGTATGCCCCGTGTCATTCTAGCAGCCTTGGTGGGGGCTGGGCTTGCTGTGAGTGGTGTCATTATGCAAGCTATTGTAAAAAATCCTTTAGCAGATCCGTATATCTTGGGCATTTCTTCGGGGGCATCTACAGGGGCCACGGTGGCTATATTGATGGGTGTAGGCATTGCGTTTGGTGAAGAATATGTGGGCATTATGGCGTTCATTGGAGCTATGCTCATTTCTTTTGGAGTGCTCACAATTGCCAATTTAGGTGGCCGTGCGAATGCCATCAAATTGTTGCTAGCAGGTATGGCATTGAGCGCTGTTTGTAGTGCTTTCACAAGTATTATTGTGTACTTTGCTAAAGATAAAGAGGGTATTCAAAACGTAGCATTCTGGATGATGGGTAGCCTTGCCGGTGCGAATTGGGATTTAATCATGATTATGCTAGTTGTGATTGTTTTACCTATCGTATTCTTTTGGTTGCAAACTCGTATTTTAAACTTAATGCTACTAGGTGATGAAGTAGCAATTACCCTCGGTGTAGACCTTCATAGATACCGCCAATTATATCTTGTAGTGAGCTCTATTATGATTGGTTTTGCCGTATATGCAGCAGGGATTATTGGTTTTGTAGGTTTATTAATTCCACACATTGTGCGACAAGCGTTGGGAACGAATCATAAAGGATTAATTCCTATTTCTGCTTTAGGTGGCGCTTTATTATTAGTAGTAGCAGACACATTGAGTAGAACCTTGATTCCACACACAGAATTGCCAATTGGTATTTTAATTTCCGTCATAGGTGCGCCATCCTTTGTATACTTAATGGTTAAGCAAACCTATGCCTTTGGAGGTAATTAATGGATATACAAGTAGAACAGGTAACCTTTGGAATTGGAAATGTAGAAATCTTACACGGCGTAGATATTGCGGTACAAGATCGTGAAATCGTTGGCTTAATTGGCCCTAATGGTAGTGGTAAAAGTACTTTGTTGAAATGTATTTACCGTACATTGAATCCTAATAGTGGAAACATTATGTTAAATGGACGGTCCCTAGATGAGCTTTCATTCCGTGAAAGTGCCTTACAAATGGCAGTGGTGGCTCAACATAATCAATATCAATTTGACTTCACTGTCATGGATATTGTTCTAATGGGCCGTATGCCGCATAAAAAATTACTTGAAGGAGATACTCCAGAGGACTATACTATAGCTAGAAGGGCCTTGGCACAGGTGGGGATGGACCATATGGAAACACGCAGTTTCTTGAGCCTTTCAGGAGGAGAACAGCAGCGGGTTATCTTAGCGCGGGCCTTAACGCAAGAAAGTCCTTGCTTAGTATTAGACGAACCAACCAACCATTTGGATATTAAGTACCAATTGGAAATGTTGGAAATCGTTCGTGATGCGGGGGTAACCGTATTGATGGCTGTTCATGATTTAAACTTGGCATCCCAATTCTGTCATCGTCTAATCGCATTAGAAAAAGGTCGAGTAGTGGGCACAGGGACGCCGAAAGAATTATTGACACAGGAGTTCATTCAAAATTTATACGGTGTACATAGTCGCATCGTAGAAGGTCCGACAAAAGATTCAATTCATATTATATTTACAGAAACGGTAAAATAAGTATTCTAGCCTTAATGCAAAACTATGGTAACATGTTGTGTTAGGCTAGGAACCCCATACACTATGTGAACAGTAATTATGTATAAGGAGGTATCACATGGAAGTATTTGAATTGTTTATTAAAGGTGGATATGTAATGTATCCATTGCTACTTTGTTCTTTCATTGCTGTTATTATTTTCGTAGAACGCTTGCATTTCTACCGTTCTATGTTGGACGATGTGAATGTGTTGCGTGAAAAGATTATCCCACTAGTACAACAAAGCAACTGGAAGGGCTTACAAGCTTTAAAAGAAACAAGCAAAGGTATGGCTACGCATGTGATTGCAGAGGCAGCTCGTGGTGGCAATAACAAAGAGCAGCAAGAAAAATTGTTGGAAGCAGCAGCCATTAGTGAATCTGCTAAGTTGCGCCAATATTTAAACTATATTGAATCTATCGTTACGATGGCTCCATTATTGGGCTTGTTGGGTACGGTAACTGGTATGATTGGTTCTTTCAGCGTATTATCCATTTCTGAAGGCCAACCATTTGCTATCACTGGCGGCGTAGGGGAAGCCTTGATTGCCACAGCGACAGGCTTGATCGTAGCCATCATTGCTTTAATTTTACATACATACTTAGTGCAACAACAAGATATTTTGATTAGCCAAATCGAAGATGCAAGTGCTATGTATATGGCGGAATTGGCAGGTGACAACCATGCGGCTTAGATCCTTACGGACTACGTCTAAACCGAAACTCATGATTATTCCAATGATCGATATTATATTCTTTTTATTGGTATTTTTCATGATGAGTATGTTGACGATGGTCGTACAAAAGTCTGTGCCTATTCAATTACCACAAGTGGTGGCATCGAAAGTGGACTTGCAACGTAAAATTCCAATTACTGTGACTAGTAATGGACAAATTTATGTGGAAGCGCAGCCAGTGACATTAGACCAAATGATTCGCTACTTACAAGCGGAAAAAGCGAAGGGCGATGATATGGTAGTTATCTTGCGTGGCGATGCGAAGGCAGAATATGGTGCATTTGTCACTGTTTTAGATACATTGAAACAAATGGGTATCGTGAAAGTATCCATTGCAACAGATAGTAAATAAGGAGGTACTATGGATAGACGATGGCGTATACCCGCAGTGATATCCGGACTGACAAATATAGGTCTTGTAGTACTTCTAGGTGTATTGGGTCATATCCAAACACCGACACCAGAATCAGATGAAATTGTAGAGGTACAGTTGGTTCATGAGGATAAAGGAAGCGCAGGACAGCCGAATGCAGGTCCTGCGATTACAGCGCCACATACAGAAAAACGTGAGATTCCACCACCTATCACAAATTTAGCTGATGCAGAAGCAATTTTAGAACAAGTGAAAGCGGAAGCACCTAAACAGATAGCGATTGTCGCACCGCCATCATCACTTCCAGGAAATCCTGGAGGCGCTGGAGAAGGTACGGGACCTAGCGATAGAAATGGTGATGGTAATGGAGATGGCGACGGCAAAGGCACTGGAGATGGTAACGGGGTAGACGGCAACGATGATGGAGTGATTGTCGATGCTGGTAGTTTATCTCTAGTCAGTGATGTAGAAGCACCGTACCCCCCTAAAATGCTCCGCCAAGGTAAAACAGGCACTGTGGTTGTTCAATTGGTAGTAGAAAAAGATGGTTCAGTTAGCTCTGTAGATATTGTTGGAGGCAGCGGACAAACTGAGTTTGAACAAGCCGTGATGCGCGTGGCATATCAATGGACTTTTGTACCAGCTACACGTAATGGACGACCAGTCCGAGCCTATGCAACGAGAACCTATCGCTTTGCATTATAAAATTATATAGATGTTATCTATGCATTAGATTAGATGAAGTACATAGCGCCATATGGTTCTTATTATATTTAGATAAGAATTGTATGGCGGTTTTTGTTATTAAAATAGTATTAGAGGATATTGTAGATGGGCGTAATCAATACTAAAAAATATATAAGTCAAGGTATACAATAATTGCAATATAACATATCTTAATACAAAGAATTATGAATTTTCATAATGATAAACTTGAATTTTAACGTATTGTAGAGTTATACTTGAAATGAAACCTTATAAGAATAAGGGGTGTTTTATATTTCGTAGGGCGTACGGAATACTTAAGGGAGGTATATTCATGAAATTTACAAAAAAAGGGGTGTCAGCAGCTTTGCTAGCTTGCGTAGCACTTACTACATTTAGTGGAGTACAAGCGGCATTTGATGAACATCTAGATAAGTATCAATTAGACCCTAAAATCGTGAAGGGAGACCGTTCAAAGGATCAATTTGGTAATACTGTAACGGAACAATCCTATTATCGTACAGGTGGTGATGTGAAAGTTATTACTCGGGAAGAGATTGAAAAGCGTCACTATACTGATTTAAGTGAAGCCATTAAACGTGTTCCCGGTGTAGCTATCCAAAGTCCCGGATATCGTGGTGGAGAATATGGATATAATTCACATAATAATAGTTTGACTATTAATGGCGATGCTCGAGTGATTATTCTTGTAGATGGTCGTCGTGTAGATAATTTGACCAGTGAGAATATTGGTTCTATGAATGAAAATGGTAGCAAAAGTACAGGTGTAAATTTAGATCAAGTCATCAATATGAATGCTGTTGATAAAATTGAAGTTATCAAAGGACCTGGGGCTTCGGCGTATGGTTCAGATGCTACAGGTGGCGTCATTAATATTTTGACTCGTAAAGGAGTTGAAGGTGGTGGACAGGCTACATTAGATGTTTCAACAGGTAGCTGGAAGCAGCATAAATATGACTTCACCTATTTAGGCAGTGCCGGCAACGATAATTCCTTACATTATTTTGTAGGTCTTAATAAAATTACCTCTGGCGATACAAAGTTTGTAGATGGATATACAGGTAAATCTGCTACACTTGGTGGATCAGAATTTAAAGAAAAAGGAGCTAACTTACGAATCGATAAGGATTTTGATGATGTGAAACGCTTGAGCATTTCTTACAATCATAGACAAGGAAAAGATGGTTATCCTGTTTCAACACCTAATTTAAAGTATTGGAATCAAAATGATTGGAATCGTATTATATTTGCCATAGGTGTGGGCAAATTGGATGATCAAGGCAAATTAATGATTAATCCGAATACAGGAAAATCATACTACCTTAGAGGAGAGAGTGTTATTCCTGGATTCCGCAATCTATTTGGACTACACGGTATAGGTTTTAGTTCATATAATAAATTCCAAAATAATGACCTAGATGTAAAATATACCTTTGACCGTCAAGCAGGCATGGAGAGCTTTGTAAGACTATATAATCAAAATCATAAATATTTAGGTTCTATGTTAGGTACATGGGCGCTACCAGGTAGTATAGACCAATTTCAGGCAGAGTTTCCAGGTGGTGTTAAGGATAAAGAAACATTAAATAAGTGGATTAGCAAACACTTAGCTCCATTTCCTGGCGGAAGTAAAGCAGCACTCGAAGAATGGGTAGTAAAAATTGGAGGAAAAGCACCAGCTCCTACTTCCTATCAAAGTGAGAGAAATAGAGGGGTTCAATTACAAGTTGCTCGCTCATTAGGAAAACATGATGTGATTGGTAATATTACCTATGATAAAGCGGCAAACTATCATATTAACAATGGCGAAAAAGGCCATCGAGAAACCTTTGTAAAACGTAATTCTATTTACGGTTATGTACAAGATAAAATTCATGTCAATGATAACTTTGATATTACACCAGCACTTCGTTTTGCTAAGTATACAGATTTTACAACGGAAGCAAAAGAATCTCAAGGCGGCTCTACACATGTCATGACACCAGCATTAAACTTACAATATCGCTTTGCTGATCATAGCACCGTATATGCAGGCTGGTCTCGTGTGTTACGTCCGTTACATGCCAGTGATTATAAAGCAGTATATGGAGATAATAATACTCCATTACAAGATGAGAAGGGAAATATATATACATTAGGGTATCAAAAAGAATTTGGCAAAAATACCACATTGGGAGCTCACTATAGTGTTATGAATATGTCTAATTCTATCGCAATAGTTCCTTTTGTAAGCGAAGAAGATGAAGAATATGCAGTAAATGCAAAACAAAAAAGAACATCTTTTAATGTTACTTTAGACCATAAGTTAAATGACCATTGGAATATTGGTTTAGCCTATAGCCATTTAAAAGATATTTGGTCTGCAAAACATGGTTATACTACTAAAGAAGGTTGGAGTTTTAATGATCCAGCAGATATTAACTCTGGTATTAATAATTTACGACCAGCTAATCATTATACGTTAAATTTAAATTACGATAGTGATAAATTTTCTTCTGGTCTATTGATGAATTACTATACTGGTGCTAATACAGTAGGATTTACTTCTAAACGATTCTTTGTAATAGATTGGAATGCAAATTACAATATCACTAAAGATATAATCACATATTTAGCAATTACAAACTTGACAAATGAAGCCTATGAAACAATGTCAGATTCTTACTTTGGTGCAGGAGGAGCTGCAATGCCAGGACGACAAGTTATGGTAGGTGTTAAATATAATTTCTAATCATTGTAAAAGAGCTACAAATTGTAGCTCTTTTATTTAGGGGATAGAATGAAAAAAATATATATCTTTCTAGTTAGTATTGTTATTTTAGCTAGCATATATACAGCATATTTGCAAGGAATAAACCAACTTATCCCCATGCCCAGTTATGTTGTTACTACTGAAGGAAATAGTAAGACAAGTTCTCGTATTGTACATCAATTGACAAGCAAAATTACTTATCAAGATATAGCCTATGATGATGAAAGTTATCGAATTATGGCAGTTTGGCAAAATTCAGTAGAAACTCTATTAGCATTAGGTATGGGAGATAGAATCATTGCAGCTATAGGAGTGCCTAATAAAAAATATATTGCAAAAGAGTATCGTGCAGAGTATGAAAAAATTCCTTATACAAGTATGCAAGTTCCAGATGTGGAAAGTACTTTGTTATGGGAGCCTGACTTGATAGTAGGTTGGTATACTACATTTCAAAATGACAGATTAAAAAGTACTGATTTTTGGATGAGCAGAGGAGTACATACGTATATAGCAAGTTCATCAGCGGAGTCTTCTTTAGCTACTGTAGATGGAGAATACCAATATATTTTAGATTTAGGAAATGTGGCCAATCGAAAAGAGAAAGCCGAAGAGATTGTTCATCGTATACAGCAATATGTGAAAGCAGCTAAAGAATATGGAGAAACGCATCCTACACAGGATACAGTGATGATTATAGAACCGGCCGGACGACAGTTTGGTGTGTATGATGACGATACACTTGGTGGAAAGATGATAGAAGAGATTGGTGGTAATTTATTGGGCGATGTTGGGGAAACCATCAATATAGAAGAATTGATTGATTTAAATCCTTCTGTCATATTTGTAGTGTTACAAGAAGAGGATTATGAACATCAAGATGAGATTATACAACGTTTATATGATAGTCTAGCCTTGCAACATGTGGATGCAATTCGTAATCATCGGGTTTATGGGATTCCTTTGTTTATGGTCTATAGTGCTGGGGTCCGCATATATGATGGATTAGATATTATGATTCATGGTTTATATCCTAACTTTGAAAGTAAAGACTATAAATGAGTGAACTTTTATGTTCATAAACTACTAGCCTATCAATTGAAAAAGGTATATACTATGCCATGACATACAATGTAAAGGAGGCGTTAGTATGGACGTTGTTAGTCAAGAGGTAAAAAGTCGTTTTTTACGCTTGCAAATGAATTCTCTGATTGGTGTATGGATTGGATATGCAGCTTACTACCTAGTGCGCAGTAATTTTAATTTAGCATTGCCTTCTTTATCTGGTGAACTAGATTTAAGTAAAACGCAATTAGGTTTATTATCTAGCTGTTTATTGATTACATACGGACTTAGCAAAGGATTCATGTCTGTGTTGGCAGATAAAGCAAATCCGAAGTATTTTATGGCTATCGGTTTGACTTTATGTGTAATCTTGAATGTATTGATGGGATTTACTACACATTATTCCTTATTCATCGGACTCGTTATTTTATTAGGTTTATTCCAAGGAATGGGCGTAGGACCGTCAATTATTACAGTAGGGTATTGGTTCCCTAGATCACAACGTGGTCGTGCTAGTACAATTTGGAATATGTCCCACAACTTAGGTGGTGGCATTGTGGCTCCTATCGTGGGTGTAGCAATTGGCTATTTAGGAACAGAGCATTGGCGCCTCGGTACATTTGCAGTACCAGCAATATTAGCCGCAATTTGCGTGCTATTAGTCTTGTATTTTGTTCGTAAACGTCCAACAGAAGAAGGATTACCAACGGTAGAGGAAGTATTCCAAGAGGAGGCAGCAGGACAAAAATCTGCTAAAATGGCAGCAGGTAAACCAGAGAATATGAACGCATTTCAAGTGTTCTACAACTTTGTATTTAAAAATCCAAACTCTTGGTATTTAGTGTTAATCGACGTATTCGTATACATGGTCCGCTTTGGTATGATTACTTGGATTCCTTTATACTTACTGAAAGTAAAAGGATTTACGAAAACAGAGATGAGTGTAGCCTATATGTTATTTGAATGGGCTGCCATTCCATCTACTATCTTGGCAGGCTATTTGGTAGATAAATACTTCAAAGGACGCATCATGCAATTACCAATCTATTGCTTAGTGGTCATCTTTGCTTGCGTCATTGGATATATGAACTCTGATAGTATTTTATGGGCTACTGTTTTTGCTTGTATCACTGGATGTTTGATTTATATTCCACAATCTATGATTCCAGTACAAGCGATGGAAGTCATTCCAACATTTGCTTTAGGATCTGCCGTAGGCTTGCGTGGTTTCATGAGTTATCTAGTGGGTAGTTCCTTAGGAACAACACTTTTTGGTTTCGTTGTAGACCATTGGGGCTGGGACATGGGCTTTTACACATTATTAGTGGGCGTAGTTCTTTGTATGTTCTCTTGTTACTTATCTAACAGAGGGGTACAAAAAATCTATGCGGCTGCTGAGAAAGCCTAGACAGATGAAACAATACTGATAAAAGAATAGGCACTAGTAGAATGTGCTAGTGAAAGTTACAAAGGAAAGCCTCAGTAGAGAGGCTTTCCTTTGTTGTGTATATAGTGAAATATGTTAGCTAAAAATTTGCAAAATTTTCATAATAAGTATTTACATAGACAAAATATGTCTATCGTAGGTGTTATAGTAGAACAGAAGTTAGTATTCTCTATGTAAAAGTAATTTATGAAAAGGAGTATAACATGGGACTATTCAATGACTTAAAAGAAGCTAAAGAGGTAGCTAAAAACTTAAAGAAAGAGTTTGATGCCAGTGAAGAGGGACAAGAAATAAAGAGAGATTTAAAACAGTTCATTCACGAATTTTTCTTTGGAAGACCCGATCAAACTTTGTTCCAAAGATTAAATGAATTTTTCATTCCTTTTATTGTATTTGTAGGTGCTTTATTTTATCTCCATCATTATACGGCTATTTTTGGATACACCGAAGCGAATGCAGCTAGGTTAGCACCGATCACACCTTGGGTGATTAAGTCTGTGAATAATACGAACCCTAGTACTGAAAAATCATTATTAGATATGACAAAAACAAACTTTATATTTGGACCTGGACGATTTGATATAGACTTATTGAAAGGTGGCGCTAAAACAGATGGAACATGGGAACAAACAGTGCAAAATACATCAGATTATTTTGTGGCTATCAAAGTAAAAGCCCATGGACGAGTGGAGGCAACACATAAAGTAGAAGATATTCGATACACGTTAATCCCACCTAATAGTTCTATTAGAATTAAAGGCATATTTAATACAAAAGGTGGCAAACTAACATCCTTTGACCCGGAAGAAACAGAACTTGAATTTGTGAAAGAATACGATATGGAGCAGGCACTGGAAAACATTAAGCATAATTTGAATAAGTTAGATAAAAAATAATGATAGCAATAGCATATTAGATTGTTATGGACACAAAGTATAGTAAAACGCTATATGTAAATTTAAGTAACAGGCAACAAAGGAAAGTTGAAATACTTCAGCTTTCCTTTTGTTGTATTTATAATTGTGGATTGACAATTTGAGTATGCACAATATGAAAGCACATAGACTTATGTTATAGATGATACTGGTATAAAATAACGTTTTATAACATACCGTACTATAAGAATAGATAAAATTTGTCATAGACTCCATAAAAATGGTAAAATAAATAAAAAATTACATTTAAACCCATAAAATGAACAAATAGATGCAAAAATATGTTATATAATCCATAAGATGATAAAATAAAGATTATAATATGTTACAGAATCCATAAAATAATAAAAATCCATAAAATAAAGGAGGGAACACATGAAGTTAATTGAACGAAAACAATATTTAGACTTTCTACGCAATCATCGGTACACGGATGCTATCATCGTAGTATCTGGTATTCGCCGTTGTGGCAAGTCTACGCTCTTTCAGTTGTATAAGGAAGAGTTGTTAGCCCAAGGTGTTCAGCCGGAGCAGATTATAAGTATTAATTTTGAAGATTTAGAGTATGAGCATTTACAAGAGTATCGGACACTGTATGAATACATTCTAGAACGGCTTATACCAAATCAAGAGATGTATATATTTCTTGATGAAATACAACATGTGCCTAACTTTGAAAAAGTGGTGGACAGTTTGTACATCAAAGATAAGGTGAAGGTATACATCACTGGCTCTAATGCGTATTTTATGTCTTCTGAAATGGCTACCTTATTATCGGGGCGCTATGTACAGCTAAATATGTTGCCACTTTCATTCAAAGAATTTTGTGAAGCTCATCGTAAGGATGATCGTCAGCAGTTGGAAGAATTATATCAATGCTACACACAATATAGTTCCTTTCCTGGTACGTTAATGTTAGGCGATAATCTACCTATGATCTTAGATTATTTACAGGGCATATTTAACACCATTGTGTTGAAAGACATCATTGCTCGCAGTAAAATTGGAGACCCTCAATTATTGGAAAGTGTGGCTAGATATTTATTTGCCAATATTGGGAGTCTTATCAATCCTACAAAGATTAAGAACTCCCTTATCAGTGCTGGGCGTAAGGTGGATGGTAGAACCATTGAACGCTATTTGAGTGGTCTAAAAGATGCATTGCTCATGTACCAAGTGAATCGCTATGATGTCCGAGGAAAAGAAGTATTACAACTAAATGCAAAGTACTATGCAGCGGATGTAGCATTAAAACAATTCTTGTTACCCAATCGTGGCGAAGATACAGGCCATATCTTAGAAAATATCGTATTTTTAGAACTCATACGTAGAGGATACAAGGTGTATGTAGGTCATCTACAAAAAGGTGAAATCGACTTTATCGCACAAAAGCACGGTATCATAGAGTATTACCAAGTAAGTCAAAGTGTATTAGATCCTCGTACGTTAGAACGAGAACTTAAACCGTTAGAACAAATACAAGATCATTATCCTAAGTTCTTATTAACCTTTGATGTGATTAATAAGAATGCGAGCTATAATGGGATTCAACAAAGAAATGTATTAGAATGGTTATTAGACATACCATCGTAAGATGACAAGGTGAGTTAATCGTATAGGGCGGGACCAATGTATACCATCCTAGTGTGTATCATAATCACATGCTAGGAGATACATACTATAATTAACAGTCGAAAAATCTCCCACAATATGGTATGCTAATTCATATATAATATTACTATGTCAACAATAAAGGTGGATGTATATGAGTGAATTAGTTGGTTTGATTCTAGCGGCCGGTAAAGGTACACGCATGAAATCTAAACTTCCGAAAGTATTGCACAAAGTAGCTGGTAAAGCTATGGTGGAACGTGTGTTAGAAGCAGCACAATCTGTCGGGGCTAAACGCAATGTGGTCATCGTTGGTTTCGGAGGCGATGATGTGAAAGCCTACTTAGGGGATCGTGCGGAATACGTGACACAATTAGAACAAAAAGGAACGGGCCATGCGGTGCAACAAGCGGAATCAGTGTTGGGTAACCATGATGGTTTAATCTTGTTATTATGTGGTGATACACCATTAGTAACACAACAAACATTGAAACAATTGTTGGCGCACCACAAAGAAACAGGGGCAGCTGCCACAGTGTTAACAGCTTATATGGATAATCCATATGGGTATGGCCGTATCATTCGCAATGAAACTAAATCCGTAGAACGTATTGTAGAAGAAAAAGATGGCACATTGGATGAATTAAAAGTGCACGAAGTGAACACTGGGATGTACATTTTTGATTCCAAGGAATTATGGCCTTGTTTAGAACAATTGTCAGATGACAATGCGCAAGGAGAGCTATACATTACAGACGTAGTGAGCATCCTTGTAAAAGCAGGCAAAACGGTGAGCGCATACATGACTATGGACAGCGACGAATCTCTAGGGGTTAATAGTCGCTTGCAATTGGCACAAGCAGAATTGATTTTGCGGAATCGCACAAACTTAGCTTTGATGGAAGCTGGCGTTACCTTAGTGGACCCACATAGTACTTACATTGCTCCAGAAGTTGTGGTGGGACCTGATACGATCATCTATCCAAATACGACATTAGAAGGCAACACCGTGGTGGGTACGAATAATATTTTGGGACCTAACACACGGTTGTCCAACGTGACAGTAGGGAATAATAACCATATCCATGATTCTTACGCCCACGATTGTGAAATAAAGAATGATACGATCATAGGACCATTCGTTCATTTGCGCCCAGATACAGTCTTATCTGATAAAGTAAAAATCGGCAACTTCGTAGAAGTGAAAAATAGCGTGGTTGGCACAGGCACCAAACTTCCTCACTTGTCCTATATTGGCGACAGTGATGTAGGATCCAAGGTGAATATTGGTTGTGGCACTATCACAGTGAACTATGATGGTAAAAAGAAACATCGAACAACCATTGAAGATGGCGTATTTGTAGGTTGTAATTCCAATTTAGTAGCACCTGTTACAATTGGTAGTGAAAGTTATGTAGCAGCAGGCTCTACCATAACGAAGGATGTGCCAAGCCGCGCGTTAGCATTTGGACGGGCTCGCCAAGTGGTAAAAGAAAACTGGGTTACAGAAGATACTTTCAAAAAATAAATTTGTGTCAAAATTTAATAAAATAGTTTACACAAAATTGAGAAAATGAAGTACAATATATAGAGAGCCTTTGTGCATCAAATTGTAAGTCAATTGTTTTAGAGGAGTAATGACATGACATTAGCAGATGGTAAACGACTCAAAATTTTTACAGGTAATGCAAATCCAGCATTAGCCAAAGAAATTTGTGATTATTTGGACCTTCCATTGGGAGAAGCCTTTGTAGGACGTTTCAACAATGGAGAAGTACAAGTCATGATTGATGAAAGTGTACGTGGTAAAGATGTATTTATCGTACAACCAACTAGCTATCCTGTGAATGATAATGTAGTTGAGTTGTTCATCATGGCAGATGCATTAAAACGTGCGTCCGCTCGTCATATCACAGCCGTTGTACCATATTATGGATATGCTCGCCAAGATAGAAAAACTCGTGGCAGAGAGCCAATTACAGCAAAATTAATGGCGGATTTGTTACAAACTGCAGGTGTTACACGTCTTGTAACAGTAGACCTTCATGCAGGTCAAATTCAAGGTTTCTTTGATGTTCCAGTAGATCATTTAATGGGTGCATCTATTATTGCAAATTACATCAATGAAAAGAAAATGGAAGATGTCATCGTTGTATCTCCGGACCTTGGTGGTGTAACACGCGCTCGTGATTTAGCGGATCGTATTGGTGCACCAATTGCGATTATCGAGAAAAAACGCCCACAACCAGGAGTTGCAAAAGTAATGAATTTAATTGGTGATGTACAAGGTAAAAATTGTATCATTATCGACGATATCGTAGATACAGCTGGTTCTCTTGTAGAGGGTGCAAAAGCATTACAAGAGTTTGGTGCTAAATCTGTGACAGCTTGTGTCACACATGCGGTATTAACAGATCCAGCTTGTGAACGTATTGCAAACTCTAATATTAAAGAGTTAATTGTAACAAATACTATTGATATTCCAGAAGAGCGTCGCTTACCTAATATTACAGTATTGTCTGTAGCTCCTCTATTAGGAGATGCAATTTTACGTATTTTCAGAGAAGAGTCTGTAAGCTCTTTATTTGATAAATAAGATGAAATTAATTGTAGGACTAGGAAATCCTGGTAGGGACTATGAGGGAACTCGCCATAATATTGGATTTATGGTAGTAGATGCTATAGCCGATGGAATAAGTCATACACCGTGGAGAGAAGATTATAAAGCAGAAATTTGCTCTTGCACCATAGAGGGTGAAAAAGTGTTGTTGGTGAAGCCACAAACCTTTATGAACCTCAGCGGTGAGTCTGTAGGTCCTTTGATGCGATATTATAAGCTCACACCTGAGGATGTATATGTTATTTATGACGATATGGATTTGCCAGTCGGTAAATTGCGGATTCGACCGAATGGTAGTGCCGGTGGACATAATGGTATAAAATCTATGATTAGCCATTTAGGAACAGATGGGTTTCCCCATTTTCGGTTTGGCATAGGTCGTCCTTTGCCAGAGTGGACCGTGGTGGACCATGTATTGTCGCGATTCCCAGAAGACCAACAGGATACTGTGCAAAAGGGAATTAAGGCTATGGTGAAAGCCGTATTAGGTTGTGTAGAAGTAGGTATCGATAAAGGTATGAATCTATATAATCCTAAAAAAGGACGTTCCCGTTAACAGAGTGAGAAAACCAAAATAGAGCACTTGTTCTATTTTGGTTTTTATTATGCATATATCGTGTATATAAGGGTAGTTTTGATCAACTAGTGAATTACTTTTGGATTGTTATGCGAATTCAATCAAATAAATTCACTATATATGTCTTTTCATCTTGAAATTATGAAAATAAAAGTATATACTAGGTTTAGAGCAGTATAATTAGTATTTAATGTGAATCGTCTTTATTTTTACTTATTGTGAGGGAGGCATTATCATGAAAGGTAATAATTGGGGCGGCAAGCGGGCTGGTGCAGGTCGCAAAAAATCCTTATTTGAACGTAAAGGACGTACTTTCCGTTTGACTGATGCTGAATTCTTAGAGGTCAAACCATTAGTAGATGCAGTACGACGTCGTACTGAGGAAGCTATGTTAGCTACATTAGCAACTAAAAATAAAAAATAGTTGTACGTTCTTAATACTACTGAGTTTAATTAGCTAAGCGCTTTTGATTACAAGTTAGTATGGAAAATCGACTCCTTGTGGGGTCGATTTTTTTTGATTCTATAGAACTCACTTGACAATATCGAAAATTATCGTTATAATATTACATAACATAGCAATATAGGCTGATGCTACGTAAGATTTGTATGCGAATAGATGCTTATTGTATACGCTCTTATGACAGTCTAATAGCTATGGTGGTTCGACCCGACCACAGAAGGATCCAATTTTGGAAATGAATTCAAATAATTACTACACAAATGGAGGTTAGCAATGAGCTTAATCAAAAGTTTATCCAACCGCTTGTCTGTGCTAGGATATAGTGGTTACGAAATTTCACAAATTATCAATAGTGCAACGGGCGGTCAAGACATCAGTGCTTTGACTGGTCAAGATTTACACCATGTGGCAAATACAATGGAACACTACGTAAAAGCAGGTTCCCAATACGTTGCGGAATATAGTAAATAATTAAAAACTGCTACAGTTTGTAAGAAATTACAAATTGTAGCAGTTTTTTATTATTTTGAACTATGATGCAGTATGCCAATGAAAGGTAGAAGGTATATTTACAACGATACACAGTATGAACAGAATATAGGGATATATGTTAGTCGTGATAGAATTGCTTGAATGGATGTACAGAGTAGGGTAGAATACTAGAGAGAGTATTTATAATTAGGTGCTTAATGATATTGTGAAAGAATCAATAATAAATATATGAAACAAAATATAAATCAACACAGACTTCCTTTTGTGGAATCTTTAGAACAATATAAAGAACAACATATGGTACCTTTTCATACGCCTGGTCACAAGATTGGTCAGGGAGCGCCTACATTGCTCACAGAGTGGATGGGTCCTGCTTTGCCTTATGATTTGGGACTGATGTATGCCATCGATGATTATCATGAGCCAGAGCGTGAATTGCTAGAAGCACAACAGCTGGCAGCACAGGCCTTTGGTGCCGATCACACGTGGTTTTCTATTAACGGAACATCTGGTGCGATTCAAATGATGATAATGAGTGCAGTGAAAGAAGGAGAATCTATCATCATTCCTAGAGAGGCTCACTGCTCTGTTCATAATAGCTTAGTATTGAGTGGAGCTAAACCTATCTATATGAAAGGGCGATTTCATCCACGCTGGGGTATCCCTGTGGGGGTGACTGCTGAGGAGGCCATCGCTACGATGGATGCACACCCAGAGGCAAAGGCTATATTGCTAGTACATCCTAATTATTATGGCATAGGTGTGGATGTAAAACGAATTGCAGAGGTAGCTCATGAACGACATATGCTAGTATTAGTGGATGAAGCTCATGGACCACATCTTGTGCCATCCTTCGGAATGCCAGTGCCAGCTTTGGCAAGTGGAGCAGATTTAGTCGCTCAAAGTACACATAAATTATTAGGCTCTTTAACACAGACCTCAATGCTCCATGGACAAGGGTCTCGTATTGATGTAACTCGCATACAACGATTACAACAAATCTTGATGAGCACGAGTCCAAATTATATTTTCTTAGCATCTTTGGATATGGCTCGTCATCAATGGGTTACAGAGGGACAGTCTCTCATGAAAGACACATTGAACTTAGCTCGTACTTTGCGAAAGGCTCTGAATGAGATTCCTGGCATTGCTTGTCCTGGGATTGAGGATATGGATGGAGCTTTCAGTTTGGATGAAACTAAGATTATTATTGATGTAAAGGGCCTTGGACTTACGGCACAAGAGTTAGAACGGGAGCTGCGAGTACGTCATATTGAAGTGGAACTCATGAAAGCCTACCATGTCTTATTATTGATTACCATAGGTGATACAGACACATCGATACAACAGGTACTAGAGGCAGTACAGGGTATTTCAGATATGTATAGCCATAAGTTAGAAGGTACCACAAAGTGTGCTAGAGCATATGGGCAACAACACAATACACGTTTATTTGATCAAGGTAATAACACGCCTTTTGATGCGATACATAGTACCAAGAATACGACAAAGAATAGTATTAGAGATAGTGTAGATGATGCACATGTTACGGATGATAACGATGTAGATGCAAGTATAATGGAAACACTACCGACACCAGCAGTGAAGCTTTCACCGCGGGAAGCATTTTATGCAGAGATGGAAACAATCCCCTTGGAAGAAGCTCTAGGGAGAATTAGTGGGGAAACGATTACCTATTACCCACCGGGAATCCCTTGTTTAGGCGTAGGTGAAATCATAACGGAAGAAGTATTAGCATATATGAAGCAGAAACAACGTGATGGGTATGTGCCGAATGGTGCTCGGGACCGCCAACTACAAACCATCCTGGTGTGTAAAGATGGTGAGATATAGAGGTATGGTGTGGATAGATATAACATGTATAGGGGAATCGGTGTGTGCAAATTTTTTGCAGTATCATATAATCTAAAGAATTGTCATGTCATAAGGAGATACATATGGGACAATTAATTATTATTGAAGGTGGCGACGGCAGTGGTAAGGCCACGCAGACGGCAAAATTATTGGAACGACTGAAAGTAGAAGGATACCCAGTACGATCTGTTAGTTTTCCTAATTACGATAGTCCAGCAGCAGAACCAATTAAAATGTACTTGCGAGGAGACTTTGGAAAAGAGGCAAACTCAGTGAATGCCTATGTGGCTAGCACGCTCTATGCCATAGACCGATTTGCATCCTATCGCCAAGATTGGCAACGCTTTTACGAAGAAGGTGGCATTATCATTGCTGATCGGTATACGACATCGAATATGGTGCATCAAATGATAAAATACACGGATAAAAAAGAACGAAACACCTTTTTACAATGGCTTGATCAATTAGAATACGATTTATATGGCTTGCCTAGACCGGATGCAGTCATCTTATTGGATATGCCTTTGTCCTTGTCAAAATCCCTGTTAGCAGAACGGACAGGTAAAACAGGAGGCAATACAGGCGATATACATGAAAAGGATGCCTCTCACTTGACGGCGGTTCATGATGCCTATGATATGTTGGTGAATACCTATGATTGGCATCGCGTGCACTGCGAGAATGAAAGCAATCAGTTGCGCACTATTGATGACATTCATGAGGAAGTGTATGGTATTGCAAAACAATATATATGTAAAGGCTAGTCCCTAGCTAATGGAATGTGCCTATAGTATCATGGATAGTCTGTTATGGTACGATGCACGTTCAAAAAAGGATATGATAGAAACACCACATGGAGTGCAAATATTTTGCCGAAACCATGGGGTGTTTCTTCTTTTATTCGTGTATTTATTGCCATAACATGCTATAATAAAGGGTAGTCTTATGAGGTAAAGGAGGATGTATGTCATTTTTTGAAACTGTACTTGGTCAACATCAAGTGAAAGAACAAATTACTACATTAATCCGAGATTCTGCTTTACCCCATAGCTTACTGCTCTACGGAGAAACGGGTTTAGAATCGACATCCATGGCTATCGCCATTGGGTCCCTATTATTGGGACGTCAGATTTTTTCTCCTGATGAAGGACGAACTTTTTTATCCACTATAGAGCAACAACGCATTGGGTCTGGTGAAAGCGAGAGCGCAGTCAAAGATAAAGGATTGCCAATCTATATTGATCAAGGTCAAGCCTTTTGGATTCGCCCTATGAAAACACAGCTCAGTGTAGAACAATGGTATACCTTATTAGAAAAGTATATCAATGTATCTAGTGATACACCACGGGTGGTTATCGTAGAAGGCTTTCAGACAGCCAATACTGTCTTAGCGAATGCGATGCTGAAAACGATTGAAGAACCACCACGGAATATGTATTTTATCATTGTCACTACCAATATCGACAATGTACTACCCACCATCGTGTCACGATGTATGCTCATTGGTATGCAACCAGTGTCAGAAGAGGAATTGGTGCAAGCCCTAACTAAAGAAGGGTATACAGGAGATATTCGACGTGCTGTGCGAAGTGCTCGTGGAAATCCAACATTAGCTCGTCAGTGGGCGCAGGCTGGTGGTATTGAAAGTTTAGAAAAGGCTATGGAAGTACTAGAATGCGTAGTAGAAAGAAGTCATTTCTTTACTACCTTAGCTCTATCCTTTGAGGGACTTTCAAAAGAAGTAGTACTCGATATATTGAGCTGGTTACGTGTGTTAGCAAGAGATATGTTAGCCTTGCGATATGGTACAGAGAGTGAAAAGATGATACTAAGTGAGTATCGATTCCGCATGCAAATGATTTTACCACGATGGTCATCAAAATCTTTGCAACGAATTGTGCCCATTACATTAGAAGCAGAACAGGCGCTGCGCCTTAATGTGCGCTTAGGCCTTGTCATAGATGGAGTTATATTAGCCTTAAGGGAGGCTGTGAAGGAGGATATATAGTGGTTACTATAGTAGGAGTACGCTTTAAAAAAGCTGGCAAAATCTACTACTTTAGCCCAGGGTTTGTAACCCTTACGACAGGAGATGGGGTCATAGTAGAAACCTCTCGTGGTTTGGAATTTGGGGAAGTCGTAATTGGACCACGGAAAGTATCGAAAGATAGCGTGGTGCAACCGCTGAAAGAAGTGACGCGTAAAGCAACGCCAAAAGATCTGAAACAAGTAGAAAAAAATAGAGAGCGAGAAGAAAAAGCCTTTGAAATCGGGCTAGAAAAAATCGCCTATCGTGGGTTACCAATGAAATTAATTAATGTGGAATACACATTTGATATGAATAAAATTGTCTTTTTCTTTACTGCAGAAGGTCGTATTGACTTCCGGGAATTGGTAAAAGATTTGGCCAATGTATTCCGTACGCGTATTGAATTACGTCAAGTAGGCGTACGTGATGAAGCGAAGGTATTAAATGGCATCGGTGCCTGTGGACGTCCTCTATGCTGTGCGACTTTCCTAGGAGACTTTGCTTCTGTGTCTATTCGGATGGCGAAGGATCAAAACTTGAGCTTAAACCCTACAAAAATTTCTGGCATTTGCGGCCGTTTGATGTGTTGTTTGAATTATGAAAATGACTCCTACCTAAAAGGAGGAGACTTGTATTCACAAAAAGCAAAACAACCAGCTCCTGTAGCAGAGCCACCTGGTATTGGTAAAGAAGTAGTCACCGATGAAGGATTAGGAAAAGTCTTGAAAATCAATAACATGAAAAAGACTGTAAAAGTACAATTAGAAGCGGGACGAACTATCGATTTACATTGGTCGGAAGTGGCATTGCCGGATGAAGAGTAATATTACAATCACAGAATTATTACTAAGTGGCTTTCAGTTGTTTCAAGATGAAAAAGAGTTTAAGTTTTCCATTGATGCTATTTTGCTCGCTCATTTTGGTGAGGCGAAACCTAATAAGTGCTACTTAGAACTAGGTACAGGTACAGGTGTGATTCCTCATGTGTTGTACCATCGTGGAGCCCGTCATGTGGTTGGGGTAGATTGTAATTCTTATGTGATTGAGTTAGCTCAGAAAAGCGCGATTCATAATGATATTGCAGATGCTGTATCTATGGTGGAGCTAGATTACATGACCGATGCTGGTAAACCGTATTATGGTCAGTTTGATGGTATCTATATGAATCCGCCCTACTTTGAACCGAATAGTGGACTTCTATCACAAGAAGAAAGTGTAGCATTAGCCTTACATGAACAACAACACTCTATGAAAGATAGATTGGTACAAGCCCAACGATATCTAAAATTTGGCGGTACACTGTGGATGATTTATACAACCCCACGATTAGAATCCTTGTTGAGTGCTATAGAACAGACTCAATTTAGGGTAAAACGAATGCGCTTTATTCATGGTAATCAAGATAAAGTGAGCAAGTTAGTATTATTAGAGTTAAAATATGGTGGAAAACTAGGCATGATGGTGGAACCACCTTTATATATTTACGAAGTGGATGGTTCCTATTCAGATGAGGTACAAGCATATTATGAGTAGTCATAAAGGGACATTATTTTTAATTCCCACACCCATTGGGAACTTAGAAGACATGACCTACCGGGCTGTGCGTACATTACAAGAAGTAGATGTAGTAGCAGCGGAAGATACGCGTCATACAGGGGTATTATTACAACATTTTAATATTGCTAAGCCTATGATTTCCTATCATGAACATAATAAAGCGGAGAAGGGGGCTGACCTCATCCAGCGTTTATTAGATGGTCAATCCATCGGATTGGTTAGTGATGCGGGTATGCCGGCTATTTCCGACCCTGGTGAAGACTTGGTGAAAGAAGCCCTCGAAGTAGGAATCCCTATTGTTCCATTACCAGGGGCGAATGCAGGTTTAACGGCACTCATTGCATCGGGTCAAAATACAAAGGAGTTTCACTTCATCGGATTTTTACCAAAACGAAAGCAGAATGTAAAAGAGGTGTTATCACGGATTGCTACCTATGAAGGTACGCTGATTTTCTATGAAGCTCCCCATCGTATAGAAGAAACTATCCAAAGCTTGTATGAAGGGCTGGGAGATCGCCCTATCACAGTAGGTCGTGAACTGACGAAAAAATTTGAAACTTTCACACGAACTACTTTGCTAGAGTTACGAAATGATTTCAGTCATATCGTAGAAAAAGGGGAATTTGTCCTCCTAGTGGGTGGTAAGGACACTATTACAGATGAAACGAAGGTGGAGGAAGTAGTGCTTTCACCTCTAGAGGCAGCCTTAGCCTTAATCGAAGAGGGAGTGCCTAAAAAAGAGGCAGCTCGGCAAATTGCAAAAGAGCGAGGCCTTTCACGGCGCGATATATATAATGAAATTGAATTGTATAGTAAGGAGAGAACAGATGACTAAGAAACCGTATTATATTACGACACCAATTTATTATCCAAGTGCGAAATTACATATTGGGCATACATACTGTACGTCCATTGCTGATACAATTGCTCGTTTTAAGCGTAGAGCGGGCTATGATGTGCGATTTTTGACAGGTTCTGATGAACATGGACAAAAAATCCAACGTATGGCGGAATCGATGGGCATTACTCCATTAGAATATACGACACAAATCGTAGATGGATTTAAACATTTGTGGGAAAAACTGAACATTTCTCATGATGATTTCATTAGAACTACGGATGAACGACATATCAAATATTGCCAACACTTATTTCAAAAGGCCTTTGATAATGGAGATATTTACAAATCTTCTTACGAAGGTTTATATTGCGTACCATGTGAAACATTCTGGCCAGAATCTAAATTAGGCCCTGAAAAAACATGCCCTGATTGCGGTCGTCCATTAGAAGTGGTACAAGAAGAAAGTTATTTCTTCCGCATGAATAAATACGCTGACCAATGGTTCAAATTTATAGAAGAGAATCCTGATTTTATTCAACCAGAATCACGTCGTAATGAGATGATTCAATTCGTGAAACAAGGCCTAGAAGATTTGGCAGTATCTCGTACTAGCTTTAACTGGGGCATTCCAGTACCATTTGATGAAAAACATGTTATGTACGTATGGTTTGATGCGTTGATTAACTATATTTCTGCACTAAACCCATTGGATGAAAACAGCGATTTATTTGAAACCTACTGGCCTGCTGATTTGCATTTAGTAGGGAAAGAAATTGTTCGTTTCCATACGATCATTTGGCCAATTATGCTCATGAGTCTTGGCTTGCCATTGCCGAAAAAAGTATATGGTCATGGCTGGCTTGTAGTCGATGGTACAAAAATGAGTAAATCCTTGGGTAATGTAATCGATCCAATTCCATTGATTGACACTTACGGTTCTGATGCATTGCGCTATTTCTTGGTAAATGAAGTACATTTGGGCAATGACGGCAATTTCAGCTTGCCTAACTTTATTACAAAAATCAATGCAGACTTGTCCAATGACCTAGGCAACTTGTTGAATCGTACCGTAGCAATGATTGAAAAATATCATGGTGGTATCATTACAAAACATGCGCCAACAGAAGATGTTGACAAGGATTTAATTGCTCTCGCTGAGCAAACGGTAAAAGACTATGAACAATTGATGGAAGATATGCAGTACAACAAAGCCTTTAAAGCGGTGTGGGGTTTCATCGGTCGTACGAATAAATATATTGATGAAACGATGCCTTGGGTACTGGCAAAAGGGGCTAACGAAGCCGATGCAGAGCGCTTAAAAGCTGTGATGTATCATTTGGCAGAATCCTTGCGTATCATTGCTGTCTTAGTGGATCCAGTGATTCCAACAGGGGCTCCTAAAATTTGGGAACAACTTGGTTTACAAGGCTTTGCACAAGCTATGCTAGATGATGTACGCACATTTGGGGCACTTCCTACAGGCACAAAAGTAGTCAAAGGAGATCCAATCTACCCACGCTTTGAAATTCCTGAAATGGTAGAAGTGGCTCCAGAAACTGCAGAAGAATCCACTGAGGAAGCGGTAGATACTAGCAATATTCCACCGATTAAAGATGCCATCGAATACGATGATTTTGCAAAATTAGATTTACGGGTAGCGAAAGTATTGACTTGCGAAGCGGTGAAAAAATCTAAAAAATTGTTGTTGTTTACCTTAGACTTAGGTATTGAAACACGCACCGTAGTGAGTGGTATCTCTCAATTCTACAAACCAGAAGACTTAATCGGTAAAAAAGTGATTTATTTGGCAAACTTAGCGCCGAAAAAAATCATGGGTCATATGTCAGAAGGTATGATTTTATCAGCCTCTAATGAAGATGATCAATTAGAAGTAACCAATATTGAATCCTTAACTCCAGGAAGTGTGGTGAGATAATGCGATTGTTTGATACACATGCGCATATCAATGATGAACGATTTGATAATGATCGGGACCAGATGATTCAAGACTGTTTTAACCAAGGCGTAGAATATATTATGTGCCCTGCAGTAGATCGTAAAACAGCAGAATCTGCCATTGCTTTGGCTGAACAGTATGACCGTGTCTATGCAGCGGTAGGTGTGCATCCACATGAATCTAAAGATGCTACAGAAGAAGACTATGCATGGTTTAAGCAAATGGCATCTCATCCAAAGGTAAAAGCCATTGGCGAAATCGGTTTAGATTATTACTATGATTTTTCCGATAGAGATGTGCAAGCAGAGTCTTTCAAACGCCAATTAGCCATCGCGAGAGAAGTGGATTTACCGATTATTATCCATGATCGTGATGCGCACGGGGCTATTCGAGATATGTTGGTAGAACATGGAAAAGGCAATTATGGGGTATTCCATTGTTTCTCCACGAGCTTGGAGATGGCAAAAGAATTTATAAAAATGGGATATTACATCTCCTTTGCTGGACCAGTAGTATTCCCAAAATCTACGAATCTAAAGGAAGTGGCGAAACATATTCCATTGGATCGTTTGCTTATCGAAACAGATTCCCCTTATTTGACACCACCTCCATTTAGAGGTCGTCGCAATGACCCATCCAAAACACAATTTGTGGCTCAAGAAATTGCCCAATTGCGTGGCATGGATGTAGAAGAACTAGCTGCTATTGCCTTAGAGAATGGTAAGCGTTGTTTTGGTATTGAGTAATATAGAATGAGAAAGGTACTTTCACAGTAGCATATACGGAAAGTGCCTTTCTGTGTACATAGGAGACCTATGAAACGAGTAGCATTAATAGATTTAGGATCAAACTCAGTACGGTTTGTCATTTCAGAAATTACAGAGTCAGGCAGTTATCGCTTGGTATATCAACAGAAGGAATCCATTCGCCTCAGTGAGGGTATGTGGACTCACCAAATGTTGACAAAACCTGCTATGGAACGGGCCATTAAAACCTTGAAAGCCTTGTCGCATATGGCAAAGGCTATGGGAGTTACAGAGATTCAAGGTATTGCGACAGCGGCTGTACGATTGGCTACCAATGGTAATAGCTTTATACGTCGTGTATATGCGGAAACGGGGATTCCCTTGCGTGCCATTAGTGGAGAGGAAGAGGCATACTTAGGATTTTTAGGAGTTGTCAATACCATAGGATTAGATGATTTTATCGTGTTCGACCTTGGTGGGGCTAGTATTGAGATTAGCTTAATTGAAAATCGTCAATTGAAAAAATCTGTAAGCCTTCCTATGGGGGCTCTTGTGATGACAGGACAATTTAAAACAAGCCATGAGTTTACAAGTACAGAATATGAAAGGATGGTCCATCATATTCAGGCCTTATTGCATCGTGAACGGTGGCTGAAAGATGCGAAACTTCCGCTGATTGGCATCGGAGGTACAGCTCGTAATATTGCAAAAATGGATCAACGGGAGAAAAACTATCCCATCCCTAAATTGCACAATTACAAGGTGAAAAAAGCGGTTATGGAGGCTTTGTTTCATCGGGTGAAAGAAACACCATGGGAGGAACGGAAAAAGATTTCTGGATTATCTGCTGAACGGGCCGATATCATCGTAGCAGGTATGGCCATTATTATGGAATTGATGGAGTATACAAAGGCATCCTCTATGATTGTCAGCGGTTGTGGCTTGCGGGAAGGGCTATTCTTTCAGTATTATGGAGCTAACTATTCAGAAGAGAAGTATGGGCTACCATGTCTTCAAAAAAATGGCATTGTAGATGATATTGTGACCCACTCTACGTTAAATGTACTGCGCTCTTTTACACCTCATGATGTGGACCATTCTTTATATATTGCGAAACTGGCAAAACAGATTTATAAACAATGGAAAGAACTACTGCCAGAAGGAGAGCGCTTAAAATTAATTTTGAAAGTAGCCTCTTTACTCCATGATTTAGGAAAACAAATTAACTATTATAGCCATGCAAGACATAGTGCATATATGATTATTAATAGTAATCTATACGGATTATCTCACCGAGAACAATTACTTAGTGCGTTTATTGCATCCTATTCCCATGGAGCAAATAGCAAATTTATTAAGCAGTCTCCGTATCTCTCCGTACTAAAAGAAGGGGATCGGGAGATGATACAAAAATTGTCCTTTCCCTTAGCCTTAGCAGAAGCTTTTGAAGAAAGTCATGAACGTACCATACGCTCCTTTCAAACCTATATTACAGATAAACAAATAGATATGTATGTTAAGGTGAAAGAATTAAGCCATATTCCTATGATGGAGATGGCTATCGAAAAATTAAAAAAGCAGTGTAAGAAAGAATTTAAACGTGAATTAGTGATACATTGGAAAGTTCGTTAGGAGTGATACTATGAAAGACTTTGATAATCCAAAGTATTATTTTAATCGTGAATTGTCTTGGCTGAAGTTCAACCAACGAGTTTTGCAAGAATCTATCGACAGAAGTAATCCACTTATGGAAAAATTACGATTTTTGACCATTGGCAGTTCTAACTTAGATGAATTTTTTATGATTCGCGTATCTGGATTGCGTCATCAAGAGCAGAGTGGCATTATTAAATACGATGCCGCCCATATGGATGCAAAAGCACAATTAAAAGCCATCAGTGAAGCTACGAAAAAATTAGTATCCTTACAATATACCTATTTCCATGATATTTTGAAACGCCTACAAAAAGAAGGGCTACACTTTGTCAAAGTAAAAGACCTAAAAGAAAGTGAATTACGTTGGTTATACCAATATTTTCGCACTCATATCTTTCCAGTCGTTACACCACTAGCTGTGGATGCGAGCCATCCCTTTCCATTCTTGGTGAATAAAACATTAAACTCAGTGGTAAAGATTCATCCTATCCATGATAAAGACCAAGAGAAGATGGCTATCTTGCCGATTCCCTCTGTATTGAATCGAATTATTGAAGTGCCGAATGATGTGCATCGTCACTTCGTTATGTTAGAAGATGTTATCAACTATTATTGTGAAGATTTCTTCGTAGGTCATCATATCGATTCTTTTACCACCTTCCGTGTCACACGTGATGCGGATTTAGACATCGAAGAAGAAGCGACGGATTTACTGCGGGAGATTGAAAAATCTCTTCGCCGGCGTCGTCGTGGTGAAGTGGTACGTGTGGAAGTATGTGAGCATTACGATCCACAGTTATTGGAATTTGTTTTGCAAGGATTGCAGGCAAAAAAAGAGGCAGTTTATATAGCAGAAGGAATCTTAGACGTAGCCTCCTTTGGCGAGTTTTGTAATTTACCTGGCTACGACCATTTACGATATCCTGCTTTTATACGGCGAGAACTTCCTTGCGTAACAGAGCGAGGGACTTCAGCTATCTTTGATTATATCCGTGAAAAAGATAGACTCTTGCACCATCCATTTGATTCTTTTTCCGTGGTGGAAGAGTTTGTAGCTAGAGCAGCTGTAGACCCTGATGTATTGGCTATCAAGCAAACCTTGTATCGCGTCAGTGGGGATTCTCCTATCGTAGCAGCGTTGGTGAAAGCAGCAGAGCTAGGCAAACAAGTTACCGTGTTGATGGAAGTGAAAGCCCGATTTGATGAAGAAAATAATATTATCATGGCACGGCGTTTAGAAAAAGCTGGCTGTCATGTTATTTATGGCTTAAGAGGGCTTAAGACGCATTCCAAAATAACTATGGTGGTTCGTAAAGAAGGTGATGTGCTACGCCGATATATACACTTTGCTACAGGCAATTATAATGGGAAGACTGCTAAATATTATACAGACTGCGGCTTATTGACCTGTCGAGAGTCCTATGCGGATGATAGTTCTTTATTCTTTAATACTATCTCAGGCTATGCAGAATCACAGCAGTGGCAGCATCTTATTGTAGCTCCATTGACATTACGGTCCTCCTTAATGGAATTAATTGAGGGAGAAATACGTGCTGTAGAACATGGTAAAGAAGGGTATATTGTAGCAAAGATGAACTCTTTACTAGATAAAGAAATTATTGCCAAGCTATATGAGGCATCCTGTAAGGGGGTCAAGATTGATCTCATCGTTCGTGGTATATGTACTCTTAGACCGGGGATTGAGGGGGTTAGTGACAATATTACTGTGCAATCTATTGTGGGGCGATTCTTAGAGCATCATCGTATTTTATACTTTAAAAATCACAGTGAAAGCCCTTACTATATTTCTAGTGCCGATTGGATGCCACGCAACTTAAATGATCGAGTGGAATTAATGGTTCCTGTAGAAGATATAGCTTTACAGAAAGAATTACAACACATTTTAGATGTTTACTTAGCGGATAATCAAAAAGCCCATGTCATGCGAGCTGATGGTTCTTATCGTAAGGTCATTGCTAAAGAAGATAAGGTATGTGCCCAACTTTCATTTATGAATCCTAAGGATATAGATACGACTGAAAGTCTATCGGAATTAGGACCCTGGTACCCTATTCTAGAACTTGAGACTACTGATGATGCTAAGTAAATATATAGCTTCTATGGCAAGAGTCTAGAGGGTAATACATATAGGTGATAAAAAGTTTTGGACAAAGTACAATGTAAAAATGCATCTATATGATTGAACATGCATGCTTAAATCTATCTATATTATTACAAAAACAATATATAATACATAAAATTAGCTACAAAACACACAATTCGTGTAATTTGTAGCTAATTTAGTTTAAAGTGGTGTGGACAACGTATGAGTTTAAGGTATGAGGTATTACTATAATGCGTATCATATCAATTTTGCATTATCAATAAAAAAGTATTATTTTGAAAATATAGTAGACTACTTTAGAATTGAATTGTATACCATATGAACCCTGTGGATATAGTTATACACAAGTTTTAGGCTGTGCATAAGTTTGGAGCATGTTATACATGCAAACTATGGATAATTAAAAAAATATCATAATGAGAATTCTTGAGCATAATATATAAAATTATAAATCAAAATAAAGTGTCTTCATAGAGTGGACTCAAAATAGCTTTTTATAAAAAATATAAAACTGTAGACAAATGAAGAATGGCTCTACAAAGAGATTTAGGTGCATATGTTTGACCTTATCCATCCGTCTGTGGTAGAATACCACTCATGGAGGTACTAGATGACAAACCGATTACTACAGCAAAAGCAAAAAGCAGTGCTTATGCTCACACTGTTACTAATAGTCTTTGTTACAGTCTCAGGCTTTATGTGGAATCATGGATTCCAAACTAAACAATTAGAAACACATCAAGTAGAAGTACCGGTAGCGGTACAATACGAACGAGTGGATACCTTACCCAAAGGAATGGAAGAAGTGTTACAGGAAGGCACACCAGGACTTGATGAGGTGCAGGAAGAAGTCCACTATAATCATGGTGAAGTAGTAGATACGAAAGAGCTACAGCGTACAACGATTACACCAATGAAACCTAAAATTATTCGAGCAGGTACACGAGATATAGGCGTATCACGTTCTTATAATCGCGTGAAAGAAGTCATCAGCATGGAAGCGACCGCCTATTTACCAACAGATGGTGGTGGAGATGGTATTACGGCAACTGGTATACGCGCACGTCATGGCGTAGTGGCTGTGGATCCTAATGTGATTCCCTTAGGAACACGAGTATACATACCTGGATATGGTGAGGCCATTGCTGGAGATACAGGTGGTGACATCGTGGGCAATCGCATTGACGTAGTGCTAGAAGATTATGGATCTGCCATGCAATTTGGACGACGCACAGTAGATGTGTATATCCTCTCTTCTTAGTCTATGCATCTATGGCGTTTTAGTTTAAAAGTTCATAAGGATAGACCGCAATATACCTTATTAATACTGTCACGTTCAGATATATCTGTATATTGCAAAAAAAGAACACGGCACATTCCTTCACAAACGGTATTTCATAATGAATTGTCACTTGCAATGATATTCTGTCTTGTGGCAGTTTGTGGACAAATGGATAAAGAGTAGACCGCAATATACCCCCTCAGAAACGGTATTTCATAATGTTTCTTCGGAGGTATATTGCGGTCTTTTGCATGTGGATTTATAAAGATAAAGTGTCACAAGACGCTCCAGCTATAACTAGGTTTCTTAGGTGTATAGTTTAAGAATACATTGCAAGTATTTATGTAGAGAATTGTATGCCGTGTTCTTCTATATTTTAAAATTTTAGTGGTGAGGAACGCCATAGACTACTACGTCTAATTGCGTTCGTCTCGGAGAGGGCAGCGTTATTTGGCAATTTTGGACTATGTCTGGTTTGGTAGGTTCTTCGGAGGTATATTGCAGTCTTTTGCATGTGAATTTATAAGGATACAGTGTTACAAGACAATCTAGTTATAACTATGTGACTTAGATGAATGTATAGTTAATGACTGCGTTGCCAGTTTTTGATAGAGCATGCCATAGGTTTCGATGTATGGTATAATAATAGAATATTATATTGTGGAGGAGCTTATGTTAAAACAGGTCTTGGTGGTTGAGGGAAAATCAGATATTCAACGGGTGCAACAAGCCTTAGAGGTGGAGTGTATTGCTACGGAAGGGTTTAATTTGCGTAAGCCTGTGCTCAGTCGGATTAAGGATGCTTATGAAAAGAGAGGGATCATTATTCTGACGGATCCAGATTATGCAGGTGAGCGGATTCGACGTTTTTTGACGAAGCGATTTCCGTTGGCACAGCATGCCTTTGTGCCACGAGAGGAAGCTTATGCCAATGATGATATTGGGATTGAGCAGGCAAGTCCTGAATCCATCCGCAAGGCCTTAGAAGTGCTGCATATAGAATCTATGGAATCATCTGAGCTATTTAGCATGCAAGATTTAGTACAACATGATTTAAGTGGAGGCTTTAGCAGTGCTGCTATGAGGGCTCGTATAGGTGCTAAGCTGGGTATAGGCTATAGTAATGGGAAGCAGTTTTTGTATCGATTAAATCATTACGGTATCAGCCGTGAAGCATTTTTTGAGGCACTTTCAGAAGAAGAAATACAGTAGGAGAATACATGATAGAATCTGTCATTGCAAGTCCAGAGGTTGTACATTATATATGTAAACGTTTTGGCATTCAAATGAGTAAAAAATTAGGACAAAACTTTTTGATTAAGCGTACTGTGGTGGATAAGATTGTACAGGCTGCGGAATTAGAAGCAGGCGATGCAGTGTTAGAGGTAGGTCCTGGGATTGGTACTTTAACGCAAGGTTTGGCACAAAGTGGGGCTAACGTTACCTCTGTAGAGCTAGATAGACGCTTATTAGAAGTCTTAGATACAACCCTAGAGGCGTATGATAATGTACGCATCATTCATGGGGATGTTTTAAAAGTCAATATCCCAGAATTAATGGATCATAAACCGTTCAAAGTAGTAGCGAACTTACCATACTATATTACGACACCAATTATTATGTCTTTACTAGAATCTAAATTACCTATTGAACGATTAGTGGTAATGGTGCAAAAAGAAGTGGCAGAGCGTATGATTGCTAAGCCAGGTACAAAAATGTATGGCGCTTTATCAGTGGCGGTGCAATATTATACAGACCCATATATTGTCATGGATGTGCCACCTAAGGCGTTTTTACCGGCGCCTGAGGTGACTAGTGCCGTGATTTGTTGTCCATTACGTAGTGAACCACCTGTGAAAGTCCATAGTGAAGCGTATTTCTTCCGTGCTGTGAAAGCAGGCTTTGCACAACGGCGTAAGACGTTCAGCAACACAATGAAGACCACTGGATTGAGTAAAGAAGCCATCGAAGCTATTTTGGAAAAAGCTAATATTGATGGGTCACGTCGTGGAGAGACATTTACATTAGAAGAATTTGCGTGTATCGGTAATGCTTGGTATGAGCTAGATCAAGAAAGATAATATATGTAAAGGTTGGCTAAACAAGGATATATTTCTTCCTCATTGATGAGGAAACAGAGTTTCTATTTTGTGCATGCGACTGACTTCAAAACTTTACAAATAAACAATAAAAAGGACTATACCCAATAGATTGGTATAGTCCTTTTTGTGTACTAGGTTATACTAAAGGCGTAAACTGTATGGTTAGCTCCATAGCACGTCGTAGCGTGTGATAGATATAACTTTTTTGTAAAGCTTCGTGACAAAAAGAAGTGAGTGTATCATCATCGGTGTCTGAATATACATAATACGTAATATGACATGTTTTGATGGAAGTATGGAGTTATAGAACAAAAATACATAAATTAAAAAGACAGTCCTTGCAAGCAAAGACTGTCTTTTGCGTAATAATTAAATCAATTTTGCCATGAATGTAATCAAGAATGCATTAGTAAAGTCGATGAGGAAGGCACCAACAAGGGATACGACTAACCATGCTTTTGGAGATGGGCCGTATTTAGAAGCTAAGGACAACATGTTTACTAAGGCATTTGGTGTAGCACCTAGGCCGAAACCGATAGCACCAGAACCTAACATAACAGAATCGTAGTTGCGTTTGAATAGCCAGTAGATTAAGTATGCGAAGATAGTAATCAACACCATTTGTGCAGCTAAGATTGCCATGAGAGGCAATGCTAAGTCAACTAATTGTGCTAACTTTAGGCTATTAATAGCCATTGTAACGAAGATACTCAAAGATACATTGGAAACAGCATCTAAGGCAGCACTGTTAATTGTAACATGACCAGTGAAATCAGCATAGTTGCGGATACATGCTCCAACAATCATAGCGCCAATGTAGGCAGGTAATGGACCGAATACGGAAGATAGTAGAGCACTGACTAATGTACCAAGACCTAAGGAAATACCTACGAAGGCAATGACATGCATTAAAGAATGTAAGTCGAATAATTTACTTTCAGAATCATTTTCGTTAATATCAATGCCGTCAGCTTCTAATAACTCAGGATGATCCACAGGAGTAGGGACACTGTGCATTTTAATAATGCGATCACCTACAGGCGCACCTAATAAGGTACCGGCTACCATACCGAATGTAGCAGCAGCAATGGCAGCAGAAGCTACGCCCGGTACACCAGTTAGTTCTTCAAAATGAGGACCGAATGCGCCTGCGGTACCGAGACCACCCATCATGGAAACAGAACCAGCCATTATGCCGAAAATTGGCTCAATCCCCATCGCTTTGGCAATCATGATGCCAGCTCCATTTTGCACGACAATCCAGATGGTACATATAATCCAGAAGAAAATGATGGCAACGCCTCCTTTTTTAAGTACGTTTAGACTTGCCATAAGGCCGATAGTGGTAAAGAAAGCTAACATTAAGAATGATTGCAGAGCACCATCGAAGGTAATGTTTACGATTTTATAATAAGATAAGAATGCACATAAAAATGCAAATGGTAGACCACCTACGGCTGGTGCGGGCATGCTCACACGTTGTAAAAATGAAGAATGTTTTTTGATAAATTCTCCTAAGTATAAAGTGACAATAGCTAAGGCTACAGTTTGAATCATAGACAATTTTAGTGTCCAGATTCCGTTGACTAGACTTAAGTCAATAAGACCTTTCATAATACAACCCCCTTTGGAACAAGATGCTTTTAAGATAAAACTTATGTGCTTATCATATCATGAAAAACAAAATATAGTTATATTGAATTTTCGAGAGACTTTGCTTATTATGCTATATTTTCATAGCTTTTACTTTATGACACCTCCTATAAATTTTAAGCAATTAAATGAAAATTCTATAGAATGTTGAAAATTAGGGAAGAGACAGAGCATCTTTTATAGTGCATGATGTATACATACATCATATATATTGCATTATAGTTATAATATTAATGCAAAATAAGTATAATAGAGATAATATTAGATGAATGTCGTAGATTAGGGTGAAATTTTATGAAAAAAGACTGATTAATTTACTTATCTATGGTACTATAAGAAGGTATAGATGTGGAGGGCTGTAAAACTCTGTATAACTAATAGGTAAAGTTACAAATCGTGAGGTAAATGTGAAACGAATTATTATAGGAATAACAGGGCTTATCATAGTCATTGGCTTGTATTTTGGAATACAGTATCAACGATCCTGGGATTATAAGGCTGTAGGTGTACCTGTATTGAACTATCATCGTATTGATACAGGGATTCGTCATTCCTTAGTGGTGCCACCAGAAGAGTTTAGAAAACAGATGCAATATCTCCATGATGAGGGGTATCATACTATTACCATGGATGAGTTATACGATTATGTGACAAGGGGAACGGAATTGCCGGATAAGCCAGTGCTAATTACATTTGATGACGGTTATATTGATAACTATAAACATGCATTCCCTATTTTAAAAGAATACAATATGAAAGCCACTTTATTCATGATTACTAGTGCATTTGGCGAAAGTCGCTTTGTCAATGTAGAACAGTTGAAAGAAATGCAAGCGAATGGCATCGATATTCAAAGTCATACAGTGAATCATAAAGATTTGCGCAATATGTCCTTAGATCAAGCACGGGATGAACTCATTAGCTCGAAAGCAGTCTTAGAAGATCGCATGAAACATCCTGTTCGGTACATTGCATATCCAGGTGGATTTGCTAACAAAGATGTAGATAAAATTTCTGAAGAAAGTGGCTATCGAATGGCCTTTACCGTGCAAGCAGGGAATGTAGAGCCAGGTCAAGATCTATTTAACCTGCCACGACAAGCGGTATTCTTTAACGATACACCATTCGAAAACTTCTGGGTTCGATTACATTATCCATGGGAAAATGCTTTTATGTGGCGCATCCATGATAAATTACTAGAGTGGAACCTAAAAGGGTTAGCAGATATGGAGCCGTTATTTTAGGAACTTTTCTGATACAAAAATATCAGCAAACTGGCAATACGAAATATAAATACCATATACTAGAGCATATTAAAGCCGCCTAGAGGATACAAAATAGTATCGCCTAGGCGGTTTTTTATTGTATAGATAGGGAATCTAATAGGAATAGCTCCCATAGGCACAAAATCTCATTTGTATGTGTGTTTATGCTTCCAGTTTTGGTGCATGCAAGAATGTCACATCAGGATTTCGTTCTACGACCCAACCCATTTGCCATTCGTTGGAGATGAGTACTACAAGGCGACCACGATTATCTTTTACAATCATCGCATTGTCCATGCCTTTTAAGCTGTTCACATCGACATCACCATCGATCCAACGAGCTACGCCGTATGGTAAGGAGTTGTTCACAAGATCAACACCGTATTCGTGTTTCAAACGGTATTGTAGTACTTCAAATTGAAGCATACCGACAGCGCCCACAACGAAGGAGTCCATGGAGTAGAGAGGTTCAAAGATTTGTACAGCACCTTCTTGCGCTAATTGAGTCATACCTTTTAAGAATTGTTTCCGTTTCATGGAATCTTTTGGTGTAACACGAGCGAAGAACTCTGGTGGGAATACAGGGAAGTCACTGAACGTTACTTTATGATTGGATGCACATAAGCTATCGCCTACTCCCATAGTGCCTGCATCAAAGACACCAATGATGTCTCCTGGATAGGCTTCATCAATGATAGTACGCTCTGTAGCCAAGAATTGTTGTGGTTGAGACAAACGTAATGTTTTGCCAGATTGTTGGTGAAGTACGTTCATGCCTTTTTCGAACTTGCCAGAACAAATACGCATGAACACAATGCGGTCATGATGGTTCGGATTCATGTTGGCTTGGATCTTAAAGACAAAGGCAGAGAAATCTTCAGACGTAGGTTCTACCGTTTCCTCACGGGCTACACGTGGGGCTGGCATAGGAGCTAGCTCCAAGAATTTTTCAAGGAATGGTTTTACGCCGAAGTTTGTCATCGCAGAACCGAAGAACATAGGTGTTAATTCACCAGCTTTTACTTTGTCTAAATCAAAAGCATCACCAGCCACATCGAGAAGTTCAATATCATCGATTAAGGATTGATGCACCTCTTCCCCTAATAGCTCACGGAATGCTGGATCGTGTACATCGCCTTTGGTGGAAGCCAATTTCTTTTGACCATGGGATTCGTCTTTTTCAAATAATTCTACAGTATTTGTTTCTCGGTCGTATACACCTTGGTATTCGCCGTTGATACCCACCGGCCAGTTCATAGGAACCGCACGAATGCCAAGAGAGTTTTCGATTTCTTCCATCAAATCGAATGGATTGCGTCCGAAGTGGTCAATTTTGTTGACGAAGGTAAAAATAGGAATACCACGTTCTTTACAAACGGCGAATAGTTTTTTTGTCTGTGCTTCCACACCTTTTGCCACGTCAATCAACATGACAGCGCTATCCGCTGCCATTAAAGTGCGGTACGTATCTTCAGAGAAGTCTTGGTGACCAGGGGTATCTAGGATGTTCACACGATGACCATCGTAATCAAATTGCAATACAGAACTCGTCACAGAGATACCACGTTGCTTTTCAATTTCCATCCAGTCAGATACGGCATACTTTTGAGTTTTTCTAGACTTAACAGATCCTGCCAAGTGGATAGCACCACCGTATAGTAATAGTTTTTCCGTCAATGTTGTTTTGCCCGCATCTGGGTGAGAAATGATGGCGAACGTTCGGCGCCGAGTTACTTCTTCTAAAAATGTCATAATTCACCTCTATTAATCCATATGTATGGTATATACTTTCATATCCCTAAAATTATATACTATTTGAGCCCTTCCTGTATAGGATTGGATGGTGAAAGTTGGAAAAAGTGTTGTATAGTTGCGATGCGTCAGTACGGTGCATTTGCTATCATTATGTAAAAGTAGTACTGGTAGGAAATTTTAGAGGACTATGCATGATGACTAGAGAAATATTTTAGTAGAATGTTAAGATATGTTGAAAAGGATGGAGGTATCATATCTATAGTAGTCTTACGGTGAGATGTGTTGTAAGTTGAAACGGATGTGTGCGTATTATATCTATGAAATAACAGTTGTAAAATGTACAGAAATAGATTATTTTGCAAAGTATTGAGAAAGTAGGTGCCTGTTTAATTTTGGTGTGCAATCGTAGTATAATAAAAGCCAGTGTAAAGAACACCTATAATAATAGAAAGTAATAAAAAGTCATTAATATTAGGAAATAGTTATACATAGTAGTAGATAGGAAGAGGGAGCATATGCGTTTATTTATTGCGGAAAAGCCTAGTGTAGGGCGTGAATTGAGCCAAGTGTTACCGAACCCACAGAGTGCTAAACGTCATGATGGGTATATCGTCCAAGGTGACGATGTGATTACTTGGGCCTTTGGTCATATGCTAGAACAAGTAGAGCCAGGTGATTATGATGAGAAATATAAATTTTGGAGATTTGAATCTTTGCCAATTTTGCCCACCTCTTGGAAATTAAAAGTTAAATCATCTAGTGCTAAGCAGTTTAAGGTTATTAGTGGTTTAATCAAAAAAGCGACGACCATTGTGAATGCAGGTGACCCGGATAGGGAAGGGCAATTGTTGATAGACGAAATGCTCGATTATTTGGGGAACACCAAACCAGTAGAGCGTATTCTACTGAATGCGTTAGATGAAAAATCTATGCGTTACGCTTTAGAGCATATGCAGGATAATAAGAAATACCAACCTTTAAAAGATTCTGCCTTAGCACGATCCCGTGCGGATTGGTTGATGGGAATGAATTTATCTCGGGCCTATACGTTAGAGCAACAGTATTTAGGAAACAAAGTGACCTTTCCGATTGGTCGTGTGAAAACGCCAACCTTGGCATTGGTAGTACGGAGAGAACGTGAGTTACAAAACTTTGTACCTGTAGAATATTATGTATTACAAGTACAATATGGTCATGAAAAGGGAGATTTTTGGGCGACTTGGAAGCCGAAAGATACGCAACAAGGATTGGACCCTGATGGGCATATGCTAGATCAGATCATTCTTAATGACTTGCGTGACCGTTTGATGCAATCACCAGAAGGTACAGTTTCTTTAGTGGAAAAGAAAAAGAAAAAGGAAGGACAACGGCTGCCTTTTTCCTTATCATCACTACAAATTGTGGCGGGTAAGCTATATAACTATACGCCACAGGAAGTATTGGACATCGCACAGAAACTATATGAGAAGAAATATACATCCTATCCCCGTTCAGACTGTGAATATTTGCCAGTGAACCAACTTTCAGATGGAAAAGCAATCCTTTCGAATTTGGTTAATATGGGACATAAGGAATTAGCTGCATGGGCAAAGGATAGTAATCCTGCTATTAAAAGCCGTGCCTGGAATGATAGTAAGGTTACGGCCCATCATGCCATTATTCCAACTACTGTACGATGCCCATTACATACTTTATCAAAAGGGGAGCAAAATATTTATTTTCTTATCGCTCAAGCCTATATTGCACAATTTTACCCAGAGCATGTGTATGAGCATACTCGCATCGAAGTGATGCACCAAGAGGAACTGTTTACCACAACGGGACGTGTCGTTATCGATTTGGGATGGAAAGCATTATATAAAAAGGTAAAATCCACGGAAGAATCAGAAGAAAATCAAGAGGATGAAGAAAAGTCATTGCCCCCTGTACGTAAAGGGGATGCTGTAACGGCGAAGGATAGCAAGGTGGATCAACGGAAAACAAAGCCGCCAAGCCGTTTTACTTCTGCGACTTTGGTGCAGGCAATGAAGGAAATTCACAAATATGTAAAAGATGAAGAGTTAAAAAAACAATTAAAAGATGTGTCGGGTATCGGCACAGAGGCGACACGGGCTACGATTATTGAAGATTTAATCCATAATAAAAAAAATCCGTTCCTTAAAGAAGAAGGAAAAAAGAAAACATTAATACCTACAGAGTTTGCTTATACCTTGGTAGATGCATTGCCAGATTCTTTGCTGTACCCTGATGCGACGGCACAGTGGGAAGAGCGCTTAGCAAAAATGAGCGAAGGAACTGAACGGATTGATGTGTTTTTAGAAGACCAAACAAAATTCGTTGTACAACTGATTGAGGATGTAAAACAACGAGTAGGAAATACACCTAAGATAGCTATGCCTAAGTCGTTGACAGATGGCATAAGAACGGGACCGAACCGGACCCCTTCCATAGCGCAACAAACAGGACGATCTTGTCCAAAGTGTAAAACAGGGGAGTTGCTCCTACGGAAAGGAAAGTTTGGGGAGTTTTATGGATGTTCTAAATTCCCTACATGCAAATACACGGAAAATGTATTATCACCAAAGGAAGATGTATCAGGAGCTAGGGAACCAAGAGTTACCAAGGCAAACACGTCATCAATGACTAAAGTGTCGATGCCACAAGGACCTAGGGAAGAGATAATGCCTCCCATACCATTGTCGGATGGAAAAGTATTGGATGATACACATAAGGAATACACATGCCCACGATGTAAAAAGGGATACCTTATACAGTATGAATCACAACCTGAACCAGTTTGGAAATGTAGCGAAGGTCAAGCTTGTAGAACTACTTGTGCCGATGTAGAGGGGAAGCCTGCTATTTATGCGAATCGGAAGTAAGCACAGGTATTCGGCATAGTGGGGGTGTCAATAACAGGGGAGCCTTTTTGCTGATTAGAATATAAAAATAGAGGAAAGTTGATGCTTTTGGTTCAACTTTCCTCTATTTTATATGTGGGCTATTTTGTTACCGTCCCTTGTATTGGGGCTGTTTGGTTATAGCCTTTTTTGTAATATACTGTTAAGCAACGGACACCTCTCTTAGAAGAACCGTCTGCCGGTACTAGAAACTTATCGTTTACCTCGACCACGATTG
>CAUQIT010000009.1:0-79806 GCA_963518505.1 uncultured Veillonella sp. | reverse complement strand
TACTTCTTAAATAAATCTTTAGGAGGTTGTGTCACAAATGTTTGACTACTATAGAGAGAACAGTATTGTTTTTGAGGATATTCGATATACTTTCATAGGTGGAAATGGTATAATAAAGTGCTAAGGTATATGATAGAAACGGAATTTTGGAGTTGGAAATGGCAGAGGAAAAGAAAGGTAGGTCCTCACGAGGAGGGCAAAAGGTACAATCGAAACGATCTACTCCCCTAAAGGAAAGTAAAACAGGTGCAACAAAACAGACCAAGGCACAGACGAAAGGTGTTCGGAGCGAAATCAAAGGCCTAGTTCTTATGGGATTTGCCATACTGGCTCTTATCGGCATGGCTGGAGTGGAAACTGGCATATGGGGCAGTATTATTAGTGGTATTTTTTCCTATGGGTTTGGCCTAGGCGGTTGGGTGGTAGCCCTATGGGTCCTCTATAATGGATGGTGCTGGTTATATAGAGGCTCTTTAGCAGCGATTACGAGAAAGGGATTACTATATACAGGAGTACTATTCGTTGTATTAGTGCAACTAGTGTTGTGGAAGGTAACTAGTGGTGATGAATTAAGCACCACAACCCTAGCAGAGAATGGTGGTGTAGTTGGTGGCCTATTAGGATCTCTATTTAGAAGTTTAGTAGGAGACATCGGCGGTATTTTACTATCTGCTATTATAGGTATTGTCTGCGTACTAGGAATTACTAAATTGTCGCTCCGTGAAGGCTTACATAAAGCGAAAGACAAGGCTAGTGTGGGTCTCGAAATAGCACAAGAGAAAGCAACGGAAACAGCTAGTGCTATTCGTGAGCAAGTGCATGAATGGCAGGAGGAGTGGCGAGAAGAACGTCGTAAGGCCTATGATCGTGAAAAGGATACAAGATACCCTAAAACAGAAGACTCATCTGATGAAATAGAAGTGGAAACAGATGCGGTGATAGAAACTCAGGAGGCAATATCCCGTGCAACGGCGGTAGAAGTATCAGGAGCTAATGTAGTCGATGTAGAGTCTATGGGACCATCAGAGTCAATGATAGATACAGAAGAATTAGAAGCCATGGAGCCTAGTAAAGATGTGACTATTATGCAGCCTCTAATGGAAGACTATGAGGATGAAGAAGCGTATATTCCGGAGCCTCACATCCGTGAAGATGAAGTAGTGACGAGTACTTCCGAAGTAGAATCAGTAGTGGCACCTCAGATGGTAGATAGTGCAGAAGAAGCTGCAGAGGATACATCAGGAGAGATATATACTACAGATGTAGATGAAGAGCCCCATGTTACAGAGGTATTTACCGAGTTGGAACCTATAACTCCACCATCATTTTTGCAAACTACTAATTATGTAGGGTCCTTGGTAGAAGTACCAACCATTGAAACTACGAAAGAAGATACTGCAGCAGTAGCTGTGAACACGGATGGTGTGGCGCGTCCTAGGACGATAGAAAAGCCTTATCAATATCCTCCGTTGACGATGCTTTCACAGGGAAAATCCAATCCTGTGACCAGTGAAGAAGTGGCTCATAATGCAGTCTTGCTAGAAGAAACATTAGATAATTTTGGTATTACAGCAAAAGTGGTGAATGCCACCCAAGGTCCAACGGTAACACGTTATGAATTAGAACCTGCGAAAGGGACAAAAGTAAGCCGAATTATGGGTTTACAAGATGATTTAAAAATGAGCTTGGCAGCCGTTGATATTCGCATGGAAGCACCTATACCAGGAAAGTCTGCAGTAGGCATTGAAATTCCTAATAAAAATGTGTCTTCTGTTCATTTACGAGATGTATTGGACTGTGAAGAGTTCCAACAAGCGAGTGGTGGTATTCCGGTGGGGCTTGGTAAAGATATTGCAGACATGCCGGTTATTACGGATTTGGCTAAAATGCCACATCTATTGGTGGCTGGATCCACGGGTTCTGGTAAATCTGTTTGTGTCAATACATTGATCTCTAGCATCTTGTTTAGTCGTAAGCCAGATGAAGTGAAACTGATTTTGGTGGACCCTAAAATGGTAGAGTTATCCGTGTATAACGGTATTCCACATTTGATGTTGCCAGTGGTAACAGATATGAATAAAGCAGCTGCTGTATTGCGATGGGCAGTTCGTGAAATGGATGCTCGCTATATGACATTAGCCACAGCAGGCGTGCGTAATGTGGCTAGCTATAATAAGCAAAATCCAACTAAATCGATGCCTCTCATTTTAATTATTATCGATGAGTTAGCTGATTTGATGATGACCAATCCAGATGTGGAGGAATCCATTGACCGATTAGCCGCAAAAGCACGTGCCGCAGGGATTCATATGGTATTGGCAACGCAACGTCCATCGGTGGATGTGATTACAGGAAAAATTAAAGCCAATGTGCCGAGTCGTATTGCTTTCACAGTGGCTACTCAAATTGATTCTCGCACTATTCTGGACCAAGCAGGAGCAGAACGCCTATTAGGTCGTGGCGATATGTTATTTAATCCGATAGGAGCGAATAAACCAATTCGTATTCAAGGGGCCTTTATTTCTGATGAAGAAGTGGAAGAATTGATTGCTTTTGTCAAAGGACAAGGTCAGCCAGAATATGATGAAGTGATGATGGCAGAAACAGATAAAGGTGCTGAAAGTTCTGATGCCGTCAGCAGTGATGAGGAACAAGATGAATTGTTGGAACGAGCTGTACAAATTGTACTAGAACAACGTAGTGCGTCAGCCTCTATTTTGCAACGTAGATTGCGAGTTGGTTTTTCTAGAGCTGGTCGCTTAATTGATACCATGCAAGATATGAAAATTATTGGACCTCCTACGAATAGTAGTAAAGGTCGCGATATTTTAATGGGAGAAGATCAAATTAGAGAACTATATTTCCCAAATTTTACAGTAGATTAGAGTAGTGTGCCATTTGCGTTATGTAGATGGCACCTATATGTATAGGAGGTTCTATGGCATCGATTGGCGAAGAACTTAGACGTGAGCGTCAACGACGCGGTTTAACATTAGAACAAATTGAAGATGTATTACATATAAAAGTAGCTTACCTGCACGCCTTGGAGCATGATGAGTTTAGCCGTATACCAGGAAGTGTGTACACCAAAGGGTTCATTAAAAACTATAGTGAACTACTGGGCTTAGATAGTCGTCGATTGGTGGATACTTTTAAAAATAGAATGGGTGAATCCTTGACGATTCCAAAACGCAGAATGGTGTCAAAAGAACAAGAGAAGGCTGATGCTTTTCGAGAACAGGAATTGATTGAGGCACCGAAACAACGGTTAACCTATGAAAGTCGCAAGGCAAAACGACAAAAAACGATGATGATAGAACGATTTGTAGTAGGTGGTATTTTGCTGCTGATTGTTCTGTTTTTAGGTTGGCTATTTTTCGTGTAATACAGTATAAGGAATACTATGAAAGAACAATATTTAATTACTACAAAAGCAGAAATGGACGAACGAGGGTGGGCTGAACTTGATTTTGTCATTATCAGCGGAGATGCCTATGTGGATCATCCTTCCTTCGCGCCTACTGTAATTGGTAGATTATTAGAGTCCTATGGATATCGAGTCGGTATCATAGCTCAGCCAGACTGGAACGATGTGAATGCCTTTAAGGTTTTGGGAAAGCCTCGATTGGCGTCCTTAGTGACAGCAGGTAATTTAGATAGTATGCTCAATAAATTTACAGCAGCCAAGAAACATCGCCGTGATGATGGGTATTCTCCAGGTGGTGAATCTGGGCGACGCCCAGACCGAGCTACGGTGGTGTATGCGAATCGTATGCGAGAGGCTTTTAAAGGGGTTCCTGTTGTTATTGGCGGTATTGAAGCTAGTTTGCGACGATTTGCCCATTATGATTATTGGTCCGACACGGTGCGCCGCTCTATTTTGATGGATAGTAAGGCAGATGTCCTTATCTATGGTATGGGAGAAAAGCAAATCCGTGAAATCGCCGAAGCCTTAGATAAAGACCAATTACAAAAACGATTACCTGCCATCAAAGGGATTTGTTATGTTGCCAACACCGCGCCAGAGAATGCGATTGAATGCCCATCTTACGAAGCTATATCAGAAGACAAAGAGGTTTTTGCTAAAGCCTTTAAAATGCAATTTGATGAGCAAGATCCATACCATGGGAAAACAGTGGCACAAGGGCATGGCAATCGGTATATTGTACAGAATAGTCCAGCCTTACCATTAACACAGGAAGAAATGGACCATGTCTATAGTTTGCCCTATACGAGAAAATGGCATCCTATGTATGATGCAGCTGGCGGAGTACCTGCCTTAGCAGAAGTGCAGTTTAGTATTACTAGCCATCGTGGTTGTTTTGGTAGTTGCTCTTTCTGTGCTATTACAAGTCATCAAGGACGAATTATTCAAAATCGTAGTCATCAGTCAATCTTAGATGAGGCTCACCGTATGACTACTATGGATGGGTTTAAAGGATACATTCATGATGTAGGAGGCCCTACGGCAAACTTCCGTCATGTTGCTTGTGATAAACAGTTAAAAGTAGGTGCTTGTAAGGGGAAAACATGTGCTGCGCCCAAAGCATGTCCCCAGTTAAATACGAATCATGATGACTATGTGAGCATTTTGCGAAAAGTACGTAATGTAAAAGGCGTAAAAAAAGTGTTCGTTCGCTCTGGGTTACGGTACGACTATGTATTGGACGATCATAACAAAGACTTCGTTCGAGAATTGTGCGAACATCACGTAAGTGGTCAATTAAAAGTTGCCCCTGAACATGTATCCGAGCATGTAACAACCATCATGGGGAAAGCCAATAAAAGTTACTTCTTAAAATTTAAATCTTGGTTTGATGAGGCGAATCGCAAATTAGGTAAACAACAATTTTTGGTGCCTTATTTTATGAGTTCTCATCCAGGTTGTACATTAGAAGATGCTATTGAATTGGCAGAGTTTTTGCGAGATCAAAATATGACTCCAGAACAGGTGCAAGATTTTATTCCTACCCCAGGTAGCTTATCGACTGCCATGTATTACACAGGAATCAATCCCCTTACAGGTGAGCCTGTGTATGTGGCTAAAAAAGGCAGAGATAAAGCTATGCAACGAGCCTTGATGCAATATAAACGAGAAGATAATTACGAATTAGTAAAAGAAGCTTTAATCAAAGCGAATCGCAGAGATTTAATCGGATTTGGACCATTATGCTTGATTCCTCCGCGCAATATAAAACGAAATACTCCAAAAACTAATGGTGGTAAATCTTCAGTTAAAGGTGGAGTAAAACTAGCAGGTAGAAGACGAGGACCTATACAAGGGGGACAACGTGCAAATAGTGGTTCTAAAATTGGTATAGGAAATCAAAAAAATAAAGGAATGAAAAAAAGGAATTTTGGTTAGGTATCTCTAATAGGTAAAGGAGGTGAATCTATGAAACGGTTACGATTGCTCATGGTGTACTTACTGGTAGTGGTAGGCATCTTCAGTGTAGGATTGTGGCTCAATGATATGAAGCAAGAACAAGTGGATCGACGTGTGATTTCTACAAGAGCAGAAATTACTATCTATACAGATGGAGACCCTGAAGTCATGACAGCGATAGGTCAGGCTTACGAAAGAGAGGCACAAGTAAGAGTGCATGTTATCCCTATACCGCCGAACCAAATGGGTACGCGTCTAGCATTGCCAGAGGCAGAGCAGCAGGGGGATCTTGTGATTTCTACAAAATCCAATCTCAGTGAAGGGGTTGAACATGGAGCCTTTCGTAGATTGCCGGTTACCTTAACCCATATGGTAGATACGGTATTTCATGGTCCAGATGAGCAGTGGGTAGGGATATGGTATGATCCTTATGTATTCGCCTTACATGATAGTTTCTATAGTAGTCAGGGGAAATATGTAAATACTTGGTTTTCTTTAGCTTATGCCGGTCCGTGGCGTATAGCGGTCACCGACTTTGTAGCCGATGCAGCGTCGATTACCTTATTGAATAGTTTTGGTGCTATCTATGGTTTGGATGGTGCAATCTCCTATTTTGATAGTTTGCGACCACGGATTGTGCAGTATGCAAAAGCTTTGCCATCTTCAGTGCGCATGGCGGCTATTGGAGATGTACAGATCAGTGTAGGACATTATTCAGATGCCAAATTGTATGAGGCTCATAAATATCCTTTGACCATCTTATATCCTAGGGAGGGAACTCCGTATGATATGATGGGCGTAGGGATTTTGAAAGGTTCCAGTAATATTGGTGAAAGTGAAGCTTTTGTGAGCTGGCTACTTTCAGAACGGGTACAAGCCGTATTGAAAGAGGCAGATATGTATTATTTGCCGACCATAGAAACGGTGGAGTCTCAGAAGGACCGCCAAGGCAATCACCTTGTATTATGGAATGCAGGGATTGTAAAAGAAGAGCAAGATAAAATATTACAAGAATGGATACGACAAGTGCGTTTTAGAAAGGATACACCATGAGTAAGTTGTTAGGTTATATTAGTTTAGGTTGCGCCAAGAATTTGGTGGATACAGAGGTGATGCTAGGAGCTTTACAAGATAATGGCTATGAAATCACAGAGGAGCTGGAAAAGGCGGACATCATTATTATCAATACCTGCACATTTATCGAGAAAGCAAAAGAAGAATCGATTAATACCATATTAGAGGCGGGTCAATATAAGCAATATGGAGACTGCAAAGGCCTTATCGTGGCAGGCTGTTTAAGTCAGCAATATCAAGAAGAATTGTTTACCGAAATTCCAGAAATTGATGCACTTATTGGTACCGGATCTTGGAATCGTATTATGGAAGCCGTGGAGGCTATTCAAAATGGTCAACGTATTTGTATTATGGATAGCATGACAAATATGTATGATGAAGGTATGCCACGGATGATGACCACACCGGACTACAGTGCATATGTAAAAATTTCTGAAGGATGCAATAATGGTTGTACTTTCTGTATCATTCCAAAAGTACGTGGGGCCTATCGTAGTCGTTCCATGGAGTCCATTGAACGAGAAGTACAACAGCTAGCAGAAGCAGGCGTGAAAGAAGTGGTATTAATTGCACAAGATACTACCTACTATGGGGCTGATTTGAACGATGGTACGCCATTACTTTCAGAGTTGTTGAAACGATTGGCAAAAATTGAAGGCATCGAATGGATTCGCATGTTGTACTTATATCCAAAACACTTCTCTGATGAATTGTTAGAAACAATCATGACAGAACCAAAGGTATGTAAATATATCGATATGCCACTACAGCATATTAACAATACTGTGTTACAACGCATGAATCGTAAAGATACACGGGAAAATATTGTAGCCTTGTTGCATAAAATTCGTAATCGCAGTGAGCATATTACACTGCGCACATCCCTTATCGTAGGGTTCCCTGGGGAAACAGAAGAACAATTCCAAGAATTGGCAGATTTTGTAAAAGACATCCGATTTGATCACATGGGGGTATTTACGTACTCTCAAGAGGATGGTACGCCAGCAGGTGTGATGGATGACCAAATTCCAGAGGAAGTGAAAGAAGAACGGTACCATACATTAATGGCGATCCAAGCACAAGTTTCAGAGGAACATAATCGTGACTTAGAGGGAACGATTCATCAAGGCCTAATTGAAGCCATCGATGAAGTAGAGCCGGGAAAATTTTTGGCTCGTGGGCGTTTGCAAATGCAGGCTCCAGATGTAGATGGTAACATGTATGTAGAAGATGTAACAGGACTGTCTGAAGGCGATATTGTGACTGTAAAAGTATCACAAGGTTTTGCTTATGACGTGGTAGTAGAAACTGTATAGGATGGTGATAGCATGATCGTAGAATTAATCTCTACAGGATCAGAATTATTACTAGGACATATTGTCAACACAAATGTAAAATGGCTCAGCGAAGAACTGAACGATCGTGGCTATTCTGTGGCATATCAAACGACGGTGGGGGATAATCCTGAGCGTATGAAAGAGGTATTTCAACGAGCAGGAGAGCGAGCAGATATTGTGATCAGTTCTGGAGGCTTAGGTGCTACCCAAGGAGACATAACTCGAAAATCCTTGGCAGATGCGCTAGGATTACCTTTGGTATTTCACGAAGAAGCAGGTCGTGAGGTAGATTCTTTTTATGAGAAACAAGGTAGGGTGAAACCTTACGAATCTGACCGAGATCGGTATTTGCCAGAAGGGGCAAAGGTACTACATAATCCAGTAGGTGTGGCACCAGCTGTGGTCGTGGAACAGGATGATACGGTATATATTTTATTGCCGGGTCCTCCATCAGAATTACAAGGAACTTTTATAGAAAGTGCGAGTCCCTTTTTAGAGCAACGTTTTGGACAGCAAGGGATGATCTATTCTGAGCGGTATGCTGTGTATGGATATCGTGAAATGCAACTAGAGACTCTATTGCAAGACTTGATTCAGAATCAGCAGAACCCAACCATAGCACTATTGATCAAACCAGGATACATTGAAATTCGCTTAACTGCCAAAGGCGAGTCAAAAGCAGACTGTCAGGAGAAATTAGGTCCATGGAGGTCTATCCTATTAGAACGCTTGGAAGATATCCGTAGTTTAGATACATCGGTGTTGGAAGACTTTCACAAGGTGGCTCTAACAACAGGGGTTACCATAGGAACGGCTGAATCTTGTACAGGCGGCCTGGTAGGGAAAATGTTGACTGACTTAGGTGGTAGCAGTGGATATTATCAGGGTGGTATTATTTCCTATGCAAATGCGGTGAAAGAACAAGTATTAGATGTATCATCAGAGACATTGGCAACATATGGTGCTGTCAGTGAAGAAACGGCTAAGGAAATGGTAGAAGGTGTATTTCGTGTATTACGTACAGACTATGCTATTGCAACCACAGGGATAGCCGGCCCAGGCGGTGGCAGCCAAGAAAAACCAGTAGGTCTTGTGTATATTGGTATTGGTACACCACGAGGGATTACTGTATATAAAGAGATATTTATAGGGGATCGTGACAGTATCCGTAAGAGTGTAGCGGAACGAGCGATTCAATATGTATATAAAGAATTAATAGAAAGGTAGAACAATGGCAAAGGATAAAGCAAAAGAAGCAGCAATTGATATGAAAAGTGGATCTCAAGAAGATCGTATGAGAGCCTTAGAAGGGGCTTTAAAACAAATTGAAAAAGACTTTGGTCAAGGCGCGATCATGCGCATGGGCGAAGCGGCGGATAAAATGAATATTGAAGTCATTTCTACAGGCGTATTGGCCTTGGATTTGGCAGTTGGTGTAGGTGGGTTCCCACGGGGCCGTATTATTGAAATCTATGGACCAGAATCTTCTGGTAAAACTACGGTGGCTTTACATGCAGCAGCAGAAGCACAACGTAATGGTGGCGTTGTTGCCTTCATCGATGCGGAACATGCCTTAGACCCTGTATATGCAAAAAAATTAGGTGTAGACATCAATAGCTTGTTGATTTCCCAACCAGATAATGGTGAACAAGGCTTAGAAATTACAGAGGCTTTGGTTCGATCTGGGGCAGTAGACTTAATCGTTGTGGACTCCGTAGCGGCCTTAACACCTAAAGTAGAGATTGATGGTGAAATGACAGATGCTCACGTTGGGGTACATGCGCGTTTGATGAGTAAAGCATTACGTAAATTAACAAGCTCCATCAGTAAAACTAGAACGGTTATTATCTTTATTAACCAATTGCGTGAAAAAGTGGGCGTTATGTTTGGTAACCCAGAAACAACTACGGGTGGTCGTGCCTTAAAATTCTACTCTACGATTCGTTTAGATGTCCGTAAAGGGGAAGCCTTGACTTCTGCTAAAGAACATGTAGGTAACCGTACAAAAGTAAAAGTTGTGAAAAATAAAGTAGCCCCTCCATTCAAAGTAGCAGAATTTGACTTGATGTTTGGGGAAGGTGTTTCCTATGAAGGTACCTTAATTGACATCGGTGCGAATATTGAAGTGATTAAAAAGTCTGGTGCTTGGTATTCCTACAATGGAGAACGCATGGGTCAAGGTAAAGAAGCAGCTAAAGTATTCTTGAAAGAAAATCCACAAATTGCTCAAGAAATTGATGCTATCATTCGGGATACATTAGCAGCAGAACCATTAAATGTACTTGGTCATGATGAAGAAGTAGATGACGTAGCAACTACAGAAACAGCGGATATGGAATAATGGCATTTCGTACATCGAAAGAGCAGGAGTGGACTTTTGCATCGGCTATGGAGCAAGCTTTGCGCTTATTAGGGCCGCGGTCCTTAAGTACGCTAGAGCTGAGACGAAAACTGTCTCAACGTTCTGTGCCTAGTGAGCTAATACACGATGTAGAAGAAAAACTGTTGGAGCTATCCTATTTAGACGATGAGGAATTATCGGAAGAAGCGTTGCGTGCCTATATGGAGTCAGAAAAGTATAGTATTTATTACATTCGTGAAAAAATGCGGGAACGAGGTCTTGCTGTATCTTATGTATTAGATGACTATGATGAATGGTCGGTAGCGGTAAAGATATTAGAGCAACGATTTCACATATCCGATGAGGAGCGGTTATCAGCCATCGAAGAGGGTGAAGAAGATAAGTTTAGCAAGAAAAAAATAATTTATTTTCTAAAGAATCGTGGATTCGCTGTGAGTACAATTCAATCTATTTGTTATGAATGGGGCCCCTACTTAGAGTAGGGGCTTTGTCTTGACATTCCACGGTGTATGAACTAAAATTAAAATAGCCTTAATAATAAGCAAAATAAAATTTGAAAGCAAAATGGGCGAGAAACCGGGGAAGCGGATGTATCGACTTCTCCTTTTTTTATGCAAGTGGGAGGTGAACACGATTTTAGAATACAGCATTATTGCCGTAGTCATGGTATTAATTGGTCTTGGAGTAGGCTATTTATTGCGCCGCAATATTGCAGAAGGTAAGCTAAATAAAGCGGAAACAGAAGCTGCACGTATTGTTGCTGATGGCGAGCGCTTAGCGGAGTCTAAGAAAAAAGAAGCGTTACTGGAAGCAAAAGAAGAAATTCATAAATTGCGTGCTGATGTGGATAAAGAAAATCGTGACAGACGTAATGAATTACAACGTCTTGAACGACGGATTTTACAAAAAGAAGAGCAATTAGACAAAAAACTAGACAGTATTGAACGCAAAGAAGAGTCCTTGCATCACAAGGAACGCAATCTAGAAAAAGCGGAAGAAAAAATCGAAGTATTGCATCAACAACAAATGGAAGAGTTAGAACGCATTTCTAGCCTAACCTTTGATGAAGCAAAACAAATTTTACTGACAAAAGTAGAACAAGAAATTCGTCACGATACTGCTGTGATGCTTAAAGAACTTGAGCAACAAGCAAAAGAAGAGGCGGAAAGGAATGCCAGAGAAATTATCTCTATGGCCATTCAACGATGTGCAGCTGACCATGTAGCAGAATCTACCGTGTCTGTTGTGACATTACCAAATGATGAGATGAAAGGCCGTATTATCGGTCGTGAAGGTCGTAATATTCGTGCGTTAGAAACGTTGACGGGTATCGACTTAATTATTGATGATACACCAGAAGCAGTTATTTTATCCGGATTTGATCCAATTCGCCGTGAAGTAGCACGAATTGCCTTGGAAAAACTCATTGTAGATGGACGTATCCATCCAGCTCGTATCGAAGAAATGGTTGAAAAAGCACGCCGTGAGGTGGAAAATACCATTAAAGAAGCGGGCGAGCAAGCTACTTTTGAAGCCGATGTGCATGGTTTGCATCCAGAAGTGATTCGTATTTTAGGTAGACTAAAATATCGTACTAGTTATGGACAGAATGTATTAAAACACTCTGTTGAAGTATCTCACTTAGCAGGTATGATGGCAGCGGAATTAGGTTGCGATGTAGTTTTGGCTAAGCGAGGCGGTTTATTACATGATTTGGGCAAAGCCTTAACACATGAAATTGAAGGATCTCACGTAGAAATTGGTGTAGATCTTGCTAAAAAATATCATGAAAGTGCATTGGTACAAAATTGTATTGGCGCTCATCATGGTGATGAAGAGTTTAAATCTGTAGAGGCTGTATTGGTAGCGGCAGCAGATGCTATTTCTGCAGCACGACCAGGAGCTAGACGCGAAACATTAGAAAATTATTTAAAACGATTATCTAAGTTGGAAGAAATCGCCGAATCTTTTGAAGGCGTTGAAAAATGCTTTGCTATCCAAGCCGGTAGAGAGATTCGCGTTATGGTAAAACCAGATAAAGTGGATGATGTGGAAGCGAACTTATTAGTACGTGACATCATTAAACGAATCGAAAATGAATTAGAATATCCAGGACAAATTAAAGTTGTGGTTATTCGTGAAACACGAGTCGTAGATTACGCGAAAAAATAGTCTACATAAGTGGTTGGAGCAGCCTTTGGTTGCTCTAACTTCTTTTTTTTCACACTATATATGAGTTGCATGTATAATGTGAAGAAAAAGAAAGTATCTCCAAGTAGGAGTTTTTTTATTTGTGTAGAATAATATAGATAGAGAACGTATACCTAGACGTTATATTTTGATGCATACACGGTAGTACATAGCTTAGGAGAGGGACATGAGCAAGTTTTTCAATGATGATATAATTGAACAAGTCAAAAATGCTAATGATATTGTATCTGTCATTTCTGAGCATATTCCACTGAAGAAGAAAGGGAAAAACTATTGGGGTTGTTGTCCATTTCATAATGAAAAGACGCCTTCCTTTAGTGCGACCCCTGAAAAGGGCTTTTTTTATTGCTTTGGTTGTCGAGAATCGGGGAATGTCATCAGCTTCTTGATGAAGTATGATAACTTAACATTTCCTGAGGCGATTGAACGGTTGGCAAATCGTGCCAATATTACTTTGCCAGAACGAACGGTATCATCGGCTGAGAGAAAACGTATGGCTCGTTTGGAAGTTATGTATGAAGTGAATGAATTAGCTACGAATTTCTTTCACAATTGTTTGGTGAAAACAGAATTGGGGAAAGAAGGGCTAGACTATTTATTAAAGCGTGGACTATCCATGGAGACCATTACAAAGTTTCGTTTAGGGTTTGCCCCAGATGGATGGGATAAGTTATATTCTGCCTTTACCGGTCGAGGTGTAGATCCTAATGTATTGCTAGAATTAGGATTGTGCCGTAAAAATGAGCAAGGTAAGATTTACGATTATTTTAGAAAACGTGTGATGTTTCCCATCATGGATGGAAAGGGGCGCGTGTTAGGCTTCGGTGGTCGTGTTCTTGACGACAGTAATCCGAAATATTTGAACTCTCCCGAAACAGAAATATTTAATAAAGGACATTTATTATTTGCTTTTTATCAATCTTACCGTAGCATTCGTGAAAAGAAACAAGCCGTCCTTGTAGAGGGGTATATGGATGTACTGAGCTGTCATAATGCAGGCATTACGAATGTAGTGGCATCGTTGGGCACAGCCTATACGAAAGACCACGGCCGGCTATTGATGCGTCAAGCAGAGGAAGTTGTTCTTGCCTATGATATGGATGGGGCTGGTCGTACAGCAGCTAAGCGTGCTATCGAGTTGTTGCAAAATACGGAATTTTCTGTTAAGGTGGTATCTATGCCTGATGGAAAGGATCCAGATGATTTTATCAAGAATCATGGGTCTCAAGCGTGGCAAGAATTGGTGGACACATCACCACGAGATTTTGAGTTTTTATTAAATGAAAGCTTGAGTCGTCATGATACTAATTCAGTGGAAGGAAAACGAGCTGTCTTGACAGAGATATTCCCTTTTATTGCAGGTCATGAAAGCCAAGTGCGACGTGATGAATATTTAAAAGCCTTAGCATTACCTTTGTGGTTAGATGTGAGTACTATTATTACGTACTTTAGACAGTTTCTTCGACAAGGAAACATAGAATTAAAACAGCAGGCCATGAACGTGCCTAAGGAGACTTTCACAGATGAAGAAGAATTACTGTACTGGATAGGTAAGGATAATGATATATATAGCTTAGTGAGCCAATATATAGGTGTGGAAGATTTTACACATCCTATGTATAGTGCCTATTATGAAAAGATAGGTGAACTAGTAATCGCTGGTGAAACCTTGTCAGACGTCGTCTTAGAGGAATCTTTAGATCCTGAATCTTGGCATATGTTTGGCAAATGGTCAGTTTTGATTGATCGTGAAATGAATGAGGAATTATTGCATAGCTTAATTCGAAGCGTGCGATTAAAATCCCTTCGCAATCAATATAAGGAGCATAGTCGATTAGCAGACCAATTAAGTCGAGCTAATGATCCTAGATTTATAGAAGAGTTACGTATGTGTCAGGATTTACAAGAATTAATTAAACAGTGGTCTTGATGTAATGAAAGGAAGAGCACAGTGGCAAAAAAGAAAAAACAATCGCAAGTGCAAGAGATTATAGCGGTTTTATTAGAAGAAGCAAAACGAGATGGTGTCATTACTGCAAAGCAAATTTCCAATGCGCTTTCAGAGCAAATGGAAGTGACAGCAGAACAATTGGATAGTATGTATGCAGTGTTTAATAAATTAAATATTGAAGTCATTCAAGATGATGAACATGATGCAGAGGGTGAGTTAGCTATGCATGATGAATTGTTAGATAAGGATCTTGAAGTCGAAGTGGATGTTGATGTGGAGCATTTAAGCAGTGACATCGATATTACAGAGGAAGATGACGATGAGGAAAAAGAGATTAATCTTGACTTATCCATTCCTGAAGGGATGAATATCGATGATCCAGTGCGCATGTACTTAAAAGAAATTGGTCGTGTTCCATTGTTATCTGGTGACGAAGAAATTATTTTGGCTCAACAAATTGAGGCAGGTAATGCTGAAGGTGCTAGCTATAAAGAAGTACGTTTAGGAAATAGTGCAAAGCAAAAATTGATTGATGCTAACTTGCGTCTTGTAGTTAGTATTGCAAAACGTTATGTGGGTCGTGGAATGTTGTTCTTAGATTTGATTCAAGAAGGTAACCTAGGCCTTATCAAAGCAGTCGATAAATTCGACTATACTAAAGGATATAAATTCTCTACGTATGCTACATGGTGGATTCGACAAGCGATTACGAGAGCTATTGCAGACCAAGCTAGAACAATTCGTATTCCTGTGCATATGGTGGAAACGATTAATAAATTGGTGCGTATTCAACGTCAATTGTTACAGGATTTGGGGCGTGAACCAAGTCCAGAAGAAATTGCGGCGGGTATGGGAATTACTGTAGAACGCGTTCGTGAAATTCAAAAAATCTCGCAAGAACCAGTTTCTCTAGAAACTCCAATCGGGGAAGAAGAAGATTCTCATTTAGGTGATTTCTTAGAAGATAAAGATGCAGTAGCTCCAGATGATGCGGCTAGTTTTATCTTATTACGTGAGCAAATTGTCGAAGTATTTAGTTGTTTAACAGATCGTGAGCAACAAGTATTAGAATTACGATTTGGTTTGAAGGATGGAAAGCCTCGTACTTTGGAAGAAGTAGGTCAATTCTTTAATGTTACACGGGAACGGATTCGTCAGATCGAAGGAAAAGCCTTAACAAAGTTGCGTAATCGTGGCAAACGAGATAAAATTAAAGACTTTTTGTAATACCAAATGCTGTATGCGAGTAGGTATTACCACGGGGTGAGTTCTCTTATAAGAGATAAAGCAGGGTATATTGTTATATCCTCTACAGATAAAAGATAATAATAGAGGAAAGTTGATATGTTTCAACTTTCCTCTGTTTAATATATGTCATTGCGTGATATTTCTTTTATGGAGTGAGGCGAGTATACTTATAAAAAGGAACTTTATAAAAAATGCTTGCTATTTAATATTTATGTGGTATAATTTATGTATAAATAATCATAAGTAGTGAATATATTATGGGAGGTAATTATGATTAGCATGAAAAAACTGGGTCTTATCCTATGTACGGCTGTTCTTAGTGTAGGTTTGCTAGCTGGTTGTGGTAGCGATAAAAAAGAAGTGCAATTAACGCAAACAGCAGGGGTGTTGAAAGTCGGTTCTGAAACGACATTCCCTCCATTTGAATTTGCAGAAGAAAACACAAATAAATACATTGGTTTCGATGTGGATTTAAGTGAAGAAGTAGCAAAACGTTTAGGCTTAAAATTAGAGTTTGTCAGCATGGGATTCGATGCGTTAATTCCAGCTACACAATCTGGTAATATCGATATGATCGCGGCTGGTATTAATGCAACTCCAGAACGTGAAAAAGCATTGGCATTCTCTGAGCCATACTTTAAAGAAGGTGGTTTCATCACTATCGTTCGTAAAGATAATACAGATATCAAAAAAATGGATGATCTTGCTAACAAACGTGTAGGCGTTCAAATTGGTACAGTTCCTGTGGAAATGGCGAAAGCAATCCCTGGTACAGATGTAAAAGAAATGGATTCTAATAGCAATATCTTTATGGCTTTACAAGCCGGCACAATTGATGGTGCTATCATCGACCAAGCAGTGGCTATGTATTACTTAAAACAAGGTGCAGATAAAGATCTTAAATTAGTAGGAGAAGGCACTGATGCACCTCCATTCGTATTAGGATTCAATAAATCTAACACCGCATTACGTGACAAAGTTAACGAAGCTTTGAAAGCAATGCGTGAAGATGGAACGTATGATAAAATTTACTCCAAATGGTTCGCTAAGTAATTCCGCTATGTAGCCTGTGGTATTCCTAGACGGGTAGGCAAAGAGAAGAGCACGACACATTCCTCCGCAAACTGATACAGTGGTTAGGTTTGCTCCGGAATATGTCGTGCTCTTCTAGCATTTGTCTTATTTTGGCATAGGGAATATCACAAAGGCTACTACTCGTAACGGCGCCGCTCAGGGGTAAGGGGATGTGGAAGAGCACGATACATTCCGACCTGAACTGATACAGTGGTTAGGTTTGCTCCGGAATATGTCGTGCTCTTCTTGCATCCGTTTAATTTTGGTATAAGAAATACCACAAGATTGCTACGATTAACTACGTTTCTTAGATGTTAGAGTGTGCGGGCTAGTTTGATGTACTCTCTGATGCGTTCGCAGGAGTTGTGGAAGGCGTCTTGTTCGCTTGGGGTTAGGTGTAATGTTAGGATTTCTTCTATACCGTTTTTACCGATGATGGCAGGGACGGAGGCAAAGACATTGTGTTCGCCGTATTCGCCTTCTAGTTTGCAGGATAGAGGTAATACTTTTTGTTCATCGTGGAAGTAAGCTCGAATGATTTCTGTAACGGATGCAGCGATACCAAACTCTGTGGATCCTTTTCCGATGAGGACAAGGTAGCCACCGTATTTCATTTGTTCTACTAGGGCATTTTCATCAAAGGTTGGGAAGCGGTGAGGAAGTTCCTGTTGGAGTTCTTTCAAAGGTTTGCCAGATACTGTGACGTGAGACCAAGGGACCATTGCGCTACCACCGTGTTCGCCCATAGCATAGCAAGATAATGAGCGACGATGTATGTGGATTTGTTCAGCTACTAATCGTTGCAAACGAGCAGAGTCTAAGGATGTGCCAGAAGAGATGATTTTGTGTTTTGGGTAGTTTAGATATTCTTGTACATAGGCAGCTACCACATCAGCAGGATTGGAAATGCTAACGATGAAACCGTTGAATCCCGAGGCTTTCACACGAGGAAGGAATTCACACAATACTTCTACGGTGGACCCTAGTGTATCTAGTCGATCTTGTTCTGGGGATGGTAGAGGACCTGCAGAAATAACGAGAATATCGCAGTCTCCGATATCTTCAGGTTCGCAAGGGATAGCTTCTACACGATGTGGTAAGTAACTTACCGCATCATTAATATCGGTGGCTTGAGCAATGGCTTTGTCTTTGTCGATGTCTACCATGTATAATTGGTCAACCTCACCTTGTGTGGCAAGGGAAAATGCCACGTGGGAGCCCACATGACCAGTGCCGATAATGGCAACTTTACGTAGTTCTATAGACATATTGTTCCTCCTGTGTTGAATGATAAAAGTAATTAGTAATATGTTATAGGATAAAACTTTTGAGTTCATTTAGTCAATACGTCACTTGCTAATCTATGCAGCCTGTGGCGTTCGTAACTAAATATGATAAAGGGAAGACCGTAGCACACCCCTTCTCAAACTATACAGTGGTTATGTTTGTTCAGGGGTATGCTACGGTCTTCTTGGAGTGGCGTTATTTGGGTAGTGAGGAACGCCACAAGGCTGCTACGCTTAACTGCATTCCTCCGGGATGGTTGGGAACATGTGGCGCTCTTCTGGTACCTGCTTGATTTATGCAGTAATGGAACGCCACGAAGGCTATTACACGAAACTGCGTTCCTCAGGAATGGTGGGAAACATGAGGTACTCTTCTTGTGTTTGTGTAATTTTGCTAGTGATAACTACCGCGAGGCTGCTACGCTTAACTGCATTCTTTAGAGAGCGGGATTGGTTTTGATTTTTTTGATAGTACTTCCAGAGAAAACTATAATTTAAAATAAAGTTTCCTAAAATGCATAGTCTTTGTTCGGAATTGGTATGATATATGAGTGGCCGTTTATATATAAAACCTATGGATTGTATAGTATAATGAATGCATGACAAATTTAGAACTTGAAGAATTAGCGATACAATTAAATATTCCTGCGGTGGGGGTGGCGTCTTGGCCATTGCCGGTGGAGGCGTCGTTACATTTGGATACACCCTATCCTTGTCCGTTTACGAATGGAAGTATTGAAGAACGATTGCAGGGGTCCACGACTATTGCTTCACCGAAGTCCGCGATAGTCTGTTTGTTTCCTTATTATATGCCTAGGGAAGGAGTGACGAATTTAGCTAGGTACTGTTGGGGCGATGATTATCATGTTGTGGTACGACAGTATTTGGAACGACTGGTGGATATTTTGCGTGAGCGCTATCCTGACGAAATATACGAGATTCATTGTGATACGTCACCTTTAGCGGATCGGTATATGGCATACTTGGCAGGCTTAGGGTTTTATGGGTGGAACCAAACATTTATCAACCCTACGTGGGGCTCCTATACTGTTATTGGGACTATTATGACGACGTTGGAATTGTCTCCTTCTGTACCGTTTGCACAGAGCTGTCTGCAATGTGGTGCTTGTTTGCGTGCTTGCCCCGGTAAGGCCTTACAAGGAGATCATTTAGATTATCGAACCTGTAAAAGTTATCTTACCCAATGTAAAGGGGAACTTTCAGAGAAAGAAGAACGAATTATTGGTAAAACACCTCTCATTTTTGGGTGTGATGTATGCCAAGAGGTGTGCCCCCACAATCGAGATATTCCTATGACGCCTATACCAGAATTTCAACAGGTTACATCCTACATTGAGATGGAGGAATTAGAAGGAATGACGAATAAAGAGTTTAAAGCGAAGTACGGCCACAAAGCCTGGGCTTGGCGAGGAAAGAAAGTGTTGCTTCGCAATGCGGAGATTGTTAGAAAGGAAAAGCATGAAGGAAAGTAAGTCTGTTTCATTGTTTTTAATTATATTCTTAGGATTGCTCACAGCGGTAACGCCATTGGCGACAGATATGTATTTGCCAGCCTTGCCGATTATGCCTGGAGAACTGGATACATCGGCATCAAATATTCAAATGACCATCGGCGTTATGACCATCGGTATTGCAGTGGGACAACTCTTTGCAGGACCTATCAGCGATGTGCTAGGTCGCAAGAGACCACTTATTGTGGGAAACCTACTTTGCGTAGTAGCTACCATTGTTTGCGCTTATGCACCAAATATTGAAGTACTCTTGTTGGGTCGATTTTTGCAAGGTGTGACGGGTTCCTTTGGGGTAGTTATCTCTAAGGCTATCGCTCGTGACCATGCATCGGGACCGGCTCTAATTAAGTTGCTGGCATCATTGATGATGGTCAATGGCTTGGCGCCTGTTATCGCTCCATTAGTGGGAGGACAAATTTTGGCATATGAAACGTGGAGATTTATTTTCGTCGTTTTAGCAGGCTTTGCGACTCTTCTTCTCGTGGGGTCCATTCTATTCCGTGAAAGCTTACCAACAGAACAGCGTGTAGCAGGGGGCATTCAAGAGGCCATCAAAAACTATAAGACGCTACTAAAAGATAAAGCTTTTTTAGGGCAATGTGGTATTCAATGCTTTGCTTTTGGAGCATTCTTTTGTTACATTAGTGGGTCTTCCTTTGTGTACCAAAATATCTTTGGGCTAGATGCACAACAATTTAGTTACATATTTGGTATTAATAGCTGTGGTATTATTCTATTCAGTATGATTAGCTCTCGTTTGAGTAATGTCATTAAGGATTACCAATTATTACAAGGTAGTTTAACTGTGCTATTCTTAGGATCTGCTTTGTTCTTAGGTGCTATGGCACTGGATATGCCATTCTTAGTGGTGACCACAATTTTATTCTTTACTGTAGGGATGGTATCTCTATTCGGGGCGGCTAGCTTTTCTATGGCGATGGCACATTACGGTCACCTAGCAGGCAGTGCATCTGCCTTATTAGGCTTTTTCTCCATGATGTCTGCAGGTATTGTGTCACCTATCGTGGGGATCGGAGGGTCACATACGGCAATTCCTATGGGGATCACTATGGTGTTTTGCTCTTTAGTGGCGTTGCTCTGTTATTATCGATTTGCTCGTCCGGTTATATAGGTATACTTTCATAGTAGTGAAATCCTAGGTGAATATAGTGTATAGTTAACTTTTGGCATCGTATTGTATCCTAAGATCATGCGTGTATCTGAAGGAGTGCCATTGTATAGTACATACAATGGTGTATAGATGAAAGATGATAAGGATATAGTAGTGGTATTCTATAGTACACAGAATAGTATATAGATGAAAGGGCGTGCTAGTAGATGACTTAATGATTCGAGTTACTTTTATAATAGATACAGCAAAATAGGCTTTCATAGGTGTAGATAGAAAAAATTAGTCCTATTTCGTTGACATAAGCGATGCTTGTCATGTATAATAATTGAGTCATAGTTTGGGTACGCCCAACTATTGCAAGCCGCATGAAGAGGTCAATAATATTTGGCTTCGGCTAGATAACCGCATTCAGCGAGTACGAATACAAGGAGGTGTCATAATGTACGCAATTATTAAAACTGGTGGTAAACAATATCGCGTTTCCGAAGGCGATGTAATCACTATTGAAAAATTGGATGTAGCAGCTGAAGGAACTGTTTCTTTTGACGAAGTTGTAACTGTAGTTAAAGACGGTGATGTTAAAGTTGGTACACCACTTGTGGACGGTGCAAAAGTTACTGGTACAGTACTTGAACATGGTAAAGCGAAAAAGATCTTGGTTTTCAAATACAAAGCGAAATCCAACTATCGTCGTCGTCAAGGCCATCGCCAACCATTCACTAAAGTTCGCATCGAAAAAATCGAGGCGTAAGTATCATGACTCACATTGATGTGAAGCGGAATCGATTAGGGCAAATCATAGAATGTCATTTTCGAGGACATGCTGAGGCGGGTCCTTACGGAGAAGATATTGTATGTGCCGCTATATCCATGCTTTCACAGACATCGATCTTAGGTCTTCATGAGGTGGCTAAGCAATCCATGGAGTACCAAATAGAAGACGGTGAGTTACATATCCTACTTTCAGAACCCATTACTGAAAGAGGACAAACTATATTAGAAACGATGCTTCTTGGTATCAAGAATGTGGCGGATCAATATAGTGATTTTGTTAGAGTGAGTGAACAATAGGAGGTGAACTACATGTTATTCAATATCCAATTACAACTATTCGCATCTAAAAAAGGTGCTTCCAGTACAAAAAATGGTCGTGATTCCGAGTCCAAACGTCTTGGAGTTAAATGCCATGACGGTTCTACTGTAAAAAGTGGTAACATCCTAGTTCGTCAACGTGGTACACATTTCCATCCAGGCACTAACGTAGGTATCGGCAAAGATGATACTTTGTTTGCATTGGTTCCTGGTCGTGTAGCATTTGAACGTGCTGGTCGTTATAACCGTAAAGTTTCTGTATATCCTGTAGAAGCTTAATCATAACACATATGAAAGGTCACTAGATAGTAATATCTGGTGGCCTTTTTTGTTTGTTTAGTATAGGATTTTGCCGTTATTGCAAATAGGACAACAAGATTTTGTAAAAATGATGTTATATCAGATATGCAGTTTAAGGTTATAGGTTGTAAAAGGACATGACGGTTTCAGAGTGAACAAATGAATAGATGTATATTTCTGTTTATGCATAGATAGTATTAGTATTTGCTTTCATAATGCACACTAATTTTATATACATTGATTCATAAGTGGAGTATAATAAAAGAGTGCCTATATCTAATAAAATCGGTATAGTATATGGATTAGTTTGCAGCCTATATAGTATAGGCTTTGATAGATCTACTAAGTCAGTAGAAAGGAAGTTCATTATGTATGATGTACTCTCTTCCAAGGCGGAAGAATTTATTAATCACGAAGAGATTCTAGCCACTTTACAATATGCAGAAGAAAATAAGGAAAACCGTCCTTTATTGGATGCCATATTAGAAAAGGCAAAAACTCGTGTAGGATTAAACCACCGTGAGGCGATGGTACTGTTAGAATGTCCCTTGCCAGAATATAAGGAAAAATTATTTGCTTTAGCAAAAGAAATTAAACAAGCGATTTATGGCAATCGCATTGTATTATTTGCTCCGTTATATTTATCAAACTATTGCATCAATGGTTGTGTTTATTGCCCATACCATGCAAAAAATAAGACTATCACTCGAAAAAAATTAAATCAAGAGCAAGTCCGTGAAGAAGTAATGGCGCTAGAAGCCATGGGGCATAAACGGATTGTTATCGAATCTGGCGAACATCCATTGGAAAATCCATTAGAATATATTTTGGAATGTATCGAAACAATTTACTCTATTAAAAAAGATAATGGAGAAATTCGTCGTGTCAATGTCAATATTGCGGCTTGTGAAGTAGAAGATTATCGCAAATTACATGAGGCAGGTATTGGTACATACACATTGTTCCAAGAAACGTATAATAAAGAAAATTATGAGGCCCTTCATCCAACTGGTCCTAAGAGCGATTATGCATACCATACGACGGCGATGGACCGTGCCATGGAGGCAGGTATCGACGATGTGGGAATTGGCGTCCTCTATGGACTAGAGCACTACAAATATGACTTCGTAGGTTTGTTGATGCATGCAGAACATTTAGAAGCGAAGTTTGGCGTAGGTCCGCATACGATCAGTGTGCCTCGTATTTGTCCAGCCGATGATATCGATGTAGATGATTTCAGCAATGCTGTACCAGACGATATTTTTGAAAAAATTGTCGCATTGATTCGTGTATCTGCTCCATATGCCGGTATGATTATGTCTACCCGTGAAAGTCAATCTATGCGTGAGCGTGGGTTAGCCTTGGGTATCTCTCAAATCTCTGGGGGATCTCGTACATCCGTTGGTGGCTATGTAGAGGAAGAACCAGAAGAAGAAAACTCTGCTCAATTCGATACGAGTGACCGTCGTTCCTTGGATGAGATTGTAGAATGGTTATTACAATTGGGATATGTACCTAGTTTCTGTACAGCTTGCTACCGTGAGGGACGTACAGGAGACCGCTTCATGGCACTGGCTAAGAGTGGGCAAATTTCTAACTGTTGCCAACCGAATGCGTTAATGACATTGAAAGAATACTTACTAGATTATGCAGACGAGGACACAAAAGCTGTTGGCGCTGCTGTGATCGATGTGCAATTAGACTCTATTAAGAATGATCTAGTGAAAGAAAAATCCAAAGCCTATATTGCGCAAATGGAAGAGGGAGAACGTGACTTCCGATTCTAGTCAAAATTGGGTGCATAGGGTATAATATTTAATATATAGTGTTTATATATTGAAGTTATAAACAGAAGATTGTGGGAGGACAGAATGGAACAAAAAGAGATGGTTGTTGTCGTTGACTTTGGTGGTCAATATAACCAACTGATCGCGCGTCGTGTACGTGAAAATAATGTGTATTGTGAGGTATACCCGTACAATAAAGCATTAGAAAAAATTAAAGAATTACAGCCAAAAGGTATCATCTTCACCGGTGGTCCTGCTAGCGTATACGAAGAAAATGCTCCTAAAATGGAAGCAGAAGTATTTGAACTTGGCATTCCAGTATTGGGTATGTGTTACGGTATGCAATTTATGGCACATACATTAGGTGGCCATGTTACATCTGCGGAAACACGTGAATTTGGTAAAACGCCAACTCAAGTGGATGTGTCCTCACCGCTATTTAAAGGACTTTCAGAAGAAGAAATCGTATGGATGAGCCATGTGGATTATGTGGCAAAAGTGCCAGAAGGTTTCAAAATCGTAGCGCATACAAAAGATTGTCCTGTGGCAGCGATGCAAAACGAAGAACGCCGTTTATACGCTATGCAATATCATGCAGAAGTGTTGCACACAGAACATGGCAAAGAAATGTTGCACAACTTCTTGTATGAAGTGTGCGGATGCACAGGCCAATGGACGATGGCAAACTATGCAAAAACAGCTATTGAAGAAATCCGCAATACTGTAGGCGATGGCAAAGTGTTATTGGCGTTGTCTGGTGGTGTAGATAGCTCCGTAGCAGCAGCGTTAATTTCCAAAGCCGTAGGCGATCAATTGACTTGTATCTTTGTTGACCATGGTTTGATGCGTAAAAATGAAGGTGACGAAGTAGAAGAAGCATTCAAAGATTCTGGTATGCATTTCATTCGTGTGGATGCAGAAGACCGTTTCTTGACAAAATTAGCAGGCCTTGATGATCCAGAAGCAAAACGTAAAGCTATTGGTGAAGAGTTTATCCGTGTTTTTGAAGATGAAGGCCGTAAAATAGGTTCCGTGGACTTCTTAGCACAAGGTACCATTTATCCAGATGTAATCGAATCTGGTACTGGTGAAGCAGAAGTGATTAAATCTCACCACAACGTAGGTGGCTTGCCTGCAGTAGTAGATTTCAAAGGTTTAATCGAACCTCTTCGCAACTTGTTCAAAGACGAAGTTCGTCAACTAGGCGCTGAGCTTGGCTTGGCAGACTACCTTGTATGGCGCCAACCATTCCCAGGTCCAGGCCTTGCCATCCGTGTAATGGGTGAAGTGACAAAAGATAAACTAGACGTATTGCGTGATGCGGACTATATTTTCCGTGATGAAATTGCAAAAGCAGGTTTAGATCGCTCCATTAACCAATACTTTGCTGTGTTGACAAGCACACGCACAGTAGGCGTTATGGGTGACTTCCGTACCTATGATTACACATTGGCATTGCGTGGTGTGACTACCACTGACTTCATGACAGCCGATTGGGCTCGTATCCCTTACGACGTATTGGATACTATCTCTCGCCGTATCGTGAACGAAGTGAACCACATCAACCGTATCGTGTATGATATTACAAGTAAACCACCAGCAACGATTGAGTGGGAATAAAATAAATAGAATGAAAGCCAGTAGAACTTTGGAACTGCTGGCTTTTTTATTTATAATCTCCTTAAAGTATGTTACAATTAATAAAATACGGAATTCTTTATAAGGAGAGGTTCGATGAAATTATTTTCTTCATTAGGAAGAGATTTAGGAATAGATATTGGTACCTTTCACACGCACATTTTTGTGGAAGGTCGAGGAGTGGTTGTATCGGAACCATCGATAGTGGCAACGGACACAAAGCAAGAGAATATTGTCACCATTGGTGAAGATGCGCATCGCTTGCTATTGCGCAATCCGGAAACATTAGCACCCATGAGTCCTCTGAAAGAGGGCTTTATTGTGGACTATCGTATTGTGTTGTCCATGTTAAAGTATTTTATGAACAAAGCGTCCAAGGCAGTTCGTAGATCTCGTGTCGTCATGGCAGTGCCGTGTGGTATTACCGATGTAGAGCGAAGAGCCATGACGGATGCCATCATTCAGGCGGGCGCTCGGGAAGCACATTTGCTGGAAAGTCCAGTGGCAGCGGCCATTGGTGCAGGGCTTCCTATTTTTGATGCTCGTGGTAGTATGGCTGTCGATATCGGCGGTAGTACAACGGATGTAGCTGTTTTATCTATGGGTGGTAAAGTAGCGAGCCGAACATCACGGATTGGTGGCAATGAATTAAACGAAGCTATTTATCATTATATACGTAATGAGTTTTCAATTATGGTGTCTGATGAAACGGTGGAAGACATTAAGCAAACTCTTGGCTGTGCTATGCCTCCAACTATTGAAGGGGAATACACTATCGTAGGTCGCCACTCTGAAACGGGACTTACTAAACGTTGTATGATTCGTAAAAGCGAAGTCTATGAAATTTTGCGACAACCCATTGCGGATATGGTGGCGGTCATCCGTAGTATTTTGGAAAAAACACCGCCTGAATTAGTGGCGGATATTATGGAAAGTGGCATGCTTTTTACTGGAGGTACGGCCTTGCTTGAAGGGTTAGACCGCCACATCCAAGAGGAACTAGGCATTCCTGTACGCATTGCGGATACACCAGGCGATACGGTAGCACTTGGTTTAGGTAGAGCTGCTGCAGATGTGCAACGCTTAGAGCGTTTATTAGTGGCTAGTAAATTACGAAAGGGGCGATCTTAATGCAACAATCTGAACGCAAATGGTTGACTATGATCGTAATCCTTTGTGCCATATTAGGTATCTTTGGGTATGTGTGGAAGCAAAGAACGCAAGTGCCAGTGGTGACAGTGACCTTAGAGAATTTGACGGCCCCTTTTACTTACGGAGCTAGCCGTTTCTTATCTGGATTACATACAGGAATAGCCGTGATAGATAATGGTATTTTGCGCGTGAAAGACATGTCAGACATAGAGGTACGCAATGCTGAGCTAGAACAAAAACAAGTAGCCTATGATGAATTGGTAGCAGAAAATATTCGATTACGTCAATTGCTAAAGTTTAAAGGAGAACAACCTCAATTTGCCTTGTTAGCAGCATCCGTGGTGACACGTGATAGAGGAGCCTGGACAGATACGTTTACTATTAGCAGAGGCAGTGCCGATGGAGTAGCGCCGAATATGGCAGTCATTGCTCCGCGCGGCGTCGTAGGTTTTGTATCTGATGTGTACGAACACTCTGCACGGGTACAAAGTATATTGGATCCTCGATCAGCGACTGGGGTTATCGTCCAACGTCCTGAATCTAGAATTGCCTCCATTTTAAAAGGCAATGGCAATCGCCCAATGGAACCACAAATGGTGAATATCGCTCTAAATGGTGATATTCTGAAGGGGGATACCATCGTGACATCTGGATTTGGTGGTATTTATCCGAAGGGCTTATTATTGGGACATGTGAAAGATATTGTCACTGACGAAGAAGGTTTTGTGAAACATGCTATCATCGATCCTACCGTGGACTTTCAGAGTTTAGAAGAAGTCTTCGTGATTGTATCATCATCCATTGCAAGACCAGAAGCGCCAAAATTAGAGCCAAAATTGATTCCTCGTACGCAGCGAGATCAAGTAGAAGGGGCTAAAGGGACGGTGCAACAATGAAGCGGTGTGCATGGACATTGATGTTGCTAGGCGTTATTATTATTCAATCCTTAGTGGTACCTAGATGGTTTCCTTACTCTTGGGCACCGCATCTATTACTAGATATTGCATTGGTAGTGACCGTACTGAAAGGTCGTTCTCATGGCATGATGTTGGCCGTTGTGGGTGGTATAGTTCAAGATGTGATAATTGGCAATTATTTTGGATTACATGTGGTATCCTATGCGACGGTAAGTTATATGTTAGGTGCCATGCAAGGCACTGTGTATGAAGAACAATGGTATGCTAGTGCTGGATGGACGGGTTTAGGTGTAGCCTTAGTTATGGTGTTACAGATTGGTCTGTTATGGATTGTACAAGAACCTATTGTAATGACTACGTATATTTGGAACCATGGCATTCCCTCTATAGGGATTGATGCCTTAGTAGGGATTGTGGTGCATAAATTGGTATGGCGCTGGGAAGAAAAAGATGAATACATGTGGTAGAAAGGAGAGACTATGTTAAAAGCATTATATAAAAAGAAGAAAACGACACGCTTTGATGTATTGCTAACCATAGTCGTCATCGTTTTTACTATTTTGTTGGGACGGGTGTTTTACCTGCAAGTCATTGAAGGTGATTATTACCGTGGGAAAGCGGAGGGGAATCGACTCCGCATACTCTCTATGACGGCTACACGGGGATTGATGTATGATCGAAACGGTCAAATTGTGGTCGGCTCACGACCTGCTTATATGGTGTCTATGTTGCCCACAGGAAAGCAGGCAGATCCAAAAGAGCTAGAACAATTGGCTACGTATTTACAAATTCCTGTGAAAACATTGACAGAAAAAATAGAAACCCATAAAGGTGGCTATGAACCGATTCGGCTAGCTAGTGATGTAACCTTAGACAAGGTGACAAAAATTGAAGAACATCGTCATGAATTACCTGGCATTACTGTTGATGTAGAGCCACTTCGCTATTATCCTCATGATACGATGGCATCCCAATTGTTGGGCTATGTAGGAGAAGTTAGTGAAGATGAACTAGCGGAAGCGAAACAAGCAGAATTAGAGGGGACACATATGGGTGGAGCCATTGGCCCTGGTACGATTTTAGGCCGTTCTGGGCTAGAGAAAATGTACGATTCTGTGCTACGCGGTGTGGATGGCGGTCGTCAGGTAGAGGTGGATGCTAGTGGACGTCCTGTAGAAGAAGTAGGGCGTAAACACACCATACCCGGTCGAAATATTCACTTAACCATTGATTTAAATCTACAAAAAGTGGCTGAAAAAGCTGTGTATGACCAATTAGCAGCACTTAGAAAACAAGGTATTCCTGCGAAGGGGGCTGCCGTAGTGGCTCTAGATCCTAATACAGGGGCAGTTCTCGCTATGGTCAGTGCACCTGGCTTTAATCCGAATTGGTTTGCTAAAGGGATAACTACCGAACAGTGGAAGCAGCTAAATGCAAAAGGGGAAAATCCTTTTGAAAACAAAGTTGTTACTGGTGAATACCCGCCAGGGTCTCCTTTCAAAATTATTACTGGTGCAGCTGCCTTAGAACTGAAAAAAGTGACGCCTAATGAAATGATTTATGACAGTGGTAAACATTGGCTGATTGATAAGCGAAATGCAGAAGGAGAAGCTTTAGGTTGGCTTGATTTCACTAAAGCATTGGCGAAATCAGATAATGTGTATTTCTATGAAATGGGAAATCGCTTAGGCATCGATAATATCGATAAATATGCTAAAGTATTTGGTCTAGGCGAAAAGACTGGCATTAAGTTATATGATGAAGGCAGTGGTAATATTGCTAGCCCTGAATACAAACGAAAAGTATTTGATCAAGATTGGTACTTAGGAGAAACCTTTGATGCCGCTATTGGACAGTCTTTTACATTGGTGACCCCCATACAAATGGCAGTGGTTATGTCGGAAATTGCCAATGGAGGGATTCGCTACCAGCCGTATGTAGTGAGTCGTATCGACAATGCAGACGGAACGCCGGAAGAGATTTTTGGACCTAAAAAATTAGGAGTCTTACAAGTATCGAAAGCAGTGATGGATATTGTCCGTAATGGTCTCAGAGACGTAACCTTGGAAGGTGGTACGGCAGGGGAAATTTTTAAAGGTTTATCCTTAGCTGTAGCTGGTAAAACGGGAACAGCGGAAAATGCCACTGGTCGTGACCATGGTTGGTTCGTTGCCTATGCGCCGTACGACAAGCCTCGTATCGTTGTGGTAGCGCTGGTGGAACAAGGCGGTTTTGGTGCTATATCAGCAGGGTCTATTGTACGTCCTATTTTGGAAGAGTACTTTCATATTCCTAAGCCAGTCGTAGTCCCAATGAATGATAAGAAAGAGGATGCTAAAAAAGAGGCAAACTCTGAAAAAGAACAAAAGGTAGACTAGGAGTATACTATGTGGCAGAGAATTATACGTGAATGGGATTGGATTTTGGTACTATCTACCATCAGCTTGATTGTCATTGGCTGTGTTGTTATCGGTAGTGCCACACATATCAATCGAGAAGGACTACAAATTACAGGGCTAGTATCGAAACAATTGCTATTCTTTGGATTAAATATCGTTGCCATTGTAGGTCTGCAATGGCTAGATTACGAGCGCTTACGGCCCTATGCAAAGTGGATATATGGTGCTACTATCGTTATGCTCTTGGCAGTTATGGTGGTAGGTACATCGGCACTAGGTGCGCAACGATGGATTCAGATTGGGCCTATTACGATTCAACCATCAGAATTTACGAAGTTGATGATGATCATTAGCTTGGCCAATATGTTGGAAAGTCGAGTAGGAAAGTTAAATACTTTTAAAGAGCTATTGCCGGTATTCTTATTTTTAGGAATCCCTGCCTTGCTAGTATTTAAGCAACCAGATTTGGGGACATCCTTAGTGTATGTAGCTATATTAGCAGGCATGCTTTTTGTCAGTGGTATTCGCATGCGGTTAGTGCAAATTATGGTAGGCACTATGGTAGCACTGTTGCCGTTAAGCTGGTTTGTATTACAAGAGTATCAAAAACAACGGATTATGGTGTTTTTGAATCCTAATGTAGACCCTTTTGGCGCAGGATATCATATTATCCAATCTAAAATTGCTATCGGTTCAGGCTTACTATTTGGTAAAGGTCTCTTTGAAGGGACCCAAAGTCAGTTGAACTTTCTACCGGAAAACCATACAGACTTTATTTTCTCCGTGGTGGGAGAAGAATTAGGTCTTCTCGGTTGTTTTGTGGTCTTAGGGCTACTATTGGTAGTTGTGTATCGTAGTTTCTTAATTGCGAAACGATCGGTAGATTCCTTTGGTATGTTGATTGCCACAGGCATTGGCTCTATGCTGTTATTTGAAGTCTTAGTCAATGTAGGCATGACCACTGGTATTATGCCTGTAACGGGTATTCCATTGCCTTTCATTAGTTACGGTGTAAGTGCGTTAACAACAAATCTATTGAGTATAGGTTTATTATTAAATATAGTGATGCGCCAGAAAAAGCGCATGTTTTAAGTAGTAAAAAAGAGGCTAGTGCCTCTTGGAGGTTGTATGATTCAATTAGATCCATCATGGTTACAACATGTGGAAAAGCCTGCCCGTTATATGGGTGGGGAATGGAATAGCGTTGCTAAGAATCATTCGGAAGTGGATGTGACGATGGCCTTCGCCTTTCCAGATGTGTATGAAGTGAGTATGAGCCATTTAGGAATTAAAATTCTATATGGTATAGTCAACGAACGCCCAGATGCGGCGGCAGAGCGTGTATTTGCTCCTTGGCATGACATGGAAGCGGAAATGCGCAATCGGGAGATTCCTTTGTTTTCTTTGGAAACGAAAACACCGATCCGTGACTTTGATTTATTGGCCTTTACCTTGCAATATGAAATGTGCTATACAAACATCATTAATATGCTAGATTTGGCAGGCATTCCTTTTTATGGGAAGGATCGAGACTTGTCATTCCCTCTATTAATCGGTGGTGGCCCGTGCGTATACAATATGGAGCCTATCGCAGATTTCTTTGATGTCGTATCCATTGGCGAATCAGAAGATTGGATCAACGAATTTATTGATTTATATAAAGCTGAGAAAGAAAAAGGATTCCCTGGCGGCAAAGAGGCCTTTTTGCGAAAAGCAGCGCAGATTGAAGGGACGTATATTCCTAGTTTGTATGAACCACAATATACAGAATCTGGAGACTTTGCAGGGATGAAAGTGTTGGCTGAAGAAGCGCCTGCCATTGTAAAAAAACGTATCGTAGAAGACATGGAGGTTGCGTTCTATCCTACAAAACCTGTAGTGCCATACTTAGATATTGTTCATGATAGAGCAGTGCTGGAATTATTTAGAGGGTGTTTACGTGGCTGTCGTTTCTGCCAAGCTGGTATGTTATATCGTCCAGTGCGTGAACGAACTCCAGAACGATTGGTACAATTAGCAAAAGAAATTATTGCCAATACTGGCTACAATGAAATCTCCTTGATGTCTCTAAGCTCTGCAGACTATTCTAAATTGCCAGAATTAGTCGACATGTTGATGGAAGAATTTAAAGATAAACAAGTGAGTGTCAGCTTGCCATCCTTACGTATTGATGCCTTTTCTATCGATATCGCTAAAAAAGTACAACAAGTGCGTAAAAGTGGCTTAACTTTTGCTCCAGAAGCTGGGTCTCAACGGATGCGTGATGTTATCAATAAAGGTGTTAGTGAAGAGGATTTGATGTCCGCTTGTGAAAATGCTTTCAAGTCTGGTTGGAATACAGTAAAGCTCTATTTCATGATGGGCTTGCCTACAGAAACGGATGAAGACGTAGCAGGTATTGCCGATTTAGCCTATAAAGTGCTTGATTTACATCGAGAAATTACTGGTAAACGCAATGGTAAGGTCACAGTGAGCTGTTCCTTCTTTGTGCCAAAATCACATTCTCCATACCAATGGTACGGACAACAAGATGTAGAAGAAATTCATCGTAAACAGAAATACTTGAAATCTTTAATCAACAATAGAAATATTTCTTATCACTACCATGATGGCTATACAGGGTATTTAGAAGCAGTCTTTGCCCGTGGTGACAGACGCTTAGCGGCATCTGTTGTAGAAGCTTGGAAATTAGGTTGTAAGTTTGATGGATGGACAGAGTTTTTCAATTACGATACATGGATGCAGGCTTTCAAAAATACCAATATTGATCCAGAATACTATGCCCGACGAAATCGTGATTTTTCAGAAGCTTTACCATGGGATCATCTAGATGATACGGTAAGTAAAGAATTTTTACGCCGCGAATGGGAACGTGCGGTAGATGGTACATTGACTTGGGATTGCCGTCGCAAGCCGTGCAATGGTTGTAATGCGTGTCCAGAGTTGGGCACACCGATTATTGATTATAAGGAGGGTGGACGTGTTGAGAAAGTTACGTTTGGCCTTACATAAGGGAGAAGAACTTCGCTTTTTATCCCATTTAGATTATGCCTCTGCCATTGAGCGTATGATTCGTCGTAGTGGTATCAAAATGGCTTATTCTGAAGGATTTAATCCACATATGAAAATTAGTTTCTCCTCCGCCCTGGCGTTGGGGATTACAGCTAGTGCTGAATATTGCGATCTGGATGTTCTAGAAGAAGGCACATTAGAAGAGTTAATGAAACGACTTTCAGAAGCAGCACCGAAAGGATTGGAAGTGCTCGAAGGCCGATTCATGCCAGATAAAGTGAAAAAAATGATGGCCATCTGCAACTATGCGGTCTACGAAGTTAAGGGCCCTGTTATAGAAGCGGTAGATTGGGTGTCTTTGTTGGAGCCTTTCAATAGTGCAGAAGAAGTGTTGTATGAAAAAGTAACGCCGAAGAAAACAAGAACTATTGATGTGAAGCATTTCATTAAGGAACCATTGGTGGCCACAGTGGACAATGGAATGGTGACAATTCGCATGGCCATCGGCGTATATCCAGAAGGGACTATGAAACCTGGGGATATGTGGAAATTAGGCAAAGAACAATACGGCTGGCCCGTAACAGACAGTTATTCTATTCACCGTGAAGCGATTCTGATTGAAACGGATGGGGCTTGTATTACGCCACTAGAAGTGGAATAAGGAGAGACTATGAATCGATTATATGCCAATGTGATGAAAGAGGAAACCCGTCTCGCTATTGTGGATGAGGCAGGGGCGTTACAACAGATTATCTATGAACGACCACAGCTGTCGAACGGCGTACATCATATGTATAAGGGAGTTGTGAAAAATGTCCTGCCTGGTATGAGCGCTGCTTTCCTCGACATTGGCATCGGTCAAAATGTGTATTTGAATCTACAAGAACAAGGGAAACAGAAAAAAGTTCATGTAGGGGAAGTATTGCTCGTGCAAATCGTGAAAGATGCCATGCTTGGTAAAAGTGCGCGTGTCACTACAGATGTGAGTTTAGCTGGTCACTACATGGTCTTATTGCCGCAAGACCAACAGATTCATATTTCTAAAAAGATTACAGACCCAGAGTTGCGTCAATCTTTGAAAGATATGGCGCAACCCTATTTGGAACGAGGTGTAGGATTTATTTTGCGCACAGCTGCTATGGGGGCGAGCCAAGAAGAGATTGCTCGGGATATGGCTTATTTACATCAGACGTGGGAACATTTACAAAAGCGTTATAAGGTAGCCCAGAACGGCACTGAAATCTATGGAGATGCGAACTTATGGTATCGTGTGATCCGTGATTATGTGGGGCCTACGGTGGGGGCCATTATGGTGGATGATGTAGCAGCCTATGAAGAGTTGCAACAATTATTAGGAGCAGGACGATTTGGTAAGCCTGTGGAAGTGAGTTTGTGGAATCAGAAGGAAGATATTTTTAAGACCCATGGTATTGAAGAACAAATTGATGCATTGTTAAATCATCGTATTGATTTACCATCTGGTGGCTCCTTACAGATTGACCAAACAGAAGCGCTTACTGTCATCGATGTGAATTCTGCTCATTACAGTGGTAAGAATGAACAAGCAGGACAGGTGGCGAAACGTGTTAACCAAGAAGCGGCCCATATGATTGCTAGACAATTACGATTACGAAATCTTGGAGGTATCATCATCTGCGACTTTATCGATATGCCGAAACAAGATATGGAAGAACTGGTGCAGTTGATGAATCATCTAGTGAAAAAGGATCCTATTAAAACGGTGGTATGTGGTATTACATCCTTAGGTTTATTGGAATTGACAAGAAAACGAGAGCGCCAAAGTATTCCGTCCATCCTCTTTGATACTTGTTCCAGCTGTGGCGGTACTGGACATGTGTTAAAAGGAGAAACGGTATATTTGCAAATCTTGCGCCGTTTACGAGAACTCTATCGCTTTGGGCGATTAAAAACGGATGTATCTATTGTGGTGCATCCAGAGGTGGGTGTATTTTTTACAAAACAAGTGTTAGAATCCTTGCGTACAGAATTACAAAGAACTATACAGATTGAAAATGATGCCACAATGGGATTAGAAGCCTATTCCCTATTAGCCATAGGTGATGTATAATAATAGAATTAGTACTAAAAATAATTACAATTCTCTATATGAAATGTAATGTTTTTAAGAAAAAGTGCTTGGGACTGCCAAGCACTTTTGTTGTTATTTACAGGAGGGACTTGTGTCATACCTTGAAATATTAATTCTATCGGTAGGTCTTGCCATGGATGCCTTTGCAGTTTCTATTTGTAAATCATCACAGATGAAATCCGATCCAAAGACGAAAAAAATCACATTGGCATTTTTATTTGGTGCCTTTCAGTGTTTGATGCCAATCATAGGGGCAGCGGTAGGGGCTCAGTTTTCGCAAAACTTTGATGACTGGGACCACTGGGTGATTTTCATTACCTTAGGCTATTTGGGCATTAATATGATTCGTGCTTCTCTTAGCGATGAGGAAGAAGATAAAACAAAGGTGGATTGGAAAGAAATGTTAGCATTGTCCATTGCCACTAGTATCGATGCCTTAGCGGTAGGGGTTACTATTGCACTCTTACATGTGGACGTGTATTTTACATCACTTACAATTGGGGTGATTACCTTCTTGGTATGCCTCGTGGGAATATTCAGTGGATATCATATGATGAAAGCCTTCCGTGAAAGAGCTGAAATGGCTGGAGGCGTTATATTGATACTCATTGGAGTGAAAATATTGTTGCAGCATTTGGGGTATCTGCCTCGCTAAATCGTCTCTTGCTGTGCTATGTAGCCTGTGGCGTTTTAACTGAATAGTGTAAAGGGAAGAGCACGGTATACCCCCTCTCAAACGGTATTTCATAATGTTTGTTCGAGGGCATACCGTGCTCTTCTTGCATTTTTGCAATTTAGGTAGTAAAAGCGCCACAAGGCTACTACGCGCAACTGCGTTCCTCTCGGGGATTGATTTGAGAAATGGTTGCACATTCTGACCCGAACTGATACAGTGGTTAGGTTTGCTCCGGAATATGCGGTGCTTTTTTAGCATTTATATTATGTAGATAATATTCCACCACAGGACGTTCTACGCATAACTGCATTCCTCACGGGATGGGGTACAACGTACTCTTCTAGGGAATGATTGATTTAATCAGTAAAGAACGCCACAAGGCTACTACGCATAACTGCGTTCCTCACGTGGTGGGGGCACACGGTGATTTTCTAGGGTGTGCTTAATTTAGGTAGTACAAAGCGCTACAACTCCACTAGGTGAAATTGCGTTCCTCAGGAAGGTAGAAAAAAGTGCTTGACGGAATGTATTTAGTGGTTTATAATAATTAAGTATTCACTTGGAGAGGTGTCCGAGCGGCTTAAGGAGCATGATTGGAAATCATGTGTGCGGTGATACCGTACCGAGGGTTCAAATCCCTCTCTCTCCGCCAATGTTTAAAAGCGTTTGTGCATTGCATAGGCGCTTTTTTGTTATTTCCATTGTGTTTGCTCGTAAGGTAGTATATAATAGTAGCAGTAATATTATATTCCCTAATGCGGGGTCAAGTTCAAATGGGTTAAGGGCAAACGTCCTTTTTGCTTTCTTATTTTCTGTTTTTGAAGAACTCAGTCTATATCTGTGAAATAACATATGATTAAGACATCTTAAAGATTTTTTGCCCCTTACCCTGCCCCTCATAGGGAGTAACAAAGCGATTCTTGTATTTTGTGGCAAGATGGTATATAATTACGGTGAAAATATTTAGTTCCCTTTATTATGGGGTCAAAGAAAAAAGGACGGCGGCCACCGTCCTTTTTTCTTTCTACTTTTTATTCTTAAGTAACTCAATCAACATGTATGAAATAACATGAATCAAGATACCTTGAAGAACAGGGGCGAGAAAGTTGCCAATGTTCATAATATCTAGTTCCCCCATTACAGAGTCACCCCCTTTCTTAAATAAAAAGGGACAAATAAAGTATACCATATTTTATATTTGAATATATGCGAATATTTGCTGTTATTGTGTATTTATAATAGTCTAAGGATAGGATTTTTCTTATATCTATTGTATTTCCTCTCAGTTATGGTATATAATTGTGGCATAAAGTGTAAAACTCCTCATTATGAGGTAATAAAAAAGGACGGGTGCGAGCCGTCCTTTTTTGCTTTATAAAATGTCTAGTATCTTACTCAAAAGAATGGTACAATAATTCCGTATGAGGAGGAGTTCTATGGATTTTTTATGGTTATTATTTGACGTCATTGGAACGATTGCCTTTGCCATATCAGGAGCTCTTTTGGGGATTCAGCGGCGTATGGATATTTTTGGTATATTGATTTTAGCACTGGTCACTGCTATTGGCGGTGGGATTGTCCGTGATGTTATGGTAGGGCGCATACCACCCACATCTTTGCAAACGGGATTATATATTTCTATCACGCTAATTACAGTAGGTATCATGTTTATTATGTATCGATACGGCTGGAATCGTTATATTGAAGGCAAGGGTGCCACGAAAGTATATCTGACAGCAGATGCCTTAGGGTTGGCCTCTTTTACGGTAACAGGAGCGACTGTAGGGATGACTACGGATCCAGGCAATTTGGTGCTCACTGTTGTATTAGGTGGGATTACGGCAGTAGGTGGAGGCATTATTCGTGATATTTTAGCTCATCGCACGCCGAGTGTCCTAAAAGAGGAGGTCTATGCGTTACCAGCTTTATTAGGTGGCATTGCTTATTTTGTGATGTATGGTATAGGTCATCAAGTAGTAGCTTCTTATGTAACTTTCCTTATCGTTTTTATCATTCGTATGGTAGCCATTGAATATCATTGGAATCTACCCCGCATTGATCGGATTCATCGATGACCATGATGTCTGATAGTATACATGGGGCAAGACTTTCAGGAGTGGTGAAAGTCTAGAAGATACAGGCTTGTTATATGTAAAAAGATAATAAAAAATTGAGTTAATAGGCTATATAAAAGATAATCTTAGGCGTGGGAGCGTATAGTTACGTATAACTTTCAATTATCGATACAATACATATATAGCTAGATATAGAAATATATTTTGTAAAGATATAGTAAGTAGAAGACACTATTAAGTAAGAATAGAATTAGCAATCATGCTATATAATAGGAGAGATATAAAAAATGAGTAAACAATTATGGCGGCGTAAGTTTGCTATGATGGCCACAGCCATTGCTACAGCGATCCTGAGTCATGCAAGCCCTGCAGAGGCCACGACGGTGCTATATGTACCCCAAGATGACCGTCCAGTGAGCTTAGCCTATACTGTGGCGACGGCTCAAGACGCAGGATATACGGTGTTAACACCACCACAATACTATATTTCTGGGCGAAACTTTCAAGGAAATGCAGAAGCCATGTGGAGATGGATAGACGAGAATATTAACAAAGCGGATGTGCTCGTATTAAGTACAGATTCCTTGATTTATGGTGGTCTTGTAGATTCTAGGAAACATAATTTAGATTTGCATACGTTGGAATATCGTGTACGTCATATTGAGGACTTGCACAAAAAGTATCCGAATGTGCCAATCTATGCTTTTGGTACAGTGATGCGCTCTCCACGTGCTAGTGGTGGCGGTGTGGAGCCAGCCTATTATGATCAATATGGACCGACTATTTTCCGTATCGCAGCGTTACAAGATAAATTAGATAGTCAAAAATTGACTCCAGATGAGCAAAAAGAATTGTTCATGTTGCAGGCTACGGTGCCGGTGGAGTTTTTACAAGACTGGTTCCATCGTCGTCAAAAAAATATGGAAATCAACCGTCAGTTAATTGATATAACTAAAAAAGGTGTATTTAAATATTTTGCCTTAGGTCATGATGATACGAGTAGTTTATCCCAATCGGCTATGGAGGGACGTTATTTACAAAAATATAGTAAAGGACTTTCTCCTACGCAATATGGTAGTTTCCCAGGGGCAGACCAATTAGGTCTATTATTGATTGCTCGTGACCATGTGGACCGTAATCACTTGACGCCAACCTTTGAGGTTATCTATCCGTTAGGTGCTGGCGGCGAAACAGTGCCACACTATGAGGATCAAAAGGTAGAAAAAACGATTGCCGAACATGTAGTGGCTGTAGGTGGTACGATGAAAGCCAAAGGGAAACCATCGGTGTTACTAGCGGTGAATACTCCTCTAGGTATGGTGACAGGTGAATCAGAAGCCTTTGAAAACTTTCCAATGATTTCTAGAAGTACTAATGAATTTTTAGATCACATTCAAGCTTCCATGAATCAAGGGGTACCTGTTAGCATTGCAGATATTGCTTACTCCAATGGGTCGGATAATACGTTAGTGTATGGACTGTACCAACGAGATTTACTGTATAAAGTAAGCGCTTATAATGGCTGGAATACGGCAAGTAATACCATTGGCTATGCCATAGCACAAGGTATTTTAGGGGTGCACATGGATGACCAAAGTCATCGCGATATGTTGACACAACAATACTTGGATAACTGGGCGTATCAAGCGAATATTCGCAAAGACGTGTATCGTATGCAGGACTCTATCCGCACAGATAATGTGAAATATACAGGCACATTAAATGAAGTTTTAGAAAGCTATTTAGGTGAGCGCGTGCAGGACTTTGCAGCGACCTATTTAAAATTGGATCCACGTACTGTATCAGCTCGATTCCCATGGGGACGATTGTTTGAAACGGATATTACCGTATATCGTGAACCGGTGGCTCCTTTACAAAAAGAATTGCGTTTACAACGTGAAGCGGCAGAACGAGCACGACTAGAAGCAGAAGCTAAAGCAAAGGCGGAAGCCGAGGCAAAAGCTGAAAAAGCAGAGGCAGAAGCTGCAAAAGTGAAGCAAGCTCAATAATGTTACGTAATACAAGAAGAGGGGGGCGTAGCCCCTCTTTTTGGAGGAATTATGAGAAAGCCAGCTATACCGGCCATTACCTATATGCGGGGACTTTGCATGTTAGGTGTTATCGGTATTCATGTAGGGTCCTATGCGTTGGCAAACCCTGCGATTAATATACATCTATTAGGATTATTGGAAATTGTATCACGCTTTACTGTGCCAGCCTTTTTCTTCTTATCCGCCTTTGGATTGTTTTATCATACATCGGTGGAGGATGAATTTTCCTACTCCAATTTTTTGCGCCGGCGTATACAAGTGGTACTCTATCCATATATTGTATGGACAATTTTATATACAGCTTATAGTGCGGTGTTAGCCCATAGCGCCTGGGGATTGATGCCACATGTACTAGGACTGACTCTACTCTTTGGGAATGGTATGTACCATCTGTATTTCCTGGTGATCCTTCTCTGGTTTTATGCATTGATGCCACTTTGGCGATGGGCTCTACGGTTTATACTGAAAGCTCCTATTCTTAGTATGACGGTATTGTTTTTTGTGCAAATGGCAGTGAACTATTGGTCCTCTTATATGACAGGTTATGTGCAATTTTCACAAGAATGGTTGCAGTATATCTTTAGTATGCGTCTTAATTATTTTGTAGGATTTTATATATGGATTTTCCTATTAGGTGGGCTATTAGCAGAACGATTTGATGCAATGTTGGGATGGATTGACTCCCGCGGTTTTGGTATCACCGTTGGATTTATCTTATCCTTAGTGGCGATGCTAGGATCCTATTACTACGTGATGGCAGAGTGGGGCTATATACGGTTAGAGGCCATCTACACAGTGCATCAGCTAAGTCCACAAGGATTGGTGTATACAGGTATGGGTTGTATCTTTTTTGTGTGGGCTTTCACCGTGTCATCCATGAGTGATATAGTGGAAACCTTTTGGACAGAATTGGGAAATACGTCTTATGGAATTTATTTGGTGCACCCATTTATGTTGATTCTTATAGACAAAATATTGGAAATCTCTGGATTAGGATATACAACTATGTCTGTAGTATTTATGTATGTGAGTGCGGTCATCTTATCATTTGGAGTGACGAAGGGATTAGAAAGGTTGCCGAAACAAGTGAGGGCGTATGTATTAGGAAAGTAAATCGTCGCTTGTTTCGCTATGCAATCGGTGGCATTCTTAATTATATAAGATAAAGGGAAGAGCACGACATATTCCTCCGCAAACTGATACAGTGGTTAGGTTTGCTCCGGAACATGTCGTGCTCTTCTAGTGTTTGTGTGATTTAGGCAGTAAGGAGCGCCATAAGGCTGCTACGCATAACTGCGCTCCTCAAGGGGGAGTTTGTGATTGTTTGTTCGGGGCACACCGTGCTCTTCTTGTGTTTGTGTGATTTAGGTAATAAGGAATGCCACAAGTCTACTACTCGTAACTGCGTTCCTCAGAGGATGGGAGTATATGGTGATGATATCCATAAGTTTGTGCTTTATTTAGTTTGTTTTGGAATAAAATGTGTGCTCCTACAAAAGATTTCTGATAAAATAAATATAGAATTTTATACTTGTCTGTACTATAATGAAGATAATACTTGATTCGTATGTATACTATGAGGTGTTACTATGAAAGAATTAACATATTTTAATGGTGAAATGGTAGAGCCAGGGGCTAAGGTGGTTAGTCTTGATGATAGAGGATATTGTTTTGGGGATGGTGTATATGAGGTAGTACGTGTCTACAATGGTCGTGCGTTTGCTTTTTCTTATCACCAAGATCGTTTGTATCGTTCTATGCGTGAAATGGATATTCCTGTGCGTATGCCTCCTGATGAGTTGCAAGAGTTGCATGAAATCATGATTGAGCAAAGTGAAATTACTGATGGATATATCTATTTGCAAATTACTCGTGGTGTGAGTCCCCGTCATCATGCGTTTGAGCGTTCTACACTTGAGCCACAAATGTATATGTTTATTAAACCTATAACAAAGGATTTAAGCGTATTGCAGGAAGGTGTTAAAGCTATTACGTTACCGGATGAGCGTTGGGCTCGTGTGGATATCAAAACGTTAAACTTAATTCCTAATATTTTAGCACAAACGAAAGCCGAGAAAAAAGGCGCCTACACTGCTATTTTAGTGCGTGATGGTATCGTTACAGAAGGAGCTACTTCTAATGTATTTGTTATGAAAGATGGTGTATGTTACACACATCCAGCAAACCATCATATTCTAAAAGGTATCACCCGTCAGTTAGTGGTAACTCGTGTTGCACCAACAGCAGGAATTACGATTATTGAACGTGAATTTGATGAAGCGTTCTTAAAAGATGCAGACGAAATCTTCTTCACCGATACTATTGGTGGTATTATTCCGATTACAACCTTAAATCGTGAGCCTGTAGGTGATGGAAAACCGGGCAAAGCGGCAAAAGTATTAGCTGAACAATTACAACATTTAATGGAAGAAGGGTTAGCATAATGACAGTTAAAACGATCACAGGCAGTGCCTTATTGTTGGCGATAGCCTTGTTGAGTCAAGGGTTTCTTCGCATGATTATTCCTATGCACGGGTTAGTGCAATTTTTAGTAGGCTCCATCGTAGGCGCCTGTACGGCGTTAGCTACTTGGCGCTATGGTTTGTGGAGCGGATTCGTAGTGGCTTGTGTGACTCCGATTATGGCATTTCTGCAAGGTATGTTGACCATACCTCTTTTCGTACCTGTAGTGGCGTTGGGTAGTATGGCATATGCAATCACTGTGAAAGTATTAGGTACAAAGCGTGTATGGATGACAGCTGTTACAGCTGCTATTGTGAAAAGTGTAGTTCTTTATGGGCTATTCTTGGTGTTATTCCAATTGATGCCAGGTATTCCAGAAGCCATGCAAAAAGGAATTTTATTCAGCATGGGTTGGCCACAGTTAATCACGGGCACTTGTGGTGTGTTCCTAGCGGCTTTCATTGCAAAGCGTGGTGGTATTAAGCTGTAAAAACAAGAATAGCAAGTATATGGATGTTGTGCAATCGTATTTACTTTATAGTAGTGATATAGTGAGTGACAATGTAATCTTCTATGGATTTATAACATATAGTAAGACTTTTTTGATATATATTTCAGTTTAAGACAACAAGATGTGTTTTATGTTACGATGATACTTGTTATAAAGGGTAAATACATCTGAATATAGAGTTATAGATTTAAGTTATAATAAACGATAGGTAAGCAATATAGTGGGAATTATTGACAGTCTGTCTACTGACATTGTACAATTTAGGCATACCCAAGAGCTCTTAGGTTACTGAGAGCTCTTATTTTATTTAGTTTGAAAAGGAGAGGATTTCATGATAGAACTTAAACAGATTCAAAAAATCTATGAAGGTGCTGTCCGTGTGGAAGCCTTGAAAGAAATTAATGTAACTATACAAGAAGGCGAAATTTTTGGGGTCATCGGTCAATCTGGTGCCGGTAAGTCCACTTTGATTCGCTGTATCAATATGTTGGAACGTCCTACATCTGGTTCTGTTATTGTGGATGGTGTAGATTTAACGAAGTTGAACACAGCGGAATTGCGTGAAGAACGTAAACATATCGGTATGATTTTCCAACACTTTAATTTACTTTCATCCCGCACAGTCTATGAAAATGTGGCATTCCCATTGGAATTGCAAGGGTTGTCAAAAGATGAAATTAGAGAACGTATTTTACCAATCTTGGATATTGTAAAATTGTCGGATCGATTAGATAATTATCCATCTCAATTGTCTGGTGGACAAAAACAACGTGTTGGTATTGCCCGTGCTTTAGCTAGCAATCCGAAAGTGTTGTTGTGTGATGAAGCTACATCTGCACTTGACCCACAAACGACTAAATCTATTTTAGCATTGTTGAAAGATATCAACCGTCGATTGAATTTAACGATTGTGTTAATCACTCATGAAATGAATGTCATCAAGGAGATTTGTGATCGTGTAGCCGTTATCGAAGGTGGTACGATCATTGAAGAAGGTCCTGTTGTAGATGTGTTCACAGAACCAAAAGAAGCTACCACAAAAGAGTTCGTGTCTGCTATTATCAGCCATGATTTACCAGAGGATGCTTTGGCTCACTTGACATTGAATGAAACTTGGGTAGCAGGGGCCAATCCGATTGTACGATTGACTTTCAAAGGCAATGTAACAGATGAACCTGTAGTGGCAAGCATTATCCGTAAGTTTGATACAGATGTAAGTATTCTGTTTGGCGGGGTGGACTATATTCAAGATATGAGCTTTGGTCATTTAATTGTAGAATTAAAAGGCGAACGTGCTAAATCGGAAGCGGCTATCGAGTATTTACATAATTTACCAATTGGAAGCGAGGTGATCGGTTATGTCACAGCAAATCATTAATTTATTGTTACAAGGCTTCTTGGAAACTGTACAAATGACGGTGATTTCCACTGTGGTAGCCGTTCTATTAGGGGTTCCTTTGGGCGTTATCTTAGTCATCACTAGTCGCGGGCATATCATGCAAAATGAAACGATAAACAAAGTCCTGGGGGCTATCGTAAATGCCACACGTTCCATTCCCTTCATCATTTTGATGGTAGCCATCATTCCATTTACTCGCTTAGTGGCAGGTACATCTATTGGTACTACAGCAGCTTGTGTGCCATTGACATTGGCGGCTATTCCATTCTTGGCGCGATTAGTGGAAACAGCAATTAAAGAAGTTAACGGTGGTGTCATTGAGGCGGCACAATCTATGGGTGCAACGCCATTACAAATTATTTGGAAAGTATTGTTGCCAGAAGCATTACCAACATTAATCGATAATATTACAGTTCTAATTGTTAATTTAATTAGCTATTCTGCTATGGCAGGGGCGATCGGTGGAGGTGGCCTTGGAGATATTGCCATCCGCTATGGATACCAACGTTTCCAAGGGGACGTGATGTTAGCCACGATTGTCATTTTAATTGTATTAGTACAAGTCATCCAAAGTTTAGGTGACTACTTATCCCGTAAAGTAAATAAAAAATAAAGGAGATACTTATGAAACGTATTTTAGTAGGCTTATTAGCCATCGCATCCTTAGTGCTGCTATTAGCAGGGTGTGGTAAAGAAGAAACAAAACCAACAGCAGATGCACCAATCAAAGTAGGGGTCACAGCAGGTCCACATGCAAAAGTGATGGAGTTTGTAAAACAAGAAGCAGCAAAACAAGGATTGAATATTGAAGTGGTTGAATTCAGTGATTACATCCAACCAAATATTGCCTTAGATCAAAAAGAATTAAATGTAAACTCTTACCAACATCAACCATTCTTGGATAATATGGTAAAAGATAAAGGGCTAAAAATTCAATCTATTGGTAAAACAATCCTATTGCCAATGGGAATTTACTCCAATAAATACAAAGATTTAAAAGAAGTACCTAATGGTGCAACAGTGGCGATTCCAAATGATCCAACAAATGGTGGCCGTGCCTTGTTGTTATTACAACAAGCTGGTTTAATTACATTGAAAGATGGAGGTACTGTTAAATCTTCCGTAGCTGACATTACGGGTAATCCTAAAAACTTGGAAATCCGTGAATTAGAAGCAGCACAAATTGCTCGCTCCTTAAATGATGTTGATGTAGCAGCAGTTAATACAAATTATGCCATCCCAGCGGGCTTAAACCCACAAAAAGATGCAGTTGTGGTGGAGAGCACAGATTCTCCATACGCGAATGTAATTGCTGTTCGTACAGATGACGTAAACAATGAAACATACAAAAAATTATTGTCTATTTACCAATCTGAACCAGTACGCAAATTTATCCAAGAAGAATTCAAAGGATCTATTGTTCCAGCATTCTAATTTCCTATAGAACTAATAATAAGAGAGGACCTCCGATGATAAGCCATCGAAGGTCCTCTTTTTCTATGGGAAAAGTTTATGTTAGCTCTATGTATACATTTCCTCAGGTATATTTCCTATGGTATAATAGTAGTGAAATAAAGCGCATTGTGAATAGAATCATTGGAGGAATAAAGAGATTGAATCAAAAACTAAAAAGTCCCACGCATGACCAATTATTTAAGGCCATATTGTCATTGGAAACTATGGAAGAATGTTATGAATTTTTTGAAGATATCTGTACCATAGGAGAGTTGAAATCGATTTCTCAACGTTTGGAAGTAGCAAAGTTGTTGAAAGCTGGTACGGGTTATGATCAAATTGTGGAATTAACAGGAGCTAGTACGGCCACCATAAGCCGAGTAAAACGATGCTTAAACTATGGGGCGGATGGATATAACAAAATATTGCCTCGTATTGAAGAATAAGAGTGTTGTTAAAACAGTAAGTGCATGTATATAAAAGAGGAGGGCTCACCCTATGGAAGGTGAATTACTCATTGGTATCATATTATTTTTCGCAGGAGCCCTAGCAGGATTTGTGGATTCTATTGTGGGAGGCGGAGGTTTGATTTCTTTGCCTGCCTTGATATTAACCAATATGCCGGTTGCCATGTGTATTGGGACAAATAAATTGTCTAGCGTTTTTGGATCAGGTACAGCAATGATTAACTTTGCTAGAAATAAATTAATCAATTGGGATGGGATTAAATGGATTCTTCCCTTTACTTTGCTCGTCTCTATGTTGGGGGCATATATAGCGGTTTATGTACCATCTACATTTTTGAAGCCAGCTATTATTGTGTTATTGTTAGCTGTATTCATTGTGGTACTTACCAAGAAAGATTGGGGTGCTATTTCCAAGGTTGAACCTAAGCGTGGATGGAAGTTAATTGCGTATATGTCTGTAGCTATCTTAATTGGATTATATGATGGATTTTTTGGCCCTGGAACAGGAATGTTTCTGATTTTTTATTTCCTTTTCATGGGCTATGACTTTTTGGGCGCCTCTGGCAATGCAAAAGTCCTTAATACAGTCAGTAACTTTGGCTCTTTAATGATGTTTATCTATATGGATCAAGTTCATTATGGGTACGGACTGGCAGTAGCAGCGGGACAAATTATTGGAGCTACTACAGGGTCTAAACTAGCGATGGTAAAAGGGACAGGATTAGTACGCTTTGTGTTCATTGTTATGTCTCTGACTATGCTGATAAAATTAACCTATGACTATTTACTTTCACAGGGCATTATATAATAGGAGTAACTATGCAAAAGTTTAGCGATAATCAGGTGGCATTGATTAGTGGTGGTACATCAGGTATAGGATTTGCAACAGCAGCATTACTGCTAAAACAGGGATGGTGCGTTGTCATCAATGGTCGTAATGAATGGGATGGACAAGAGGCAGTGGTAAAATTACGCCGTATTTCTTCAAAAGTACGATTTGTACAAGGCGATGTGAGTAAGGTTATGAATTGCCGACGTATTGTAGAAGATACCGTGCGACTATTTGGCAATTTGAATGCGTTGGTAACAGCAGCTGGCTATTACGAAGAACGATTGTTAGAGGATGTGGATGAACAAAATTTTGATGAAATGTTTGGGACTAATGTGAAAGGTACTGTCTTTTTATGCCAAGCCGCAGCACCGTATTTGAAACAAGTTCATGGTAGCATCGTGACCATTTCTAGTGATGCAGGCCTTCAAGGTAATGTGGCATGCACTGTGTATGGTGCGTCTAAAGGGGCTGTAGTAAGCTTCACTAAATCTTTGTCGCTAGAAATGGCACCGCATCGTGTGCGAGTGAACTGTGTATGTCCAGGAGATGTAGATACATCATTAGTAGCGAAACAGTTAGCTAATGAACCATCTGGTGATATTGTAAAAGCGAAAGAAGAAATGGCGTTACATTATCCATTAGGGCGTATCGCTCAGCCCCGTGAAGTAGGAGAAGTTATCGCTTTTCTCATCAGCGAAAAAGCCTCTTTTGTAACAGGTGCAGCATGGACAGTAGATGGTGGATTAACAAGTTGGTAATTCATAACGAAATTTGATACAATAAAGGTAATAAGTACATTGACACTTAATGTTTTGTGGTAACTATAGGAGATACATATGGAACAGTTGGAATATAATACAACACTTACTGATGTAACGAATGTACAAGAAGAAGTGGAAATGATTTGTCGTTGGGCTGCTGCTCGTGCAGCTGGTATCGGAGCATTACCAAAATTTAATTATATAGGGTTATTGGCAAATGATGTGTACATGGTATCTCGTATTGCTCAAGCCTATGGTGTATGCCCTGCAAAAGAAGGGATTACCGGTTTTTTAGTAGGCCTTGGAGGCAGTGCTGTGGCGGCCTTAGTATGCACCATGGTGCCAACGATGATTCTTCGAGTGCCAGTAGCTGCAGCAATTACCTATGGTGTAGGTAAAATGGCAGCCAAATGGATTGAAGATGGTATGCCAATATGTCCTAATTATGAAGAATATCGTCAACGCTTAGTAGATATCTATGAATATAATAAAGAAACAGTAATGACATTGGCGAATACTCCACTACGCAATAAACCTTTGGGTAATGAAGAGGTAGATTTCTTAGAAGGCGTTCATGTATCAGGTAATGACTATTTAGCAAGTGCGAAAGGATTTGCAACTTCCTTTGTAGGCGCTGATTTGCTAGCTAATATTGGTGCTGTGAAAGACCTTGCAGTAGGTGCGGTATCTATCTTAGCAGCGACTGTGAAAGATACATTAGAAAAAAGTGGTAATGAAGAATTACTAGATAATGCTCGTCATGCGGCAAAAGGTGTAGGTTCGTTGCTTAAAATTTTAGCTACAGAAGCCTTATCTTTGACTGGAAGTGTAGCAGGTACATCAGCATCTAAAGCAAGTGCCTATACACATGCAGCCTACGAAAAAGCGGAAACTGTACGTCAATCAATTAACGACTCTTTACAAACTAAAGTAGAACCAGTAGTAGAAAAAGCAACTGCTGTTATGCAGGATGTTAAAGAAGCTGTAGAGCCTACTCTTCAACAGGTTAAAGAAGTAGTGGAGCCAAAACTTCAACAAGTGAAAGAGGTTGTGGAGCCAACACTACAGCAAGTAGAAGAAAAAGCTTCTGAGTTGACAGCGAAAGCGATTGATCAAGCACAAGAAGCAGTGCAAGACATTCGTGAAAAAGCAGAGGTTGTAAAAGAAACAGCCGTAGAATTAGCGGAACAAACGAAAGAAAAAGCCATCGATTTAGCAGAACAAGCAAAAGATAAGTTCAAACAATAATCAGAGAGGTCATCACTATGAATATTTTACAAATCCTTAAGTATGGAAAAACATTTACATCTGATGCCTTTATGTCTACAGTGAATCGTATGGGCCGTAATATTATGTTTGCACGAAAAGCAGTAATGTTATATTATTGTTTACGTGATAAAGACACGCCAAAATTTGTGAAGGCTGTCATTGCAGGGGCCTTGGGATATTTAATTTTACCTATTGATTTTATTCCAGATAGTGTACCAGGCCTTGGCTGGGTCGATGATATAGCCGTCTTGTCTATTGCTATGAAGGTTGCCAATCGTTATATTAAGGCTTCTCATAAAGAACAAGCACAAAAATTTGTGCCTATCGGATCAATTGATTAAGTAGTAAAAGGGGCTCCTTGGAGCCTCTTATTGCATAGGAAAGGAGGTATACGATGATTTCTACATCATTGCGTGTCCGATTTTATGAAACGGACATGATGGAGATAGCCCATCATACGAATCATTTACGATGGTTTGAAATGGGAAGAATTGAATATTTCCGCCGTTGTGGTATTAGTTTGTGGGACATGATACAGGAGGGCATCGTCTTTCCTATTACAAAAGTGAGCTGTGAATATAAGGAAGTGGCGCGCTTTGACGATGTATTGCGGGTGGAATTAACAGTGGTCTCTTTGTCACGGGCTCAATGTACTTTCACATATCGGATTATCCGTGAAAGTGATGGTGCGCTGATATGTACTGGAGACACACAAAATGTGTTCACCTCCAAGGAAACCGGTAAAATCATTCGTTTGCCAGACGTATTTTTCAAACCTATGAAAGCCGTAGCAGAGGAGGAGTAGGGAATGACGCCCATACAGAAAGAATTACCTATTGGAGTATTCGACTCTGGCATCGGTGGATTATCTGTATTATCTGTGCTAGCACAGGAATTTCCAGAAGAAGATTTTATTTACGTCGGAGATAGTGCGAACAATCCAGTAGGAAATAAGTCGAAAGAAGAAATAGAAGCAATTGCTACAAGAATTGCAGAATTTTTGATAGCACAACCAGTGAAGCTTATGGTGATTGCTTGTAATACATTTTCGGTAGTAGCTTTGGACAAATTATCCAAGCGATTTGATGTACCTATTGTGGGCATGTCGCAGGGGATTCATGATGCGCTCCGTGTCAAGGTGAAACAGAAGAGAAAAGGTCCGTTAGGGATTATGGCTACCGTGGCTACTATCAATAGCCATAAACATATGGATGCAGTGCATAGTTTAAAACCCCATGTAAAAGTGGTAGAACAAGGCTGTAAAGATCTAGCGGCTTGCATTGAAGAAGGTCATTTGGATGATGCTATTCTGCGGGAGTGCGCCAAAGAATGCGTAAAACCATTGGTAGATACCAATGTAGAGGTAGCCATTCTGGGGTGCACTCATTATCCACTAGTTGAACCTGTATTACGAGAGTTAGCAGGAGACCGTATTTGCTTTGTAGATCCTGCATGGGAAACATCTGATGCAGTAGGAGCTATTTTGTACGGGGAAGATCTGGAACAGACAACAGGCCGTATTGGGACTATACAAGTTTGTGTCACAAGTCACGCAGAACGGGTGACGCCTATCGTACAAGATATTTTCAAGGATACTAGCTTAGAAGCTAAACTCATTACTCTATAGGAGGAAGTATGTATATTTACACATTCATTGATACCCTGGTGTGGATTGCTTGTATCATTGCTGTTATTTACATCGCCTATCGCATCTTTGCATGGCGCCAAGGCAATGAAGACATTGTGATTATGGTAAAACGCCGTACTCCATTTGTAGTGGAAGACATTAGTTTTGATCAAGTGGTATTATCTACGGATATTCCATTTGTAAATAGAGGAAAACAATACGGGACTATTATGGATATGTTCCCTCGTCACTTGTTGCCACAAGAACAATTTGATAACGTACAAATTCAATCGTGGTTGACCGATGCAAAAGCAGAACGTCATGATGGCTATTGGGAAGCCTTAGTATATAAGCAACGTCAAGGCAGTACCATTCGTTTGCGCCTAGTAATGACGGCAAATAGTGGTAATATACGTAAAGATTTAGTTGGATTCCCGGATATGCCGATTGATATCTATCATCAAGTAGTAGGTCGTGAGGCATACCGTATTTCAAAAACTAGAATTATTCTAACTGCGGAAGAGTTAGAAGTAGCAATGCGTAAATAGGAGGTATATCATGGCAGAATTAGAACTTTTACCAATCCCTACGCGCATTTTAACGAATAAAGATGATATCGTAGAGGCTATTGTAGAATTTGCAGGGCCGTATATTGGACCAGAGGATATTGTGTGTGTAGCAGAATCCGTCGTGGCTATCACTCAAGGGGAGTTCACACGTCCAGAAGATTTGAAAGTATCTTGGCAAGCTAAATTTTTAAATCGCTTTATCCATCCAGATGGATCTATGGCATCTGTATATGGTATGCAGGCGGCTATGGATAAAGAAGGAGAATGGAAAATGATGTTTGCCTTCTTCTGTGGCGCCGTAGCTAAGGTGTTCAAAAAATCTGGTGTGTTCTATCAAATGGCGCGTACAGCATCCTTAACAGATGATGTAACGGGTACGATGCCTCCATTTGATAAATGTATTGTATATGGACCAAAACAACCACATGCAGTAGCCGATGCTATTATGAAGGCCACAGGAGCCTATGGGGCTTGTGTGGCTGATGTGAATGATTTAAAACGAGCAGCTATTTTGGGGCATAGCCGTGGATTGAAACCACAACAAATCGCACAAATTTTGATCGATAATCCATTTGGCAATGATAGCCAAATGACACCTATTGTTGTCATCAAAAATTATGCCTCTGTATCTGCGCGAAAAGGATAAAAAATGTTGATACTTAGGCTTGCAAATTGCAGCGTATCAGCGTATACTGAAAGAGAACTTTGGGGAGCCTCATGGCTGAGAGTAAACAAATGTTTTGACCCATAACCTGATTTGGATAATGCCAACGTAGGATAAGTTTGATTCGTCATACTGAGGACATCCAACAGGATGTCCTTTTTTTGTGTCTTTTATAGATGATATCGTATATGGATACAAATTGAAGGTACATCTAAGTGGATGTACAAGGAGAACAGAATAGTGAGACGATAGAGTGCTACAGCATGAAGGGGCATACCACCGCGGGTATGGTTTTTCGTGCTGTTTTTTTATACTAGTATGTGAGGAAAATCCCGTACAGGTGATTGGCGGTATACTAGTTTTGAAATAGGTGTATAGCAAACGCTATAGTTAGGAGGATACGATGAAAGTAAATGGAGCAACCTATCATTATGAAGGACAAACAGTACAAGAGGTGCTGACAGCCTTATCATTTCGCATGGATCGCATCGTGGTGGAATTTAATGGAAAGATTCTTTCCAAAGCAGATTGGGAAAGCACTCGTGTGAGCGCTGCAGATACAATGGAAGTAGTAACCTTTGTAGGAGGTGGCTAAATGGTATCCTTACAAGATAAAAAAGTACTGCTCATCGGCGTGGGCGGTGTTGGTTCCCATGTGGCAGTGGCATTGTGCCGTGCTGGAATTGGGACGCTAGAAATCGTAGACTTTGACGTTGTGGATGAAAGTAATTTAGGTCGTCAATACTATGACGTGAATGATGTGGGCGTGTTAAAAGTTGAGGCTATGAAAGGTCACCTCAATCGGATGAATCCAAACTGTGAAGTCATCATTCATAATGAATGCCTTACACCAGAGCGATTATCTGAATTAATTAATGGCTATGACATGGTTGTAGAAGCCGTGGATAAAGCGGTTACAAAAGCGTGGATGACAGAAGTTGTCTTAACTCATCCTACGGAACCTTTACTAGTAGGTTGTTCTGGCATGGCTGGTTGGGGCGATAGTAATGGTATTCGCCGTGAACGGAGACACCATCGTTGGTATTTATGCGGTGATGGTGTGAGTGATATCGATGCTATCGGAAAAATTACTGCCGCTCGTGTTATGGTTTGTGCTGGTCATATGGCAAATGCGGTCATTCAACTATTACACGGAGAAGATATTGATTAAGGAGGAACCTATGACACTTTCAGTACAAGATATGGAAACACAAGATACATGGACTTTAGGGGGACATACATTACAGTCTCGATTTATCTTGGGGTCTGGCAAATTTTCTATCGACTTAATCGAAGCTGTCTTAGAAGAGGCAGGGGCTGAAATGATCACCCTAGCATTGCGTCGTGCAGTGGGGGGTGAAGTAGAAAATATCTTAGACGCCATTCCAAAAGATACTATCTTAATCCCTAACACAAGTGGTGCTCGAGATGCGGAAGAAGCGGTGCGCATTGCGCGCTTATCCCGAGCTACAGGTTGTGGAGATTTTGTAAAAGTAGAAATTATGAAAGATTCTAAATATTTACTACCTCACAATGGAGAGACGATTAAAGCAACGGAGATCTTAGCTAACGAAGGATTTATCGTTTTGCCTTATATGTATCCAGATTTAGAAGTAGCTCGTGATTTAGTCAATGCTGGTGCCGCCGCAGTGATGCCTTTAGCTGCCCCTATCGGATCTAATCGTGGATTACAGACGAAGGAATTTATTAAAATTTTAGTGAATGAAATTGACTTACCTATCATTGTAGATGCTGGTATCGGAGCTCCCTCCCAAGCAGCAGAAGCGATGGAAATGGGCGTAGCTGCGATTATGGCGAATACTGCCGTAGCCTCTGCGGGCCATATTCGTGGTATGGCAAAGGCCTTTGGATTAGCCATTCAAGCAGGACGATTGGCATATTTGTCAAAATTAGGACCAACACTTGAAACAGGCGGTACTGCTTCCTCTCCATTAACAGGATTTTTACGATAATTACAATAATATCTCTTATATATTGATATATAACACATATATATGAGATATAAGAAATAGTGAATGCTTATGAAAATATTGAGCTAAATTGATGAATGTAGCTCAGCGATTGCAGTGTCAGGAAAGGATCGCTTATGTCTAGTACCACCAGATATCATATAGACGATCCATGTTGGAAATATCGCCCCCATATGGATCAAATTGAAAGTCCCATTTTAGAAACAGTGTTACAAGAACGTGAACAATATACGTACGACCACTATACAGCAGATGACGTGCGCCGTGTGTTGCAAGAAGATACCATTGACTTAGCAGGACTGAAAATTTTGTTATCTCCAGCAGCAGAGCCTTTTTTAGAGGACTTGGCGGAGAAGGCGAAAGCTGTAAGAACAAGATACTTTGGCAATTCTGTATATTTGTTTACTCCGCTATATATTTCAAATTATTGTGATAACCTATGCGTGTATTGTGGCTTCAACTGTAAAAATCAAATTCATCGTGCCAAATTAGACGAAGAAGGCATTGAGGAAGAGTTAAAAAACATTGCCAAAACAGGATTACAAGATATTCTAATTTTGACTGGGGAAAGTGAACGTCACAGTCCTATTTCGTACATTGGTCGTGCCTGTGAATTAGCAAAAAAATATTTCAAAGTAGTAGGCGTAGAAATTTACCCTGCCAATGTAGACGATTATGCGTACTTACGAGAATGTGGTTGCGATTATGTGACGGTATTCCAAGAAACGTATAATTGGGAAAACTATAAAACCTTGCATTTGTTAGGTAATAAAAGTGTATTTCCCTATCGACTTGAAACGCAGGAACGGGCTTTACGTGGAGGTATGCGTGGAGTAGGCTTAGCTGCCTTATTGGGGTTGGATGATTTCCGAAAAGATGCCTTTGCCACAGCCTTGCATGCCCATTTGTTACAACGTGCCTATCCCCATGGAGAAATTAGTATTTCATGCCCACGTTTGCGCCCTATCGTTAATGATGAGACCATCAATGCAGGTGACGTAGGAGAGGCTCAATTGTTGCAAGTTATCTTGGTGTATCGCCTATTTTTGCCGTATGCTAATATTACTATTTCTACTCGAGAAACAGCACGATTTCGTAACGGAGTCTTACCATTAGCGGCAACGAAGCTTTCAGCAGGTGTCAGCACAGGCATTGGTGAACATTCCTCAGAAGAAAAAAAGCGTGAAGAAGGAGATGCACAATTTGAAATTGCCGATAGTAGAACCGTAGCAGAAGCGATGGAAGACGTAAAAGCCTTAGGTATGCAAGTGGTGATGAGTGATTATATCGATGTGCTCTATGAAGAAAAATAATCAATCTATAGATACCTTAGTGTTGATTACGAATCGACACTTGTTAAAAGATGGCATGAGTCTAGGAACATATGGTGTAGCACTGTCCAAAGAAGTAGAAAGATTACAAAAGTATGATAAAGATTGTATTAATCATACAGAAGAAAGCGATTTACCATGGGATATACATAAAGCATATGAATCTAGAGTAGTAGCAAATCTCGATAGCAACAGATTGTTTCAGCGAGGAGTAGATAGTGTTGAAACGGACAGATGGATGAGAAATCATCACAGTCTGTACACATTATGCCGTGACACAGACCTACCCTTTGAAGAGTATATCCAACTCTGCGATGCCATAGGTAGTACTGTAGTATACCATGGTAAAATCATCACTACCCTAGAACAATTAGAGATTATCTTAAACAGACAAACACGAATCCATATGCCCACCAATCTAATACGCCATTGGCAATCCGAACAAGAAGAGCTGTGGAACACATTCCAAAGCCATTGGAATACCGTCACAGTATGGAGTACCGTACACAACGAAGATGATATCAAGTTGTTAGCATCTTTCGGAATCCCTAATTTGGAGTGCATCTTAATTAGCCCTATTTTTCCTACACCATGCAAAGAAGGACATCCCGGTATTGGTGTTAAGCGGGGGAAGGATCTGCTTGAGGCTGTTCAAACTATATATCCCCTTGCTAAGGGGATTGCATTAGGAGGTATACATAGGAGTAACTATATAGAATGCTTGAATCATACATTTACTGGCGTAGCTATTATGTCTGATTTCATGAAGCAAGTGCATATATAGTATATAGATATAAGAACGCTATACACTTCGGAGCAAATCTCAGTGGAACGTAAATTTGTGGAGAAGTGTATGTCGTTCGCTCCTTACGTTCTAGGCACGAAAGTGGGGAAAGAACGCCATATATAGCGAAGTTTGCAAAAGCGGCCTCAATCCTGTAAAATAGATAGGTAAAGATCATAAGGAGGAGCTATGTTACTGTCAATTGTTGTTCCCGTATTTAATGAGGAAGATAATATTCAAAAATTTTATACTACAGTCAAAGATGTATTGCAAACTCTTGACTATGACCATGAAATTATTTTCGTCGATGATGGGTCCAGTGATGATAGTGCAGGCATGCTACGATATATTGGTAATCAAGATCCAAAAGTAAAAGTTTTGTTGTTGGCACGAAACTTCGGTCATCAATTAGCCTTAACATGTGGATTAGATTACGCACAAGGTGATGCGGTAATCACAATGGATGGAGACATGCAACATCCACCAGAGTTGATTCCAGAACTAGTCAAACATTGGGAAGCAGGTGCAGATGTAGTCCGTACCATTCGTGATTCCACAGAAGATGCTAGTTGGGCAAAAGCTTTCACATCGAAATACTATTACAAAGTGCTTAATAAATTAGCCAATGTTCCTATCGTGGAGGGTGGTTCCGATTTCCGATTGATGAATCGTAAATCTTTGGAAACTTTGAAATCTTTCCGGGAACATGGTAGATTTTTACGAGGCATCGTGGGAGACTTAGGATTCGTGCAACATGAATTTCACTTTGTAGCACCCCCACGTTTTGCAGGCACTTCCAAATTTAGCGTAAAGAAAATGATGCGCTTTGCCTTAGATGGGATTACAGCGTTTTCTCGAGTGCCTTTGCGCTTAGCCTTATATATCGGCTTGCTATGCGGACTGCTCAGTTTAATTATGATCGGACATATATTATTTGTTCACTTTTTCTCTGATAATGTAATCAGTGGTTGGTCTACTTTAGGGGTGGCTATCTTCTTTTTAGGTGGCGTGCAACTGGTAGGCATTGGTATCATTGGAGAATATGTGGGACGAATTTTTGAAGAAGTCAAACAACGACCGTTATATTGGGTGAAAGATACCATAAACTGTCAGATAGAAGACAAATAATCGTATATAAGAGAGGAGTCCTATGACGAGTAAAAAGAAACAATACCTTGCAGTTGCTCTATTAGTAGGCTTTTTAGGTACTAGTGTACAAGGAGCTTATCAATATGGTGATGCAGGCAATGAAATTCTTGGTATTCAAAAGAAACTCATCGCTGCTGGCTATAAAGCTAGAGAAACTAGCGAATATGATGCGAACACAAAGTGGGCGGTTAGATTATTTCAAAAAGATCATGGATTAACAGTGGATGGTATATTAGGGGCAGTGACCTATAAAAAATTAATGGGTAAACCATTGCCAGCGAAGACTAATACAGTATCTAAGAAGAAAGAAATTTCTGAAAAAGATGCAGTCTTATTGTCTCATATTGATCCAAGTAGACATACAGAATCTACAGCTATTACCTCTACCTTGAAGCAAAAAAAAGGCAAAGCTGCGGTCACACAAGGGCTTACTTCCAAAAAGAAAGGTAAAACCTACAAAGGATTAGATATTGGAGGTCAATCTGTATCGGGGAATGTAAAAGAAATTTTGACCTATGCTAATACATTCACTGGTGTGCCCTACAAATTTGGCGGTACTACACCAGCGGGATTTGATTGTTCAGGATATATTCATTATGTATTCCAAAAAATCGGTTATGATTTACCACGCCAAGCTGACGAACAGTATACAGTGGGTAAAAAAGTAGAGAAAAGTAATCTACAACCAGGTGATTTAGTATTCTTTGAAACCTATGAGCCGGGGATTTCCCATTCTGGTATTTACATCGGAGATGGACAATTCATCAGTGCCACATCTAGCAGTGGTGTTGCCGTAGCAGATATTGATGATAGCTATTGGGGACCACGTTATGTAGGGGCAAAACGCGTACTATAACACACAAGCTGTAATGATACTTTCATTACAGCTTTTGTCATATATGTGATAGGTTGAAACGTAAAGGAGTTAACTATGACGCACGCAGGCATTCACATACAAAATGTACAATTTTCTTATGGAACACAGTCAGTTATCCATAATATGACGATTACTATTCCAAAAGGTGAGTTTGTGCTGGTAGTGGGACCTAATGGATCTGGGAAAACCACGTGGTTACGTATGGTAGCAGGGCTATTAGAACCAACTGCGGGACATCTTTGTTTAGACGGTATAAGTCCGAAAGAGGCGCAAATGAAAGGACTTATTCATTTGGTGCCACAGATTTATAATAAAAATGCAGCCCAATTTCCAGCGACAGTAGAAGAAGTAGTAGGGTTAGCATTATTCCATGTACCCAAAGAAGATAAAAAAAATCGTATATTAGAGGCCTTACAACTAGTAGGCATGCAAGACTTTTTGAAACGCCGTATTGGTGAGCTCAGTGGTGGTCAACAACAGCGTGTTATGTTAGCCCAAGCGTTAGCACGGAAACCTAACTATATTCTACTGGATGAGCCCACAAGTGGTATTGATTACGAAACAAGTAAGAAAATTTATGAAGTGTTGCGTTCCTTGAAACAAGAAAATATTACTGTTATCATGGTTACTCATGATGTGACGGAAGCTATGGAAGTGGCAGATACGATTTTATGTGTGGATGGACATGCTTGTTACTATGGACCTTGTGAAGGTTTTATGGAAAGTCATCAAGGCTCTCGGTTGGCATGGCATATAGGAGGTTAAGATGGATATTTTATCTTATACATTTATGCAACGTGCCTTTTTAGCAGGCCTCATCGTGGCGCTCATGTGTCCCTTAATCGGTATGTTTATCGTTATCAAACGGCAATCTATGCTCGGCGATGGCTTAGGTCATATCGCCTTTGCCGGCGTGACGGGAGCATCCTTATTGAAGGTATACCCTCCATTAGGAGCGGTGGTCTTAACTGTACTATCTGCGATGGGTATAGAACTAGTGCGACGCTATCAAAAACAATATGCAGATATGATTATGGCATTATTCTTTTATGGCGGATTATCCTTAGCCATCGTTTTTTCTACGATGGTAAAAATGCCGAGTACGGGTCTATTGAACTTCTTATTCGGCAGTATTTTGACGGTCACTATGACAGATATTTATGGCATTGGTGCTGTGGCGATAGTTATGGGAATCATCATGAAATTTGTGTATCACTCCTTAATGCTTACCTCTTTTGATGAAGAGATTGCTCGTACCGTAGGCATCAATGTGAATCGAGTGAACATGATCTTCGCCATATTAACAGCCCTTGTGGTTGTGATGGGGATGACCGTAGTAGGTATTTTGTTAATCAGTGCCCTTATGATAGTTCCTGTTGCCTCTGCTCATTTATGGAAACGAGGTTTTAAGGAAACCTGGGGCATCGCTACCGTTTATTCAGTGTTATCTGTTGTTGGTGGACTATGCAGCGCCTTTTGGTTAGACTTTGCACCAGGGGGGACCATTGTGCTCACAGCTATTGGACTTTATATAATTACATTTTTTGTGAATTTGGTGAAGTGCAGATAGCAATACAATATAACTCAGTATTGAAAGTATCGTCATCATATATAAGTCAATGACCGTACCTAAATGCATACTTTCATCAAAATCTGTGGTATAATAAAGGCAATAGACAATTTTAGGAGGGAAACCATGACAGGAAATGAATTACGCCAAGCGTATTTGAATTTTTTTGAAAGTAAAGGACATTTAAAGCAAGAGAGTTATTCTCTTGTTCCAGATAACGACCCATCTTTGTTATTAATCGGTGCTGGTATGGCGCCTTTGAAGCCATTTTTTACAGGTAAATTAGTACCACCTTGTACACGTATTACGACGAGCCAAAAGTCAATTCGTACAGGGGATATTGAAAACGTAGGACGTACAGCACGTCACCATACATTCTTTGAAATGTTGGGTAACTTCTCTTTTGGTGACTATTTCAAAAAAGAAGCCATCCATTGGGCATGGGAATTCTTAACAGAAGTCATCAAATTAGATAAAGAAAAATTATACGTTACTGTATATCCAGATGACCAAGAAGCATATGACACTTGGCATAATGAAATTGGTTTACCAGAAGAGCACATCAGCCGTTTGGAAGATAATTTTTGGGAAATCGGCGAAGGTCCATGCGGTCCAGATAGCGAAATTTTCTTTGACTTAGGACCAGAACGTGGTTGTGATGATCCAAACTGTGCACCAGGTTGTGATTGCGATCGGTTCCTTGAAATTTGGAACCTTGTATTTACACAATTTAACCGTACTGCAGAAGGTACATACGAACCATTGGCTAAGAAAAATATCGATACTGGTGCTGGTTTAGAACGGTTAGCATCTGTATTACAAAATAAAGAAAGTAACTTTGAAACAGATTTGATTTTCCCAATCATCGAAGCCACAGCAAAAAAAGCAGGTGTTACGTATCATACAGATGAGAATACAGATGTTTCTTTGAAAGTTATTGCCGACCATATTCGTGCCATCGTAGCATTGATTGCAGATGGTGTATTACCATCTAATGAAGGCCGTGGATATGTACTTCGTCGTATTTTACGCCGTGCTGTTCGTCATGGTCGCCTATTAGGCATTCAAGGACCATTCTTGGTGCCATTAGTAGATATCGTAGTCGATATCTTGGGTGGTGCTATTACGAACATTGTGGAAAAACAAGACTTCGTAAAACGAGTTGTGGCGAATGAAGAAGAACGCTTTAACCAAACGTTGGCGTCTGGTCTTGATATGTTGAGCCAATTGTTGGATACATTAAAAGCTGATGGTACGACTACTGTACCAGGTCAAGATGTATTCAAGTTATATGATACCTACGGCTTCCCTTGGGAACTGACAGAAGAAATTGCTCACGAAGCAGGTTTCACTATCGACCAAGCTGGTTTTGAAGCTGCTATGAATGAACAACGTACTCGTGCTCGTGAAGCTCGTGAAGACGTAGATGCAAAAGTAGCAACTCCAGATATTACGCATTTATCCAATGAACATATTTCTGATGATGAAAGTGCCACAGCATCCACTGTATTATTAATCGGTGAAGGGGCAAAAGCTATCGACCGTGCGGAAGATGGACAGGATGTAACCATCATAGTAAAAACGACTCCATTCCATGCAGAAGGCGGCGGACAATTAGGCGATACTGGATTCATCGTTGGCCCATTGGGCAAAGTAGAAGTGCATACAGCGAAAAAATTGCCAGAAGGCACTACGTACCATGTAGGTACCGTGGTAGAAGGTAGCATTTCTGTGAACGACGAAGTCACTTTTGAAGTAGATATAGAACGTCGTCAACATATGGCTCGTAACCATACAGCTACACACTTATTGCATGCTGCATTGCGCTCTGTATTGGGTACACATGTCAACCAAGCCGGCTCTTTGGTGACACAAGACTACTTGCGTTTTGACTTTACACATTTCTCTCCTGTAACAGCAGAAGAACTACAAACAATCACAAAGATGGTAAATGAACAAATTCTGCGTGCTGTAACATTGGAAGAAGAAATCATGTCTATTGATGCAGCAAAAGCAAAAGGAGCAATGGCATTGTTCGGTGAAAAATATGGTTCCGAAGTGCGTGTGATTTCTGTTCCAGAATTCTCCATCGAATTGTGTGGTGGTTCTCACGTAGAAAACACAGGATTTATCGGTCAATTCCGTATCACATCTGAAGGTGGTATCGGTTCTGGCGTACGCCGTATCGAAGCGGTAACAGGCAAAGCAGCTCTAGCTTTAGCACAACAAGAGGAACATACATTAAAATCTGTAGCATCTCTTGTGAAAGCAAAACCACAAGAAGTGGTAACCAAAGTACAACAAGTACTTGACCATGCAAAAGCTGTGGAACGTGAGCTAGAACAAGTGAAAAAAGAGTTGAATAGCGGTAACCTTGATGGTGTCTTAGCAGGTCAATTTACAGTAGGTGATGTAACAGCTGTGGTCGCATCTGTTCCAGTATCCGACATGGGTGAATTGCGCGATATGGCAGATATGGTTCGTGATAAAATCGGCTCTGGCGTAGTTCTTTTGGGAGCAGCTGGTGGTGATAAAGTGAACTTCGTCTGCATGGCTACGAAAGATGTAGTGGGCAAAGGTATCCATTGCGGTAACATCGTAAAAGCAGCAGCTCAAGCGGCTGGTGGTAACGGTGGTGGTCGTCCAGATATGGCACAAGCTGGTGGTAAAGATCCAGTAGCGATGGACCAAGCCTTATCAGCAGGTAAAGAAGCCATCCAATCCATGGTTGGATAAGCTTACTATAGATGAGACTTTCAGTAGAAAACTCATAATAAGGAGGGATTGTATGAATCTTTCAGATAAAACAATGGTGATTAAACCGGTACAAACTACGCCGTTAACACCAGAGGAAGTATTCCAACATGTGTTTCAAGCACTAGTGGAAAAAGGGTATAACCCGATTAGTCAGATCACAGGATATCTCATTTCGGGAGATCCAACGTATATTACAAGCTACAACAATGCTCGGAAAGATATTCGTAGTATCGAACGAGATGAGCTCATTGAAGAACTTGTAAAAGAGTATGTGAAAGCGAAACAATTATAATGCGAATTATGGCACTAGATGTGGGAAGTCGGACGATTGGTGTCGCATGCAGTGATGCGCTGTATATTACAGCGCAAGGCATTGAAACCATTCGCCGTACGTCTCACGAAAAAGACTTTCAGCGTATTGCGGAATTGATCCGTGAATATGAGGTAGACACCATTGTGGTAGGGATGCCGAAAAATATGAATGGTACCAAAGGGGAGCGGGCAGAAAAAACGGAAGCCTTTGTGGAAAAGATGAAAGAAGTCATTTCTACGCCAGTTGTATTTTGGGATGAACGTCTATCTACAGTGATGGCGGAGAAATCTTTAATTGCCGCTGATGTAAGTCGTAAAAAACGGAAAGAAGTCATTGATAAGATGGCAGCTGTTGTCATTTTACAAGGCTATTTAGATAGTCGTTCATAAGGAGGTTACCATGATCGAACAAGGTTACGAAGGTGAAGTATCTGTGATTGTCATTGAAGATGAAAATGGAGAAGAAAGGTACTATGAAGAAGAAATGCTCATCCAACATGATGGAAAAGCATTTGCCATTCTAGTCTCTCTTCCTCCAGAAGAAGACACTGAACATGATGAACCAGAAGTGATTATTGCGCGCATTGATGAAGAAGAGGGAGAACAAGTTTACGTGGCTCCAACTGATGAAGAATTCGATGCAGTCATTAAATTATACGAAGAAATGGACTAATCGCTAGTAAGGGCTGTAACAGATTGCCGATAGGCAGTTCCGTTGCAGCTCTTTTTCTGTATGGTGGTCATCATGTTTAGAAACAATGAGTACAGTGGAGAAGTAAGAGATATGGCAACAGAAGAAAAGAACATACAAATTCAGTATGAACTATATATTCCCGCCCAATTTGACGAGGAGATTCGACGTTCATTAGAAGCGCTGTTGGAGGATATGTTAGAAGATATAGGGACTGTGCATGAAGGGGAATCGATGTATAAAGAAAATGGTGAAATTGACCATTGTGTACTTCGGTTTTCTATGGATGAAGGGGATGAATTCGTAGAGGAAATACTTCTCTGCTTGAGAGAAGCAGGTGTACCTTGTGGTGCTAAGTTATATCAAAATGGAAATGTCATTGCAGAATTAGGCAATTTACATCATATCTATGTTGTGTTGGATACATCATTAGGAGATGCGAAACAGTTCAAACGATTGGATACAAAAATTTCTAAGGCTTTGAAAGAGAATAACGTTGTCAGTGGCACCACACTACGTATTCCAGAGAGAGTGGCTACCTTTGCGTATTATGTAGCAGACAAGGACCTGGCAGTGAGCACTATTGAGAAGTATCTTGGTCGAAGTGCGCTAGGGACAGGAGCTACGATCGATGTGGTAGATTCGGGCCTTACGATTCATGAACGGTTTATGACAGATATATACAGCATCTATCGTGGGGTAGTGCCTGATTTGTGGTCTGCCATTAAAAATGAGTGGAAAGGCATCTCTTCGCAAGAGTGGATACAATTGTTGCGCCGCTATCCAGACACACCAGAAGGCCTTAGCTTCTTGCTCAACATTGTGAATGGTACGTACCAACAGAAATACACAGCTATGAAGGTCACATTCCCCATGTTCCTCTATGAAGGCAAACGATTCTACTTGCTGTCAGCACGTCAAATGTTAGAATTTGATCTTCAAGGACGAGATGTGATGAACATGGATATATTGGGACCTGATACAAAACCATCACAAATACGGAGTGCTTCTAAACAAAGAAATCTATGTCTGTTTGCAACTACTGGTGAAGGGGAAGAAGCATCGCGGCTTTATCTTGACTATAACCCGACAAAATCTGGTCATGTAGGACAAGTGCTCTATTACGATGGGGACACGCATATGCTAGAGGTATTGGGACCATCTTTCAGTCACGCCTTGTTAGAGATTATGGATGAAATGTCTGACAATTTAGCGGATTCCATTCTAGAAAGCATTAAGGAACACATCATGAATTTGAATATAGAAGCATTGGATCTCGATAGCGAGGATAATCAGCTCTTGATGAGCACTATGGCTATCCTAGCTGAAAGTACCATAGAAGATGGCATGAGTCCTATAACTCATAGAAGTGGATGTATGGGCATGGTATTGTTAGAAAATGCTACTTTTGATATGGAGCAATTCAAAAAGGATTTGCTTGCTCAATGGGATATTGTTTCCCTTGCAAGTCCAGAGGGGATAACAGCAAGAGTATCCGTGGACACGAAAGATGTGGAACCTGTAGAAGAAGCAGATATGGAAGATGCACACGTGTTAATCATTGATGACTACAAAGTGGTGATAGCACCCTTCGCCTCTGCTATGCCGGTAGAAGCATTAGAACTGGGGGCGCTGCGAAATTATCTGTTTAATAATGCCTTAGAAGTGATTATGAAACATACGAACCATGTAGCGATCGGTATCGTAGAAGGTACAGGGAATACATTGGAAGAAAGTATTTTGCTGTCGAAGTTACTTGCAGTGGCAACAGTGCAAACAGGAGCTACTGCTATCTATACGCATGGCGTCCTCTATGAAGCGGACAAGTACTACCAAGAAACAGAGAATCTACGAGATAATGTGTTGCCTATGATGAACCTCGTGTGGGTTGATATCGATTTTGAAGAAGATGGAACCGTATCCTTGTATACTAATGGTATGGAAGAGCTCGACCAACTTAATGTAGAATTCTTGCATTGTCCTTGGGAGCCAGAGCGTGCTTGGAAGTATATCCTTAGTGTGGCGAATTTTATATTGACATCCGGGAAAGAGATAAATGATGGTGATTCTATCGGTAGAACAGAGACAGAAGAACTGAGGGTTCACATCGATGAACCAGTCCATGCAGATGGATTGCAAAGCATACAAATTTTCTTTGATGAAAGTGAAGAAGCATAAATAATGAAAGGGGTTGTAGAAACGTAACAGCCCCTTTTCTGTATGAATGGTAGGGTGTGCTCAAGGGTTCCCTGTAACCCGGAGAAGAGAGTACTTTCACAGGTTTCACATATAGTATAGGTGAGTGTAGTTCCTAGATTGACCTATGCTATATAGAAAAATTGCTATATATACTCTTAAAATGGTATAATATAGTATTCATTGAAAAGGAGATTGCTGTGAAACAATATGTAAAATACATCTACGGATGTGTAGCGATTCTGTTAGTGACCGTATTTGGTGTGCTAGCAGGTATGTATTATATTCCTTGGACAGGTGGTTCTAAGGAAGATGTAGAAACGGTTGTCATTAGTGAGAACCAAACCGGTGCGGAGATTGGCGATGTACTCTATGAAAGAGGCCTTATCACGTCACCAACGGTGTTCCGTGGCGCCTTGCGCTTGACGGGGACTATGGACAAATTACAACATGGGTATTATCAAATTCCTCATCACTCTAGTTTAAGCGAGATTATTGGATTACTCCAACAAGGTAGATTGAAAACAGTTAAGCTAACGATTCCAGAGGGATTTACCATCGGTGAAATTGGCAAGCGTATCGAAGAACAAGGTATAGATACGCAGTATGCTTTCATGGAATATGGCAAGACATATACGCCTTACGAGTACATGGTGGGCACGAAACCGGTTACCTATCGGGTAGAAGGATTCCTATTCCCTAGCACCTATGAGATTCCTGTAGGCAGCAAGGCAGAAGATGTGATGAAGATTATGGCAGATGAAATGAATCGTCAATTAACGCCAAAAATGCGTCAAGATATTGAAGCCCAAGGAATGACTATTTTTGAGTTCATCACTTTGGCATCATTAGTAGAAAAAGAAGCTAAGTTTGACGAGGATAGACCCATCATTGCGGCTGTATTCCGTCAACGTTTAAAAACGGGTATGCCTTTGGAGTCTTGTGCTAGTATCCAATATATTCTAGGATATCCCAAACCACTGATTACGATTGAAGATACAAAATTAGAAAGTCCGTACAATACATATCTTCATAAAGGATTACCGCCCGGACCGATTGCCAACCCAGGCATCAAATCCATGGAAGCCGTTTTGTATGCGCCACCAACAGACTATTTATTCTTTGTAGCTGACAAAGAGGGGCATCATCATTTCACAAAAACCTATGAAGAACATTTGAAACTAGTGGATCAAATTTATGAAAATTAAAGAGATTTTAAATGAACAACGCATTTATGCGCTCTTGCATGATGTGCCAATTTTACGAGAATCGGAAGTAGAACTATTTGAAGACTTAATTGGCTTATATAAGCCAAAGCGTGTCTTAGAAGTGGGGACTGCTATCGGGTATTCTTCCTTGTTATTGGCGAAACATATGGACAAAGAAGGACAACTGATTACCATGGAATTAGACGATGTGCGCCATGGGATGGCCACTCATTTTATTTCGCAATCGGACTATAGGGACAAAATTACCTTATTAAAAGGTGATGCCACAGAATTATTAGAAACGGTGGAGGGACCTTTTGACTTAGTATTTTTGGATGGGCCCAAAGGTCAGTACTTAAATCAGTTGGAATTGATTGAACCGAAACTGGCCCCAAACGCCGTTGTACTAGCCGACAATGTGTTATTCCGTGGCTATGTGCGGGGAGATAAAGAACCACCACGTCGCTTTAAAACCATTGTGAAGCGGTTGCAAGAGTACTTGAACTATGTAGAACAAAAAGAACACTACAACACCACCATTTACCCTATGGGCGATGGCATGAGTGTCAGTGTATGGAAAGGATAAACTATGACAAAACGACATATGGAATTACTAGCCCCAGCTGGTAATATGGATAAATTAAAAATGGCTATCCGCTATGGAGCAGATGCCGTATATTGTGCTGGTCGTGCTTTTGGATTGCGTGCCGCTAGCTCTAACTTTGACAATGATCAGTTGAAAGAGGCTGTAGAATTTGTACATAGTCATGGTAAAAAAATCTATGTTACTTGTAATATTATTCCTCATAATGAGGACTTAACAGGATTAGAAGAATACTTACAATTTTTAGAAAGTATCAAAGTGGATGCCATTATCGTAGCAGACTTGGGAATTTTCTTGTTGGCAAAACGTGTGGCTCCAGGCTTAGAATTGCATGTAAGTACCCAAGCGAATACGACGAACTATCTAACAACCCAGTTCTGGAAAGAACAAGGGGCAGCTCGTGTTGTGGTAGCTCGTGAAGTCAGCATTGAAGATATCAAGACGATACGTGAAAAAGCAGATGTGGAAATCGAAGCTTTCGTCCATGGTGCCATGTGTATTTCTTATTCCGGTCGTTGTTTGTTGAGTAATTACATGACCAACCGCGATGCAAACCGTGGGGCTTGTACACAAGCATGTCGCTGGAAATATAATTTGGTGGAAGAAAACCGTCCTGGCGAATACTACCCAATCGAAGAAGACGAACATGGTACATACATCTTTAATTCTAAAGATTTGTGCTTGTTGAAATATATCCCTGAGTTGTACAAAGCCGGTGTAGATAGCTTGAAAATCGAAGGTCGTATGAAATCTGTACACTATGCAGCAACTGTATCTAAAGTGTATCGTGAAGCGATTGATACATTCTTAGAAGAAGGTGACGATTGGTATGTACGTGATGAATGGTATGCAGAATTAGAAAAAATCTCTCACCGTCCATACACAGAGGCCTTTGCCATGGAAAAACCAGGTGAAGAAGCACAAAACTATGGTAAATCTTCCAATACGCAAACTCATGACTTTATTGGCCTCGTAGAAGGATACAATGCGGAAGAAGGTTATGCGTATATGGAACAACGTAATAATTTCAAGGTTGGAGAAGAAGTGGAGTTCTGTCAACCAAATGGACCTTTGGTAAAACATGTGATTACTCGTATTACCGATGAAGATGGAAACGATATCGATGTGGCGAAACATGCGCAAATGAAATTACGTCTATACATAGACACACCTTTGGAAGAATACTCCATGATGCGTCGGGAAACAAAGCAAAAATAATTTCTTACTACATAAGGGGAGGACTAAGATGCAAGAACAGGACATTCTCTATGATCCGCAGTATGTGTACTTTCAGATTGAACGACAGCATACGAATTATGTGAATCGCATTTTAGAAGGCTATGAATATGTAGGGGTGATGACAACGGTCAATACAGAAGGATTGTGCATGGTTCGTACAACAGAATCTACCCGTGAGTTAGCAAAACAAATTTTACAATCCCTACCCGTTTCTGTGACTCTCTTGGATTGAGGACAATCTGAAAGAGAGATATCATGTAAGTTGTACTAGCATTGCGTATTGGTGAGTAGAGTGGAGAACTAAGAGATATGGCAACAGAAGAAAAGAAAAAACAAATATCTTATGAACTATATATTCCGGCTCAATTTGATGATTCTTGTCGTGGTTCTTTGGAAGTATTACTGGAACATAAACTTACGGATGTGGGTACCATCCATGAAGGGGAATCTGCGTATAAAGAAAATGGTGAAATCGACCATTGCGTACTTCGGTTTTCCATGGATGAAGGGGATGAGCTAGTAGAGGAAATACTCATCTCCTTGGAGGAACTCGGTATACCATATGGTGCTAAGCTATACCAAGAAGGAACAGTCATTGCAGAATTAGGGAATTTACACCATATCCATGTTGTGTTGGATGCAGCGTTAGGAGATGCTAAACAGTTTAAACGATTGGATACAAAAATCTCAAGAGTATTAGAAGAAAATAACGTTGTCAGCGGCTCAACGCTAAGCATCCCGGATGGAGTGGCTACCTTTACTTATTACGTCGCAGATAAGGACCTCGCTATTAGTACTATCGAAAAGTACCTTCGTAGAAGTGCACTGGGACAAGGGGCTACTATCAATGTGGTGGACTCTGGTCTTACGATTCACGAACGGTATATGACAGATATATCCCGTGTGTATCGAGGGTTAGTGCCTGATGTATGGAATGTGATTCAAAGTGAGTGGAAAGGGGTATCGCCTCAAGAATGGATGAATTTATTGCGGCGGTATCCGCATACTCCAGAGGGGCTGAGTTTCTTACTTAATGTAGTGAACGGGACGTACCAAAAGGAATATACGTCGTTAAAAGCTACATTCCCTATGTTTATGTATGATGATAAACAATTCTATTTATTATCGGCGCGTCAAATGTTAGAATTTGATCTTCACGGACGAGAAGTGATGAATATGGATATACTGGGGTCTGATGTAAAACCATCGCAAGTACGAGCGCCTTCTAAACAGAGAGATTTATGCCTCTTTGCAGCTACTGGCGAAGGGGAACAGGCGTCCCGTTTATACATTGACTATAATCCGACAAAATCTGGCACTGTAGGACAAATCATCTATTTTGACGGAGATACGAACGCATTGACCTTGTTGGGATCTTCTTTCAGTGAAACCTTGTTAGTACTTATGAGAGAACAATCCGATAGGGTAGGCGATTACTTAGTTGAAAGTATCATACAGAAAACGATGAGCCTAGATATAGATATGGCTGATGTACAAAGTGCAGAGAATCAACTATTGTTTGATGCAATGCGGAATTTGGCGGAAAAAATTCTAGAAGGTACTGGTGGCATTGGACCTATGGTTGGTAAACGTGGTTTTATGGGCATGGTGCTGTTGGATAATGCAGAATTTGATGTGAATCGCTTTAAAAAGGATTTACTTACTAAATGGGATATTGACTCCATTACAAGTCCTGAAGGAATGAAAGTTCGTGCAGCCATTGCCACAAAAGATGTAGATTCCGTGGAAGAAGAGGATATGGAAGAAGCACACTTTCTAGTGATTGATGACTATAAAGTAGTGGTAGCACCATTTTCTTTTGCCATGCCGATGGAAGCTGTTATGCAGGGGGCTACTCGAAATTACCTTTGGGAAGATGCATTAGATGCGGTGCTTCATCATACAAGCCATGTGGCGATTAGCATTGTAGAAGGTCCTGGAAAACCCTTGGAAGAAGGGATTTTACTAGCTAAGTTACTGGCAGTGGCGACGGAGCAAACCGGAGCTAGTGCAATATATACAAATGGAGTTTTGTACGAAGCTGGCAAGTACCATGAGGAAACGGAACAGTTACGGGATGATATGCTACCTATGGCAAATTTAATCTGGGTAGATATGGACTTTGAAGATGATGGTACTATTTCCTTGTCCACTAGTGGTATGGAATTGTTTAAACAATTAAATGTGGAATTCCTCCATTGTCCGTGGCATCCAGAGAAAGCTTGGAACTACATTTTAACGGTTGCGGACTATGTGTTAACCTCAGATAAAACGGTAGAAGATGGTGATTCCGTTGGTAGAACAGAAGAAGAACAACTGACGGTTCATATCGACGAACCAGTCCATGCAGATGGAAAACAAAGTATACAAATTTTCTTTGATGAAAGTGAAGAAGAATAAATACATGATGAAAGGGGCTGTAGAACTGTAACAGCTCCTTTTGTTGCGTACGCAGTTGTAAAGTGTTGTTCGTATAAAAGAATAAAGTGCCTTGTTAGTAGGGCTAAACGTGTTCAATTTGGACTTGCAATGTGAGATTAGAAAAAAATAAATAAATTATAAAAAAATACTTGCATAGATGTATGGGATATGATATTATATATTTGTTGTTACGATAAGTAACAAGCGGTAGCGAAACAGTGTTTCCCAAGGACAGTAAAGATGATTCGTTACTATGGATGGAAGATATCGGGGCATAGCGCAGTTTGGTAGCGCACCTGGCTTGGGACCAGGGGGTCGCAGGTTCGAATCCTGCTGCTCCGACCATTTTTTTATTTGCGGGTGTAGCTCAATGGTAGAGCCCCAGCCTTCCAAGCTGGTCGCGAGGGTTCGATTCCCTTCACCCGCTCCATTTTTTTTTGCCTTTTTTAGGGTAAACTGCAATAGAGCACAGTTGACGATACATAGTACATAATTTATACTATAATAGATAATTACATATATAGGTAATCCACATGGTTCAGTAGCTCAGTTGGATAGAGCAACGGCCTTCTAAGCCGTGGGTCGGGGGTTCGAATCCCTCCTGGATCACCAAGTAAATAGGCGGATAGTTCAGATTGAGCTATCCACTTTTTTATATTTTTTCTGTAGTTTTTTAGTAATTTGGTATACTTAATAGATAGAGTTATTACCTTCGGAGAATAATAAATAAATGAATAAATCAAATGAAATTTCAATAGAAAGGCTTTGTTGGGTTTTAGAACAAAATCAGGAGTGGATAAAAAATTGTGATACCAAAACAACTACAATTCTTGCTTTGATAGGTGTTATATTTACCGTTCTTTTTGCAAGTGATTCAATTGCTAAAATAATTCAGATTTGGACAATATTTTTTTATAGTGAAAATCTATGTTTTGCAAGATTCTATTTGCTTTTTACTTTTATCTCATGGTTGATTTTTGCTATGGGAATATATTATTTTTTGAAAGTTTTATATGCTCGATTGAAGAATGAAAAATATCAGAGTTCTTTGGATTATAAATCAAATTTATATTTTGGTGATATAGTAAGTTGTGAAATAGATTCATATAGATCTACTATAAAATTTTTGGGAGAAGAAGAATTAAGAGATGATCTTAGTATGCAAATTTATATATGTGCAGATATATGTAATCAAAAATTCATGTATTATACTGATGGTATGAGATACATGGGATTAGGAGTTATATTGATATTAATCCTTTTAGGATTTGGCTATTTTTCAATTTAAGGGGGAGCGTTATATGGAAGTGAAGAATCATATAGTTTATAACATTGAAAAAAGTGCGGAGCGAATTCAAGAAATTTTAGACTCTAATAATGCTAATTATGAAGATAAAGGCAATGAAGTGCCTTCTAGAGATACATTGACATATAATAATGGATTTTATGTTAATGTTACAGCACTATTTATAGATATTGTGGACTCATCGAAATTAATAGAGGATTGCCAAAGACCAACACTTGCCAAAATATATCGAAGTTTTATATCTGAGTGTGTGGCATTAATCTCCTCAATTAATCAATGTAAAGAAGTTAGTATTCATGGTGATTGTGTTTGGGGAATTTTTGAAACACCTAAGAAATCAGATGTTGACTCTGTATTTTCTATTGCACTTATGTTAAATAGTTTGGTGAAACTGTTAAACATGAAATTGACTAAAAAAAACTATCAAACAATTTCTGTTGGAATTGGTATTGATGATGGTAGGACATTAATGATTCAAGCAGGTTATAAGGGAAGTTCAATTAATGATGTTGTCTGGATGGGAAATGTCGTAAATAATGCTTGTCATTTAGCAAATAAGGCAGGGAGAGATGGCCGAAAGAGTATTATTGTTACAAGTGTGATATATTCTTATTTAAATGAGTATAATCAATCACTATTGAGTTCATATTGTGATTGGGAACAAAGTTCTATTAACTATGAAGGAAATACTAGTGATAAAAGTATGGAAGCATGGATTGATAAAAATTAACTGCAGAAGTTAGCTATACTTATATAGCTAACTTCTTTTTTAAATTCCTAAATTATCTAATGCCTTAACTGCTTCTTTTTGTATATCAGGTACTAAATGTGAATAAGTATCTAATGTTAGTATAATCGAGGAGCGTCCTAACCGTTCTTGTACTATTTTAGGGTTTATTTTTTGAGAGAGTAGAATAGTGGCATGTGTATGGCGAAGGTCGTGAAAGGTGATATGATCTAAATGTAGCTATTTTAATACAGGAATAAAATAGCTAGATTTAAAGTTACTGGTAGATAATACTTTACCAAAGATACCAGATATTACAATTCTAGAAGTGTCTGTCCATTTATCACCGATTTCTTGAATGTACGTATCTTAAAAGTCTTTATATGCCCTAAGATCCTCTTGTAATTCTTTACTAATTGGTATACTACGGCGTGATGTTTTAGTTTTTGTTTCTTGGAATAGTTGCTCTTTTGCACCAGCTTGAATACTACGGCGAACAGAAATAATAGAGCGGTCTAAGTCAACACAATCCCAACATCAACCAAATACTTCTCCTAGTCGCATACCAGTGCCTAAAGCTATTTTTACTGCTATATAAGAAGCGTAGTAATTAATCCTATATGGCGAATCTATATAATCCATAAGTTGAGTTTTCATGGCAGAGGATAATCGATGGATTTCCTCGATGGATAATGTATGAATCTCTGTAGTTATTAATCTAGGAGGCTTCGTCAGCTTGACTGGATTTTTTAATACTAATCCTATATTTACAGCATATTCAAATAGTTCAGATAAGTACCGTCTAGTGCAGCGTATTGTGCTAGATGAGATAATATGCCCTTTTTTATATACATCTAGTTTAGTATCTCCAGAAAAAAGAACGACGGATTAGGTTATTGTTTTTGGGAATACTAAAATGACCATACCATTTTCCATTACTTTGATAAAAGGTGCCTTCACCGTTAGAGCGTCTTAGTTTTGTTTTCTTTGACATGATTCTTATTCCTTTTCTTATTGCTAGTAGAATGATGAGAGAAGGTTTCAGCGGTAATCTTTTTATGATATCGTTTAGCTTGCTTTGCAAGGGCTTCTCGATCATCTGTAAATATTTTAACGGACTTTTTTTGCTCTGCTTACATCCACATATATTTTGTGTAAGGATATAATGCATTTGTGACAAAAAATAAAAAAATAAGAAGGCTCTCTGTTATAATGAAAGTTGCTAAACCGAATCATTATTTCAAAGGAGAGACCTTCTTATGTCATCTATTATAACTGAAGAATTACGCTTTCGTAAACAAGTTTGTGAATATGCTATCAAACATAAAAACAATGCTGAAGCAGCTAGACGGTATCATACAAGTAGACAACAAGTACAACGCTGGGTAAAACGCTATGATGGAACGATTGAATGTTTGCGGTTAAAGAGCCGTAGACCTCACTCACATCCAAATCAATATACAGCGGAAGAATTATCCCTAATTAAGCGTGTATATTCGAAGTTTAAACATGAAGGGTTGGCACAAGTATATACAGAAGCTAAGAAACGAGGATATACTCGTTCCTATGGATCGATGTGCTGTCAAATACGCAAGCATATACCTAAGAAAAAGGCATCTAAACAATATTATAAAAGCAATTGGAAGCCTGATGTGGTTACATATCCAGGTGAAAAAGTTCAAATTGATATTAAATATGTACCTAATGAATGCTTGCTATTTAACACCGATGGCATTAAATACTACCAAATTACGGCTATAGATGAATACTCTAGGAAACGGATACTATCTATTGTAGACGAGAAGAGCGTGACTAATACGAGTAGATTCTTAGTAGATTTAGAGGCACGTATGGGCTTTAAAATAGATACGATACAGACAGATAATGGGCGAGAGTTTACTAATTACGGTCTTAAAGAACGAGAGTGTTTGTTTGATCGAGTGTCACGTAAATTAGGTATAAAACATAAGCTAATTCGCCCATTTTCTCCATGGCAAAATGGAAAGGTAGAGCGGAGCCATAAGGTTGATGGAGAAAGATCCTATACAAGAAGGTTTAGGAGTCTTAACGCTTTCTTAAAGGCACATCAACGATATGCAAGTAGATATAATAACATAGCACAGAAAGTGTTGGGATTATAAATCCCCCAATGAATATGTAGCAGAGTACTTCTTAAATAAATATTTAGAAGGTTGTGTCACAAATGTTTGACTACTATAGATTAAAATTCAATAGTATATCTAAATATGTATTGATAGGTTTAGGCTATCTTGTTATAATAAAATTATATAACTTTATTGGAGGTAAATATTTTAGAAACGTGTAATTCCTGCGTTTTATGAGGACAATGTTTTTTGTTTCATTGATTTTGTTATGCAAGAGTGGGTAATTAGATAGCCACAGATGCTGTATATATCGGGAAATTTGCGGATTGAAAAATCCACTCACATAGTATATAATTAGTGCATTGTTTATCAAGAATAAACTACTTTTATAATATGAATAATTCATGATTTCTTCATGAAATTTTCATATACTATAGATTGCTGTCATTCTATGTATTGTATTTGTAAGGAATGTTTACCTATTTCATTGAGCTATCAAGTTGACTAGACTCTTAATGAGATACGTAAGCATTCAGTATAAATGCAAAGAGGAAAATAATTATATATAGGCTCTGCTTAGGGAGGTTGTTAACGTAGCAGAAAGCACCAAGATAGAAAGTGAAAGTTGTTAATTATCATTAGTGTGTTCACGATTAGGAGTAAGTATCGGTATGAATAAGATATTTAAAGTTATTTGGAGCAAGTCAAAGCAATGTTATATCGTCGTGTCTGAAATGGCGAAAAACCACTCTGGGAAGAAGAAAATCGTAGTAGCAAGTATCTTGGCGGCTATGGCTGTGGGGGCGGATATGAGTATATCTGTACAGGCTACCGTGGATGAAGGGACTGCTAAACCTGGCGGGGTTGCAATAGGATCTGGATCTTATGCAGGGTCAGATGGTTCTATAGCGTTAGGTAAAAAAAGTTATGCCGTAGGAACACAACGTGACGGTACAACAGATCCTAGTATAGCTATTGGACAAAGGGCGGTCGCTATAGGGAACTCTTCATTGGCAGTCGGCTTAGATACTGATATTAGAAATTCTTATGCGGTTGCTGTAGGTCGATATGCAACTGTTAATGGCGATTATGGTATCGGCATGGGCTATAAATCTGTAGCCACAGAACATGCTACAGCGGTTGGTGAAAGTGCGCGGTCAAAAAAAATGGGAGCTGCAGCCTACGGTGTAAGTGCTCGTGGGTATAGCCAAGGTGGCGTTGCTATAGGTATCCAATCCTTAGCAGGAGCTAATACATTCAATGCAGATGGGACTCCTAAAACATTTATTTGGAATGATGATGAAACTACAATTTCGAACTATCAAAAATGGGGCGATGTTTCTGTAGGCTTACGAACGATGGCTACTGGAGGCAATGCCACAGCTTTGGGGCGTAGTGCTGCCGCAACAGCAGCTAACTCCATCGCTATTGGTGGTGGTGACGGAAACGCTTTGGATGATAATAAAGAAAAAACCCAAGCTTCGGCGGAAAAAGCGGCTGCTATTGGGTATAGTGCTTTAGCTTCTGGCAAAAGTGCATCTGCGTTAGGTACAAAAGCAAAAGCATCGGCAGAGAATGCATCAGCCATTGGTACAGGTGCCAAAGCAAGTGCAAACGACGCCTTTGCAGCTGGCACAGGTGCGGAAGCTTCGGAAGCCAATGCTACGGCACTTGGTAAGGGAGCATCAGCAGAAAAGGCTGATGCCATAGCCATTGGTACAGGTGCTACCTCTGGTGGTACCAGTGGTATTGCTATGGGTAATGATGCGCAAGCACAAGCAAAAGATACTATTGCAGTAGGTAGCTCATCTCGTGCTTCGAATGACAATGATAGTGCATTTGGTAATGCAGCTACAGCAGCTGGCAGTGGCTCTACTGCTATCGGTTATCAAGCCAATACTACAGCGGCTAATTCTACAGCCATTGGTGCAGCAGCACAATCCACAAAAGCCAGTGCCACAGCTCTTGGTAATGGTGCTAAGGCGTTTAGTACATCTGGTATTGCCATTGGTGAGGGGGCGACTGTTGGTATAGCTGAAGGAAGAACTACAGCAGGAACTACACCGGCTGTAGACGCCCCAAATAGTATTGCCATCGGTAAAAATGCGAAGGTACTGGCTGGATCTGGTAGTATTGCCTTAGGCGCGAACACCCAAATCACCGCTTCAGATGTAGGTACATCTAGTGGGTCGGCACAGAAAACATATCCGTATATGTTAACAAATACACAAGGAACAGATGCGGTGGCAGATAAAGAGTATGGTATCGTAGCCATTGGTACGAAACGATCGTCTACAGACAATGGATTCGCACGTCGTTTAACAGGCGTAGCAGGTGGTGTTGGCGATTACGATGCAGTTAACTTGAAACAAGCGAAAGCGATTGAAAGTTCCTTAAAAAGCGGAGAACGCCATATTAAGGCAACTTCCTATACACCAAATGCAGCAGGTACCATTACATTAAATTATGTAAATGGAGAAAATAAAGATGTAACCGAGACTGCAACCATTACAGATGTGGCTAAAAAATCCGATGAATGGACATTAGGCATTAAAACAACAACGACGACTGGTACAAAGACTACGTCATCAGTGTCCAATATAACACCGACAGCCCCATCTGGAAGTACTAAGAAAGTAATTTCCTTAGAAGCCGGTAAAAATATTGCTATCGATGCCAATGGTAATAATGTAAAGATATCCACAACTGGTTTGGACTTTTTATCTGTGAAATCTGATGCCACAGCAAATAAAGTGATGGAGGTACGCAGTGATATCACGTTAAAAACAAATAGGGATAATGATGGTGCTACTGGTCAACATTCTGTTGCCATCGGAGCTTATGCAGAAGCTAGAAACTTAAGCTCAACTGCCATCGGTAATGAGGTAGTGGCTGCTAACAATTATGCTACAGCATTAGGTTATAATATAGCCAATTCTGGAGAAGGTTCTGTAGCCATTGGTAAGAGAGTAAATGTGGATAAAAGCTTTGCCACTACTATTGGTTATCATCAAAATACGACTGGTAATGCAAGTGCCAGCGTAAATATTGGTTACCAATCTACGGTAAAGGCGAATCAATCAGTAGGTCTTGGTTCTACAATTAATATTGAAGATAAGGCACAATACTCAACAGCGATTGGTTACAAGGCTAAGACATTAGATAAAAACGCTATTGCTATCGGTTCTAGCAATGATCAAAGTGAGGTAATTGCTGGAGGTGAAAGTTCTATTGCTATTGGTACTTCTGCACAAGCTAAAGCGAACCATAGCGTAGCTATCGGCACAAGTGCAAAAGTATTAGGCGGACAAGGTAGCGTGGCGATTGGCTGGGGAACAGAGATTGGTGAGAATGAAGTAACACTTTCCAACAAAGTGCCAGACGCACAAAAAACATATGCCTATTTATTAGATAAATCATCAGAAGATGCGGCTAATGATGCAGGAAATGGCATTGTAGCAATTGGTAAAAAACGATCCTCTGGAGATGGACAAACGATTGCTCGTCGATTAACTGGCTTAGCGGGGGCTGTTGGTGACTATGATGCAGTAAATTTAAAACAATTGAAAGCATTAGAATCTAACGAATGGTTATTGCGTACTCAAAGTGGAGAGAATGCGACACCAACAGACGTAACACCGACAGCAGTTCAAGGTGAAACAAAAAAACGTGTTACCTTAAAAGCCGGCGATAACATTGGTATCGAAAATAATAATGGCACAGTTACGATTAAGGCTAAGGATGTAGTGACCTCTATTACTAGCGGAAATACTACAGCATTAACGGTAAGTCCTAGTAAGGGCGCTGTGACGATTACTCCTAATATCGCAAGTGCTGTAGGAGCAGCGAATGAAGATGGTAAACTAGTTACTTCTGGCAGTGTGAAAACAGCTCTTGATGCTAAAATTGATAAAACTGCAGAGATGCACATCAAAACGGGTGAGTATACAGTTGGCACTGATGGTAATGCATCTTTGATTCAACAAAATGGTAATAACCAAGACCAAAGCACTCGTGTAGTAATTAAGGATATTGCTAAAAAATCTGTAGTAGATGGTATCAATACAACTGTGAATACTCATACATCACAGATTGCAAATCTTACCACTATGGTAGGAGGAAAGGTTAGCCAAACTGATTTTGATACCTTTAAGGCGCAACCGATTACTTTCACAGGTGATGATAATGCTGGTGTAGCTCGTACATTAGGGACTACTTTGACGGTAAAAGGCGGGGCTAATTACACATCTACTACACCAAATACGAACATTCAAGTAGCAAAAGATGGAGCTGCTGGGGCTAATGGTTTGCTTGTTAAATTATCTGATACCTTAACGGGAATAAAATCCCTCGCTGGCGATGAAAAAAATAACTTAATTATCAAAAATGGTACTAATACAGTAACAATTACACCAGGCAAAGGGGATGATAAAGGAACTGTTAACTTTGGCGATGCAAAAGTTATAGCATCTAATTTAGAAGCAGATATTACTTACCGTGCGAACAGTGTTGCAGATACAGCTGCGAACACAGTAAAATTGAAAAAAGGTTTGAACTTCGTAGCGGCTACAGATGCAACTACAACAGCAGAAGGACCAAAAGCAGGATTATCTATTACAACTGGTGCAGATGGACTAGTAACATTTGGCTTAGACAAAACTACTCGTGAAAAAGTTGACAATGCAGCAGATAAAAACTTAAGTAATTTATCTGAAGCTG
>CAUQIT010000008.1:0-82625 GCA_963518505.1 uncultured Veillonella sp. | reverse complement strand
GTTGGCGACTACTCTTATATGAGTAGCCCCAACATTTATTATAGAGCCATAAAAAAGCAGATACTGTTTGCACAGTATCTGCTAATCGTTGGTGCCGGAGGTGGGACTTGAACCCACACGGTGTTACCCGCTTGATTTTGAGTCAAGTGCGTCTGCCATTCCGCCACTCCGGCTCGTCAACGATATTAGTATACACAGAGGTAAAAAAAATGTCAATCTTTTTTCACCTTTTATAGTATACCTAAAACGCAAATTAAAATTGCATTTTAACATCTTTGCGTTTTTACTACTTACCTTGACTATAATCCTCACAAGAATCTACAAAAGCTTTTGCTGCCTCTTCACTGCCAGAGAAATTAATGTGTAAATAGGATGCTAACACATTTTTATGTGCATATCCACCTTGATAAGCCTTAGGCTTACGCCCTCCCACTAACTCAAAGGCCCAAGGAAATGGACTTTGTGTAGGTGTCATGGTAGAAAAATGAAACTCATGTCCACGCAAGGTATCTTTCACAGACCCTAAAATGCTTGGCTCCAACATAGTGGCACTGACATAACCTACACGTTGTAAGCTTTGCTGCATTTCACAGGTAGCTGGTACAATCCCCACCATCGGATAGGTATTCCCTTCAAAATCAGTCACTGCTTCTGTCATATACATGAGACCGCCGCATTCTGCATAGATTGGCATCCCTTTCTCACTAGCCTTACGTATACTATCTTTCATAGATTCATTGTTTCCCAATCGAGATAAAAACATCTCTGGAAATCCACCACCAAAAAAGATACCATCTACATCTGGCAAGGATTCATCTTGTAACGGACTAAAATAATGCAATTTCGCCCCTTCTGCTTCTAAAGCTGCTAGGCTAGCTGGATAATAGAAGGAGAACGCTTCATCCAAGGCGATGCCAATGCGCGCACGTTTCTCTATGGTCTCTACTACCTCCACAGTTTCCACAGATAAGTCTGCCGCACTTTGAGCTAACTCTACTAAGGCTTCCAAATTCACCATGACTTTCACAGCTTCTCGAATGGTAGTAATCGCCTCTGTGGGATCAATTTCTGTCACTGGTGTCAATCCTAAGTGGCGTTCTGGTGATTGCATGCGTTCATCACGACGAATGGCGCCTAGTACAGGAACCCCTAATTTTTTCATCGCCGTCCGTATCATATGTTCATGATTATCTGATCCTAATCGATTTAAAATAACTCCACCAAATTGTACATCCGGATCATAATCCCGAAAGCCTTTAGCAATGGCTGCCGCACTTTCTCCCATAGCCTTACAGTCAATCACCAACACCACTGGAGCTTTTAAATCCTTCGCAACTTGCGCAGTGGAACTAACGCCTTCACGTCCCCCATCATAAAGCCCCATTACGCCTTCTATAATGGAAATATCTGCCGTTTCTGCTTGTCCTGCAAAAAAAGGTATTAATTTATGTGGTGGCACAAGCCAGGTATCTAAGTTATAACATTCTCGTTGGCTAGCAATTTTATGAAAGCCCGGATCAATATAATCCGGGCCTACTTTAAATGCCTGTACTGCTTTGCCCTGCTCTGTCAAAGCTGCCAAAAGCCCTGCTACAATAGTTGTTTTGCCGACACCTGAGTTGGTGCCTGCTATGACAATTCTTGGTCGTTGTACAGTGTTCATAACATACCTCTTAGCGATCTTTACGCTTCGCCAAAATTGTAGATAAATAATTTAGTTTTGTATCAGATGGCAAAGCATCTACATTGCGATAGACTTCTTCCTCTGGCAGTCCAACACGAGAAATCATCACAGCTTCATCTGCCATATCATGTTTACGAAGTGTTTCTTGTACTTCTGCAAAGTTTCTATACACTTTCATAATAACCGCATCATCAGCTACGGCAAGTACAGCGTCAATTTTTTCTTTTGGTGCTGTAGCTGGAATAATCGCTAACACTTCTTCTTTCTCTACAATTGGATACCCCAAGTGAGACCCGATTGCACAGAATGCTGTAACACCTGGAATAGTTTCAATATCAAAGCCAGCAGATTCTACTAATCGATACACATACATATATGTACTGTAAAACATTGGGTCCCCCAATGTTAAGAATACAACTTTTTTACCTTCTTCTAGTAATCCAGTAATGATTTTACGTGCTTCTTCCCAACCTTTAGATTGTTCATTATCATCTAATACCATTGGAAATACAACTGGTACGATTTCTGTATGTTCTTGAATATATGGTTCTGCAATATGCAATGCTACAGAGCCATCTTTCTTTTCTGTTTTTGGTGTAATAATAACATCTGCTTCTCCCACAATACGAGCAGCTTTTACAGTCATCAACTCAGAGTCCCCAGGACCTACACCAATACCATATAATTTACCTTTCATCAGGACACCTCTTTTATCTATCAACATTGAACTAGTAAGATTTACTACTTCCAATCTACTATAACTTGTTTAGTATATCATGATTATCCATGAATGTACACGAAATACCCTTCTACATACTACTGGAAAATCCCTTAGCCATCAATTATTATGAATTATAATATTATAATCTTTTTTGATATAACCCCTGCATAGCATCTGCCAAATGATCCACATAAATATCTTGAATTTCTTTATATTCTCCTAGACCTTTTTCATAGGATACCACTTCATAGCCTGCTTTTGTTAATTCAGAAAGTAAACTATCTTCTTCCTCTCCGAATAAATCATTCAGTGCATGGTCACCACAAACTAATAATAGAGGATGTAAATGTACTTTCTTAGGTTCGTGACCTTCTCGTTCCCATCGTTCTAAAATATCTTCAGGTGTTGGGAAATTTTCCAATGTAGCAATGGATGTATTACGTAAACCGTCATGTTGTAATTTCAATTGTAGCACTGCATAGGATGCATTCCCTACATTAAATCCACCATGACCTACTAAGAGTAAATCTTCTGTTACAGGAACCTGTAAAGCCTTAATAAAACGATCAATCAATATTTGATAATCATCTGGCACTTCCTCCTCTTGTCCCATGAAATACAAAAGAGGTCTACCAAATACGATTTCTTGTACAGAGCCTTTTCCGTTGAACTCCATAATATTTTTTCGAAGCTTATCAAACTCTGCACCACCTACTAAATGTGTAGGCTGCACAATGATGCGTTCATAGCCTTCTGCTACAATCGATTCCATAGTCTCAATTTCATTTTGGAATACAATATTTCTATCTTTCAAACGCTTAATGACAATACGTGAAGTAAAGGCCAACCTTACTTCATGACTCGGATTTGCTTTACGAATGGCATCTACCACTGGGAAAATTTGATTTTCTCTTGCGCTGTCTACAGTAGAGCCAAAAGATGTGACTAGAATAATCTCTTTCATGTTATACCTCATACTTAAATTAAGAATATACCTAATCTATAGTGTATAAGAAAAATAGAGTTCTGTAAAATAAATATAAGTCATCAACCAATCTCTTCTCACACTAATGGATTACGCTACTTCAATATAGCCTTAACATTTCTATGTTCAATATCTGACGTAGTATGGTAAAGTCGAACATAAAAGAGCTATACCTAATTGTTTACTTAACAACTAAGTATAGCTCTTCATATATTTTACTTCACGGCAATCGCAATGTCATCATGTTCTACTACTACATGAATTGTTTTACCTTCTCCAGCTTTTCCTTCTAAGATAGCATCAGAAATTGGGTCTTCTACTAACCGTTGGATAGCTCGTTTCAAAGGTCTTGCCCCCATAGCAAAGTCAGTTCCTTCTGCCACGATTTTATTCATAGCCTCATCAGATACTTCTAGTTCCATACCTTGTTCATGTAATCGTGTTGTCACAGATTGCAATAAAATACGTACAATACTTTGCAATTGTTCTGTTTCTAGAGCATGGAAGACAATCATTTCATCAATACGATTTAAAAACTCTGGACGGAAATGAGATTTTACAGCTTGGAGTACATCCTTTTTCATAGACTCTCTATCTTTTCCACTTTCTTCTTCTCCTTTAGCCGCTAAGAATCCCATAGCTGGCGTATCTTCTTTGAGATACTTCGCTCCTAAGTTACTTGTCATAATAATCACTGTATTTCTGAAATCGACTGTACGACCTTGGTTATCCGTTAATCGTCCATCATCCAAGACTTGTAATAAGATATTAAAGAAGTCTGGATGCGCTTTTTCCACTTCATCAAAGAGAACCACACTATATGGGCGACGACGAACAGCCTCAGTTAATTGACCTCCTTCATCATATCCTACATAGCCTGGAGGCGCTCCCACTAAACGGCTCACCGCATGTTTTTCCATATACTCTGACATGTCGATACGAATCATAGCATTTTCATCACCAAATAAATTGGATGCTAAGGATCTAGCTAATTCTGTTTTACCAACCCCAGTAGGTCCTAAGAATAAGAATGAACCAATTGGCCGTTTTGGATCTTTCAATCCGGCTCTTGCACGACGAACAGCTTTTGATACAGCTACCACCGCTTCATCTTGACCGATGACACGTTGATGTAATTCATCTTCTAAACGTAGCAACCGTTCTGATTCTTCCTCTGCCACACGTGAAACAGGGATACCACTCCATTCAGAAACAACAGCGGCTATTTCAGACTCTGTCACTACTAGCTTGGATTCGCTGTCTTTTTTGCTATCTTCTTGTTTTGATGCAATGTCAGATTCTAATTCTTTTTCTTTATCACGAAGTGTAGCTGCTCGCTCAAAGTCTTGAGCTGTCACAGCTGCCTCTTTTTCTTTTTGTACTTGCACTAACTCATCTTCTAATGCTTTCACATCTGGAGTTGCCGTAAACACAGCCATACGTACTTTAGATGCTGCTTCATCCATGACATCGATCGCTTTATCTGGCAAGAATCGATCTGCAATATAACGACTAGATAAATGTACAGCTGCTGCCAAGGCTTCATCTGTGATTTGTACCTTATGGAATGCTTCGTAGCGATCACGTAAACCCTTCAAAATAGATAGTGCATCTTCTTCACTTGGTTCTCCCACTTGTACTGGTTGGAAACGACGTTCTAAGGCAGCATCCTTTTCAATATGTTTTTTATATTCATCTAATGTAGTAGCGCCAATCACTTGGAAATTACCACGTGCTAAGGCCGGTTTTAGAATATTTGCTGCATCCATAGTTCCTTCTGTAGCACCAGCTCCAATCAAAGTATGAATTTCATCAATAAACACAATCATATCATCATGTTCTTGTACTTCATCCATCACTTTTTTCAAACGTTCTTCAAATTCACCGCGATATTTTGCTCCTGCTAACATGGAACTTAAACTTACCGAAATAATGCGCTTATCTCGTAATACATCTGGCACATCACCACTGACAATACGTTGTGCTAAGCCCTCTGCAATAGCTGTTTTACCAACCCCAGGTTCACCAATAAGGACTGGATTATTTTTCGTACGACGACTTAAAATCTGAATCACCCGTTGAATTTCTGTATCACGACCAATGACAGGATCGATCTTGCCTTGTTTTGCACTTTCATTAAGATCTGTAGCATAGTCAGAAATTTCACCTAAATCATTAGCTGTACCTAGTGTTTGATTAGAACTTTGTTCTTCGCCACCAACAATAGCATTCACTTTTTCCACCACATCTTCTGGTCGGATTCCTTTTGATGCCAACAATTGCATAGCTACGCCACCACCATCGTACAATAGGCCCAATAAAATGTGCTCTGTACCGATGTAGTTATGTCCACGACTATTGGCCGCTTGTTGGGCTAAGTCCAACACATGTTTTGTACGCGGTGTCATTTGCAATTGCCCACCACTATGCGTACCTTTACCAACTGCACGAATCACTTCTTGTTCTAATGCCTTCCCTTCTATTCCTAATGCTAGCAACGCACGAGCAGACACGGATTTTTCTTCTTCTACAAGGCCTAACAACAAATGCTCTGTTCCTACATAATTATGTTTATATTCAACTGCTTTTTCTTGGGCAATTGCTAAGGCACGTTTTGCCCCTTCTGTATATCTTTCTATCATTTTCTTCCTCCTTTTGAACCTCGTAATAAGGTATCTCGTATAACTTGTGCCCTTCGACTATCACGTTCCTGCGAGCCCATCGACTCTTTTCCTACTAATTTGGCTAGGAAATTGGGTCTTGTAATGACTAGCATTTCATGAAAGTTCATGGTCACATCTATTAATTTCATATCTATGCCTAACTGGATATCACTCAATAAAGCCAAGGCTTCTTCTCCTGAAATACGGCGTGCATGGGTCAAAATACCATAGGATCTCCACACCTTATCTTCAACGCCTTCTTTATCCGTAGTCCATAATTCAGACCGTGCTTTTTCTTCTTCTTTTACAACACCTTGTACAATCTGTGAAAGTTGTTCAATCGTTGCTTGCTCACTAATTCCCATAGTTTGCTGATTAGAGATTTGATATACATGACCTAATCCCTCAGATCCTTCACCATAGAGACCTCGTACAGAATAGCCCATGCGGATAATACTACGAATAATACGCTGTAATTTGCCCGTCATTGACAACGCTGGAACATGGACCATCACAGATGCTCTCATCCCCGTTCCTACATTGGTAGGACAGGCAGTTAAGTATCCAAAGTCTTTTGAAAACGCATAATCGTATTTACTTTCTATCACATCATCAATAGCTACCGCTCGTTCATAGGCTTTTTCTAATTGTAATCCTAATTCCATGGACTGAATCCGCAAATGATCTTCTTCATTCACCATAATGGCAATACGAGAGTCTTCAGAAATGATGACACTTCGTTCTTGACTCTGGGTCGCCAAATTAGGAGAAATTAAGTGTTTTTCTACTAGCACATCTCGTTCCATAGGACTTAAAGATGCCAAGTTAATTTTTGAAAAGCTTTTACCATAGGCTGTTTGCAAAGGGGCAATCATAGACCGCATATACCCATCAACCTTAGCTAAATCATTGATATCTCCTCGATTGGTAAACGGTATCCCCTTAAAGTTTCTTGCTAGTCGAATACGACTAGATAAAACAATGCGATGATCTAAGCCGGTTTCTTTCATCCAAGGCGACAACGCCTCATCTAAAATAGTGTGTAACATAGACCCTCCTTAATTTGATTCTTTAGACTGTTCTAACGACTTAATTTCATCACGAATTTGTGCAGCTCTTTCAAATTGCTCTTCCTTCACCGCCTGAATTAGCTCATTTCGTAATTGCTTAATAGCTTGCTCTACTTTCAAATCTGCCGCTCCTCGTTGAGGAATGCGACCTTCATAAGAAATAGATCCTTGAATACGCTTAATTAAGGGAACTAAGTGCGCTCGAAACGCTTCGTAGCATCTATCACAACCTAATCGACCTTGATGATTAAACGCCGATATAGTCATGCCACATTGTGGGCAAGTAATCTGTTTGCTATTACCCAATGCACTTTGAGGATACATAACATTGGCAAAAAATTGATTATTAAAAAAGCTATCATCAAACATAGAGGAAAACATGGTTCCACCTCCCTGCTCTTTTTGATTCGCACATTGTTGGCAATAATGATGCTCCTCTTTTGCTCCATTCACAATAGATGTCATATGAATGTTTGCATTTTCTTTACCACAAGAATCACATTTCATAGTCTACACCTCCTCATTTATGATGTTCATAATGGCTTGATAAAAACGCTCTGCTGCTTCTTTTCTACGTTCCACTGGTACATCTTGTAAAATTCTAACAAATGCTTCATGCAACATAGCTGCTTCACGCTTTGTAATACGCGCTTCTTTCATATGTTGAAATAATACTTGGTCAATGTGACCAATTGTAATAACAGGTTCATCTTCATTACGTTGTGGAGATTGTTCTAAAGGAATCAAGACTTGTTTTCTCACTGGTTCCATAACTCTAGTAATTGTGATAGATCCTCCTAGTCCACGTCTAGACTGAACAAGGAACCCTCGATCATTAGAAAAACGTGTACTCAATACATAACTAATTTGTGATGGCGCACAATCCAAAGTCTCGGCTAGTTCATTTCTCCTTAGCGTAATGCCTTCCTGTTCTTCTAATAGTTTCGTCAGTATAAACTGTTCAATCTTATCTGCTAAAATGCTCATATTATAACCTCATTTCTTCCATTTGTGATATATTATCTACTATAATGCAATCCTAAACATTCACATCATCAGTGATCATATACACAGAATAGCTAAATTTGACTTTTTGTTCTTTTCTATGGTTAAAGTATATCTGACTTTTTGACCTTTGTCAAATGCTTTTTTTGACTTTTTGACTAATTAGTTAAAAAAATATGTAGGCCACGATCCGTATATGAATCATGCCCTACATCGTGGTAAAACAAAATAGGTAGCCCCTCTATTAGAAAAGCTACCTATTGTATATTCTAGCAAACAACATCACTCTTACAAATATCATGATTGTGTTTAGTTATATGTGTTGTGTGTTAGGTTTTGTATTATGTGTGTTATGTGTGTTAGGTTTGATAGGAAGTTCTCACTTCACAGTAAGAGTGAGTGTAGCAATTATTGACGGCTACCTAATTTGGAGTCCAAGAATAATTGTGCAGAACGGCTATCTTGTGCAAATGTGAATTGATCTACTAAGTCAGTTGCATTTGCTTCTTCTTCTACTTGTTCTTCTACGAACCAGTTCAAGAAAGATACTGTTGCATAATCTTTTTCTTCTAATGCTAATGCATATAAGTTGTGGATTTTGCCAGTAATCATTTGCTCATGAGCCAATACAGCTTTTGCTACTTCTAATGGATTAGTCAAAGTAGATGCCGTATTTTTTACATCACCTAATGTTACTTTTTCATTGTTGCTTTGTAAGTAATCAATGAATTTGAAAGCATGAGTTACTTCTTCTTGGTATTGTGCACGTAACCATGCGGAGAAACCTTTGAAGTTAGCATCAGCCATAGCTAAGGAAAGAGCTAAATATGTGGATGCTGCATTAAATTCGAAAATTACTTGTTCGTTAAGAGCTTGTGCTACTTTTTGATTCATGTTTTTATACCTCATATATACTTTTTATAAATTGACAATACACTGATGTGTTCCCACATCGTGATTTCATTATAACAGACAAATCGAAATAAATCAATCTTCTTTTTCTATTTTTTTCGATTTTTTATCATTTATTTTATATTTTGATAATGATTGCAAGTTACACAGACTGAAATGCTCAATCATTCATGCATGGCTGACTAAAAGAGAGTATACTATTCATGCAAGAACTTTCATTTTATTATATATAACATTATACACATTGGAGGTGAGATATATGATGAATCTAATCAGTCGTGCTTTTACTCGAGCAAAACAAAATCTAAGTTCCCATAAAGTAAAAGTGTATGTCGTCTCTGGTTTTCTAGGTGCCGGAAAGACAACATTCATTCAGCAACTCATACAAGAATTACCGGATCCAACAAGAATTTTGATTTTAGAAAATGATTTCGGCCAAGTCAATTTAGATGGAGCTATCCTTCGTGAAAAAGGATATACCGTTCGCGAGCTCACATCTGGGTGCATTTGTTGTAGCTTAGCCGGCGATTTCCGTAGAGCTTTAGTAGATATTTTAGACACTCAAGATGTGGATTATATTATCATTGAACCATCTGGGGTGAGCCAACTATCTGACATTCTAGCTATTTGCAAGGATTCATCTATTGCGAAACGCATTGAGCTCACCGGTTGTGTGTCCATTGTAGATGCCATGCGAGCTCCTATGTACTACAAAAACTTTGGTGTCTTCTTTAAAGATCAAATTGCCTACTCAAGCCAAGTCTTTATTAGCCATCAAGAAGATGAAGATTTGCTACAAAATACCTTGGAAATTATTCGTCTCTTAAATCCAGCTTCACCGATTTACATCGTGCCTTGGAAAGAGATTACACTTTCAAAATATATTTCCATGTATCCACGAGAGCAAGTCATCTCCTCTTTATCATCTACCAAAAACATTGAAAATCACACAGGTCATCATACAGCACGGAATCACCCAGAGATTCCTCGCCATGACCACATTGCTCATCACGCACAGGCCAAAGATGCTTTCTTAACATGCACTGTAGAATGCACCTTACCTCGCACCATCGATGAATGGCAAGAACATTTGAAAGCCCTTATCGAAACGAATACAACTGGTCATATCTTACGCTTGAAAGGTTGCATCCCTCTATCCACAGGGGGACAAGCTTTAGTGCAATACAATGGAAGTGGTTTGGAGATTACTCCTACCACATTACATGATTCATATTTAACCATCATTGGTCCTTCTTTGAACAATGATGCGTTGCAGTCTTTTATTAATGGAACAATGTAATACCTATGAAAACTATCCCCACCTATGTAGTGATGGGCTTTCTTGGCTCAGGAAAGACAAGCTCCATCACTGCTGGTATTGAAAGTCATAAAATTTCAAATGTTCTTCTCTTTCAATTTGAGCAGGGCTTACAAAGTCCTGCTCTTTCCAACGAAAGAGTGCATACTTTCTCCATCGACGATGATTCCAAGAACACTATCTCCGCTTGTCAGCAAGTATTACAAGATCATCAGTATCGTGAACTTTGGATCGAATGGAATGGCTTGGGCTCCTTAGAAAGTTTTGAAGAACTTTTTCTACACTCTCCCTTAGGAGATATGTTAGACATTAAACATATTTATTATGTGACCCATCCAGAATGGGTGGAGTCACAATTACCGTATTTAGGGGAAATTCCCCTTTCACAAATTCGCTATAGCGATACAGTCATACTGGGCAACACTACGCAAGAAAAGGCTAAAGAGTACACTGAATTAGCTCCTAATAGTACTTGGATTGCCTGCCAAGATGTGAAGCAATGGCCTATCACAAAACCTATACAAATGTCTAAACCTAGATGGAAACACTATGCAATCATCCCTATCCTATTAGCCTTGGGATATATGTTTTATGTACAGCCTAATTGGGTAACTATGACCACGGCCATCTTATTACAGATGATACCATTCTTGCTCTTAGGGACTGGTATTTCCGTCATCGTAGAACAATATGTCTCTCCCTATCGCATAGAAAAATATTTACATCGTTCTCCTATGTTCGCCTATATACTAGCTATTATCATGGCTTGTACAATGCCCCTCTGTGACTGTGCAGTCATCCCTATCTTACGAAGTCTTACTCGTCAAGGTCTAGCCCCTAAGGTTAGCTTATTTTTCACTATGATTAGCCCTTTGTTAAATCCCATTGTACTACTCTCCACCTATTACGCCTTTCCAAAAGAGCCTTTGATACTCTGGGGAAGACCCTTATTAGGAATAGTACTAGCATTCATAGTGAGTCAATATTGCGGGCCTCGTATTTACGGTCGTACTGATGCTTTCCCTCCATGGAAACAATTAACTCTAGTAAAATCGCTGTCAAAAGACATAGGATTTTTCGGAAGATTACAAGAAGAAACCTTACGCCTATTGCCCTTTATCATAATTGGGTCTATACTAAGTAGTGGATTACAATTATTTTTACCTAAACAATGGTTACAAGATATATCCTTATCTGGTTCCATTTTAGTCATCTTCGGTATGATGGCACTCGCCTTTTGCGTATCCATCTGCTCTACTGCAGATGCCATTATCGCTCGGTCCTTTATGAACGTCATTCCTTTACCAGGAATCTTGGCATTCTTACTATTTGGACCTCTATTAGACATTAAAAACTACGTTCTATTACGTAATCTGTTCCCTAATTCCTTTGTGAAAGTATATAGTCTTTCCATTATTCTAGGAACAACAATTATATGTATTCTATTTTCACTCATAGGAGGTTATGCACTATGAAATACATTCCTACAATTAACATCCACGCAGCGGTAGAAATCGTAGCCTCTGCTAGTTGTAGCCTGTCCTTATTGTATTTATTAACAACAGGCTCCATCTATCGTTTAATTGCCCCTAATTCCTATATCATCGCTTTGCTATGGGCTTTGACATTATTACTATTATGGAGCACGATCAAAGCAAGTAAAAACATATTCCGTAGATCTTATGGCTCTTCGTATCGAAATGCTATCCTGTACGGATTGTGTACATTATTGTTAAGTCCATCCATCTTCCATACCCAAGCCTTTGCATTACCAGCGGAAGAGCCTGTGGACCAAGTCATTTCCATCACTAAAGAACCAGTTCCAACGAACGATTATAAAAACATTGGTGATGGCATCGATGATACGCATCGACACATTACATTAACGTCCAGAAATTATTACGATACCATTTTAAAAGTATCTAATCACATTGAAAAATATAAAGGCTATACAGTAACAGCTACAGGCTATATTTCTTATCACGATAAAGCATTACAAGGTAACGATTTTGTATTAGCTCGCGATTTAATGATTTGTTGTGTAGCAGATATGTCTCCATTTGGATTACCTACAGAGTACTCCTCCACTACACCATTGTTAGAGCATACTTGGTATACCATGGAAGGAACCATCGGCACTCGTAACTTCCACGGTGTAGAACAGCCTTACATCGTAAACAGCAAAATTACACAAGCCGATGCTATCGATGGATATATTTTTCCTAACTAAATAACAGTAAAAATTCGCACATCAGATCATTCTGGTGTGCGTTTCTTATCATATTTTCTATACACTATCTATTTGCAGTTATATAATAAACATATAGGAGGGGACTATTATGGAACAGTCAAATTTAAAAAATAATGTTGTCTTAAAAAATGAACCTCATCATTCCGTTAAGGTAAGAGTAGACCCGTTTTACTCTAAAGAAAACCTTCAATACATTAGGGATGGAATTGCTGCACTAGATGCAGGATTAGGTGTTGAACATGATATTAAAGATGCATAAACTAATAAAAGCCATGCTCTATCTGGTTTCTCAGATAAGGTATGGCTTTTACCATTTATAGATTAAAATTTATATTCGACAGTTATCTTAGTATAATCACCTAAGTCAAATTTTTCTCCTCCATATAAAGTATCTCTACTATGAATACCTTTTGCATTAAATGTATAAGATGCATATACATTAACATCCTGTAATGGCGTATATCTACCTCCTACAGTAAAGCTTTGTACACCATCTAAATAACGATCTGGCAATGAATTAGTTCCATTACCACCGATAAATGATCCATGCTCAAAGTATTTATAGTCTGCATATGCATTCCAGGAACCAACATGTTTCTGTTCTGGATGACCCACATCTAACCGAATCGTCCAGAATTTAGGGTATGAACCAATGCGTCTACCTTTGGAAGTAATAACACTATTATCATAGGTATATTGATTTTCACCATTTAAATATTTACCAAAAGATGTTCTATTTTGCCCTATATCTGCTGACACAGTTAACGTATCAGATGGCTTCCATACTAGTCCTACTCCGATTACATTAGCTATCTGATTATATTGATATACATCATTTCCAGAAGTGTTCGCATACTGCAATGTATGAATCGAATCCTGTATTGATCGCATATACCAAGCTTGTACACCCCAGTGATTATTTATTTGATGTTTGAGTTGTGTAAAGAACGCTTTATTAACAGATGGAATCGTATCTTGAACAAGTACATTACCAACAATAGGAACACGATACTCTTCTTGTTCTAACAGGTGTAAAGGAAGTGAACTATTATTCTCCGGTTTCCACAGCTCACTCGCTAACAACAACAAGACACGTTTAGCTAATGGCGAAATATTACTCTTCACGAATCCAGTTGCTCTAGATCCATTAGGTAGTTTCTTAGTCAATGTCATCCATGCTGTATCTTTATTCCAAAGCGATGTAATTGCTTTTGCTTTCGCTTCCTCTTGTGTCATGCGAACAAATTTGGAAGCATCAAATTTAGATGCCATTATTCCACCGTACCGTTTACCACGATTTGTCGTTCCCAAATCCTCTAGTACATCATTTCCTAAATAGGTTCCATACCCGTAAAAGTCTGAATGTAACTTATAGGATCCATCTTTTAACAAGCCAGAGTTAGATACATACCTGGACCAATCCTCTTTATTTTCTCCTACTTGCATTGTTACATCCCAAGCTTTTGTGGCATCTTTTTCTAACAATGCTGTATCATTAGAAGCACTCTTAGTATATACTTGTGGCAAGTCCGTAGTCATATATTCACCTACAACTTGACCAGCCGTATTAGTAACAGTCACTTTCCTCCATATGAAACTATTCATATAGTATTGACCACTTCGATCATGTAATTTTTCATACAATTTAGGGTCATCTTTTTCAATGACCTTCATATATGTATCTATAACTGCTTTTTCCTCTTCTGGAGATTGAGCTGCTTCTAGTTTATCCCGTAGCGTTTTAAAATTATTTACATGCACACTACCATCTGTATACTCTCCTGTTAAGCCTGTCTTATCAAATGAACCTTGTCCTAACCATTCATCTTTTGTTGGTGGTCTACTAAATGATGTTTTAACAGCATGTGTATAAGCAGAATCGGTAATACCCGTACTACGACGGAAATCTCCATATCCCATTCGTACTTCTGTCATCGGGCTTGACCATATGGCTCTCACACCATCATAGGAATCATTAAACCAGTATCCAGTCGTGCCAAAGGCTTCATATAAACGACCAAGCGACCATTTCCAGTCATTCTTATGATGATTGACTTCTAATCGTTTTACCGTTACTGATTGTATGCCTGCATGCGTTCCAGCATCAATTGACTGTTCTTTTCCCTTATATGATTTAGTCTCTACCGCAACATCTATCGAGGTATCTTTAGTCACAGTTCCTTTCACTCCTACCTGTACTGAGGAACTATAACCATGATTAGCCTTTTCTAAATAATTTTTATATGCATTTCCAATGGTGCTTGTTGCTGTCACTCTAGCCTCTGTAGGTTTTTCTTTACCTGTAAAACTACTCCACGCACCATGATAGGACCCGTAAAATGTAAGAGGTTCTTGGATAGATTCTTGACGGATGAACCAATTCAACGGCATATTAAAAGTTTTCTGTGATAACCTTGTAATTCCTTGGTAGCTGCGTTCACTACTATCCGCCCCAAATTTCATGTGTAAACCTACTTTATACATTCGCTCTTGATGAGCTTGGGCATCATCACGATGATTAAAGATATTATCAACACCTATGTAGGCAAGGGAATCTTTTCCTATTTTCTTTTGGATCATAGCATTCCAAATAGCAAAACTTTTACTTTCGTAGGTTTGCTTCCCTTTTTCTGCAAAAGCGTATTGTGAATCGCCATTGCCCAAATCATTATGTACATAGTTACCATTATTAGCAATAGTATTACTATCTAACATATGAATATAGTAATCTCCCCAAAGAGATGCTTGCCAACCAGATTTTTTATTTTCATACTGCAATCCTATATCGATTTTATGTACAGGTTTATTTAATAACTGTGCCGGCATCGTTGGGTCACTGATATTACGAGCATGTAAATAGGTATAGCCAAGTCGTGTAGAAAGGTTAGTGTTGAGGGCATATTTTATTTCTCCTTCTACCCCTGTAATTTCAGCTTTCCCTATATTTTTAAAGCTATAAATCATATCTGGAGGTGTTATCCACGTATTCTTACCTGCATCTGGATTAAAATTCATCAACTTCCCGGTAAAATAGGTTGTCATATAATTTTTTATATCATTATGGAACACCATCATACGACTGTGTAATCGTTTCGTATCATATTCAAAACCAAGGTCTACATTGATAGATTTTTCTGGTTTTAAATTAGGATTGCCAATCCAATAATAACCTAACTTACCAACACCAAAATCATATGGCATTCCTGCATACATTTCCCAGTTATAGTATAATTCCCCCATACCTGGTTCTGTATAAGCAGTTCCCACATTGGTTTTGATTCGATAGTTTCTATTTCCATGTACATAATGAGTTAGCCCTAAATTAAATGTCACTGTATTACCGAATAAATTACTATTGTCCCATCGAAGGATAGGCGTGAAGAATGTATTCTTATTTAACTGCCAAAAATCTGAAATGGCAATGTTCATTTTTCTAATATTTGAAGTGCCAATAGTCTGACGATTTCTACGACTTGTTCCCTCTTCTGTAAATGTTTTTCCATGCCATTTTAACGTTTTTGCATCATAGTATCGACGCATAATAATATCATCATCTGGCAAATCACCATCCTCATTAGGTGTTCGTAGACTTTCATTTTCAGCACGCAATTCTTCTGCAAATGTATGGATTCTATCTTCATCTTCTACATCATTGGTATAATCCTGATAGGTATAGCTAGGAATGACCGCCTTCCCTTGATGATTTTTATACCCATATAATTCATAAGCCTGATCATATTGTGGTATATCTGCTTCATCACGATACAATGCATAATCATAGACTTTGGAACTAGGCTCACCAACACCTTTATCACTATGAAGATTTTTATCAAAGTCCCATGGATTTATATATCTTGTATATATAGATTTCGCACTTTTCAACCGACTACCTGAGCCGTTCTCTTCACTATAGCCCACTCGGTAGGATAAAAAATGATGATTGCCTACTTGTTGATTCAAAGCAGCATTTAACTTCCATTCTTGATGCTTTACATCATCAATATAATGTAATGTATTTTTACCTTCATAAGGGGAAAAGATAGCTGTGGATGAAATTGTTTTATCAAATTCTTTTTGATTATAAATAGATAGATCAACTTTCCAATCTAGATTTTTTTGATTATTTCCCGTATATGTAAGTTGATGTCTCCACCGTTCTATATTTCTTCCATAATGCACTACTGGATCTGGGGCATCATTAGAATGTTTAATATCTCTATTTGTATCTTCCTTCCAATGTGTAGACTGCACACTGAAATGATGATTTGCATTGGCATCATACTCAGCATGAAACCCTAACTCTTTAATGTCTCCATAGTATCGTAATGCATTATGCACACTACCTGATTGATTCATAGCCCCTATAAACTCTTTTTGACTATAAATAGGCATAATATCCCGTTTACTAGTATATAAAGAAACTCTACCTTTTCCTATATTTCCAGAGTTAGCTCTAATAAATATATTCTTATAAGGTAACACACCATGGTCGCCTTTTATTCTACGGCCTTCTACATTCAACTCTAGTTGACTATGTTTAGTCGGGCTTGTCGTTACCACGTTGATGACGCCACCCATGGCGTTCGCTCCGTATTTAGCCGAGGCAGCACCTCTGATAACCTCAATATGATCAATGGATTCTGCGCCTAATCGCTGTAATTCATCCCCTTGGCCCAAATAGGCTTCCATCTCACCCATTACTGGCTGACCATTAATTAAGATTAGTGTATGACGAGGCTCTGCTCCACGAATTGATAGAGCCACTCGCCCCATAGCATCTACAGTTCGACTTACCCCTATTTCAGTAAAAATAATATCTTCCACAGATTTAGCTTGCTTGTTAGCAATGTCTGCTTTAGAAATCACTGTTGTTGATAAACTTTCATCTTTTAAACTTTCTATAATTGGATTTGCACTTACATATACAGAATCTGCTGTTTCACCTTGTACACTGCTTAATGAAAGTAAACACCAAGATGCTATAGCCCCTGATATCCACGCTCTCTTACTTCTATACATTTACAACACATCCTTTCATAAATTAGTAATGATTATCATATTTATATTATGCCTTTCAAATAGGCACTGTCAAGAAATAAATCATCCCTCTTATAAATTATTAAGGCTATACAATCTATAATCTGTCAAATGTAGTATAATAGCACAAAAGCCATACCCCTATCTGTTTCCAGATAAGAGTATGGCTTTTACTATATTCTTACGAAATTATTGTACTAGGTTGCTAACTTTGTCAAAAAGCTGTTCTGCTTCTTTAATACGTTGTTCACTACCCATGACTACGATATGGTTATCTTGCAGCACCTTTTCAATGACATCTGCTAATCCACGTAAGTCTTCTACTGTTGTTTCCAAGACTTGTTGACGGAAAGCCGTCATATTTGCTTCATTGGTATTCCCAAAGTATAAGCTCATAGCACGAGTTCCTTGTAGGAATGGTGTATTAGATACATCAAGGCCACTCATAGTACCAATGATATATTTACGCATTTCTCGTGGAGATAAATCTAATTCACGTAAATACGTCGGCAATCCATCATACACTTGTAATGTATTTTCTAAATTTGGATCACGGTAGGAACAGAATACCATATTACCATTATTATGGAAGTTAGCAAAAGCTCCATACGCTCCACCTTGTACACGAATTAAGTTCCATAGGTAATCGTAGCGCAACATAGTTTCTAAGACGCTCATCGTACCTGTATGTGTACCGCCATGATCACGGAAGTTGCCACCTTTTGCCACATATTGTACCTTACCAGATGTAGCTAAACCTTCATTCACATAGGATTGAGTCATCTCTAGCTGTGCTTCCCAACTATCATCACTTAAAACAACAGTGATATCGTCTAGATGTGCTAAGAAAGTTTCTAGTTCTTCAGCAGTACCTACAAAAGATACTTCCAAGTTATCTTTACGGAACAAACGTTGTTGTACTTTCATCAATTGTTCTGTCACACCAGCTAGTAATGTTTCATTGTCTAAGACTTCGACTAAACGACGGAAATAGCCTAATGTATCTTGGTCTCTAAATTTACCAATTTTCGATACTTTCGCCATAAGCAAGTTAGTAACAATCGTATTACCACGGCGGAATGCTTCTGTATCCCAGATGGCCTTTCCTTCTTTTAATAATTCTACAAGACGTTCTTGACTATCAAACTTTGTGCGTCCTACAATCTCTCCAAGTAGGGATGTTAAATGACTAATGTTGGATGCTAACGCCTTACTACGAACAACCGCCAAAGGTACAAATGCATCACGTTCATTATGGATAGAGACTGGCAATACATCCATGGTATAGCCGCCTAAATGTAGATTAATTTCTTTTGCTATCTCTGCATAGGTAAACTGTTCTGTATCTAGTCGGCCTAATACATCTGACAATAGCTCTGCATAGAATACTTCATCTTCTCGCAAGGATTCCATATTGAAATACAAGCTAACATAGTTAATGCCACGAGCTGGTACATCAATGTGATGCACACGAATACCTTTATGATCAATTTCACGACGTGGTGTTACTTCTACTATAGGAGAAATATCAGACAATTCTAATAAAGGAATGGTTGCCAGTGCTTCTTCAGAATCCACAGCCTGTTGCATTTCTTTTAATTTCGCTGTTTGATCAATAATATGGGCAATTTCTTCTTCACTCATATTTGATTTAATAGCCGCTAGTTTAGCAGTCTCTTCTTGTTCTTTCTTCTCTTGTAAACCTTTTTCCGGATACAGAGAAACTAAGCCTTTATGCGTATTCTCTAAGATATAGCTACGCAATAAGTTTTCATAGAAATCAGTAGATAATCCTTCACGAAGTACTTTCAATACTGGTTCATATCGTAGCAACTCAATAGGATCTTTATCATATAGCCAATTATCCATCACTCGTAAGCCGTAAGCAAGACCAATTGGACGCCCTCCAAAATCAGCTTCTCGCAAAATGAACTCAATGCGATTTAAGGATGCCTCTAACAATTCCTTATCTAAACCTGCATCCACTAATTGGCGTAATGTAGTTTCCACCACTTCTTGCAACTGTACTTGTTTTTCAATTTCAGATCCTGTGACACTAATTTCAAATAATGGCTGACGAATACCATCCATGTAGGAGCCACTTACATCACTACCAATATTTGCTTTCACTAAGGCTTCTTTCAACGGTGCTGAACCAGATGTAAATAAAGCATGATTCAACACTTCAAAGGCTAAACTTTGAGTAAATGTCATTTCTGGGAATACATAGGTTAAGGAATGAATAGCTTTGCCCTTATCACTTTCATCATTACCAATACCGTATGGGAAAGATGCAACTACTGGTTCAGATAGAGGAGATTGCATAGCAATGCTAGAATCTACTTCAATGGCATGGAAGTTTGACAAATATTCCTTATCAATGAATGCTAAGGTTTCTTCAATATTCATATCCCCATATAGATAGATATAACTATTGGACGGATGGTAATAGGAATCATAGAAAGCTTTAAAGTTTTCATAGGTTAAGTCTGTAATATTATCAGGATATCCACCAGAATCATGCCCATAAGTAGTGTCAGGATATAACAGCGCCATTTTATGATGATCTAATTGAGAGTCAGGTGAGGAATACACCCCTTTCATCTCGTTATAGACAACGCCTTTATAGGTCAATGGATCTTCTGGAGATTCCAATTCATAATGCCATCCCTCTTGCATAACGATCATCGGATCCTTAGCTACACGAGGATAGAATACGGCATCCAAATAGACATCCATCAAATTATGAAAGTCTGCATCATTCTTACTTGCCACCGGATACACTGTTTTATCGGAGTAGGTCATAGCATTTAAGAATGTGTTCAGAGAGCCTTTTACGAGTTCAACAAAGGGTTCTTTTAACGGAAATTTGCGAGAACCACACAACACAGAGTGTTCTAAAATATGTGCTACCCCTGTACTATCATGAGGGGGCGTACGAAATGCTACATGAAATACTTTATTTGTATCTTCTGTATCGATGTATAACAAACGGGCACCAGATTGCTCATGCTGTAACATATAGGCTGTGCCATTCACCTCTTGAACAGGTTCAATTCGCTCTACACGAAAGCCTGCATAGACTGTATCTAACTTCATAATACCTCTTTTCTATCTACTAAACATACAACAATCATCCCTAGCACGCTAGTTCTAACCGTTGTTATATATGTATAATAATTTGTCATAATACTAACTTATTATATCATGTTCTCAATGAGAATCATAATACAAACAAGTGAATAAGACCTGCAAAAATCCAAATCACAGCGCCCCATTTATAGGCTTTTTTCCCAATGCTAAATTCTATGCCACGGATCATATTATATCGTGTAACGCCATATGGAATCAGAATGTATAATAGCCATGCAATGACCATATAGGAAAACTCTAAGCCATACCGTACATGAGCAGATAATAAACCTACAATGAAAATAGTATCCCACATCCAGCGATCATATACCTGCTTGGGCGTTTCTTGTCCTTCCAAACCAGGGCGTAAATGAGATACTGAAACAATTTCAAACACTTGCACAGCCCCAATACACAAGGCAATAGCAAGAACAGTTTGTACAATGGTAACCCCATCAATTCCTAACAATGTAATATTACCGGTCACACCATACACAGCAACAACAATCATCCCTAACAATTGTAATGCTTTTGTGACTTCTTCTTTTTGCTGTTCTTTCACTGTGGTTCGTTCATAAAACATACGTTGAAAGGGTGTAGAAATTCGATTTAAAACTAATGCTACAAAAATTGCCATCATAGAAACCATATTATACCTCCCCTAAAAATACAGTTAATAACCGATTTAATTCCATTTGGTCATAGGTACCCATCAACTCACGTGCGGAATGCATGGCCAACAGTGGTAAACCTACATCCATAGTTCGCATCACTAATTGCGCTGAAGAAATAGAGCCTACTGTAGATCCGCCTGGAATATCCGATCGATTCACATAAATTTGATGCTTAATACCATGGGTCTCACATAAATCGGTCACAATCGCTTGTGCCACCGCATCTCCTGCATAGGATTGAGAGCTAGCTATTTTTAAAACTACACCACCATTCAAAGTTGGATAGTTAGTAATATCATTTTTCTCTCCGTAATTAGGATGATAACCATGAGCCACATCAGAAGAAATCATGAACCCTTTTGCAATATCCGCTTCACAAGCTTCTTCTGAGAGTCCCAAAGCACGGTACATACGGCGTACTACATTTGGTAATAACAAGGAGGCTCCGCCTTGTTTTGTACGACTTCCTACCTCTTCGTGGTCAAATAGAAATGCCATACGAATCCCTGTAGCCTGTTGCTCTTTGGCACTTACAATTCCTTGTAAGCAAGCATAACAGGATGTAAGATTATCTAATCGTGGCGCACTGATATATTCCGCATCAAAGCCAACGGTTTCCACCGTATCCGTATTATACACGGTCAACTCATACGATAAGATATCTGCCGGTTCACAGCCAATTTCTTCGGCTAATAAGGCTTTTAATACAGTTTTGTCGTCTTCGTACTCCGTGCCAAGTCCACGCATTAAAATGAGTGGTAACATCTCTTTTTGCTTATTAAAACTTGCCTTTTCATTAACCTGTCGATTCATATGGATGGCTAAGCTAGGAATCGTAGCCACTGGACGAGCAAAATCTACATAATGTGTATCTAACTCTAGGGAATCTTTCCCTTTTGTCACTACCACACCTGCCAGTGAAAGAGGTCGATCAAACCAAGTATATTGAATTAATCCACCATAACTTTCTACATTCAGCTTACCATACCCTTTGTCCGTAATCATTGCATTAGGCTTCACCCGGAACCCTGGAAAATCTGTATGGGCAGAGGCAATCCGTAATGTCTCTCTTGGATGTTCTCCAATATGAAATGCCACTAAAGTAGTACCATATACGTCAATGACATAATCCCCTGCTTCCAAATTCCATTCTTCGTCCATCGATAAAGGTGTAAACCCTTGTTCTTCTAAGCGACGATACGACTCCTCCACCGTATGATATGGTGAAGTAGAGCTTTCAATATATTCAAAAAAGTCAGCATACATAGTTACGACTTCATTCTGTTCACTCATAGTTCCTCCTATGAAAAATACCATAGGTACAACGTACACTATGGTATTGTCCACGCTTACTCTGGTAAGCCTACTGATTCTAAATTTGTTGTTGTAATTGTTTCAATCTCACCGGCATCACATAACTCTGCTACTTTAGGATCAATTGGTAATCGACCTAGTAACAATAAATTGTATTTTTTCAATACTTCATCAATGTGACTTTCACCAAAGATTTTATAATCTTTTCCATTATCTGGGCAATGGAAATAAGCAAAGTTTTCCACTACACCAATAATAGGTACTTGCATCATATCAGCCATTTTTACGGCTTTTTCCACAATCATAGATACTAAATCTTGAGGAGATGTAACCACGATAATACCGTCCAATGGTAAGGATTGGAACACCGTCATCGCTACGTCTCCTGTTCCTGGAGGCATATCTACGAATAAGTAATCTACATCGCCCCACACTGTATCGGAGAAGAATTGTTTTACCACATTACCTACTACAGGACCTCTCCAAAGGACTGGATCCGATTCATCATCTAATAGCAAATTCACAGACATCACTTTCACGCCGTTTTTAGACACGATAGGATACATTAGTTTTCCATCATCGCTACGTACTTTGTCTTTCAAGCCAAATACTTTTGGAATGGATGGGCCTGTAATATCTCCATCAAGAATCCCTACAGATTTGCCTTTACGAGATTGGCTCACCGCCATCAAGCTTGTGACCAAAGATTTACCAACACCGCCCTTACCGGATACAATGCCGATTACCTTTTTCACATAACTTCTATCATTTGTTTTTACTGTCAAATCTACTGGTTGTTGCGTACCGCATCCACCAGAGGAAGCGCAACCGCCGCAACCACCGTTATCTCCACATGCCATGATAAACCTTCTTTCTATATGTCTGAAAGTCCTAAGAACTTTCTCTACCATAATAATAAATGCCATTCACCCTTGTGAATGCATGTATATCCTATATATCTATAGGTATATATGTATTATAACATAGGATACAAAAATTTTGTAACATCCCCATATAAGATAAGCGCAACATAGTCGTGAATAACTAAAATAATTACCCTGCATATGTTGCGCTTGTAATTCATCTTTATAAAATCCATGTACAGTGGAAACACTTAGTCCCCACAATACTCACGTGTCAATTCTCCAATGATTTGCATGCCTTTACGGATATCCTCCAAAGATGGCACAGTATAGCTTAAACGGAAATGTTGTCCATAGGGAACGCCATCAGCAGCAAAAGCTCCACTTTTTACAATGCCTACTTTACGAGCAATGGCCTCTTCAAAGAAAGCATCACAGTCCACATGGTCTGGCAATGTCATCCATATAAACATCCCTCCCGTAGGTTCTGTCATATGCACTTTAGAACTACCATATTGACGAAATGTGTCTAACATAACACGGCATTTTTCTTGATATACCTTACACACTTTTTGGATCTGCTCATCATAATCGATATGTTCTAACAAATGGCTTACTACACGTTGTGTGACTAGTGGCATTTGTCCATCGCAATTATTCTTCATCACTTGAATAGCTTGAATCACTTCACTCGGACCATATAAGAATCCAACTCGTAAGCCTGCAGAAATCGTTTTAGAATAGGACCCTGCATAGAGCACACGATTATCCGTATCCATTTCTTTGAAAGTAGGAACTCGTTCGCCAGCAAATCGAATTTCACCATAGGGGTCATCTTCATAAATGAACAAATCGTAAGCTCTCGCAATTTCATAAATCGCTTTTCGACGTTCTAATGGCATGGTAATACCCGTAGGATTTTGAAAGTTTGGAATCAAATAAATATATTTACCCTTTCCAGATTTTGCCGCTTCTTTTAAGGCTTCTGGAATCATGCCATCCCCATCCGTAGGAATGCCCACGGCTTTGGCACCTACACTGCGTACTGCATTGATGGCACTGGTGAAAGTATAGGCATCCATGTACACTTCATCCCCCACATCACACACAGTACGTGGTACTAGCCCTAAGTCTTGACCTGCCCCGATGGACAATAACAACTGTTGGTTCTCTGTAGGCATGTGGTGAACATGTACTAAACGATGCAATGTTTGCTCTGCTAACTTCGCATCTCCTTGCATAGGACCATATTGTAAAATTTCTAGAGGATTCGTATGTACAATATAATCAAAAGCCTCTTGGATTTCTTCTACAGGAACCACTTCACCCGCTGGATTTCCTATACCAAAACTGATGAACCCAGGAATCCCTGCGCCACGTTCAAATACATCTCGAATGAAATTAGGTCCCTTACTAATGGACCTTTCTGGCAATTTGAATACCATAAGAATCACTCCTTTTATATTTTATAAGTACATAAATAGTCTTCACACTATTTTCCTCACTGATATGATAAACAGGAGCAACAGAGTTGCTCCTGTTTTTGTATATCGTATGATATACCCTACCGCATATTTACACTATAACTTGCGATATATCTGTCATTTATCTGCGGTACATCTATGGCATATCTTGTCAGTAATACTAAGTCACCTATGTATGATACATCTACATAAAGCCTACTAGCCCCATGACTTCTAGCATACTGATACAACATGCATTGTATCGATTAGTTGGCTACATGCGCTTGTTCTTCAATAGTTAACAAGCAATCGCCACTTTCAATACGGCTACCTTCTCGAACATGGATTACACCTACCACACCAGATACTGGGGCTGTAATAGTTGTTTCCATCTTCATCGCTTCCGTTACCACAAGGGCATCTCCTTTTTTCACAGCTTGACCCACTTGTGCAACGATTTTTACCACAGAGCCAGATAAGGTAGCACCTACTTCACCTGGTTTTGTTGGGTCCACTTTATGACGAACTACACCTGTTGTTTTAATGTGTTTATCATGAATTTTAATCGTTCTAGGTTGACCATTTAACTCGAACAATACGTGGCGAGTACCATCTTCATCAGCTTCACTCATCTGAATATACTTGATAACCAAAGTTTTACCTTGTTCAATAGTAACTTCTACAGTTTCACCACGTTTCATACCGAAGAAGAAAGTCGGTGTATCTAGTACACTCACATCGGAATAGTCACGTTTGAATGCACTGTAGTCATCAAAGACTTTTGCATATAAGCAATGAGCAATTACATCTTCATCGGTAGTGCCTGCACCTTTTTCAGCCAATTCTTTACGAACCGCTTCAAAGTCAACAGCTGGAAGTGTCGCCCCAGGTCGACCATCCAATGGTTTTTCACCTTTTAAAATGATTTGTTGCAACCGTTCAGGGAACCCCAAATACGGCGTACCAATGTACCCTTTGAAGAATTCTACCACAGATTGTGGGAAATCCAAGGTATCACCTCGATCGTAGATATCTTGCTCTGTCAAATTATTTTGTACCATGAACAAAGTCATATCTCCTACCACTTTAGAAGATGGTGTTACTTTGATGATATCCCCAAATAACATACTTACTTCGTGATATACACGTTTAATATCTTCCCAGCGTTCACCAAGGCCAACACTTTTCGCTTGTTGTTGCAAGTTAGAATATTGTCCACCAGGCATTTCATGTTTGTATACAGTTGTATTTGGATAAGAAGATGTATGATCTACCCCTTTGTAGTATGGACGAATGGAGCCAAAGTAGTTAGATGCTTCTTCCATATAGTCTACATTCATAGTTGGTTGACGATCGTGACCAGTCAAACCATAGTACATGGAGCTCATGCTTGGTTGACTTGTACCGTTGGCAAAAGCGGAGTATGCTAAGTCGATAATATCTACCCCTGCATCTACAGCACGGCCATAGGAATAAATCGCATTACCAGAACCTTCATGAGTATGTAAATGAATTGGTAAATCTACTGCATCTTTTAAAGCGCTTACTAAATTATACGCCGCTTGAGGTTTTAATAAACCAGCCATGTCTTTAATAGCCAAAATATTAGCCCCTGCTGCTGCCAATTCTTTACCCATATTCACATAATAGGCCAAGTTATATTTATCACGACGAGGGTCTAGAATATCCCCTGTATAGCATAAGGCAACTTCTGCTACTTTACCTTGATTTCGTACTTCATCAATGGCTACTTTCATATTATCTAAGCTGTTTAAGCTGTCGAAAATACGGAATACATCGATACCATTTTTGCCCGCCAATCGGATAAATTCACGCACTACATTATCTGCATAACTTGTATATCCAACAGCATTGGAACCACGAAGTAACATTTGTAACAAGATATTTGGCACTTGTTCACGGAACATACGTAATCGTTCCCATGGATCTTCGTGTAAGAAACGATATGCCACATCAAAGGTTGCACCGCCCCAACATTCTAAGGAGAACAAGTTAGGCAATCCCTTCGCCACACGACCCGCCACACGAGCCATATCAGCCGTACGCAAACGAGTAGCGAACAAGGACTGATGTGCATCACGCCATGTTGTATCTGTGAACAATACTTTTGGTTGTTCTTGCACCCATTTAGAGAACTTTTCTGGTCCCAATTCATCTAACTTTTGTTTTGTTCCCGCTGCTGGTGCACCGGCTACATTAGATGGCATAATGATAGGTTCAAATGTTGGTACTTCTTCTTTATGACCATTGTAACCATTCACAGTTACATCGGCGATGTAGCGAAGTAATTTTGTACCTCTATCTTTATCTTTTTTCAAGTTGAACAATTCTGGATGTTCGTCAATGAAATGAACATTGTAATCACCGGATTGGAACACTTCATGTTCTAATACATTCACCAAGAAGTGCACATTCGTTTTTACGCCACGAATACGGAACTCTCGCAAGCAACGTAACATTTTACGAATAGCTTCTTCTGTGGACAATGCCCAAGAAGTAGCTTTTACAAGCAAGGAATCATAATATGGTGTAATGACAGCTCCTGTGAACGCATTCCCGCCATCTAAACGAATACCAAAACCACCAGAGCTACGGTACGTAATCAATTTACCTGTATCTGGCATGAAATTGTTATTTGGATCTTCTGTAGTAATACGGCATTGGATAGCTACCCCTTCACAACGAATATTTTCTTGTGCAGGAATGGCTACCGCTTCACTGTGCAATTCGTGACCTTCGGCAATGCGAATTTGCGTATGCACAATATCGATGCCTGTAATCATTTCTGTTACTGTATGTTCTACTTGGATACGAGGATTAACTTCAATAAAATAAAAATTTCCATCTCCAGTTACCAAGAATTCTACTGTACCAGCGCTGACATAATTCACGTGCTTCATGATTTTCACAGCGGCTGCACAAATACGGTCACGCAAATCACGAGACAAGGCAAAGGCTGGCGCTACTTCTACTACTTTTTGATGACGACGTTGGATGGAGCAATCCCGTTCATGTAAATGCACGATATTACCATGTTCATCACCGATGATTTGTACTTCAATATGTTTCGGCTCTACAATTAATTTTTCTACGTACACATCATCATCACCAAAAGCCATTTTTGCTTCCGATTTTGCTCGATCATAAGCATCTCGAAGTTCTTCATATTTTGTCACTTCACGCATACCACGACCGCCACCGCCATTAACAGCTTTGATCATCAATGGATAGCCATATTTCTCAGCAAATGCTTCTAACTCTGCAAAGTCTTTTAATGGCCCATCACTGCCAGGAATCATCGGTATATCTGCTTTTTTAGCTTGAATACGAGCATTTACTTTGTCTCCGAACATCACTAAATGTTCTACTTTAGGACCGATGAACGTAATCCCTTCTTCTTCGCAACGTTGTGCAAAATGTGCATTTTCAGATAAGAACCCATACCCTGGATGGATCGCATCAACGTCATGTTCCTTAGCAATACGAATAATATCTTCAATATCTAAGTATGCATCTACTGGTTTTTTACCTTCCCCTACTAAATAGGATTCATCCGCTTGATTGCGATGTAATGAAAGTGCATCTTCGTTAGAATAAATAGCCACTGTGCGAATGCCCATTTCGTTACATGCACGAAGCACACGAATAGCGATTTCACCACGATTTGCTACTAATAGCGAGCGTATTTGTTTCATCATAATCCCTCCTCAACTTTGCATATTCCAGTATTACTACCATTTGGAATAGACATTTGTATACTTCATTATACTCCTAAACGTTGAAATTAGCTAGATATAAACATAGGTTATACATAATACAATTAGCCGTTATACGTATTTATCTAACAATACAACGAATCACTTCATCTCTAAAGACTAGATCTTTGCATCCCGGTACATGGGGCGATACCGTACTAATCAAACCTTTAGACTTATAGAAAATATTTAGTACTGTACTTTGATGATGTCTTGTAAAGGTCACCCGTAAACAAAATTGTAAAGACTGTATCTCCATAATTTGTATATGATGTGGCTTTAATTTTTCCTCAAGACCTTGCATATAGTCTTTTAAGAAGTATTCATATTCTGGTGGATATACAAAGGTATCCACTACACTAATATCTTCTAAACTACCTTCTTGAATCTCTATAGTTTCTCTATCAACATTTTCTGTAGTTACCATTCCATGTACCGTCACAGGAGCTACTTGCTCTATAGTAGACTTTCCTATCAGTGTGGCTAATCTATCTACCACGGTCCGATCTGAAATTGAATCTATGTAGTTCACTCTTGAAACTTTTCCCTTACCATTGTAATACACAGATATTCTACTTTCCCAATCATGTACTTTTAAAGTAACAATGACTTGGTATGTATGATCGATGACAGCCGTAACCATACAAGGAATATCACCAAGAACGCCAAGTATATGCTTAACAATTTGTTGGGCTTGTGTGCTCATACTATTCCAATCACATGTAAGTCGTGACGGTATCAACTCCTGCGGCACTTCTAATTGTTGTGAGCACTTTGTATGATTAAATTCTACAGTAGTAGTTTCAGCTGAGGACGACACTATTCCAGTAGCCTCTGATTCTAAAAGAGGATCTTTCCTTTGTATAGACTGCATATGAGGTTGGATATAAGTTTTTATATTTCCATCCATAGTTAAACCACTAGGCAAGTCAACTAAATATAACTTACCCGAACTCCGTGTGATTCCAGTATAAAACCATTGGAATGTTTCTCGATTACGATATCCACGATTTAAGTTACAATCTAAAAAGACCGTATCCCACTCACTACCTTGAGCCTTATGACAGGTGATGGCATATCCATATTTTACTTGTAGAGCGTTAATATATTGATCCGTTAAAAATAATTCTTGTAATTTTTGTTTATATTCACTTTTACTGCCTTTTTTTGCCTCTTGAATCGCTGCAGAGTTCCGAATTTTAAAGTCTCTAAAGAGTGCCTTCAGTTCCAACTTTGACAAACTACGTTCATTTGATGTTAGCAAGTTTTCCATAATTAACACATTATGCCGCTCTTCGTTAACTTCAATCATAGCTTTTCTAAAATATAAGCGTATAATTTCTGTTTCCATTGTAACATCCCTAACAATTCGTTGCCCTACTTCAGCAACCTTAACAAAGTCACCATTCATCAAATATTCATCACCTACTTTGACATTTCTTGTTAATAGCAAGCGATCCTCTTTTGTTAGCTCTTGTTGATGTGGAAATAATTGTTCTCTTATTAAGCGATTATAGATATCTACCGAGGCATTTGAATAGGCGATTACCATAACTTTATCTAATCCTTCTTCACATATATGCTTCATATATGTAGAAATAAAGTCTTTATGCTGAATCTTTTTTACATCCTTAGGATGCTCCTCTAACTTTAATTCATTAAATCTATTTACTTGTAATTTATCTCGCAGGTAAGTGGCAACTTTCAACACCCCACTGTCTGCTTTTTGTCGAACTACCGTTTCTAAGGCATATGTTTGTATTGCATCACGATTTTTTAAGTAAGGGCACTCAGCATAAATACTATCTACATCTAATGCAGGAGAGTAGTTCATCCCTACAGGCGGTAACTGATAGCTATCACCAACAAAAATTATCTTTCTATTATTTTCTTTATAATTTAGATTAATAAACTCCAATAAATCATTTAACAATTTACCTGAACCAAATTGTACAGTTTCATTATCAACTTCTACACTGCCTATCAAGGAGCTTTCATCAATAATATATACCGCATCCACATCATCTTCATTAAATAATAAACGAAAATGCACAACTAAATCTGGTTCCCCAACTACCTGAGCCTCTAAAAAGTCATCTTTAATTTGCCTCTTTTTTTCCTCTATTTCTTCTAACTCTTTAAACTTATAAATATGTCTATGAATCGTAAACGCCTCATATTGACTCTTTGTCGATAAGACCTTAGCCGCCTTACCTGTAGGCGCCAATAGCTTAACAGTTCTTTTACTGTTACAAATATATCGAGCCACACCATTCATCAAAAAGGTTTTACCGGAGCCAGCGCAACCTTGTAATATAAATACTCTTTTTGTATCATCATTTAAAAATTTAGAAATCGCTCGTACGAATCCTAACTGATCATCATTTAGTACATACCCACTATACTCCCTTAATAAGGCATTATATTGTACTTCTTCATTATATATTGTTACGTCCATAATACTCCTCTAATTTCTCAATGACTGTTAATGTGCCGTTCCACCGTTTTGCCTCAATATGAGACCAAGAATATCTCTTACCTTGATAGAGAAAGGTCCCCCATTTTCTTCACTTCTTTACTGGCTAATAGATAAATTTTAGAAATTGATTCCCCTTGTTCCGCTAATCTTGCTTGTATATATCGTACAGCAGATTCGTTAGTTTGGATACAGTCTACCTCTTGACCTTCAAGTATATTTGTATACTTTGTATGTTTAAAGTTATCTAATTTACTGCCGTTGGAATCATCAATCCAAATCGTGCTCAGAAACAGCACAATAGAGTGCCTCATATTTATCAATTCCTTTCTAACAGTATACCGTGTTAAAAAGGCCATAAGCATCTAACATGTTAACTTATAGCCTTTTTATTGATTGTATATATTTCCGTTATATGATATGACATGCATACACACCGGATAAGAATATCTCTCTACCCTTTACATAACTCTAGATATTTCTCTATAGTATTGAGACTTTTTTCAATCAGAATTTTCACATCTGTTTTAGTAATCTCTTTATGACGTACTTCTCTAGCATGGACAGAGTCATTACGAATTAGCTTAAGTTCATAATATGGATATAAAATTGAGCGCAAAACTAATAAACTTAATGTGTCTCTATCCCACATATCTTTTGCGTATACCTCATTGATACCCTCACTAGGAATTAGACATTGATAGTGCTCTTTGATATTATTAAATGCTTCATTTCCCATAGATTTCTCAATAAGTGCAATAATATTTGAACTAAACTCTAGCTGATCTAGCTTCGATGAAAGTTTTTTCAATAGTTCAGGGTTCATTATCATGATTTTTCCACTATTGTTATTCTTTTTATCATTGCCGTCCCCATCTATCATAGCTTGAATATTATCAACTTTAGATTTTGCATCCATATTGGCGATTTCTTTATCAAAAGCTGGTTCTTGACTTATTGTATATTCTTTAACAGTATACGGTAAAATGATTGGACTAATTTCGTCCAAAGAAATTTGACCGACGATTAAATAATTAATACGCAATTCACGTTTTTTACCATTAGCTTTCAATGTATCAATCTCATGATCTAACTCATGGAGTACCGTTCTAGCCATATTTAGTAAGTCAAAACCATATAGATTTTCACTTAAAGTTTTCAAGTTATTAGACCAGGTCTTGTGCAAGCAAATATACCCTAGTAAACTGTCATACCGATCATGCTCTTTCTTTGTTATATAGTCTAAGCATTCTTTATACCAAATCCGTTCTATAAAAGAAACTGTCATTTTACTAGCTTCATCTTTATATTTACCAGCCTCTATATTTGACAATACCATTTCTAAAGTTTTTAAAGTTTCTTTATATGTTTTATATAATCCCTCTAATGGATTAGTTACCATTTGAAGTAACCAAACCCAGTTATTTTTACATTCCTCGACTTTCACTACCGCTTTATTATTATTGATAGTACCCAATATAAAGTCGAATTCATCATCTATATGAAACCTACGGTTTGCTTCTTGAAAGAATTCTTCAAGAGTATCTTCTCTGATATTTTCACCTATATCTACAAACCATTTTATATCTTCATTGCGCTTAACAGATAAAAATTTTTCTAATAATACTAAATATTTTTTCCCAATAGCTTTGATACTATTTTTAGCTTGTTCTTCTCTTTTAGAGTCAACATTAGCAGAATACTGATTCAATAGGTAATATTCCAATGTATAAGGCGATTCACTTTTTTCGTGTTCAAGTTCCATCTTTGCACGATCGATAACCTGTAAAATAGAGTTTGAATTATCCTCTTTCTGATACTTATTTTTATTAAGTAAAACTTCTGGTATTAATTCAATGTATAGTGTCAATGCTTGTTGAATAAAATTATGCTTTAAACACCAATGAATATAGTCCAAAACGCTATTTGGATTCCATAGCAATTCATATTCTTCTTTGATTCTTGGAGAAAATGTTTTTAATAAGTCTAAATTATTTTTTAATGCTAAATCTTCAAGACTAGTGTCGGTGATGTTTCCTTCTAATTCTCTCCAAGCTTGTTCAATACCTTTTACTGCATTTTGAAATATCGTTCTATCTGAGAATGTAATGGCTTCTGAAAAGTTTTTTACAGCACTGATGAATGTATCTATTTTTTTATCGTAATCACTGCTAGCCTCCTTACAGTCACTTTTTTCTTTATTTAAAGAATAAAATCTGTCTAACTCCTCACCACTACCAAATTCTATAAATTCATGAATACCATTTGTAAATCGTTGCATATCAAAAATATCATTAATTCGTTCTACACTTATATGACCTTTTGAAAGCATCGTATAGATAAGTTCTCCTATGGTATACCCTGCTCTTTGCAAAATGTTAAGTACCATCATTAAAATAAATGGAATATGTCGAAATCCACCACTCATATCTGCATGAATAATCACCGTATCATCAGGATACTGTTTAGCATAATTTTCTACCTTATTAACCATTTCTAACACACTTTTAACACTTTCATTAGGGTTTACACCATCATCACTAATTGAAGAATGCTTAAATAGTAATTCTCGTTCTCCTTCTGTAGAAAAAGCATAGACTTTTTTTAATCTATCTTCAATAAACTCTTGATGTGTTTGATATCTTAGTTCTCCATCAGCATTCACTAAAGGAATCGGCTTCTCATCATGATAATATATATCCTTCATGGTAAACATTGATTTTACCGCTGCTGTTGTAAAAGCGAAAACAGCCTCTATATCATAAATAGGCTTTTTCTTATATATATCATATTTTAATATCGTACGTTTATCGTTAGGAACCGTAAGCTCTTTAAATGCGGATTCAGCCGTTGTATAAGCACTATTCAAGTATAAGCTTTCATAGTCTGTATTTTCTACAGCAAGTTCCCAAGTCAGCATTCTATTGTCCGATAACAACTTCATATTTTCTTGTGTTTTGGTATCTGTTTTTTGTGTTTCTTTAACCCGCGATGTAATTACACTATATGCAGTCAATAATATATGTCTCTCTGCCATCTTTTCTCTCCCTAAAATTCTCTAAACTGTACAAAGTTAAACTCAACTTGCTTTGTTTTCCCATCATCCAATGTTTTTACAATGCGTTCGCTAGTGGCAGCAACAACTTTTACACCATGTTTTTTTAGAAGGTCTACCATTTTATAGGTATAGGTAAACTCTCCTTGCACCATAACAACAGTTGGGTGCTTTTCTAAAATATCTTTTCCATATTGGCTTACCAAATTTTCTACTTCTTCCACAGTACTATCTGGATTTACAATTGGAAAGGCTATATCTAAAATCGGCCCATAGTTTTCTGCCATATTTTTTTGTGCCTCATCCCACTGTGCACTAGGATGGTTGCTATGATTAATAAACACAATGTACCCCCTTACTAAATAAAACATATTCTTACTTATATATTAATGTATTTGCTTCTATTTTTCTATAGGAATTTTCATTTTTAGCATGCCCTCCATCTCTCAAACTCATATATATTTCTTATATCAGCAATCTATCATTTTGTTTTAATTATCTTCTCTCCTATGATATGATAAAATATATTTTTATTACTTCTAACTAGTTATCTAATAAGGACAATTATGCAACCTATTTTATATTTCACACTATCATTAGATCATTCCCCTTGCTCTATGAACCAAGCTATCCGTGAGCAAAAGGTATCGCAGGCTATGCGCCGACGTCTTCGTCGTGAGGGCTCGTTTCTTGTGAATCAAAAAACTGCCACTTGGGATACGTTGCTGCATCCCGGCGACTCTGTGGAGGTCCACTTAAGTAAAACTTCCCACATCGATCCCACACCAATGAACTTGGATATTGTCTTTGAGGACGAATATTTGCTAGTCATCAATAAACCTGCAGGCATGCTTATGCATCCTACTTCCTCTGAAAGATATCACACACTTACCAACGGTGTATTGGCATACTTTGAAGAGCACTTTATGAGTGCTAGCTTTCATCCCATCCATCGGTTGGATAAAGATACCTCTGGTCTCGTTATCATTGCTAAGAATGCCTTAGTTCAACATGCTTTCACCAAGCAACATACACGTATTCAAAAAGTGTACGATGCCATCACCGATGGTATCATTCCTGTTGATCAATTATCCATTCATTTTCCCATCGCTCGCCTAGAAGGTAGCATTATTGAACGTTGTGCTCATCCATTGGGGCAACCTGCTCATACAGATGTAACCGTCGTTCGACGACATCCACATCATACTCATGTGCGCTGCTATCTGCACACGGGTCGGACTCACCAAATTCGAGTCCACCTTAGTGCTTTAGGATATCCACTAGCAGGCGATGATTTATACGGTGGATCCTTAACGTGGCAAACTAAACAATGCCTCCACGCCTCAGAGCTTTACTTTATCCATCCTATGACACAAGAGTGGATAGCATTACAGGCACCGTTGCCAGAATATTTTAGGGAAATCCCTTAACATACTCATTTTCCATTGACAAATCACTAACATAGCAGTATCTTATTACTATGGTATATCGAAAAGCGAGAAGCTATGCTAGAGCGGTGATTCCCACCGACGATATACAACTAACGTAACAAAAGGACTGTACCACATGCCTAGGCATGTGGTACAGTCCTTTTAATTCATTTATTTATAAAATTTCTATGACATCCCAATTATTTCTATAAATACCAACAATTATAACTTCTTTCTTATCTTCATCAATGTAATAATAAATTGCATATTTTTTTATTAAGTGTCTATAAAGTCCAGGAAACTCTATCGGATCAAATATCCGATTTCTAGCTGGAAACACTTCCAAGGAATCAATTGCTTTTTCAATGATCATTAAAATGTTTTTAGCTGCGATAGGGTTATATAATGTATTAGTTATATAATAAACAATCTCTTTTAATTACTTTTTAACCCGCGTATTGATTCGTACTTGATAGGTTTCCATACTAAACCTCTACTAGCAATCCTTTAATGACTTCACGAGCATCAAATGTTTCATCATTACCATGTATACTCGAGTGATAACTTTCACGTAAACTTTTGTACAACTCTTCTTTAGTTAATCGTCGTAATGATTCGGGCTTTTCCACATTTACACTAAGATTTAGTTTTCTCACAGTGGCTTCCATACTATCACCTCATTTACTATCGATATAATAATATATGATACCTTCATTATATACCAATTTTACGTTATTTGTAAGAGAAATTACTATCTTTACAATCAGGCACCCTTACAAAAAACTGACACGCCATCAAAGACATGCCAGCTTTTCTCAAATCAATTTAAATTTTGTTGTTGCAACCTAATACGTTTTTAATTTTATGTTGCACCATAGCTTGAATTGCTTCACGAGCTGGCCCTAAGTATTTACGAGGGTCAAACTCAGCAGGATTATTTGTTAATACTTCACGGATACTTGCTGTCATAGCTAGGCGCAAGTCTGTATCGATATTAATTTTACACACTGCCATTGTGGCTGCTTTACGAAGCATATCTTCTGGCACACCTTGTGCACCTGGAATAGCACCACCAAAGGAGTTACATTTTTCTACAAATGCCTGTGGCACAGAGGATGCGCCATGCAATACGATTGGGAAGTTCGGCAATAACTCGCCTACTCGTTGTAAACGGTCAAAGTCTAAGTATGGAGTACCTTTAAATTTATAAGCACCATGGCTTGTACCGATAGCAATCGCTAAGGAATCAACCCCAGTTAAACGAACGAACTCAGCAGCTTCTTCTGGGTCTGTGAAGAGCGCATCTTTTTCGCTAACATTGACATCGTCTTCCACACCCGCTAGACGACCTAATTCACCTTCTACTACCACGCCATGTTTGTGAGCATATTCCACTACACGAGCTGTCAACTCAACATTTTTTTCAAAAGGATGTTTAGAACCATCAATCATAACGGAAGTAAATCCACTGTCGATGCAATCTTTGCAGATTTCAAAATCATCACCATGGTCCAAATGCAAAGCGATAGGAAGATCCGTATCGATTAAAGCCGCTTCTACCAATTTAGTTAAATACACAGGTTTAGCATATTTACGAGCCCCTGCAGATACTTGCAAGATCAATGGAGCTTGCTCCACTTTCGCCGCATCCACAATACCTTGGATAATTTCCATATCGTTTACGTTGAACGCACCAATGGCATAGCCGCCAACATAGGCTTTCTCAAACATCTCTTTCGTAGATACTAATGGCATAATGGGCCTCCTTGTAGCATATAATTAAATACATTATTAATGACTATATATTGTTATTATACAGTATCTACTAGAGTGATTCAAGAAAAATCTATATTCTCAAAGGTTGTCAATATGATTGAGAACACGCCTATTCTATGGTACAATTAAAAGTAAGTCTTTCATAGATTCAATCGAATCTTTCAGTATAGGAGATATCATGATTAATCGATTTTTACAAGGTACGCTCATCTTGACGATTGCAGGATTTGTGGTGAAAGCTATTGGTAGCTTGAACTGGATTTTCTTATCCCGTGTCCTCAGCGGTGAGGGTATCGGTATCTACCAAATGGCATTTCCAGCGTACTTATTGGCGCTACAGCTATCTAGCGCAGGAATCCCTATTGCCATTTCCATTATGACCGCGGAAAAATTAGCAAAATATGATTTATTAGGAGCTAAAAAAGTATTCTCTATTTCTTTCAAAATGCTATTTGTCCTCGGCCTATTGTTCAGTATTGCCGTCTACGGTTCTGCCCAATGGCTTATTGACATTAATTTCATTACAGACCCAAGGGCATACTATTCCTTAATCGCTCTATCACCAGCAGTTTTCTTCGTAACACTCATTTCTTGCTATCGAGGCTACTTGCAAGGATGGCAAATGATGACACCTACGGCAATCAGCCAAATCGTGGAGCAATTACTACGTGTTGTCGTCATGCTGGGTGCAGCATACATCTTACTACCTTACGGATTAGATGTGGCTGCTGGTGGTGCAAGCCTAGGCGCTGGTATCGGCGCCGTTGGTGCTTTAGTGGTGCTCATGTACTACTATTATCGTCTACCAAAACGGTTAGATGAACCGATAACGACTACGGAACCACCTGAAAGTTCCAAGTCCATCATTCATCGTTTAATCAACCTATCTATTCCTATCGCTTTAGCCAGCATGATGTTACCTATTGTAGCTATGCTAGACGTAGCGATTATTCCAAGACGATTAATCGACATCGGCTATCCACTACATGAAGCTACGGAACTCTACGGCTATCTGTCTGGTATGGCGGTACCTCTTATCAACTTGGCTACCATCATTACCGCGGCCATTGCAACGAGCATTGTGCCAGCTGTTTCCAATGCAGTGTCTATTAAGGATATCAAACAAGTCTACTATCGCACGGCAGGTTCCATGCGGTTAACTTTCGTAGCAACCATTCCTTTCACGGTGATGCTATACATTTTGGCAGAACCTGTAGTATCCACCATTTATAATGCACCACGTGCAGCAGAAGCCACACAAATCTTGGCATGGGCCATCTTCTTCTTAGGTCTTCACCAAGTGACCACAGGTATCTTGCAAGGTTTAGGAAAACCACGTATTCCCGTTATTAACATGGGTATCGCAGCCATTGTGAAAGTCATTTTAAACTGGGAATTAACAGCTATCCCAGCCCTAGGCATTGGTGGTGCTGCTTACGCCACCGTCGCTGATATCGGTTTTGCTGCCCTATTGAATCTTATTTGGATTCATCGTCACACAGGCTACTTTATCGACCTTATCTTATTGGGTAAAAATATTATCTCCGCCTCCATCATGGGCGTGTTTATGTATTATTTCTATCCACTCTTACAAGGAACAATCCCAACCTTCTTTAACATCATGATTACTGCTAGTATCGGTGCTTTCATCTACGTAGCAATCATGATTGTACTGAAAGGACTTAACAAAAATGACGGCGCTCGATTACCTGTAGTAGGACGGTTCTTTAGATAATTAACTATGATCCATTTTGGCATTGTAGGATAATTAAATATCCACATTAGTGGAACAGATCTTAGAGAATTCTATATGAATATAGCGAAATACCCTTGAATCATATCGTTCAAGGGTATTTTTATATAGTTTAGTATATTGCGAGCGCATTCGTGTACCACTATCTATAAGTACCATGAATACCCTACTTTCAGCATGGCTAGTTAGCTCAATTCTACACAAAAAGAACAGCCCCAAAGGACTGTTCTTCTATGCACAACCTATCGTATAGATCATTATCTATTTTTCTTACGCGTTTTTAGCAATTTCAACTAATTTAGCGAATGCAGCTGCATCATGTACTGCCAAGTCAGCCAACATTTTACGGTTGATTTCAACACCAGCTTTTGTTAAACCAGCGATGAAACGGCTGTAGGATAAACCATTAATACGGCTTGCTGCATTGATACGAGCAATCCATAATTTACGGAACTCACGTTTTTTAGCACGACGGTCACGACGAGCATAGTATAATGCTTTCATTACGGATTCGTTTGCTTTTTTGAATAAGCGAGAACGTGTACCACGGTAACCTTTAGCTAATTTTAAGATTTTTTTATGACGTGCATGCGCTGTTACGCCTGTTTTTACTCTTGCCATTATTGTATTCCTCCAATATCGTTATATGTTACTAAAATATTTGAATCTTATGCGTATGGTAAGCATTTTACTACGCGTTTGTAGTCAGATTTGCTAACCAATGTTGCTTTGCGAAGATTACGTTTACGTGCTGGAGATTTTTTCTCTAAGATATGACTTTTGAAAGCTTTTGCACGTTTGAATTCACCACTACCTGTTACTTGGAAACGTTTAGCCGCTGCGCGACGAGTTTTAATCTTTGGCATTATTCTTCCTCCTAATTACCTTTTTTAGCTAAAATCATTGTCATGTTTCGGCCTTCTAGTTTCGCTTCTTTTTCAACAACCGCTTGGTCAGTTAATTCACCAGCAAAACGAGTCAGCACATTAAGCCCCAATTCTGGGTGGCTTAATTCACGACCGCGGAACATGATCGTTACCTTAACTTTATTACCATCACCTAAGAATTTAGCTGCATTTTTAAGTTTTACATAAAAATCATGATCTTCGATGTGAGGACGAAGCTTAACTTCTTTCAATGTGAAAGTTTTTTGCTTCTTCTTTGCTTCTTTTTCGCGTTTTTGTTGCTCATAACGGTATTTACCATAGTTCATAATACGACAAACTGGTGGTTTACCATTAGGGGCTACTTCTACTAGATCTAAATGTTGTTCTTCTGCCATAGCCAAAGCATCACGAACAGACATAATACCTAACTGATCATTATCTGCACTTACGACACGAACTTCGCGAGCACGGATTTCTTCATTAATACGCGGTGTATCTTTGCTAATACTAGTCACCTCCAAAGGGATAAAAAAATCGGATGGCACAAGGCCATCCGAGCATAGTTTGTAACTATCTGTACCCAATATTTCATGACATTAGGTGAGAAGCGGATGGCTTCTACTTGTTAATACTCAATTAGTATACGCTATGAATCCCCTCTTGTCAAGGGTTTATCTTAGGATTCCGTGCCGTATCTAAGGTCTGTAATTTCCATTAATCGCCAGCGTGCATAACTTCCCGAACGATTATATACCTTTAAGGCAATTCCTTCTACCATGACACCAGAGGATAAGCCATGTTCATCTACTAAGCGATGATCAATAAGAATATCTTCTTCCTCCTTGTTTCCTCCATCCAATCGAGTATAGTCAGAACTTTTCAGAATAGCACGATAGCCATTCTCTAGCGTGATACAACCACGTACAAGAGCTTTTCTATCCTGCACGGTTTCCTCAGGCAACACCTCTACACTTTGAATCGACATTTTTCGTTGCCGGCTCGGCCCTGAATATTCCGTATAGGTCACTTTGACAGGCGTATATGGTTGTAGCTTATAGGAAGAAAACTGTGGCAAGTACAACGTGTTACCATCCTCGGTCTCAATATGAGCCACATCTTTTTCTTGATTAATATATCCAATAATCCCAGATTCCACAGGTAGAAAATCTTCTATGGAGTCCGTTTCTTCCATAACAAAAACCCTTGCCTTTTCACGGCCTTTATCATCTACATACCATTCTAGCTTTGCTTGTATAAATTTGCCTTCTTCGAAAGAAATTCCATCCAACTCCTGTTTGGTCACTGTCACTTCCATTGGCACTTCTCCGTGACCGGCAAAGGCAATTTTGTAGAACTTCTTCTGGTTATTTGTAAATGTTCCCAGCATCATCCCTGTATCCCAGGAAATGTCAGAATACATTGCCCCTAGCACTGCATTTTTATGAGTTTGGTAGAAGTCTCTATTTCCTTCTTTACTAGGGTTGGGCACATACCAAGGAGATTGGCTTAATTGTTCTGCCTCTTCATAGCTTTTTTTGCCTACTTCATTTTGTCCAGCTAACACTTCCGCCACCTCAATGCTCGCTTCTTCCAAGCACTGTTCTTTCACTAATAACTTAGCTACTTTCAATTTTAAAGGAGCTCCAAATTTTAATGGGGGATGACATAACAAGGCTTTACAATATGCAGATAACGCTAAGCTTTCATCTTCTACCAAATAGGTATCTCCTAATGCGCTCCACGCCCAATACTCTTTGCCCTTCCGTTCAATCATTTGCAAGACACACTGGCGTGCTTCCGCATACTCACCACATGCCATGAGGACTTTCCCGCGTTTCCAGTTGATGATGACAGCTTCCTCCTCACGCAATCTTGACTCATGACTAGCAACGGATTCACAAATGGATTTTATCAAGTCTTTATCCTGACAGCTTCCTAAATAATCCAGCACATATTTGGTCATTCTTCCATACAACGATGGCCAATACTCTGGTCCTTTGTGCGCTGCATTGGGTAAGGCTTCTCTTCGTTCCCCACGATACGCATCTACAGGGAGGCCCATTGCCATAGTAGAAACATAATAGGTACCCACATCCAAAGACCCTTGGTCATTTTCTAGCTTATTAATATGGCTCCAAATGAAAGCATCATAAAAAGCACGACTTTTTCCTAGCACTCCAAAGTAAGCATCTAAATAGGCTTTCACGGATTGTCCCTTAGGCGCCGGTTTCATAGCCTCTTCTTTCACCACATTAAAGAGTGCTTGGCAGTACAATCGTTCGATCCCTTCATGACTTGGATTCGCTTGGTACACATCACGAGCAGCACGAGCGGCTTCCTTATACCGTTTTGCTTGCACCAAACTCTCTACTTGTTGATACCCTCGATCTCCTAACCGAAGGGCTTTTTCTTGGTTTTTCGCAAAGACATCATCACCATGTACCACAAGTTTACCTAATTCTTCTATATAGTGGCTAAGATTGCTTTCATCATTCTGTTCTACACATCGTTGGATTAAGGACATAAGAACGTATCCATAAGCCTTAATATCCCACTCCCCCACATTAGGTTGCTTCATCAATTGACAGGCTACTGCATATGCTGCATCAATGTTGCCTTCTCGACGAAGATTAAATACACTTTTCGAACTGATTTCAACAGTTTCTGGAACTGTCATTCCATCCCAGTTTCCCATACTTTTTTCTCCTTCTAATCTTTTCATATAAGATACTATATACATATTGTAATCACTAACATTCATATTGTCATATACTTTTTACGCAATATCCCCTGGCTGAGAGCCTATGTACTCATCCAATAGGTCATTTGCGCAGGATTAATAATTTCTAATACACTTTCAATAAACTCTACACTCGTCGATTTAGATTCTAAGGGTATTGTACTCGTTATGATTCCTTGCCGATTATAATATAGATTAAATATAGCCACATCTCGCCCACAAGTAAATGTGGTCCGAATACAAAATTGACCTTTTTCCATTCGGGCAATGCGAATCTGTACTTGCCCTAATTCTTCTTCTATCCAGCTCATATACTGCTTAATGCCTTCTACAGGACCTCTTGGATAAGTGAAAGCATTCACGACACTACCTACACCCTGTGGTACATCTTGAACTGCTTCTACGCTTCGTTTCTTCCTGCAATTACCTCTGGATTCTATATAAGTTTCTCCTTGTGAAACCATACTTTCAACCCTATCATATATAGATTGCCCTACTAGAGCCATGATAATTTCATCCAATTCCTCATCCAGCATAGATTCATGTTGCATGACGCTAGACACGGTACCATTTTTCTTATAATACAGTTTATATGAACCATGACTTATCTCACCTTTAACCGTAAAGATAATGTGATAATCATACTCCGTAATATGAGAAATTTTATACCATCTATCACCTAACATGCGTACTAGCAACCGACATAGTCCTTGACCTTCTTTGCGGAGAGCATACCAAGGAGTGACTACATGTTGCTGAACCCATTTATCATCTATAAAATCATCTACAGGAACTCCTTGAGCAAAAGATTCCACATCCTTGAGCGCTAATCGTGTTGCTGGTGTAGGCCCCTTAATGACACTTGATTTTGTATCAACCTTAGGCATACCATCAGTTGTTATATCAGAAGATAAACGGCCGTCGCCCCCTGCAGATAGGGTCCTGTTCATAGACTTAAACTCTTCTAGGGATTGTTTTGTCTCCTCTACCTCATAATCCACAGTATCTTGACGAATCACGTCTCTCCCTTCAGAAAGATATTCTCGATTGCATGCTTTTCGCTCTTCCTGCGACATGGTATAAGGGATCTTGTTATGAACATCTCCAATTACCTTATGGACCCGTTCTAACTCCTCCTTCACATTGATTGTTTCTACTATTTCTTTCGATTCTGAAAGCATAGGCAACGTATACTGTGGGTATTCCCGTTCACTATCTACAAACATTTTGAAAAGCCACCGCCCTAATAAGTAGGCGTCTTTTAGAGATCGTTTCGTTTGCCATCCGAGCAACACATGTACATCTCCATGGACCGCACACTCGCCACACTGTTGTAATAATTGTAACTTACTAACAATCTCCTTAGGCATGCTATCCATAAAATCAGACTGTGAAAGTCGAGTTTCTAGTGTTTCCCCTTCTGTTTTTACAATATTCAATTCATCAAATACATAGCTCACAAAGGCTTCAGCAAAACAACAAAGTTTCACAAAATATACTTGTAAATCTTGATACATAGCTATCTCTGCACCATTTCCATATTCATATAATACTGGATAGTTCTCTTGTAACAATGAAAAGTTCATAGTCTCTCCTTTCTCAACCCTGTGCTAGATCAATACATCTCAAAGGATAGGTACATAGGAACCCTACGATGCATCATGGCGGATGCATATGACCGACATTGACGCCCAATAGAGTCCCTATAAGAATAGGGCTCGCCCCAATACTGATGGGTGGACCGCAACTTTTTATTATACTGATACAGTAAAATCTTTCGCCCCTCTTTCGTTAAATAACAACCATGTTCTACCCGATTGAAATGATCAAGGGTGATCATCTTTTTCCCAATTAAAGTGAGGCACAACGAATCTACTATGGGAGCTCGCCACTCTTCCATCAAATCCGATACTAATGCTGCATGGCCTCGGCGAATCGCATGCATATGTCCTATAAATGGATGTAACCCTACATGCATAACCGAAGCTAACACTTCATTAAACAACATACTATATCCTAAGCCTAGCATAGCGTTAAAAGGATCTTCCGGAGGGCGTTTTGTGCGCGTTGTAAACGCAAACTCCTCTGGTACAATAGAACCTAATGCTTCAAAATAGTAACGACTTAAAATCCCTTCAAATCCCCGTAATTGATTAATGGAATGGGCAGTGCTAATACGTGGCAATAAAGCTAACATATCCGCTATTTTTTCCTCTACCTCTTCCTTTGTATCCTTTCGATGATATCGTCGCAGCAAAGTCAACTGATTCCTCGCCTTTGCCATGATCATCACCTTTGAGATTTGTAAGGAAAAGTCAAAGTCACTTGCCACCTGAAACTGTTGCATATGCTTCTCGATGTCCACTGTCTTCACACCCCATAAGGATCCATAATGTAATCCATAATTAGATATCCAGCTCACGGGAATAGAATGAATCATACATTCAGTTAAGACATGAGAAGATACGCTGACCGAATGTAAAACCGTTATATCTTCCACTGTCTCAATAGATAGTTTTTGTACCACCTGCTCTCCTACTTCCACTACAAAGTATCCCCCATCTTTACGTAATTTTGCGGATGGTTCCGTTATATATAGGGATGGCATAGTGATCCTCCTGTCCTAAACTACGATACACTAATCCTGCTACATGAGCTATTTATTGAAGACAAGATATAATAGTCTCTCCCAGTTCACACAATACACTTCGTAAGCCATCACCTAATCCTTTATCTTCTTTTATGAATCCCCTTTTAAGTTCTATAATCACACAAAAGCGTTTTACTCTTTCATGGTAATGTAAGGTATCTTCTCCTAACTTTGAATTTACAATATTTAAAATTTGTTGTTTTGTTGCATCATCTACAAATCTATAGGGAATGATATCATATAAAACTCCCTCTACTGTATCCTCATTGACTTCACTCATATGAACTATCATGTGTCCTTCTTCTGCAAACGGCAAATCAAATAAAACACCTTTAGATTCAGATAGTCTACCAAATTCAGTGAAAGGAAACCCCTCTTCTTTAAAGGCTTTCATATACTCATCCAATAGTGTCATTTCTGTTGTATGCCTTTGTTTCGCCATAATATCTATCCTCCCTTACCTTATAACTTAGACTCTACCATATCGACGTCGTATATCAGGCATATATGTTTTTATGTCATCCGCAGCCCTAGAAAATGTATTCATCACCATAAAAGCTTGTGTATCATCATTTATATCAAAGATTCTTTGCACACCCATAATAATATCTATAGCATCATCCTCTTCATCATACTCAGCCGATGCATAGTCCACTTGACTACTTATAACCTCCACAATTTCTTGAATATCTTCTGCATAAAAACTCCCTGATTCCATAACGCCTTTAAACATGACTAGCACCTTGTCTCTGATATTATCTCTACCAATAACAAGCATAGCTTTCACACCTTCATCATCCTCATAATCTGTCACAACAACGGGCATCTCCATAATACAGACACACTTAAAGAGTTGACTATAATCGCCAAAGATCATTTTAACTTCTTCAATAAACGGAAGTTCTTTCCGAGAAATCATTTTCTCTCTTTCATCATCTGCTAACATAGTTTGCGATGTATTTACATCTGTACTACTCTTGGTACCAAAGAATAATTTTTTTAAACTATTCCACATAGAATCTCCTTTCACTTAACATACTATAGTTACAATATACTTCATCCTGATGGAGTCTGTAGCTTACCTGTACAGATAGTATATATCATATAAAAGTTTGCATTTTACAAAAGTCCCGATAGTACATTATTTCCCAACTAAATATATACTATTTAAGAAGGTCCTTAAATTATAGCATCGTCCAATTTTTAATCATTGTTCGATATACGATGCGATTGAGCAAAAATAATAAAAAATCCTTGAATGTTCTATTATTGTATGGTATAGTACTAATTAATGAAAGGCTTAAGTAAGGATTAAATAAATCAATTTACTTAATAAGCTCTTTTATGAAAAAATTCTAAAGAAAATCAAAAAGATGGTCGGTGCAGTAACCATGCGGGTTGAAGGTGCTTTTTGAAATCCGATGTTACATCGCTTTTCAAGATGAGCTGAGATCATCGGAAACTGCATTTTTGAAGGCTTGGTTATGCGGATTCTAAGGGGTACCCTTTAGAATTACTTCCCCATTGCGGGGACTGAAACGCCAGCTGATATTGATGAAACTGGTATTTCATTTTGCTTTAGAATTACTTCCCCATTGCGGGGACTGAAACACTTAGAGAATGTATGGCAAACTTCTGGTACTTTCTTTAGAATTACTTCCCCATTGCGGGGACTGAAACCTGGTACACGTTCTGCCATCTTAATGACAGCATTCTTTAGAATTACTTCCCCATTGCGGGGACTGAAACTCATCTGTAAGAGAATGGAAAAATTCCATTACTTCCTTTAGAATTACTTCCCCATTGCGGGGACTGAAACGCTGTTTAATTCTCGTACGACATCTCTATATGATACTTTAGAATTACTTCCCCATTGCGGGGACTGAAACAACAGTAGCAAGTGTTGGTATTGGCGTGGGATGCCTTTAGAATTACTTCCCCATTGCGGGGACTGAAACCACCTCCTTCCACTACGAAATTATTTAAGAATGTCTTTAGAATTACTTCCCCATTGCGGGGACTGAAACAAAAAAATTGTATGGTGATGGTGATGCTAGTGATGACTTTAGAATTACTTCCCCATTGCGGGGACTGAAACGCAGTAGTCACTGCAACAATTAAAATAATGGTAACGCTTTAGAATTACTTCCCCATTGCGGGGACTGAAACTTCATAATAAGCTTCGACAAGCCATTCATAGCAGCTTTAGAATTACTTCCCCATTGCGGGGACTGAAACGATTGTTTATAAAACAGTCGAGAACTATTTAACAACTTTAGAATTACTTCCCCATTGCGGGGACTGAAACGTGATGCATAAACTTTCTGTAAAAACATCACATCTCTTTAGAATTACTTCCCCATTGCGGGGACTGAAACGCTAATTTCTTAGACGTCCATACTAGTTCGAAGTCTTTAGAATTACTTCCCCATTGCGGGGACTGAAACCAGCAACTGCTGCTACTAATTCTTTCAATTCTTTCTCTTTAGAATTACTTCCCCATTGCGGGGACTGAAACAGCAGTTTAACGACTTGCTCAGGTCGGAGGATTTACTTTAGAATTACTTCCCCATTGCGGGGACTGAAACCGAACATTGTTCGCTTTCACAATTGCTTTGCGACGCTTTAGAATTACTTCCCCATTGCGGGGACTGAAACTTATCGTTGATGAATGCTACACCATAATCTTCAACCTTTAGAATTACTTCCCCATTGCGGGGACTGAAACTTAGCGATAGCTAAGGCAGTTTCTTTCAAACCAGCTTTAGAATTACTTCCCCATTGCGGGGACTGAAACAAGATTGTTTGGCACATCCCACTTGGAATATGGGAACTTTAGAATTACTTCCCCATTGCGGGGCCTGAAACAATTTAAGAAACATTTCTTTAATAAATTCTACTGCTTTAGAATTACTTCCCCATTGCGGGGCCATACAGAATAACATTAGCCTTTTCCCCATGGTACACATATCTATGCGTAAATGGTACACCGTACCATTTACGTCCACCATTGCGGGGACTGAAACTTAACGAGTAATCTATAACTTCGTTTATCTGTGTCTTTAGAATTAATTCTCCATTGCGGGGATATGTAAAATTACATATGTTGACTCCCCAGTGTCCACATATCTGTGCATTATACAGCAGGGTATCTCATCCTATGCATAAATGATGCACCGCATCATTTATGTCCGACCATTGCGGGGACTGAAACTTGTTGATCTTGTTCATCTTATTTACCTCCATGAACCTTTAGAATTACTTCCTCATTTTAGGGTCAACGAAATTATGATATCCTTTCCCCATTTACACATATCTATGTGTAAATGGTACACCGTTCCATTTACGTCCACCATTGCGGGGACAAGCAAAATTACTTTATCCTTTCCTCTAAGTACACATATCTATACGTACAAAGGGCACCGTAATGCTTGTGTCCGATCAATGTAGGGCAGCAAAATCACATTATCTTGTTATGAAATAAATGATTTGTTAACAATAAATATACAACGACAAAAAAGCACGGTCTCTTCCTTTATAAACAATATGACATACTGTTTATGTTGGAAGAGCCGTGCTCTTCTTTTTTATTAGCCTATGCTTAATTATAGCTTTCCATAATCTCCTCAAATGTATATAAATTAAATTGCTCTTTAAGGCGATCTAAATATTCTAATACATAGTCAGTTTCTTCACTTGCCGTGTGTAGTAACACATCTATACTAATACCTTCTGGTACAAATTCATTAGTGTTATATAGAAGCACATAGCTAAAGATATCTGGACCTTCGTTGTGCATAACAACTCCGGTCTTACAATAATTATTCGCATCTTGCAAAATAGCATCTATCTCATTACGTGATAAATGCTCAGTGTCTACTGGATATATAGTATGAATCGTTAGTCCTAAGCATGCATCTTCCATTATAATAACTGTTAATTGGTCATTTTTATGAAACATACGGTATTCTAAAACTTGATTTCCATGTTCATCTTTCTTACTAGAAACATCTTTGCCATCACGTAATAATGCCTTTTCTACAACTTGCATTACTGGTGTGCTTGAATTGCTATACCATCTCTCCAAGCTCTTCCCTTGTCTAATTATTCTTGCTATTCTTTCTTTTCCATCAAATAGTCCCATGATTCCTCCTATTTTCTTGTTAGCATTTTACATCTTATCTATTTAAAGTAAGGCGTATAGTAACGCATACTGCTCAATATCCTTATACTATGTATCATGGCCCATACTTCTTAGCTACTTCTTTAAATGCATTTAAGGCTAACTCCACTTCTTGTTCAAAAAGGGATATAAGTTGCGCCCCTAAATCTTCATAAGGATAAAAGTGTATTCGGCAAAATTCATGTAAATAATTAATTGATTCACTTTCTGGTACATATATAACATGCCCCATATCTGTAATCACCTGTTCCTGGATTTCTCTCACGATTTGATCTGTTAAATCCTTTGGGATCCCATTTAAGTCTAATGGATATCTTACATAGGCAAGCACTGAATCATCATCTACTTCCACCATCATCACACCTGTTCGTGTTCCTTCATTGAATATCATGTAGGCTAGATTGGTGTTTCCTTCATCATCAATCGTTTTATGAAGGATATATCCATTCTCTCTCAATGCAGCTTCAAATTCATGAATCAAAGGTTGTTCTACTGGTTTTGTGCTTTGTGCATTAGCGTGTGAACTACTCTCCACAAACTTTCTCAACCCATCATATAACTTCATAGTTTTTCCTCGTCTCTATTTAAAACACAGTAAAATATGCGTACCTAATTGGCAAGCCATTTGCCTTACCATAACTCCTATCTTAGAACTAGACGCTAGTTCTCGATTGACTGCAAAAGGTGCAAAAAATCGACATACTCTTTCGTCATAAAACAAAACTTCATCATTCAACTTAGTATTAACAGTATTTATGATTTTCTCCCTTATTGCTTTATCCACAAATCGGTAGGGAATCACATCATATACACTCACCCCCATAGTGTCTTCATTGATTTCATACGCATATATTAACATCGAATTTTCATCTTCAAAAGGCAAATCAAAGATCATTCCCTTTTTCTCTTCTAATCTTCCAAACCTTGTGAAAGAAAATCCCTCTTGTTTAAACGATTCCATGCATTCATCCATTAAGCTTTTTCGTTCCATTCTATTCTCCTTACACACATTTCCTAGAATCTACCATACTGTAACCGAATGTGAGGCATTACGTTAGTAAGAAGCACTTCCAATCCCCAAATCGTCTTCATAACCATTTCAGCAAATTCATCGTCATCGGTAATACTATCTCTATTCAGAACTAACACAAAATTCATACTATGTTCTAAGTTATAATACGTGAGATTTCCATTAGGCACTTGTTGCTCCACAGCTCTTTTTATAGTAATTAAATCTGATATATTGAAAGTCCCAGGCTCCATAACTAGTCTAAAACTCACAAGCACCATATGGGGATAGTTCGGTATTTCCTTAATAAGGAGTTCTTTCATACCCTCATCATCTACATAGTCTGACACAATATAGTGAAGATCATTTCCTTGTGCATCTTTTTCCTTGCCACATGTAAAAAGCTTACCATAATCTCCGAAGATCATTTTAACTTCTTCTATAAGAGGCAATTCTTTACGAGCTAGCTCTTTCTCTACTTTGACTTCTTTTACCGGTTCTACCTTCTTATTTACCTTAGATAGTTCTCCATCTTGTTTTGATATTCTTCCACCTTGTTTCGGCATTGTTCTTACTGAAGATTTCTTACCAAATATTAATTCTTTCAACCATGTCCACATAGGCTCTCCTTTCTCTCAACCTACTACGGCTACTACATACTTAATATCATGTAGTTAATCCCTAATTTACAATACAATTTGTACACCCTTATATCGTCATTTCTATACATTCTTATGATAGCATTTACATATATCGTCATTTCTATACATTCTTATGATAGCATTTACATATATCATCATTTCTATATATTCTTACGATAGAATTTATAAGATGTACCTTCTTATGATAGTCTACCTCCCTCCTTATGACTTATTTTACATCTACTTCATACACTTAGTATATACCATAGGGATATTTCCATTTTACAAAAGTCCCGATAGTTAATTTTACTTTTTTCGGACTTTTATATCACGTAGCAATCATCCCGCTTCACATCGCCAAGGCCATAAGATTTCACATCTTTTTCATTACGAATGACATACACCCGAAAGGAATCCACCTCCAAATCTAAACATGCTAAGGCCCGCTCAATCATCCGATTACACTGGGATGGTGCCAACATAGCTTCAAAGGCGGATTCTTGTACACGCATGCCATAATACTCCATAATCCTAACTAGTTTACTTCGCCTTTTATCATCTGCCACATCATAAATTGCTAAGGTTAGATACTGTGTCATTGCAAACTCTCCTTTCTATCTCTTGTATTGTACCAATTTCGATAGAATCAAATTTACAAAAGTCCCAATAGAAAAGCGCCAGCTCATGTGAGCTGACGCTGTTTTCATCTGTGACATACTATGTAAAGATATCTATAGATTTCCTTTTAAGGATACTTTTTTAAATTTTTCAACTGGTAATAATGATGTACGGTCTACAAAACGTGTATCCTGTTTGTTGCCAATACGCATCATTTCCGTTTTTGCATTTTTATCAGATCCTAACGCATTTGGGTCCATCATAATATATAGTTCGTTCATCGACTTTTTCAAACTAGTATAATGCGGTCCCATGGACTTCTCTGCATAGTAATCAAAGCTTTCTATTAATGCATCTACAGAGTTCGTATTTCCCTCTATTGGCCAGTCTTTATGCATAGGCACAATCCCATCACTAGACCACATAGCATGACTAGTATACACATCTTCTCGCTCTAAGAACAATTTGGATGTGATACTTATGCTACCCCAGCCAATGGACTTCCCTTTACCGATTTTATATTGTCGTTTGGAGTTTCTCGTACCAAGGTCGCCACCATGTGAACCAGTCCCCAAAAACAACACTTTACAAAGAGCTCCTAATTCTTCCGTAGTCAGTGATTTAAAATAAATCTTACCTGTGAAAGTCACCCCTGGTTTTACACGGTTTTTACACTTAGTGGTTACATCACTATTATCCGATTCATTTTTTGTTTCATTACGATGCCAATATTGTTTTACACCACGAATCGTAGCATCCGTATTATCCCAATGTGACCGTTTGTCACTTTTTCCTTGGTCCAAATATAATTGGAATGATGTAGGGTTAGGTCCTAACAGAGCAACCGGCACTACTTTTTTGTCTAAATAGTTTCCTTGTTTTAAAGAAGCTTCACTCAATTTAGCATCACTAAATGAAAGTCTGCCACCCCAGTATTCTTTTAAACCAAACACTAAATCCGTAAAATCTACTCGACCCGTTTTCAATGTGGTTGGAACATGTGCTCCAATAGAATTAGTATAGGGAATGCGATAGTACAATGGAGCTCCAAAATGGATAACCTGATTATTCTTAAGTGTAAAAAAGCAAGGTGCTACCAAATCAGCCGTAGGAATTCCTGTATACTTAGCTGCAAGAGCCCCTTTGGCTGCACAATCTGTTAGTACATCAAGCCCTTTTCTACGCTCATCAGATTTATAGGCTTCAATCACTTCATTAGGAACTACATATTTTGTTGCTTTGTTCCATTTGAAAGCATATTTATTATTTCTACCTCTATTACGCCCCTTCGCATTCAAGCATTTAATAACAATATCTACTTTTTTAGAACGATCAAAATTTTCCCAGTTCACCTTTTTAGTAGGATAATCCGTAGTTCTACAATCTTCTTTCGTAGAGGAAGCGCATAAATAGATATGCCAGTGAACGCCATCTACATCTCGACTACGTACCAAGAATCCACGTTTTCTCAAGTCTTTCGCCTTTGTATTTCTATCTCCTAATTGCATAGAATTCATATAAGAACTCTGTGCTTCAGAGGCATGCTTAGAACTTGCCACACCACGATAGTACAATGATTTTTCAGTAAAGTCTTCTCCTTGTCTGAACGAACTTGCTGTCACCACTTTAAATAAGTTTCGTACCATACCACGAAGAGAGCTGCCAGGAATCATCGGTTCATCATTATGGATGGCAAAGAAAGAACTTTCACCGCTATTCTCGCCGTAACCGCCTACCAAGGTAGATGTTTTTGTGGTAATATCTACTTCAATATATCCAGAATGTGTACCAAAATCACGTACATAAGCTAGATACGAATCATAGATTGCTTCTCCATTTTTATAGTTATCTACATCAATCCCTTTCCACCCTTTAGGAACACAAATATCTGTTGGCAAGGACACAAAATTATACGGTGCTGTTGCAATTAGACCACTATTTCGTTTATCTATAAATTTATCTTTTACTTGTGGTGACATTGTCTCACTCCTCTGTCATATCTACAATATCCACATATCGGTATTGGCTATATCCAGCTTGTCCTGTCATATGTGAAGATGTTATGTAATTTCTAGTCTTTAATCCTAAGCGCTTACTTTGTAAATCCGTGGGCACTACTTGTTTCATTTTACGCCCCTTATCAGCTAATACCGCAAATCCATCATTAGATTCACTAAATTCGCCAAATAAAGGGTGAATACTATCTACAAACTGAATTTCCATTCCCTCATCATCACTAGGTGCGTCTTGTACATGATATCCTACCAAGTTTCCATCTACACATTGAGCATACACTTCTTCATTGGCATTAAACACTCGTACTTCCACAATTCCTTTTCTATCATATTGCGTTGCATCGCTCCAACGAATCTCTGTACCATCCCATTGGGCCCAAAGAACTGCATGATGCATCCAAAGAACAATCTTACCCGTTCCACTCAAATAGTTGCATAAGGGAGTAATATCACCAGAAAAAGCTTCTTCAATATCTTTTACGGTCACATGTCCCTGCTGGACTGTTAGCTGTTTCAAGGGACTAATTTGTTTCATATCTATGTCATTTCTATTCATGATACTATCCTCTACATAAGTTTACTAATGTATTGATTCAACTGATTTACATCACCTTGACTAAGAACGGCATAGGATGTGCTACTTCCTTTTGTCTCATTTGTAAAAGTAAATGTATCTTGTTGATAGGAAATGCTGCCTTGCGCACCAAAGATTCGACCACGGCCAACGCTAGCTTCACCACCAAAGGTCAGTTTACCCATCCATAAATCTCGGAATACAATGATGAACAAGCCCGCTTCTTCTGGTGTACAATGTTTGACTTCCAACTCAATAGAAAGTGTACCATCTGCATTGCTATTTACTTGCCAAATTGGTTCTTCCGTAAATAGTGCTGAATCGATAGTACCACCTGTAAAACGGTCTATACGATTACGAGTTTGTGGTTTTGCAAGAACCTGTTTACTTTTCTTAATATACACTTCGTCCACAGATACACGGCTTTTTACCAGTCCTGTCACCACTTTGTTCACTTTTTTCATACCACCAAACAAAGTATCAAAGCGTGTTACACCATCTTGATTCGGTGTATTCCATGCGTCCCAAAGGCCCATTTTTTCTAAGATATATTGAGTATGATGGCGAATAACACCTTTCACACTGGATCCTGGAATGACATAGTTACCTTGGCTAGTTAACATAGTGCTATCCATAGCAGGGTTATCCCCTTGTGTACGAACGAGTAAAGATGTATCAATATTAGCAGATACTTTCATCACTAATGTTTCCTGTTTAGGAATGATATATTTTCCTGTATACGTTGCGTCCTCTACGCATGTACTAGCTTCTCTATACAACCAATGTCTAATAGAAGCGTTACTTTTTAATCTATACTGTGTTGCTTTACAATCTTGTACCTGGATTTTACCAAAGCCTTTTGTGGTAAACTTGCCTACTGCCACTCCAGAGAATAAGATATCTACTAAGTAGCGTACTGCACTCTCTAGAAATGCTAATACTGCTGAATCTTCCCACGTCGTTTCATCTTTCTTTTCAAGGCAGCTGCGCAAAGACTTAATATGACCTTCTCGAAGAATACACTCCATCATAAAGTCCCCTTTAGCACCGCGGTCAATAGCTTCATAATCATAAAGTTGACTATCTTTAGCAATACGGGATCCATACATAAGTGATACTCCATCACGCTGCGTCACTTGTGCATTCTCTAGGACAACATCAAAAAAGCGAAGTGCACTTTGATTCGCCTCTACAGCAGCATCCTGAATAGATCCAAATAAAATATCTCGTAATACTTGTTGTAACGCCACATCACAGTCTAAATAACTTCCCAAGGTATGACGCAATACCCCTGCCATACTCGTACCAGGAATATAAGCTTTTCCATTTCGATTTCTTAAGGCTAACATATCAATGAGTTCACTTTGTTTTTCCCCATCACCTACTAGTAATGGTGATAACAATTCTAAGGTGCCCTCTATGAGAATCGTCTCTTTTATTGTTGCATCATTCATAAGATACACTCCTTATATTACAGTTTACGTGCGTATTTGAAAAACCATGTCCAATACTCTATAAAACGATCTTCTGCAGACATAGAACTTCCTACTAATGTTCGGAGCCCATCATGTGTATTGCAAATTGTATCAATCCATTTCGGCACTTTTCGGTCTTCTAATAACTCTAACACATCATGAGATATACCTAGCTCTATGTGTCCTACAGAAAGCCCATTCGCTTTCCAGTTGTCCCCGAAAATACGACGTAGGGCCTCGCTATCATCTTTGTTAAGACCTCCACGCTGTCCCCCTAATAAAGGCACATAGTTTTCTAATCGTGCAAATGTATGATTATCAGCTTTTTTCAATTCTTTTGTATGCTTCTGTACATCCAAATACGCACGAGAACGAATGGCATCTACATCTTTAGTTTTCAAAATAGACTTCACTAATTTTTTAGTCACCTTCGATAAACTTTTCACTGGTGCTACTGGCACCGGTTCTTCTTCTGTATTTTGCAGTTCCAAAGTACTTCGTAATACCCATGGACGAATTTGACCAAAGCCTTCTGCCTTACGGACTCCAATTCCTGTTGCCAAGACATCTGTTAGACGTTTAATATCTTCGTCTGACCAATCTGTACTACAAGTCAAGACGCATACAGACCCCGCTGCTAATGCTAATACTTCTGGGCGATATAATTGCCATACACCAACATAATTGCGCACTATTTCTGCTCCTGTAAATACTTTTGAAAGTGTCAATTCTTTCTCAGGTAATACTCTTCGTAAGGCCCCTACAAAATCATCTACTAAAGATTCTTCCTCAAGACGTCTCCATCCGGAAACAGGTCTATCTGAAATAAAAGGACTATCTAAGCGAAGAGCTAATATACCGTGTTTCAACTGCTCTACCCAGTCACTTATATTCTCCATTTCACAAGGTACTACATCACCAAATATTACTTCACATTTACCATAACTCGTGCGTTTTGATTTTCCTGCTCGTACTGTCATAGTATTATTTTTTAGCTTCAGATCTCGCACTAAAGTAATTAAATCTTCTTCTTCACCGGTAATAATCGCCGCAAAGGTTTGTCCTTCGCCAATAGCCTCATAATTGTAAATACCGCCGCCATTGCTTCTACCAGCAAAGCGTTCATCCGCACTATTACGACTCATGTGAAAGTATATTTTTTTATGCACAGAGGCTAAGTCTACTTGTCCCTCATATACAGTACCTAAGCCTTTTAATACCTTATATCCTGCTGCACCGTCCGCTTCTAGCATATCTTTAATATCGCCTTCCACTTTATGTTTCATCAATGATTGTGGTAATGGGTACGAGCGATGTCCTTTCACCATTGGATATGCAGCTTGGAACTGTAATCCTCCTAAAAATAGTTGTTTGAAACTACTATCTTCATGGGCTGTATTGCCTAAGTTTCTCGCTTTTCTATACGCATCTGCTAGAATCCCACGTACAATCGTACCAGATATATAATCTCGGCTTTCAGTTAATACACGGGAGCTACTCTCCGCTGTAATTACTAGAGGAGATTGTGTAGTAATGGATACATGTAATTGTTTCATAGTCATCCCCTGGTCCTTATTTTAATACTGATTTAATCAATCGATCTTGGTTCGGCATAGTACAACTAATTCGTCCAAAACCACGATTTCGTTTGAATCCAATAGCAGTCATATTTTGTAAGGCTGCTGCCAACAGTGTTTCATGCTTGTCATTGCCACCGTCAATATGAATGTTGCCTACAAATTCAAATGAAGTGTTATCTACTACTCGTAAGTTACGAAGGCTTCCATCTTTAGCGACTCCAGTGTCTTCGTGAATTGCCGTTTGATATCGAACAGATGTAAAGGCATCTCGAATCTGATTTCTACCTACGACATCACCATACTCTTGAATAAGTCCACGTAACTCTTTGAGAATATCTTCATATCCTTTAATATGAAAGTCTTCAAAGCTAGTACCAATAAGAGATTCTGTTTCACCTCTATTAAATACTTCATCTAATACGGTTCGACTTAATGCGCCTTCTGTTTCACCAAGGGCTTCTTTCATTTCTACCAATTCGAGAGCACTTTCATAGAGTACACCTCGGAATCGTTTAGCCGGAATGAACGGCAACCCCCATTCATCCAAGATAACATCTGTATCCACGTTGATATCTGCTGCGCCAGAGCTTAACTGCAATGGTGATTTTAACTGAATTGTTACTTTAATATCCATATGTTCCTCACTACATTTCTATTTTTGATGATTCACAAACTCTTGACAAAATTTTTTGCTAGGAAGGTATTCCATCATTTCAATAGCGTCTATATATGGAGTGGAATGCTTCTTAGCTTCTGCTACAGTCTGCGTTTCTAAGTATTCTTCTTTCCAACCATATGTCCCATAGTCTTTCCAATGCTCCACACTTGGTAATACTTTGCCACGATGTGTCAATTGTGCTACATATTCTTGGATTCCATGTGTCGTACCTTGTAGGATATACCGTAATCCTTTTACTTTATTTCTACCCAGATCTTCTACATCAATCGATGTTTGTAATGCATTGGCCAAGTTCAACATATTGTCTAAATCATGCTCTTTATCTTTCATATCCGACACCACATACGGTCCAAAGTGTAACTGTCCTCCTTTGATAGAGGTATACTCTTGTTCACGAATTTGTTCCACTGTTGGTGCCTGTTCTCCGTGGAGGATGATAAAGTCTAGCCAACTAGATGCTTGTTCTCTCGCTTTTTCTTTCGCTTTAGCACACATTTGCTCTGCTAGTTCATAGCCTCTAAAGAACGGATAGGAAGTATTGAGGATGGCGATACCTGCACAAGAAAAAATTCCTCCAGTGCTTGTAGTATTGCTTAACTTCGCTAGCTCTTTCGCACTCAATGTTTCTAATTCTTTCATAAATGTTTGGGCTAATAGAACTGCCAATCGAGCATGACATACAAAGGTAACATCATCACCACCGATAATGATCGGACGTAATGGCAAATACGGAGTTCCACGGCCTACATCAATTCCTTCTTCTTTATATGTTTCTGGCGAAATGGCCGCTGCTAATTGCACTACTTTTTTGAAAGCTTTTTCTGTTACAGTTGACACTGTTTTAGATAATTTAGTTCGTTCTGCTAATGTTTTACATTGGCTAAAGCGTTCCCCCATATTATTACCATCAATATGAACAATTGCCAAATAATTATCCCCTTCTTGACGACCTAATTTGGAAAACTCTTGCGGGAACTGATACTCACCAAGTTCTGTAGAAAAACGATCTGCCAGTACTTCATTAGCCTCTTTGGCCATGGTGTTCTTAGCTAGTACTTCATGGGATACATAGCGACTATCGCCTTTTCCAATCTCTGACTCTTGATTGATTGCATTCGCGCTTTCACCATTGACTGCACATGGCAATGTATGACCTGTCATCGGTACATTCACAACTGGATGTATGCGTTGTTTATTTTGCTGCAATTGCTGATACATAGTTTTGATACTATCCGAGTAATTTTCTGTATCTAATTGAATAGTTCCAATGGCTGCACCTACTTTTAATCCAGGGTATGTGCATAATAAAGTCGTTGTAAATTTTTGTATAATTCGCTTTAAATTTTCATTTCCTTCACCAGCCACTTCTTCTTTGAAAAGGATAAGTGCATTGCCACCACCAATATAGGCTACATAGCAATCTGTAGGCAATTGATTGGATTTGACTACTTCTTCAATAGATTCTGCACCGCTTTCTTCTTCCCATCCTGTACTGTTTACAGTGTGAATACCTAAAGGTTTCAGGATTGATTCTTGCAAAATTTGGTCTACTAAAATTGAGTCAAATACCTTGTCAACAATAAAAGAAGCGCCTACATTAGTTTTTAGCTTTGTCCCAGAAAAGATATATTTCTGTATGGACTGCGTATCCAATAAAATTGCCTTTACATTCATAATGAATTCCTTTCTTGATAAGATAAGCAATATACTATTATAATAAATATACATCAATTTCATTATTAGTACAATTCATTTTTATATTGCGTTTTCCGAATAATGTATTTTTTAGGAGGTTCCTATGTTTTCTTCATTGATGATACTTGATTTACACATTAATTTTCTTGTTGGAACTCGTATACACCCCTTTCTATCTAATGTATTACACGGCATTATGATGGAACATATAGATACAAATTATGCAACTAAGTTGCATGAAAGTACAGTTCATCCTTATCGTCAATATGTATTTTATGATGCAAAAAAGGAGACAACTATCTGGCGAGTTATCGGATTAAATCAAGAGGCTATCATTAACATTCTAGAGCCTCTCTTTCATTTGCCAGAGCAAGTGTTTGTACGACAACAACAGAAATATTTACATATTACAGATCGTATCATCTATGATGAAACTTCCTATGATTTTCTATATGAAACTTTCTTAGAGGCTCCCATCAGTACGGTGAAAACAGTCGATCTAGAGTTTATCACTAGTGCTAGCTTTAAATCGCAAGGGGAGTACCTTCCATTTCCAGATACAAGTCGCTTTTTTAAAGGCTTATTGCGTCGTTGGAATGCGTTCAGTACTAACTACCCTATTAAAGGAGATAATCTTGCTGACACATTGGCAAGCCTATTTAAAGTCTATGACTACCATCTTAAGTTTAGCCCCTATCGAATAGAACGGGTGCAAATTCCTGCTTTCAAAGGGCACTATACATTACGACCTAACACACAGCATCCTCTGTTTCCTATTGCTATGTTACTATTAGCCTATGGAGAGTTCGCCGGTATAGGCATCAAAACTTCGTTAGGTATGGGGGCCTATCGATTGACTGTCACACACCTGGACTCTGAATAGAATCTCTATTTCTTAAACCAACGCAATTTAATATCTGATACGACTCGTCTTCCTGTATTAATATCACTAGGAGAGCAAGGGAAGCTCAATGTATATCTATCTTGTTTTCCCAACTGCCCTTTGAAATGGTCACCTTCTTTGGTTATGGTAACTCCAATGGATTTCAACTCATTTTGCATGCGAGTACTAAAGTGGCGATAATTACTGAATAGATTATCCAATGACTCATACACATCCCACGCATCTTTTTTCCGAGGTGCATTATGTCTGATAATATCATCACAAATATCATAGATACGATTGCTCGCATGGATATCTGTAGGTTTATGCTCTTGACGTACATCTTCTAATATTTTGAGAACTGCCGTTCGAATTTCATCATGATAGATATCATCTTCTTCGCCATAGTACAACAATGAAGTGCCTGATTCAGAATGACTCATTCTAGATTGTAAGATACTGAGCTCATGTTGTAATGTCACTAATTCTTGCAAGTATTTATTTGCCAATTGCTCCATGTCTTGAAGTCTCTTCTCTAACTCAGCTGTTTCATGAACTGCTATTTCTACCAGTTCTTCTGACTCACTGCGTTCTTGAAGGGACTTTTTCATTTTCTTTTCTAAAAGTTTACGCTGTACGCCATACCAGCTATCTAGTGGTTTACGTTCCACCAAATTCATTTCATCACACACAATATCTACAATCCGTCGACTTACCTTATCCTCATCTAAGCTAGCACTTCCGTGGTATACCTTCACATCTGGCATTTGGACACTATTCTGATGATGATAAATGATCACTGTATTAGGATCATCTGTGGTCTTTTTCAAGAAAATCCGTGCCACACCTTCCAGTCTAAGAGCCAATTTATCTATATGAATCATATCAATAAAACTAGGAGATCCTTGAATCACCACATTACAAACACTATGGACTGGCTGTTGTAATAACCCTTCTTCAATAGCTTCCGTCCATTCCATCACATCTGGTCCAATAGGTACGCCATGCTCTTCCGCAATATATCCACCCTTCATTAAATATTTCATAATAGATGGTGCCCAAAAGTAATTATTTCGTTCAGTCATAGATGCATCAAGATCTTTATGCTGTCTTACACACACGGTTCGTTCATTGATATTAAATACGATTTCTGTTTTCCATAATCCATATTGATCCGGCGCTTGTTCAAATAAGGCAGCAATAATACCTTCTTCCTCAAAATAGTTCACCTCAAGGATATGCCCATTTTCCTCCCAAAGAGGGTTCATATCAATACCATCCCATGTGATAGTTTCTGAAAAAGCTTGATAATCTACATGCTGACGCCATCTTAATAATGTACGGATAAAATTATTTGGCCGTAAGATATCTGTAACTTTTAATTTTGTACTATATACAATCATGATTTCTCCCCTTTTCTCTAGATAACACATTACTTATTGTCAGTATATCAAGTTTAGATACATATATGAATACAATTTTCATTCTTCTTATAATCTTCGTAATATACCACACCTACTGCAGCAACACACATGCACAAGACTGCTAATACTTCCATACTATCTCCTTCCTCTAAATACAATCATATCTCTAGAATATAGTATAGCACATCTATTATTTTAAAAATTATAAAAGTCCCAATAGTTCATCACTGTTGGGACTTTCATAGTATATTCTGCTAATCTTTTTTGGGCATAGCACAAAAAAGGCCCTCCCAAAGGAGAGCCTTTTCGTATTACTTTCACTAATGATTAGCCTTGTTGTAATTCGTCTTCAAAGCCTTTTTGTAAACGAACATAGGATTGACGGCGTTCTTTAGCTAATTGTTTGTTGATTTCTAACAATTCTTTGCTCATTGCAGGAACTGCTTTACCCAAAGATGTGTAACGAACTTCTTTTCCTAAGAAGGAATCGAACAATTCATAGTCAGGTTCTTTGGAGTCAAGGCTGAATGGGTTTTTGCCTTGTACTTTTAATGCTGGGTTATAACGGTATAGATCCCAGTAACCGGATGCAACAGCTTGTTTAGTTTCAGCTTGTGCATTACCCATACCACCTTTGATACCATGGTTGATACATGGAGCATAAGCGATGATTAGGGATGGACCTGGATATGCTTCAGCTTCTGCCAATGCTTTCATCAATTGGTTCATGTCAGCACCCATACCAACTTGAGCCACATAGATGTTGCCATACGTCATAGCAATCATACCAAGGTCTTTTTTGTTTGTACGTTTACCTTGCGCAGCGAATTGAGCAACCGCACCTACGCGAGTAGATTTAGATGCTTGACCGCCAGTGTTGGAGTATACTTCTGTATCGAATACGAATACGTTAACGTCTTCGCCGGAAGCCAATACATGGTCAAGACCACCGAAACCGATATCGTATGCCCAACCGTCACCACCGAAGATCCATTGGGAACGTTTAACAAGGTATTGTTTTTTAGCCAATACTTCTTTTACAGCTTCTGTTTGTTCTACTTTGGAAAGAGCGTCGATTACAGCTTTAGCGCGATCACGAGTACCTTCACCTTGAAGACGTTTTTCTAACCATAAGTCAAGAACTTGTTTCGTTGCTTCATCAGCAGTTTCAGCGATAGAAGCTACAGTTTCAGCTAATTGTGTACGGATTTTCTCAGTACCGATGAACATACCATAACCGAACTCAGCGTTATCCTCAAATAAGGAGTTAGCCCATGCAGGACCTTGGCCTTGTTGGTTTTTAGTGTATGGAGATGCTGGCATAGATGCACCCCAAATAGAGGAACAACCTGTTGCATTGGCAATCATCATACGGTCACCGAACAATTGAGTAATCAATTTAGCATATGGAGTTTCACCACAACCTGCGCAAGCGCCAGAGAACTCAAGCAATGGAGTTTTGAATTGGGAACCTTTTACAGTTTCTTGTTTCATTGGATGAGATTTGGTAGGCAATGCTACACCATAATCCCAAGCTGGAGCAAATTCTAATTCGCCATCGATAGGGCGCATTTCGATTGCTTTTCCTTTAGGAGCTGGACAGATGTTTACGCAGTTACCGCAACCTAAGCAGTCTAATGGAGATACTGCAATACGGAATTGCAATTCGCCTTTCGTCATCATTTCTGGAATTGTTTCGAAGTTTTCAGGACCCGCTGTTGCTTCTTCTGCTGTCGCTAAGATAGGACGGATAGTTGCATGTGGACATACGAAGGAACATTGGTTACATTGGATACAGTTTTCTTTGATCCAGTGAGGAACGAATAATGCTGCACCACGTTTTTCGAAAGCTGCAGTACCAGAAGGTAATGTACCATCTTCATAGCCTGTGAAAGCAGATACTGGTAAATCATAACCAGCTTGTGCATTAACAGGTTTAGCGATATTAGCTACATAGCTTGGGCAAGTTGTGCAAGTAGTTTTCTCGAAAGTATCTTCAGAATCTTTTGCATCTTTCCATGCTGCTGGCACTTCTACTTTTACAAGAGCACCAACACCTTCATCAACAGCTTTGTTGTTCATTGCAACAACGTCAGCACCTTTTTTACCATATGTTTTTTCGATAGAGTCTTTTAAGTACTCTACTGCTTTATCGATAGGAATGATTGTATCTTCAGTCAATTTGAAGAACGCAGCTTGTGTAACCATGTTGATACGGCCACCCAAACCAATTTCAGCTGCAATTTTCGCTGCATTGATGATGTAGAAATTCAATTCTTTTTCAGCAATTGTACGGCGAAGTTTTGCTGGTAATTTTTCTGCCAATTCTTCTGGAGACCAAGTACAGTTCAATAAGAATGTACCGCCTTTTTTAATACCACGAAGAAGATCATATTCATGAACATAAGATTGACGATGACAAGCAATAAATTCTGGCTCTGTTACCAAGTATGGTTTGTTAATTGGGTTTTTACCAAAACGTAAGTGAGACATTGTCACACCACCAGATTTTTTGGAGTCATAGTCAAAGTATGCTTGTGCATACATATCTGTATGGTCACCGATGATTTTAATAGCAGATTTGTTTGCACCTACAGTTCCGTCAGAACCGAAGCCCCAGAATTTACATCCAGTTAAACCTTCAGTTTTTACAGATACGCCTTCAGCACGGTTCAAGGATAAGTTAGTTACGTCGTCATTGATACCCAATGTGAAGAAACGTTTGCCAGCTTCTGCTAGCATGTTATCAAATACTGCTACAAGGTCAGCTGGGATAACGTCTTTAGAAGAAAGACCATAACGACCGCCGAATACTTTAGCATTGATATTGTGTTGAACAAGTGCTGCTTGCACATCTAGGAATAAAGGTTCAGCTAAAGCACCTGGTTCTTTTGTACGGTCTAATACTGCAACGCGTTCTACAGTTTTAGGAAGAGCTGCTACAAAACGGTCTGTTGAGAACGGACGGAATAAGTGAACTTGTACGAAACCAACTTTACGACCTTGTGCACGTAAGTAATCTACAGTTTCAGTAGCTACTTGCGCAGAGGAACCCATTGTTACGATTACGTCAGTTGCATCTTCAGCACCATAGTAGTTAAACAATTGGTAGTTACGACCAGTAATTTTGTTGATTTCATGCATGTAATGTTCTACTACATTTGGAACTTCTAAATAGAATGGGTTAGAAGCTTCACGATGTTGGAAGTAGATATCAGGGTTTTCAGCAGTACCACGAGTCACAGGAGCATCTGGATTCAACGCACGTTGACGGAATGCTTCTAAAGCGTCTTGGTCTACTAAAGGTTTTAATTCATCATATTCTAATACTTCGATTTTTTGGATTTCGTGAGAAGTACGGAAACCGTCGAAGAAGTTGATGAAAGGAACGCGAGTTTTTAACGCTGTTAAATGCGCAACTGGAGCAAGATCCATAACTTCTTGTACAGAGGATTCTGCTAACATAGCACAACCAGCAGCACGAGCTGCCATAACGTCTTGATGGTCACCAAAGATAGACAACGCTTGCGCTGCGATAGCACGAGCGGCTACGTGGAATACCCCTGGAAGTAATTCACCAGACACTTTGTACAAGTTAGGTAACATCAATAATAGACCTTGAGAAGATGTGAAAGTAGTTGTCAATGCACCCGCTTGTAAAGAACCGTGAACTGCTGCTGCAGCGCCGGCTTCGGATTGCATTTCAACAACCTGTACAGTATGACCGAACAAGTTTTTACGACCTTGTCCTGCCCATTCATCCACATGTTCTGGCATTGGAGAAGATGGAGTGATTGGATAAATCGCTGCCACTTCAGAAAAACCATACGCTACGTGAGCTGCAGCTTGGTTGCCGTCCATAGTTTTCATTTTACGCATGTTAAAATAGCCTCCTTAAAGCAAATAAAAATTAACACTTGTAGTTACATACAAAATAGGGGGATGTATACAGACTCGTATCCAAGCACTCGCCGGATAAGTCTTCCCCTCTTGAGTATCAAAATGTTTTGAAATATGAATCATTTATTTCTAAAAAGATTGCATATGTTGCAAAAATGTAATAATATATTAGTTATATAGTACCTCTTTGCAAATTTGTGAAGTAGCAACTCTACTTCGTAACAAATTGATATAGCCTTATGGTTTCATTATACATTGAGAACGATAACTTCGCAATACCATATAGACTATATGCATTGCTAATTATGCGATTATCAATTTACATTTATACATGCATTGTTGCTCAAATAGCATACTAAAAAAGAGGACTTTTGTTATTACCATATTTAAGAGGTGCATTATGGACTTTCATCACTTAAAATACTTCGTAGAAGTGGCGGATCAAAAAAGTTTCAGCAAGGCCGCAAGAAATCTTCACATTTCACAATCTGCTATCAGCCGTACTATAAAAGCTCTTGAAGATGAGCTAGGTGTGGTATTATTCATTCGTAATGCAAAATCCGTTGAAATGACTGACGGTGGCACCATCTTTTTAACCCATGCTAAACGGGTTGTGTTCATGTTTGAGCATTTAAAAATCGATTTCGAAAATGAATTCCGCCTAGAGCAAGGCTCTGTATTAATTGGATTACCACCAGTGACAGATGCTCCTATCTTTGCGCAATTATTAGGTGAGTTTAAACAAACCTACCCTCAAATCGAATTAGAACTTTATGAACATGGTTCTAAAAAAATAGAAATCTCTGTCCAAGAAGGTCTCATCGACGTGGGCATCATCTGTACTAAACCTAATGCGAAAGAATTTGATTCTTTCTATTTAACAAGCGATCCTTTAAGCGTTATCTTGCCAAAAGATAATCCATTAGCACAAGAAGAAGCTATTTCCCTTGATCAGTTATCAGATCAACCTTTTGTCTTACACAAAGACGACTTTAATCTTCATGATGAAATTGTAAAATCATGTAAATCTGTAGGTTTCCAACCTCATATTGTGTTTGAAACTAGTCAACGTGATTTGATGTTACAAACCGTTGCTGCTCACTTAGCAATTGCTTTATTACCTAGCCGTCTATGCCCTACGGAAGACGAAAATACGAAAGTAGGATCCAGCGTTGTAGTACGTCCTTTAGTAAACCCTGAAATTATGCATACCTTACACGTGATTTGGAAAAAAGGACATTATCTATCTCATGCATCCCGCTTATGGTTAGACTTTGTGATGGCGCGTTTGCCATTAATTCCTGGCGACACCCATGAAAAAACAGCTGAGTAATCTACTTTTGAAAGTAGGCACACTCCTACGGAAGCCACTATTCTGGATTATCCTCTACGCATTGAGCAGCACCTATTGGATGGTGTCTCAGCAACTAGAAATCGACGCTCTGAAAGAACGTATCGACACAGAGCACACCATGGAGCATAGCGATACCTTTCACTATCGTTTAACCAACCTAGAAAACATCAGCAACTCTCACGGAGATCGACTGAAAGAACTAGAGCGAGACAATTGGCAGCTCAAACGCTTTGCCAACCAGCACCAGTTCCGCATCATGCAACTAGAGTGGGAACATCCTAACATAGAGGCACCAGAACCAAGCAAATCCACATCTGTAAAAACGCCATTCAAAGCAAACCCAACCAACGTCCCAGACGTTAAAAAATAGAAGTTCTTTACCAAAACTGGTGAACGGTCATATAATAAATTGGCTCTTTATCAAATATGAGAGTTGCTCATAAAAAAGTCTTAGCACTAGCTACCGAAATAGCTAGTGCTATTCTTTTTGCTAAAAACATAAATGACTGCAACCTGTGCCTACCACAAGTTACAGTCATTTATTTACTGTTTATACCTATTCATCCTCTGTAATATAAAATCCATCATCGTTACTATACACTCGTTTACCAATTATTGTACGTAGCCCTTTTATTATCTCTATATCATAAGCCGCAAATTCTATATAACACTTTTTAGATCCTTTTATATTTAAGTCATCATAGAAGTCCCCCACCCCACAGAACCATTCATCCATAATATCTTCTAATGGAAACTGTGATATATCTGAAGCATCTTCACCTTCCCCTAATTCAGGTTCTTGCACAAATGACAAAGAAGTCACATACTCTGTCACTTCCGAAGTATCATATTCCATAATCACATCATCTACATGATTATTCTTTCTAAAATATAACTTATCATTATATGTAAGCGCATAGCCTTTATATTTTTCAATATATTCCCACCCCTCTAAGTCTCGCACAACCTCTGCCTCTTCATCTGCTGATTGAGTAAACTTTGTCGATAATCTATTATCATTTACCTTCCTAGTCACCTTATAAATATCAGGCAACACCATCTCATATCTTGGATCATCATACTTTGGGCTTTTAAAATTCTCAATATTCTTCATATTATTCTCTTCTCTACCTAAACTTCATACTTACATTAAACCATATATATAATTAAATCAAGAAAAGTTTTACTTAACACTTCCACATTTTACTCAACATCCCCATAGAAAGAGATATGTCCAGTAAAAATAATGTCCGGTAAAAATAATTTGCGGCAGCATATTCCCATGCGACGCCTACCTTAGCACTGACTGTATAAAAAGAGGAGGATATATGTCTGTAAAAAACAATTTGCGGCAGCATGTTTTTTACAGACATATATCCCCCTCCCACCCAAAATACATCAGTGCTTAGTGTATAAGGAGCATCCATTCAAGGAACGTACACAGCACATAAGCAATGATAAACTTCACTTTCTGTTTCCGATCCCGATCTTCATCAGCCACTTTCAACCGATGTGCCAAGAATCGTTTATCCCGTATTTGCATCAACATTTCCACGATGTGTTCTTGTCGTTTCACAACGTTTTTATCATTCTCTAGAGCCTGCTTTTGCATGGCAATGCGTCGTTGCAATCGTCGCATCTGAATCTTAATATTATTGCTCACAAAGACAGATTGCCATTTTTTCCTCGTTTCAAAATACATATAAATATACCGAGGAATATTCATGACCATAAAACTGAATAGCAAAATGCTTAAGGAAATAAAGAAATACGTAGAAAAAGAAAAATCCTGTAATTCTTCATGTGGTAAGTAATGGTTCAAGATAACAAAACTCACCCATACCCCTATGGGCATTAACAAAGCGGCCGCCATATCTATGGAGCGTACCCAGTTCGTTTTGACCGGCATTTCCGGAGCTGAATAGGTTTCTAGCTTCTGATGGAATGCATAGTACTCCACTTGCAATACAGATTGTCCCGATTTGATAGCTGTCAATAGCACTGGCCCCACACTTTCCTTTGGTCGTTGTGGCCAAGGAATGAACTCACGTACTGGGCTATTCGGTGACAAATCAAACCGAATAATACCTTTCTTTTCTAAACGCATAGATGACGTATCATTACCGATACTAAAAGGATTAAAAAACATCCCCAATACATGTAAACTCCAGTTCCCTAAAATGTGGGTAATAATATTTAGGAATAACCCCCCCATATCCACATTAGCCACATCTAATTTGACCTGAATTGTAGAGGTATAATCATCAAACCATATATCATCAATATCAAATTCTACATTGATGACATTCCCCAATTTTGTGATGACATTCATAAATACCTTATTATTTGGTTCAAACTCAAAGATGATAGAATGAAAGAACCAATGATTACGCACCACGGATCGCATCTTGCGGTTCACCGCTTCTTCTTCAATGGATAGCATACGATGATCGTACAATGTATTCCCATCTTCTAGTTGCTCTGATAAACGTGAGGCTTCTATATGTGTTTGTGTAGTTACAGCATTGGCTAATTTCAACAGCTTTGTAACTAATTGTCCCATATATATCTCCTATCTAGTAGGTTATCTGAATCTAAGTAATACCCTTTCATAATTTACCACAATTATATCATAGTCCCCCTACAAATGAAAGAAAAGCCCTATCTATAGTATATTCACTATAGGTAGAGCTCTTCATTGGTCCTACAAGGACATACATCTTACTCCTACTAATATATACATATTTGCATGAGCTACACCAATATAGTATCTACGCCACTAGCACATACAATTTCAATCTATCTCTTAAATCCGCTCCATACTCAATCGATGGTATTCGTAGAATCGTCCTTGTAAAGCTAATAAGCTTTCATAGTTTCCACTTTCTACAATACGTCCTCGTTCTAAGAACAAGATACGATCCATTTCATGTAGTTGTTCAATATGGTGTGTAATATATAATACAGTTTTTCCTTGGAACAAGGTGCGCAGCTGATCTTGTACCAAGTGTCGTGTGACTTGGTCTAATCCTTCTAGAGGCTCATCTAATAGCAAAATCTCTGCATCACGTAAATATAATCGTGCCATACCAAGACGTTGCCGTTGTCCACCGCTGAGACCCATACCACCTTGACCGACCATGGTACGCAGACCTTTCGGTAAACTTCGTACCCACTCTGCCAATTGCACAGCTTCCAATGCTTGCCAAATATCCTCATCCGTTGCACTCGGCTTAGCCAATCGGATATTATCCCCTATGGTAGCATGAAATACATAGATATCTTGGGTAGCATATGCCATATAGGATTGCAACTGTTCCTCTAAAAGTGCCCTTGTATCAACTCCATCAATAGAGATAGTACCACTGTATGTATACCATCCTTGTAGGAGTGCAAATAAAGTACTTTTACCAGACCCACTAGGGCCAACAATCGCAACTTTCTCACCTTTTTGAATCGACAAGTGTAATCTATCGTAGATAGGTAGAACGTCATAGGCAAAGGATAGCGATTGTATACGAATCATAGGGGATACATCGTACGAACTGTCATTATCAACGTATTCCCCCAAGCCTCTACTACTATAATTACTTACACGATCTACTGATTGTATCTGTTGGTTTCCTTGACCGCCTAGAGCTTCTAATCGGTCCATGGCTAAAGCACTTTCATACCCATGCAAAGATGCTTCTGTCATAGGTTGCAATACTTCAAAGTAAGACTGTAATCCAATAGCGAGTACTGCCACCCATAGTGGTCCATAAGAGCTTTCATCGATGACCCATACTCCAAGGACCACCCCCACTAGTAATGCTGATTGAGCTAAGCCCAGCAGAATAGTCTGGTTCCAGCGAACACCACGATTCCATAGGCTTTGCCAACCATCATAAGCGCTAAAGGATGCTTTCATAGACTGTACAAACCTTGTTTCTTGATGGCTCATAATGATATCTACTACGCCATGCACAGATTCGATGAATTTCTCTTTCATCAGCCCTCTCGTGTGTAGGCGCATAGGTGGAACTTGTCGCAAGACATAGGTAATGATGATTGGCAGTATAATACCTACAATGATACTGTACAGTGCAATCACTATCGCAACTATAGGATGCAATTGGTAGCCAATCAAACATCCTAATATCGTCATACCGATGAACGAAAGGCTAGGGACTAAGGTACGCAAATAAAAGAACTGCAATGTCTCAATGTCTGCCATAATTCGCCCTAGTAGGTCGCCCATTTTCATTGATTGAAAGAGGCGTGGCACCAATGGTTCTAGCCGCTTAAAGAAGGCGATACGTAGTTCATACAAGCCTTGAAAAGCCATCGAATGGGACACATAGCGTTCCCCATAGCGACAGATGGCACGGCCAATCCCAAAGAATCGTACTCCTACGATAGCCAAGCTAAGAACTACTAATATAGGATGCTCCGAAGCTTTCGTTATGAGCCATGTAGACGTAGTCAGTAATCCAATATTCATGAGCACCGTGCCCATGGCAAGCATAACACTGCCCACTAACAAGACTCTATGTTGAGATAGCAAGTTCCATAACGATACTAGCCCACGGCGTATATCCTGTTGTCTCACGGAACCTGTTGCTTCGCTTTGTTGCATCTCATCTTTTGAAGTACTTGCTTTCAGCCTAGTAGGAGTCACATTGTCATACTCCGTTTCGTATGTGCTAGTGCTCCCCTCTTGTATCAGCTCTTTATTGACTACCGTAGTATATTTCTTAACAAATAATGTATCTGAGTAAGTTAGCTTTCTCATCACAGGATTACTATAGGTATTCACTAAAGACGCAAAATATCCATTTTGTGCCACTAAATCCGTATAACTGCCAGATTCCACTAGCCTTCCTGCTTGCATCACAAACAAAGTATCCACATACTTCATAGTTTGCACTCGATGGCCCACATAGAGAACGATTTTATCTTTCCCGTACTCACGCAATACCTGCATGATTAGATGTTCCGTTTCCACATCTAAATGGGCTGTCACTTCATCGAGGATAAGGATTTGTGCTGGTCGCAATAAAGTTCGTCCTAAGGCTAATCGTTGACGTTGCCCACCGGACAATCCGTAGCCACCTTCTCCAATCACTGTATCTAACCCCAATGGTAAGGTGGACACAAAATCAGCTAATTGCACTTGGTGCAGTACTTTCCACAATAGCTCATCAGTTGCCTCTAATCCAAATTGCAAGTTCTCTCGCAAAGTACCACTCATAATATACGGTGTTTGACTGAGATAGGCAATTTGCTCGTGGTACCAATGACGGTCTAAGGTCTGTAAATCATAACCATCCACTGTGACCTGCCCCTTAGTAGGCGTCAATAATTGCATAAGCACATTGGATATAGTGGTTTTGCCCGCTCCACTTTCACCAACTAGCATATAGGAATGCCCACATTTCAGTACACCGGTGAAAGACTCTAATCCAACATGATTTTCTTCATATTGGTATGCCACATCACGGAGCTCGATGGTTTGCATCGGACTCGTAAGTATTTCTTCACCTGTATGAACTACTTCGATACCAGATGTTAAATACTCTTGTACCGCTGTTAGGCTCACCTTACCTGACAAACCTGTATGGAAAGCAGCACCTAATTGTCGTAAAGGCGCATAGAAATCTGGTGCCAACAATAAAATAAAGAACGCCGGCAAAAACTCTACCTCACCATAGACTAAGGACACCCCTAGGTAAACGGCAATCATAGCTGTACTAATGGTACCAATCAATTCCAATACTAAGGCAGATAAGAAAGCGATACGCAATACCTTTAATGTGGCATCGCGAAACTCACCAGATAAACGGCCTATGACATGAACCTGTTCTTTGGCACGACCAAATACTTTCAGTGTCGTCAACCCTTGCAATATATCAAGAAAATGTCCACCTAAGAATTGCATTCGTTCCCATTGTTGTTTGTTTAATTTGTCCGCTTGTTTACCGATAAGAATCATAAAGAAAGGAATCAAAGGATAAGTCATTAATAAAATCCATCCAATCCAAGATACAGAATCGATGATAGCTATGGATATCATAAGAGGAATCAATACAGCATAAAGAGCTTGTGGAATATATTGACTCATATAGGCATCTACATGGTCTAATCCATCTGTCAAAATATGGGTAACAGATCCAGCACTTTCAGATTGACGAACACCTTGGGCAATCATATGATGTAACACTCGATTCCGTAGGTCCTCATGAACGGCACTGGCAATATGGTCTCTTAGCCACTGTTCTCCATGAGAACATACCATGCGCATACTAATCATGGCTCCTAATACAGCCATCGTACCATAGGGTAGGCTTTCACCTTGTACTACTAAGCTATCAATGATGCGAGCAAAGGCATAGGCTTGTCCTAAGGTCGCTACCGTACCAAGTAAGGTCAGCAATAATAACCCTCCATAGGAACGAGGGTGCAATTTCACTAATTGCCATGCAAAGGGATGAAACATAAGACCTCCTTTCAGAATCGTTATATATTGATCTTTATTCTATACAACAAAAGGGACGTGAAACCACGCCCCTTTCAAAATCACTATAGATTAATAGTGTAAGTCATCTTGTGATACACGATGACGGAAATAGTAATATGCCCATGCTTGGTACACTAATACGATAGGTACGAAGATGCATGCTACGATTGTCATCAATGTTAATGTGTATGTAGAAGATGCAGCATTCATGATTGTTAAGCTGTACGCTGGATCAATGCTGGATACCATAATGCGAGGGAATAATCCTGCAAAGTAAGCCAATGTAACAAATAGAATTGTCAATGCACTGAACACAAAACCTTTACCAGTTTGGCGCATACGTGTAAAGCCCCAAGACACTAAGAAGCTTACAATGGCTAATGCAAAGGCAACCGTAGCTAATGTGCTATTGAATAAGTCAGTGTACACATAGGTAGCACCTACTAATACCAACGCACCAACTGCTGTGATCACACCTTCTACTAAGGCTGCTGCACGAGCACGTTCAGAGATTTCCCCTGTTGTTTTTAAGGAAGCATATAACGCACCATGGTACAAGAATACACATACAAATGCAATACCACAAAGGATTGTATATACGCTCAATAAATCTAAGAAACCACCTACATAGTTCATGTGTTTATCGATTGGTGTACCTTGGATTAAATTACCTACTGTAACACCCCAAAGAAGTGCTGGGATAACAGATCCAAAGAAAATACACCAGTCGAAAGCAGCACGCCATGTTGGGCTTTTATCTTTACTGCGGAAGTCGAAGGACACACCACGAGCAATCAATGCGGCTAGCATCAAGAATAATGCCAAGTAAAAACCACTAAATAGTGTAGCATATACTTGCGGGAAGGATGCGAACATAGCACCACCAGCCGTTAACATCCATACTTGGTTACCGTCCCATACAGGTCCGATAGTATTGATTAATTGACGGCGTTCACGGTCTGTTTTACCCAAGAATGGAAGCCACATACCTACACCGTAATCAAGTCCTTCTAAAATGAAGAATCCTGTAAATAGTACACCTACTAAGATGAACCAAATTAATTCTAAGTTATTTGTAATTATTTCCATAATGTAGCCTCCTCTTGTTCAACCACATCATGAGCTGGGTTACCAGCTGGTCCCGCTTGAATATGTTTTACTGCGAGATAAATGGCAGCAATTGCCATCACTACGTATACAGCTGTGAAACCGATGATTGTTGTCCAGATTTCTGGCGCTGTTACCACTTTGGATGCACCATCAGCCGTTTTTTGTAAACCATATACAAGCCATGGTTGACGACCCGCTTCTGCTACATACCAACCTGTGGAGTTAGCAATAAATGGAAGGGCTAATAAATGATAGATGCTTTTTAGAGCCACTCTATTGTTAAGTAATTTACCTTTCACATGTAAATAGTATCCCACAATGGATGTTACTAACATAATAATGCCAGCTAAAATCATCACACGGAAGGACCAGAACATAGATGTTACATGTGGCACGTAATCACCCGCACCATGTTTTAGTTCTGCTTCTTTTTGAAGGTCATTAATACCTTTCACTTCCCCGTTGAAAGAGTCATGAACTACGAAAGATAAGGCGCCTGGAATACCGATTTCAAAGCTATTCTTTTTGCCTTCTTGGTCAATACCTGCTGCAATAGCAAATGGAGCTGGATCATGGGTTTCCCATAATGCTTCAAAAGCAGCTACTTTCATAGGTTGTAATTTTGCCACCGTTTGACCTTGGAAGTGACCGGCACCACCTACTAATAAACCACCGATTACAGCGGCACCTAAACCAAATTTTATAGATTTAGAATAAAATTCTACATGATTATTTTTCAATAAATGCCATGCACTGACAGAAGCGATAATCACGCCCGCTGTTAGGATACCATCTGTAAAGATGTGCAAATATTGACCTGGTAAATACCCATTTTGTAGGATAGCCGCAAAGGAATCCATTTCTGCACGGCCATTACGAAGTGCATAGCCTACTGGATGTTGCATGAATGAGTTCGCTACTAAAATCCAAAATGCGGATAAGTTACTACCAATCGCTACTAGCACCGCTACAAATGCATGGGCTTTCGCAGATAATTTATCCCAACCGAAAATCCAAGCCCCCATAAAGGTAGACTCTAAGAAGAATGCTGTTAAGGCTTCTAACGCCAAAGGAGCACCGAAAATATCCCCCATGAAGCGAGAGTATTCTGCCCAGTTCATTCCAAAATGGAATTCTTGAACGATACCTGTTACAACACCCATTGCAAAGTTAATTAGGAATAGTTTACCCCAAAACTTTGCCATTTTTTTGTACACTTCGTTTTTCGTACGCGCATAAGTAATTTCAAGTATTGCTACTAATACTGTCATACCTAGCGTGAACGGTACGAAGAGCCAATGATAGATCGTAGTCAACGCAAATTGAAAACGAGCTAACAAGACTGCATCCATCATGCCAATTCCTCCTCACTTGAATATACATTTAGACCACATGGTGCATTGATATATGAATCGAACGCTCACGTTTCGCTAACGTTTCGAAATCAACCTTTTTTAATTCTTCTATTAAACTTGCTTGAATTTTGCCAATTGCCTCTTGTACTGCACATTGACCATGGCACCCACGAGAACAGCTTTCCGCATCATATAAACAATGCTGTAAGTAAGTGTCGCCTTCTACTGCGGTTACCACATCATATAAACTAATATCTTTTGGTTTTTTAGCCAAGGTGAATCCACCATCTACGCCACGATAGGAATGTAATAACTTTGCATTGACCAAATAGCGCATAATTTTTAATAAAAATCGTTCAGGAATCTTACTTGTTTTTGCTAACTCTGCCCCAACCTTTCGAGTACCGAATGGTAATGTAGACATGTATAAGATAATTCGAAATGCATAGTCTGTTGCCTGATTAAATTTCAATGGTATCTCCCTTATTGAATCTATACTAAACTGTGTATGTATGGGCATTAAAAGTACACTCTTACAGTATACTTTAAAAGTATAAAAAATGCTCGAGTGCATACGCCTTCGAGCATCTCTTACCTTTATTATAAGAAATTATTGAGAATGTTGCAATACATTTCTTCATAATTTCATCATTTTTTATACATGTGCCAACGCATCAATAATCACATATGCCAAAGCTGATACACCGGCAGATAATGGTATCGTAATAAACCAAGCAAATACCATGGAGCGTGCTGTACTCCAGTTCACTGCTTTGACGCGCATTGCTGTGCCTACACCCATGATAGATCCACTCACAACATGTGTCGTAGATACTGGCAAGTGTAATAAAGTAGCTGTAAAAATAGTTATGGCAGAGTTCAAGTCCGCTGCAAATCCATTGATACTTTCCAACTTAAAGATTTTACTACCTACAGTAGCAATAATTTTCCATCCCCCTGCAGCTGTACCCAGAGCCATCGCTGTGGCGCAGGCAATTTTCACCCAAATAGGTACGTCTAAGGTTTGTAAATGACCGCTAGCTACTAAGGTTAAGGTAATGATACCCATCGCTTTTTGTGCATCATTGGAACCGTGCGAGAATGACATAAGTGCCGCAGACACTAGTTGCATATTCCGGAATCGATCATTTAAGATAATTGGCGAAAATCGTCCAAATAGAATCAGCAGTATTTTCATCACAATATAGCCTAATACTAGCGCTAGAATGGGAGATGCTACCAAAGAAATAAAAATCTTACCAATCCCACCAGCTTGCAACGCTTCGGGGCCTACAGAAATCAGTACAGCACCAATGATACCACCGATTAATGCATGGGATGAAGAACTTGGAATTCCATACCACCAAGTTAGAAGATTCCAAAAGATAGCCCCTACAAGAGAAGCCACTATAATTTCGCCATTAATCATCTCTGGAGCAGTAACGATATCGCCACCAATTGTTTTAGCCACACCAGTACTCACCATGGCACCTAAAAAGTTTAAGGTTGCCGCCATCATAACAGCTGTTTTCGGTGCAATCGCTCTCGTCGATACAGACGTAGCAATAGCATTAGCCGTATCATGGAAGCCATTTATATAGTCAAAGGCCAACGCTAATAAAACGACGGCCCATATCACCCAACCATCAAGCATACTTCAACACTACCCGGCGGAATGTTCCTACCAAAGTCTCAGAGCCATCGATGACTTCTTCCATGGAACTAAGAATTTCCTTCCACTTAATAATTTCAATAGGGTCACTGCACTCTGTAAAAAGTTTCGCCATTTCCACATGATAAATGTCATCTGCTTCAGCTTCTAGGCGCAACACTTCTAACGCACGACCTTCTACTTTCAAATAGTTTTTCTTTAAGCTTCCCATGTAAGAAATAGATTTTTTAATGTGCTTGCAACATTTAGCCACGATTTCTGCCATACGGATAGCTCCGCTAGTTGGCTCGCTTTGCACTTGATACATTACCATTTTATCCATAATTTCTTTGATATTATCAATGGTATTATCTAATTGATCAATCAAAAGTTGGATATCTTCACGATCCATTGGTGTAATAAATGTTTTACGTAAACGGTCCATTGTAGCCGCCACTAACTCATCAGCTTCATGTTCTTTTTGTTCAATTTGACGAAGTGCTTCTTTCTTTTCCACTTCTCCTTCAAACACTTCTTGCATCAACTGCGCCGCCTCATGACAAAGCTCTGCATGCTCATTCAGCATACTGAAAAACTTTTCTTCTTTTCCTTTTAAATTGAAAGCCATTACATCCTCCAATAACTTACTATGTGATTTATATATATCCATTATAGCACGTTACCAATCACTTGTGCACGCAAAATGCAAAAGAGCCTATGCATTTTTTAGTTTCTACTTTGCATCTTTTATGAAAAGTATATTCTATGACTGATTCGCTTCTATTTATGTGTCATTACAATGCCTCATAAATCTAATAACTATCTACAAGCATCACATTTTAGTCTGTAAAAAGCAAAACTATAGCTATCTCAGCACTATGAATACATAGTTACAAAAGATAGCTATCTCTAATCTATTATTTAATTAGTTCCCGCTTTAGATGTTTTACTTCAGGCAAAATTAATTCTTTCATAGCTAAGGTAACAGCGCCCACAGAACCTGGGATAGCGAATAAAATCGTATGATCTTTTACGCCCGCAATGGCGCGAGATGCTAACGCTTTTGTACCAATATCATCACGATAGCTTAAGAAACGAAATAACTCACCAAAGCCCGGAATCTCTTTATCTAATAGAGGCTGCACTGCCTCGATAGATACATCACGTTTGGCAATTCCTGTACCACCTGTACTGATAATAATATCTGCAACACCTACACTGTCCTCATATGTCCATGCACGAACATCATTACTTGTAGACTCTTTCAAAACTTGAACGTCTCCACCATAGTTGCCAGTGAAAGCCTTACGAATAGCGCCCTGAATCTCTTCGATTGTATCTGTCACAATCTGACGAGATACCACAACAAAACCTGCCTCTCGAGCTAACTCCTCAACACGAGCTCCACCTTTATCAGTTTCCTTTGTTCTTGTATCGGACACAGTAATAACCGCTACTGTCAACGGACGGTCTGTAAATTCCATCATTGCCATATGACGATTCCTTTCTTTACATTTAATACTATATACTACAACGGTCGTAAAACCAGTAACTTTAATAGGTAACCTTGTCATTCATACTAGAGAGAGCGCTCATATAAACTTTCGTAAAGTCTACTATACCAAATTCTAGAGCATATACAACTCCAAATTAGATCTACTAAGATATAGTTTTACTCATACACTGCTCATTAAAACGTGTATCATTAAAACTTTACACACCATAGACATCCTTTTAATGCAAGACACCATGTATTCGTAAACAGCTAAGTACTACCTATATGTATAGTAGCATACCTCCTATGGTAACTCTATAACAAATGTTAATAACTGAAAAATTCTTTTACTTCTTTTAACTGTCCTTTTGTGCAAGAAACATATAGTTCGTCTCCACACTGTAACACGGTTGTCGCGACAGGCACAATCGGTTGCCCTCCTCGGTCAATACTAACAATGATGGCACCCCTCGGTAGTTCAATATCTTTCAACATCGTATCTATATAAGGACACACCACTTGCAGACGAGTTTGGAAAAATGTTTGTTCTTCCTCCGCGCCTATAATTCCTTGACTCATACGGAGTAGCAAATTATCGTAGATTGGCAATTCTTTCATAAATTCTGCCGTTAAGTATGCAATGATTGCCACCGTTCCTACTTGATATATACTGTGAAAGCTATTTGTCATTTCTAACACAAGTAAAATTGCTAACAAAGGCGTCCGCATAGAGGCTGCTAGCATACCTGCCATACCGCATATGATAAAGCTACTACCGAAAGCATTCGGGAGCAGATGTAATTCCACTAAGATACTATGCATCAATGCACCTACTGCTGATCCAATCACCACCATTGGGAGGAAAATACCCCCTTGCGCACCATTACCATAGCAAATAGAGGTTAAGATAATCTTGCCTATCACAATATACAGCAATAACTGTAGTGTTTGTTGATGCTCAACCATCATAGTCACTACATCATTGCCACCGCCTAAGAGTAACTGTGAATCCAGTCCTAATAACGTCACCCCTAGGAATGTGAGAGAAATTTTCCATCCTCTAGAAATAGGAAGTTTATCATATAAGGATTTGACACCCACAATCATACGATTAAAAAAGATCCCAAAGAAACCTACTCCAACACCTAATATAAGGAGTGTAGCGAAATACTCAATAGGGATACTTTCCATTACAGAAAATCCCAATGACGGAGTTAGTCCAAACACTAAAGAAGTAACTAAATTCGCCGAAATGGTAGCAGAAAATGTAGGAATCACAAGTTTAGGGTAAAAACTCTTATGTACTTCTTCAAACACAAAAATAGCACCTGATACTGGTGCACTAAACGCAGCCGTCAATCCCGCAGCTGCTCCGGCAGATGTTAAAATTCGTTCCTCTCGAAGAGAGCTACCAAACCAATTCGATAGTAGTTTCCCCGTTGCACCACCAAGCTGTACAGATGGTCCTTCACGTCCTACGGAGAATCCAACAATACCAGTAAAAGCGCCACCAAAGAACTTCGACACCAACGTCGGAAAAGAATTCATATTAAAGATACCTTTCATTTCCCCTTCAATTTGAGGTATCCCTGATCCACCAGATAAAGGAGCCCATTTTAATAGCACATGACAACACCAGCCTAAGATCATCATAATGATGGTCCATAATATAATTTGCTCCATTGTTGCTGTAGCCATAAACTCGTGACGAAAGCTGTTCCCCCAGTGAATGATATATCTGAATGCAGAGCCAATCGTACCTGCCACTATTCCAATAAGAATACCTTTTACAATTAATAAAAGAAACTCTTCCCTGTCAAAGGTATTAAAAAATTCTATCTTAGGTCTTTTGAAAATATTGTTTCGTTTATTATGTATCATATTATCACCTTATATACCTTAATAATAGATATAGTATACAAGGTTACAGTTGATTTGTCATTATGTAAAATTATCAATATCCTAATATAAAAAGTCAGAATGATGAAGATCTTACTTCTTAATCATTCTGACTTAGTATTAATATTTATTTTAGATAGATATATAATCTCATTATTTTTTCAATGCATCGATAATTTTTTCTGTATTTTTATCAGCATTATCCATTAAATTAATATTTTGTTCTCATACATTAGTGTCTGTTCCTAGCTGTGGATTTTGTGCGCCCCCTTGGGGCTTCAAAATCTTACGCTAGGAACTAAGCGATGCTCTATGATTTATGCGTCGCTTCTTTTTTTACCTTTTCATTCTTTCCTTTTCCTGCTTTGTTCCTAGCTGTGGATTTTATACGCCCCTTCGGGGCTTTAAAACCTTACGCTAGGAACTAAGCGATGCTCTACGATTTATGCGTCGCTTCTTTTTTTACCTTTTCATTCTTTCCTTTTCCTGCTTTGTTCCTAGCTGTGGATTTTATACGCCCCTTCGGGGCTTTAAAACCTTACGCTAGGAACTAAGCGATGCTCTACGATTTATGCGTCGCTTCGCTCCTTTAAATCATGAGCCCTGCTTATGCAACTTCCTGTTCTGCCCTGTGGATTTTCTTTACTCCCTTCGGTCGTAGAAAATCTTACGGGCCGAACTCCCCTATTCACACACTTTCATGCGTCGCTTTGCTCCTTTGAAAGTGGTTCTCTGGGGATCTCAGGCCTATTGCATTCTTCCATAGATATTACTTGAGTCATGTTGGCTGAAAACGGCTTAGCAGATTTAAGAATATTAATTAATAAAAAAAGACACCCTACTGGGTGTCTTCTTTTATTAATCAGCGACTTCCTATCCTCCCAGGCCGTTTCCAACCAAGTACTTTCGGCGTTTACGAGCTTAACTACTGTGTTCGGGATGGGAACAGGT
>CAUQIT010000007.1:0-97855 GCA_963518505.1 uncultured Veillonella sp. | reverse complement strand
CAAATACTAATACTTGTAAATGTATCATCTATATGTATTATATTGTAATTTTCTTCTTTAATATAAGTTGGTACTCTCATTTTGATTTCTCTCTTAATTTTACAATCGGCATTTTCTACTATTTCAATACTATCCAATTATTACTTATTCATCTTTCTTATAGTAGCTGGGATAAAGAGGGTGTTCAAATAAACCATCATCAATCATTTTTTCAATCTTCGCCGGCAAATCAACTTTATATACTTTGTTATAAATAGCTGTGCTTAAACATTCAAATCCGCCTCCCGAAGAAGCATCACCTAAAAAATTTTGAATTGATTCTATATCGGGATAATGATCAGGATTATGTAGATAACGCATATATTCCTCTAAAACTCGTCTAATATATAGAAAGTCTTTCAGGTTTATTGTTATTTTTTCCTTATCAGAAATAGCCTCTAATCCATATTCAACGATATCTTTTATACTTGTATATTTCATCATCTTTAAATTCAATACCTCTTTTTCCCCAATAATTATCATATAAAATTGTTGTAACCCAATAGACTTTCCATTGAAGCGTCCTTCACCTAAGGTTTTGTTATTATAGTTTTCATCATGTGTATACTCTTTATAACCTTCTAGTATTCCTCAATGAAAAATCAATTTTAATCTATTCTTTTTTCAAACCGAAACATTCCTTCCGAAAATTGCTCATCAAAATTCTTAACATCCTCTTCCGTTTCATTTGGGTCAAGATGAAATTTATTAAAAATTTTAACACATCTGCAACTTCTAATTTTCAATTTTATTATCTATATCCAAAAATAATAAAACATTTTTCAATATCATCATATTCATAAGGAATACTAAATTTATTAAGCATACGCTCTATTTCTGATTGTTTATCAGTAACACATGTTTTTGGCTCAATTAAACGTCCTTGACCAAGAACTTTCTCAAATTTACTTCTAATTTTGAACCATTCAACAATTCTCATATTCATATGAAAAAAATGTTCCTCAGCATCAATCGTCCAATATATGCTAGGCTCTTCTTCATCAAAAAACGTCTTATATTGTATCGGGATGTCTCTCATGTTCTCCATGATGGAATCTATCAGCTCTTTCCATTTTGTATTGTTCATAAAAGAGGTTAGATTTCTTTCTTCAAGAACCTGCTTAATTTTTTCTTTTTCAGTTTTTTTATTGTTATATTTCCCATTTTCAATCTCGTCTATAATGTGTTGCATAACAGATAACGCTCTATTATCTAGTTCTTTATAAACATAAGATGGCGATATACATTGTTTATCTCTTTGTACATAATACCACCCGTAATGCACCCAACCAGTAACAATAAAATGGAAATCTCCCTCCCAACTTATATCGAAATAAATTCTACCGTCATCTTTAGAACTACTTATTTTGATAACTCCACTTCTCGGATTTAGTTTTTCACATAAAATATTATGGATTGATTGCATCTACCACTATTTCCCCTTACAACTTTAAATTTACCTGTCTATTTCTAATATAAACATTTTATTCTTCAAACTTTTCCTCAACATTAAAAATCACTTCACAATCGCAACCAGCGCCATTTTCTCGCAAAAATTCTATAACCTTTTCAATATCCACATTTTTATCTTTCAAAAACTCATTTGTTAAAGAAAAATCGTGATTACACTCTACTGTTTCTGATTTATCATTTAGATAATCAAATAATTCATAAAATAATTTCTTTTCCATCGGTAAGTTCTCTTCAAATTCTTCCATTTGTTTGACTTGATATTCTTGCAATATTTTTCTCTTATCAAATTTGTTCATGAGCTTTTCTCCTTTATAAAATTATTGTTTTAAATCGTTTATTTTTGTACGTTATACACCATATCTCCGCTATTCCAAACATACATGATTGCCGACACTGGTCTTTTTCCGTCTTCCCGAAGCCATCCTGTATATGTGGTTGTGTTGCCATAATAGCCTTCAATAACGATTTCAAATTCTGAGTCTGTATATTCATCTATAAATTGTTGTAAAGCAATAGACTTTCCATTGAAGCGTCCTTTCCCTAAGGTTTTGTTAAATATCAATACATCGCATAGGTCGATATCACATTTTTCAAAACATATTTCACCTGGGTATAATCTTTCTTCACCTTCCACAAATTCATATATTTTATTAACTTGTAACGTTAAAGTTTCGTTGTCATATGTGATTTCTTTCACCCTACTATCATGAAGACTGAAAAGAATGTTGCTATTTCTATCGTGTATAAACTTCATACTGTTCCTCATAATTTCATCTTAATATATTTAGTTATTATACTTTATTTGTCGAATCTTATTGTATTGGGTTCCAATTTCATTATATAGTTAAGCATTCATTTCATGACTCCAAACTACTTAACTACAATTTTTCTAACTGTTTCAGCTGATCCATTTTTACGTAAACTACAGCGATAATAACCACTTCTTTTTCATTTTCATTAATCCAAAAATAAACATAATAGTTTTTTATTCTAATTTTTCTAAATCCTAAGTCTCTCCATGGTTGTTCATCAATACACTTTATACGATGTGGCATATATTCTAATGCGTACATCTCTGACCTAATTAGTGCAACTAATTCCTTTGCAATACTAGGCTGTTGTAATCCTGTGGTTATATAATCTCGTATAAGTATAAGATGCTTTTTTGCTTGTTTTGTAATTCTTACCTTATACGTTTCCATTATAGACCTCGTTCTAGCTCTTCAAATACTTCTGCAACAGAATACGTTTCCCCTCGTAGTGCCTGCGAGTACCCTGTTTCCATCAAAGTATTAAATGTGCTTTCATCCATATTCTCGTGTATCGGTAGCTCTTTAGGTATTGTTAATGGAAACGGAATGCCATTATTTAAAATAATTTGTCTATAAAACATATCAATAGCTGCCGCTCGAGAAATGCCTATAGTCTCTAAAATTTGTTCCGCTTGTTGTTTGATATGCTCTTGGATTCTTACATTTACATTACCTGTCTTTGCTAGTGCCATATCCATCACCTTCCTTTATACATAGTATACATCAATGTGTCGTATATTGCGATACGATTTAGCGCATATTTTTCACTACCATAATAATTTGTATTTATATATATTGACGAGTCTTTCTAGCGATCATTATAATTATATCAATAAATAATGCAGATTTTCTTTCTTATCAACTGATTTCAAATACAATACGTAGAAAAATATTAGGAGGTGTTACTATGTCCACTTCAAGTATCACTCACAACTTCGTTATATCAAGTCCAGACAGTGTAGAACGTTTTGTTACAGCGTTAGATAAAGCTGAACAGGACCGTATACCAAACCAAGTACTTCCCGGACGAGAATTAACTGATTCTAAAGAAATCTTAACTTTAATGTCAAAAAGGGGAAAATGAGGACAACAAGTTTATTTTAGGTTTCTATATACAAAATCATTTCAACCCATTTAATACTCGTGTTACAAACTCCTATAACAACAAGCCCCATACACTACATCAACTTTTAAAATTTATATAATTTGCAATAAAAAGCGACAGATCTCCGAAATACAATATGTAAATCAGTCTGTCGCTTTTTCTATTTCTTCAAATACTTCTGCAACAGAATATATTTCCCCTCGTACTGTCTGTGAGTCCCCTATTTCCATCAAAGCATTAAAGTATGTTATATAAAAGCCCCCAGTACTGCCATATCTGTGTATTCATTTTCTTAGTAAAGTAAAAAAACGCCACATACTTTCATCCTATAACAAACAATGAAAGTACATGACGTTTCTAGCAGATATTTAATTATCTAATGCTCTAATACCCATTACCTTAACTGATAGATTAGTGTGTACTTTTAGAATCATTGCGACGGCAAATGCCTGCGAAGATAGATCCTGTAAAGTTGTGGATAATAGAGAATACGGCGCCTGCTACGGCTGCTTGTGGTGTAAAGTGTTTCAACGCCAAGCTAGCTGCCAAGGCAGAGTTTTGCATCGCCACTTCGATTTGCATGGCACGGCGATCTGGTACGTTGGAACCGAATAGACGGCAAATGAAATATGTCGCTACATAACCGCTCACATTTTGCACTAAGCATGCCAAGAAAATCATCACACCATGAGCTAAGATATTATCACGACTAACGGCAGTAACGCCAGCTAGGATAATTAGTACCGCTACGGCACCTACTGTTGGCAAGACTTCTTTCACAGGTTCAATACGAGAACCAATGAAATAGTTCACTATAATTCCCAACGCAATTGGCACAGCAATGATTTTCACGATGGACATGAACATTGGCCAGAAGGCAATATCTACGGTTTGTCCTGCATATAACACGATAAAGAGTGGTGTTAATACGGGCGCTAATAAAGTGGATACTGTTGTAGCAGATACGGACAATGGCACATTGCCATTCGCCAAGAACGTCATTACATTAGATGCGGTGCCGCCTGGTGCTGCCCCCAATAGGATAAAACCTAAGGCAATTTCTGGCGGGAATCCAAATACGATGCCCACTAACCAACCTGCCAGAGGCATCCACAAGAATTGAATCAAGGATACCAAAATCACTTGCCACGGTTGTTTAAATACGTCTAAGAATACTTTTCCTGTCAATGTTAAGCCCATACTGAACATAACTAATTGTAACAAAGGAACTGTTTGTTTCGCTGCGCCCATGAATACTTCTGGCACTAGGAATGCGATAACTGCCATAGCTAACACAATCCATGCTAAGTAATCATTGAACAGACGATTGATACTACGAATAAAATTCATATGTAACCTACTTTCTATAAAACATGAGAACTTTTCAATTATAACAAATCTTTTGCTCTAATAAAAGGGATTTATCTTAAATTTATAATATATTTGTCCTTTTATGTGTTACAACTATTAGCTTTGATGTGCATCATATAGTTTTCCTCCCACTCTCATGAGCATAAATAGACTCCGCTATTGTATATCCAAAATGTTAGCTACTTAATTGTATAACGAAATTTTATTTCAAAATAAAAAAGAAACCTAAGTGACGTCAACTCCTACCATCGACATTCGATGTCTAGATTCCTCATCACTTATGTTTCTTATTTGTAAAATAATTTTATACAAGCTGATTGACTAGCTATTTAAAAACTCCTCGATTACAGGATTTTCCATCATCACCGCTTGTTCTTCTGGCGTAATCACTTGTACTTTATCTCGGTCCACATTGACCAAGCATAGAAAGCCTAAGTGATCACCTTGGTTCGCACGAAACTGATGGGCCATCAGCTTAGGGATTTCAATCATATCCCCTTCTTGCACGTCTTCTACGGTATCACCCATTAAGCACTGGCCTTTCCCACGGAAGATCATGACCATATGCGTATGCTCATGGCGTTCCATAGTGCTATATCCACCTGGTTGTACCTCGAAATAACGGAACTGGCATGGAATATCCCAAGCCCCATCGAAGAGAACTTGACGGGTCACATCTTTAAATGGGCTATTATCTTGCTTGTACACCAAGGTATCTACGCCATCCCATGTGTATGTTTCTTGATTAAATTTACGTATCATTTGAATATCTTTTTAATGGCCCCTAAAATGCCGCCATGCTCATGAACATAGTCTTTCACAGATTCCACTTCAAAACCTGTTTCATCGATAGCTGCACGAATGGTTGCTTCATCCGTTTTAGTATGGTCAAAACGAATGCGCACTTCTTTTGTTTTTAAATCCACAGTGGATTCTAATACACCCGGTAAACCACGAACGGCACCATTCACAGTATTTTCACAGTTCACGCACATCATGCCCGGCACGTGAAATAATTTTGTAGTCACATTACCTGTGCTACCACAACCGCAATCTTTACACATAGTTCCTCCTAATTGTTTTGTTTATGACTATTGGTAGCACCTGCTTCTACATCAATAGTTTCTGCTTTTGTAGGTTCTTCTTTAGCTACTTTTTTATCGCCACTAACAGCATCTTTAAATTCATTAATCCCTTTACCGATGGCCTTACCAATTTCAGGTAATTTTTTAGGTCCAAAAATAACAAGGGCAATAATTAAAATAAGAAATAATTCTTGTGTACCAAAATTAAACATGTGTATCACCTCGTATTTCACATCAACTAGTTTTTATGAGCTGCCTCGTCTACATACCATTCTACCGGATCATGAGTCAGCACAGCTCCTGGTAAACAATGGTCTACTCGGTCCTCCCAAGAATATTCTTCATACTCCTTGCGTTGACGAAGTACACGCGCTAAGGCCGCCTCTTTAGAAGAACCTACCACTGTGAACCATACAGATTTTGCATTCACTAGCATAGGGAATGTCAGTGTTACACGCTCCCATACTTTACCATCTTTCACAGCCACTACCATACGATCACGTTCATACAAGGCTTCAGATTTAGGAAATAAGGATGCTGTATGCCCATCATCACCTAATCCTAACAGGACTAAATCAATAGTTTCTTTTTCGGTGCGTTTCAAAACCATTTGTACTTCTTGTTCATATTTATCAGCGGCTTCCTCCACTGTACCATTATTCGTTGGCACTGGATAATAATGAGCCGCTCCCATAATATTGCCAAATAAACGATCTTTTGCACGACCAAAATTGTTATCTGGATTTGACTGCGGTACAAAACGCTCATCTACCCAAAGGAAGAAAATATGCTCCCAATCGATACGATTCGTATATTCATCAGAATCAAGCAAAGAAAACAATGCATTCGGCGTTGTTCCCCCAGACACAGCTACTACGCAAGTACCTGTCTTAGCAATACATTCGTTTGTATAGGTTAAAAATCGATCGGCCACTGCTTTCGCCACGTCATCTCCTGTAGGAAATGCATGAATTATATCTCTCGCCACGACCATGATCCTCCTTCTAATAATTCTTCTGCCTCTTTTGGTCCCTCACTGAAAGCTGGATAGAAGCATAATGGTGTTTCTTCATCATTACGTTCCCATGCTTCAATTAATGGTTTAAATAATCGCCAAGACTTCTCTACCGCATCATTACGAACAAATAATGTTTGGTCTCCTAATAGACCATCTAAAATTAATCGTTCATAGGCGTCTGGAATATCTGCTAATTCTACAGAATTACTGTAGGAAAAATTCATTTCCAATGTATTCACACATAATTTAGATCCTGGAGATTTTACTTCTAAGGACAAACCCATGCCTTCGTTTGGTTGCATACGAAGAACCAATACATTTTGGTTAAAGTCTTTCGCATGGAACGGTTTAAAGATAGAATGTGGAATTGGTTTGAAAGTAATAGCGATTTCGCTAGATTTCTTTGGCAATCGTTTTCCTGTGCGCAAATAGAACGGCACATCACGCCATCTCCAGTTATCGATAAACAATTTTAATGCCACGTAGGTTTCTGTCGTTGACGTAGGTGGCACATTCTCTTCTTTACGATACTCAATTCCAGGGCGTTCTACATCACCAGAATCCACATATTGACCACGGACCGCTACATCTCCTAAATTTTGGCGCTGTAAACTACGGATAGATGAAATCAATTTAGCAATTTCATCACGATAATCATCAGCATTAAAATTCGCTGGCGGTTCCATAGCAATCAAGGACAAAACTTGGATCATATGATTCTGCACCATATCTCGCAACGCTCCTGCCCCATCATAGTAGCCCGCACGTTTTTCTACACCTAATTCTTCTGCTACTGTAATTTCTACTCGTTCAATATATTTTCGATTCCATAATGGTTCAAAAATAGCATTAGCAAAACGAAGCATCAAAATATTTTGTACCGTTTCTTTCCCTAAATAATGGTCGATACGATATGTTTGCTCTTCTGAAATATATTGCTTCAGTGCCTGATCCAAAGCAATAGCGCTTTCCAAATCATGACCAAATGGTTTTTCGATAATCACACGTGACCAAGATCCCACTTCTTCCAATAGCTTTGCCCCATGCAATTCACGAACGATTGGCTCAAACAACTCCGGTGGCATAGCTAGATAATATAAAGCATTTCCGCCCGTACTATGCACCTCTGCGACACGCTCTAATTCTTCACGCAATGCTTCATACGTAGCTCTTTCTGTATATTGTCCTGATACATAGGAAAAGCGTTCAATAAACGCCCGTTCTTCTGCACTAGGTTCACGATTACCCAAGATGGATTCTTTCACTTGCTCACGAAATTCATCGTGGCTCATCGCTGTACGTGCTACGCCTACGACTGCTATCTTCGGTGAAAGTAACCCCCGTTTAAATAGAGAATAGATAGCTGGTAATAGTTTACGTTTTGTCAGGTCTCCGGAGGCCCCAAAAATAACGATGGCACCCGCTCCTGGTGTATGCTCAATAGATAATTCTTCCCTTACATTATAGGACACATTCATGGTGAATCTCCTTTTACATCATTTCCTACTGGAAACACTAATACTGTACCTTTTATTATAGCATAAACACCGCCCTTGACAATGGTTATCCCTCTTTGACTTTTTCATTTTCATAGGGTATAATAATTAAGCACAATTTGTGCAAAGTTTTATTAATCTATGAGGTGATAATCACATGGCAACGAGAAGAGAAGCACGATTTAAGTTATGCCGTCGCTTCGGTGTGAACGTTTTCGGTCACGCGAAGGCTTTAAAACGTGTAAAAAAAGACCAACGTCAAAAGAAAATGTCTGAATATGGTCTTCAACTATTAGAAAAACAAAAAGTTAAAGCATACTACAACTTGCTAGAACGCCAGTTCGTACGCTATTACGATAAAGCGAAAAAAATGCACGGTGTTACAGGCCAAAACATGTTGAAATTGTTGGAATGCCGTTTGGACAACCTTGTATATCGCATTGGCTTCGGTAACTCCATTCGTCAAGCTCGTCAAATGGTAAACCATGGCCACATCCTTGTTAACGGTAAACGAGTTGACATCCCATCCTACCAATGTAAAGTTGGTGATGTGATCGAGCTTCGTGAAGCTAGCCGTGACAACGAAATGTTCAAAGTGAACTTCCAAGAACTTCGTTCTTTTGAACTTCCTTACATCGAAAAAAATCTTGACACTTTCCAAGGCACATTAACTCGCCTTCCTGAACGTGAAGAACTTCCTATCGAAGTAAACGAGACACTAATCGTCGAATTGTACTCCAAATAATAGGATACTACAGCAGCCAATCTTCGGATTGGTTGCTTTTTTATGCCCTAATGGTTGAAATTATTATGAGTAGTTTATATAATGAAAGTATATATCATTTATTATGTGTTAAGCGAGGTGCGATTATGAAAAAACTGTTTCTTCTACTAACGATTTTTTCACTCTTTACAATATCAGCATTTGCCGTTTCATTAGATGAGCTGAGAAATTCACCTGAAAGATATAAATTAATTGTTTCTAATCCAACAACGGATCAATATGTTGAGATACCTTCTATTAACGTAGTTAGATACAGTCCACCGTATTATGTTATTAATTCAAGAACACATATAGTTAGGTATGAAGATAATATAATAACTTCTATCGATATGACGTATTTTTATGATTATAATCAATCTATTGCTTCCTTAGCAAATAAGGTCTATACAGCCGAAGACGTTCTAAAAAAAATAAAACTTAATAGTGGTATAAAATCTCAAATGAAAGGCAGTATATCTTTTAATTATGATGGAAGTCAAATAAGTACTTATACTAAATATAATTTATCTAACCCTAAATATGATCCCCAAAAAGCTGATATGACCTCTGCTTCTTACGCCACTGCAGCATTCAGTTTCTACAAGGCCTACAATATGTATTTTAACCAACTGTTTGATGAAGATTTCTTCTAAAGGTAACCACTATGTCACAAATTCTTTTATCAATATTTTATTTTATTCTAGCCGGTATTGCCGAAATCGGCGGTGGCTATTTAGTATGGCTTTACCTGAAAGACGATAAAAGCCCGTGGTATATGCTCGCAGGTGCTATTACCCTCATCATTTATGGTATCATTCCTACCCTTCAGGAGGCTCCCTTCGGAAAAGTCTATGCTGCCTATGGTGGCATCTTCATTGCCCTCTCTATTTTATGGGGCTATTATGTGGATGGCATTACACCCGATCGATATGATATCATCGGCGGTATTGTGTCTATCATCGGGGTGTTGATTATTATGTATTATCCTCGGTAATAACGTTAATTACAACTATATATACAAAAATCTCTAGTCAAAGCGATGCCTTACGCACTCGCTTACACTAGAGATTTTTATTATCTATTAAATTTTTTCACCATAGAAGATCAATTCTTCATCTTTCACAAGAGCATAGGAACGTGTACCAAGTCCCATGCGGTCTGCACGTAGTAAGATGGCTTGCCATTCGCTGTTAGGGGAAATATCCTTGAAATAATCCCATGTGCGTTTTTCCACTGTGCTCAACACGCCGTTTTCCACCGGTGTAGCTTGGGTAATAATATCGCTCAAAGCTTCGTCCATAGCTACCATATCATAGGACACAACTATGCCCAAATTGCCTACGATTTCATTCGTCGCCCCTTTGGCTTGTAAAGCTTCTTGGTTCACATAGTCAACCACAACATCCATAGCCACACCTACATGAAAGCGTTGACGATTCCGTGTCGCCGCTGCTGCATATTCCGCCACCGCTTTATGGTGTTCTATTCCCGTTAAGGATACTAACTCTCGACGACCTTCTAGGCTCGCAGAATACCAACCAGTATTGTTCACCGCTCCAGAGAATCCACTGTACTCATTCGCTTTAATATGATTTACGGAAATCACCACATCACTGGTAGCAATGCGTTCATCAATATAGGCTACTTTCACTGATTCACCATCAGGAATGATGACCTCACGAGAATTGTTGCTAGGCTCATCTACATAGACCACAGTACCGCCTTCGGATTCAATGCGTGCTTTCATGTATGCCACTACCGTTTCATACGCCTCATAATCGCTGTGCAAATCATTGCGAAGTAGAGCCACTTTTTTGCCAGCGCAACCAATTTCATCAAAGCCGATTTTACGCAACAAAAAATCTAATCGTTTATGGATTAATGCTTGATTAACCTCTTGTAAAGGGGAGTAATATACTTCCATATCATACCTCCTATAACTACGTCATTTTGTAAAAAAGGGCTGCATCTACTGACACAGCCCTTACTTTGGCGGAGAGAGGGGGATTTGAACCCCCGCGCCAGTTTCCTGACCTACCGCATTTCGAGTGCGGACTCTTCAGCCACTTGAGTACCTCTCCGTATACGACGGCGTTCTTTGAAAAAATCTTTCATAATTTGACTGCATTCTTCTTGCAATACACCCGATAACACCTGTGGTTCATGGTTTAAATTCGGATGTGAAAGTACATTAAACAAAGATTCTACCGCACCGCCCTTATAATCACTACTGCCATAGACAACACGATCTATACGACTATTAATAATAGCACCAGCACACATAGGGCACGGCTCTATGGTAACATAAAGCGTACAACCGGTCAACCGCCACCTTTCAAGCATAGCATTCGCCTCACGGATGACAAGGACCTCTGCATGAGCCGTCGCATCATGGTCAATCTCGCGTCTGTTGTGATGACGACTGATAATCTTGCCTTCATGCACTAATACTGCACCAATAGGAATCTCACCCATATCATAGGCCTTACGTGCCTCTACCAAGGCTTCACGCATATACTCTTCATCAGTCATACAGTCACTTCCTTTCCAATTGCCGCTACACAATAGAATACCATACTTTCAGAGAATCGTCACTTCTTAAGCTAATTATGATATAATAAAGAGTACATGTAAACATTTTCGATGACTTCACTGAGGTGACAATCTTATGGAACAACGAGCTTTTAGTAAAATCAATGTAGGTCTTGCTATCACGGGCAAACGTGATGATGGGTACCACGATATAGATACCATTTTTCAATCTATTTTCTTAGGGGATTCCCTCTATTTCGCACGTCACCATTCTGTGGTGTTCTCTGGCGATGCGCCTGAACTGCCTTATTATATGGCACAATTAATTCCCTATACAGAAAGTAATATTGCTATGAAAGCCCTTCGTATGGTACAAGACTATACGGGCTGTACCCAAGGGGCTGCCATTCATTTGTTAAAACGAGTTCCCCCTTGTGCTGGTATGGGCGGTGGTAGTGGTGACGGTGCCGCTATGCTACTAGGCCTTAACAAGTTTTGGGACCTTCGCTTAACCGATGAAGAACTATTGACCATGGCTTCTAAACTCGGATCTGATGTTCCTTTCTTACTGAAAGGCGGCACTGCGCGTGGCACTGGTCGAGGAGAACGATTAGAAATTTTACCAACTAGCAGTGCTCAATGGCTACTGATCGTAAAACCAGAAGTGAGCATTTCCACAGCAAAAGCCTACGGTAGATTTACGGGTACGTCTCGTGTGACTTCTGATACGATGGATACCGTTACCGCACATATGAAAGCAAAAGACTTCCGTCAAGCTTTCATGGCGAGTGATAACACCTTTGAAGAATTAATGTTTCCGGTCCACCCAGAGCTTACCGCATGCAAACAGTTTTTCTTAGACCGTGGATTTCCTACCATCATGACTGGTAGCGGTCCTACTATGGTGGTTCTATTGGAAAAAGCACTGGATGCGATTCGATTACAAGAATACATCAAACAAGCTGGTTATAACTGGCTTTCACTAATTACGAAAACACATGATGAGGAGGCCCTACGATGAATGCACCACGTTTACAACCCATCCGTTTAGACGCTTACAAACCGCTTCGTGAGATTGTTAGCGATGCTTTGCGCCAAGCTATTCGCGATGGTATTTTACCACCAGGAGAACGTCTCATGGAGATTCCTTTGGCAGAAGAACTCGGTGTGAGCCGCACTCCTATCCGTGAAGCCATCCGCATTTTAGAGCAAGAAGGACTCATTGTTATGATTCCTCGCCGTGGTACCTATGTGGCAGATATGAGTTTGAAAGATGTAACAGAAGTGTTTGAACTTCGTTCTATCTTAGAAGAATTAGCCGCAGAACTAGCTGCAGAACGTATTACGAATGAAGAAATCGAGGCCTTAGAGCAACATCTTGTAGAAATCGGCAATTACATGAACGAAAATAACTTAGACAAAGTCGTACAAGCCGATATTCTATTCCATGAAATCCTTTATAAAGCTTCTCGTAATGATCGTCTTGTTGAAATGATAAACAATCTACGGGAACAAACATTGCGGTTCCGTACATTGTCTATGAGCCAAACAGGTCGTCTTGCCAAAACTTGGGATGAACATCGTCAACTTGTGGAAGCTATCTCCGATCACGATGTGGAACGAGCTCGCCAGATTGCTCGCATCCATATGGAAGAATCGGAGAAAACATTGTTAGAAGGTATGCAATTAAAAAGTCATGAAGAGTAATCTTCATAAATTAATATACTATGCAAAAAGGGTCCTCTCGGACCCTTTTTTAGTTATCAAAATTTATACGTCATTTGTACTGTGGAGTAGTTGCCCAAGTTAAAGCGTTCTGGTCCGAATAATGTATCACGTTGACCGATACCTTTCGCACCGAATGTGTAACTTGCTTCGACTAACCAGTTTCTTGCTGGCACATAGGAGCCGCCTACAGTAAAGCTTCGGATCCCATCTAAATAGCGGTCAGTTAAACCATTTGTACCATTACCGCCGAAGAAGGAGCCATGTTCGAAATGTTTATAGTCTGCATACATAGACCATGTATGAGGTCTGTAAATATCTGCAGCACCAATTTGAGCACGCAATACCCAGAATGTAGGAGTTTTACCCAATCTATGACCTAGCAAGGCAAATGTATTCGTACCTTGATTATAGTCATATTGCATATTGCCGTTTAGGTGTTTACCCAAGGATGACATATTTTTACCATAGTCAAAAGATAACAATGCTGTGTTACCAAGATTGTATCTAGCGCCTACGGCTACTACATTGGCTACTTTGTTGTAGCGATGTACTTCATTACCTTTCACACCAGCTGTTTCTTTAGCTGTTTCAAATGCCACATTGCGACCGCCTTGAGAATGTAAGTACCACGCAGATAACCCCAAGTTATTTTTAACTTGTTGTTTCACTTCTACGAAGAGAGCTCGTTTAATGCTTGGTACTTCCGCGCGATCAAGTACATAGCCTTGTTGTAATACATGAACGCCTGTAGCTTCCCCTAATGGTACACGTGGGAAAGCACTTCCTTTTTCAGTGAAACGTAAGGCGCTGTCAATTTTATTTGCATACGCAGCTACTGGCGCTACCAAGCCTTTATTGTTAACTCCATCAGCAGGTAAAGTATTTTCCTTCTCAATTGTAGCACGTAACGCTGCTTCATCAATCGTTCCACCTACAATATCTGTGGCTGTAAATGGAGGTCGAGCAAGGCTTTCCTTGTCATTTTCAATTTTTCCATTGTAGTAATCTACAAGCCAAGATGCCAAGTCTTGCTTTTTCAGCAATTCAAAGTGTTTTTTCTCTGTTTCTGTGAAAGTACCATTCGCACTTTCTTTACCGCGATATGATTCTAAGGTTCCCAATCCTGTTGGATTCGCTGCTACAAGGGCACTTATCTCTTTATTCACCGCATCTAGCTCACCTTGTTTTGTATCTCTAGATTCTGTATGAGATTTTAAATCATCCATAGCATATCCATAGTCTTCTTTGGCACTATTTTCGGCACTAGTGATATTTTCTTTAATTTTTTTGTTGTATCGTTCAATTAAAGTAGCTCCATGGTCAGCCCAGAATTTTTTCACGAAAGCACTACCATCACCTTGAATTGGTGCATCATCGTCATAACTATACCCTAAAATATCCTTATTCAATGATGGATATAAATCCGCCGACATCGTTCTAGGGAAATTATATGTAGGCTTATTAAACTTTTCAGTATCCGTTCCATAATATGGATATGTACCTGTTTCTTTTAGGTATGCCGCACCTGCTTCACCTAATTTTTCAGGCGCTTTATTTGCTGATGCTTCATATGTTTTAGTATAACCATACACCGCTTTTGGAATACTGATATAGTATTTTACTTCATCATTTTTCAAGTAATTAGGGTAGGCCTGTTTTGCCCAATTGTAATACTTACGAATAGTTTCGTATTGACCAGCCACATCCCCTACTTTTTCTCGAATCGCTTTATTCAACGGAGTAAATGGTTTTGTTAATTTCAATCCATCTACATTTTCTAAGAACTCAACCACTGTCAATGGACGTTCCATTGTTTTATAAGATACTTGAGTATAGGCAGAATCAGTGATACCTGTATTTCTAGAGAAATCACCATAGCCAACACGTACTTGCGTATTGTTCTTCGTCCAAACAGCACGTACACCATCAAAAGTTTGGTTGAACCAATAGCCAGTTTCCCCTAATTTTTCAGGTAAACGACCAACGGAGAAGTCCCAAGCTTTTTCTTTTCTTGTAACATTCGCCTCTTCTAATTTAACTTTGTTTAGACCTCGGCTTGTTTTTACATTGTCCTCTGTGGCATGACCTGTATGACCGCTGGCACTTGTGATAACTTTCACTGCCGTCTTGTCATTCACACGACCTTCCATGCCAACTTGCACTTTTTGTTCCCATCCATGTTCAGAAGGATCCACCATGTTCTTCATCGCAGAACCAATAGCAGATGTTAATGTCGTTCTTACATCTGGACGGTTTTGACCTTCCATGTAATGAGTACGCCAAGCATAATCACCTATAAAGCGCAATTTAGAACTACTAATATCTTCGAATGGTGTGGTAATAAACTTGTCAAAATCTACTGGACCTAAATCAATAGTAGCTACTTCTTTACCTGTTTGATCTTTCAAAACTTTTTGTACATGTCCATCACTGCCCACTTTAAAGTTAAAGCCAAAACGATATACACGGCCTTGCATCGCTCGGTCATCATCTCGGTAATTGAATAAGTTATCTACACCGATATATGCTTTGATATCATTGCCCCAAGATTTTTGAACGATGAAATTCCATACGCTATATGTTTTTGATTGATACTCTTGTTTTTTACCTTCTTTAAAGTATGTATCAATATGAGAAATATTTGGATTTTCGTTTTCAGATGGTCCATAGGAATCGATAAAATTACCATTCCCTGCTAAAGAACGACTATCTAGCATTTTCACATATAGATTGCCATACAAGGACGCATACACCCCTGAATCTTTGTTATCGTAATTAATACCTATATCAATTTTATGTTTTGGTTTATCCAATAATTGTTTTGGCAAATTAGGGTCTGATTTATTCACTGTATGCAAGAAGGTATATCCTAATTTACTGGACCAATTTTTATTAAAATTATGTTTCACTTCTGCTTGAAGACCAGTAATGGACACTTTACCAATATTTTTGAAGCTATAAATCATATCTGGGGAATGTTGATATTTTTCAGAGCCTAAATGTGTTTTTTCATTATATTCTGGATAGAAATCTAATAAGTGACCAGTGAAGTAAATGGAATGATAATTGTTGATATTATTGTGGAATGCACTAGTCCGATAGGATGTTTTCTTATTTTCATACTCCCATCCTAAGTCCATATTAATAGATTTTTCAGGTTTCAAGTCAGGATTACCAACCCAATACCAGCCCATTCTTGCAGTACCACCACCAAGACCACCACTTAATGGATTACCAGCATACATTTCCCAGTTATAGTACAATTCGCCCATACCTGGTTCGTTATAACTAGTACCTACATTGGCTTTTAACCGTTTATGTACATTGCCACCCACATTGTGTAACATACCTACATTGAACGTCAAATTGCTACCAAATAAGTTGCTATGATCAAGACGTACAATTGGTGTAATGGTCGTATTTTTATTGACTTGCCAATCATCTTGTACATATACATATTCTTTTTGAATTTCTGCTTGACCTACAGTGACACGATTATGTAAGGCATCGCCTTTTTTGAATTGTACATTATTCAACTTCACATCGTAAGATTTACCGTTGATAACCATCGGCTTGCCTGTATAGTAGTAATATACGATGGCACTTTGTCGCACACGAGATTCACTAGCATTAGCCGCTTTAATCTCTGGATTTTGTTCATATAACTTATCTACTAATTGATTAAAGCGATCTCTCGTTTCCGATGTAGTATGATCCAAGAAATAGGAAATACGGTTATTACTATTCATATGAGAACCTTCGATTTCTTTTGGCACTGTGTCCACTAAATCAAAGGCATGCTCTTGACTGAAAAACTCTTCGTAAGTAAAAGATGGTAAATACTCCTTGCCTTGCACACCTTTTTCATAACCATACCATTCTTTCAAACGATTCCAATATGGCGTGCCATCCTTATCCTTTTCAATTGGATAGTCTTCTACACGAGAGGATACTTCATGCGTAGTTGGGTCTTCCCGTAAATGTTTATCATAGTCCCAAGGATTGATAAACATTTTTGATGTCTTAGGAGCGCTTTTTAAACGGCTACCACTACCTTTTTCTTTTTTAATACCAAATCCAGCATTCACATAGTGGTTGTCATTAACGTTAATATGAAAGTCCGAATGCATATCTAATTGGGAATGGTCGATCGTATCTACTTGGTTCAATTCATTGGCACCAAAGAACGGTACATGACCTACTGTATTCGTTAAGGTAATATCATTTTCCTTCAATTTAGCGTAGTTTACCTCTACATCCCAATTGATTTTCTCTTGATTTTTCGCATGCCAACCAATACTGTATTGATTTCGTTTAATGCTTCGTTTGAACTGCACTTCGGGAGCCATTAAAGAGTTAGACCCTTTATTAAAACGATGTAAATTTTCTGTATGTTGATCCACACGAATATCTACACTATGATTTTTATTTGCATCCCAATGCGCACTCATACCGATATTGGATTGTTCACCATAATAGCGCAAAGAGTTTTTATTAAAAACAGTCATGTCATCATGGGCTAATTCCACCGATTTTCTCGGGTTTGCTGCATACACTGGTAACACATCACGTTTGCTACCATAAATGGCCATATTAATGTTGCCAATTTTTCCCGTGTCAGCACGCATGAAGAAATTAGAGTATGGCATAGACCCTTTGTCACCTTTAGTGCGCAAAGACTCTACATTGAACTGAAGACCACTCGTTTTTGTCGGTTTCTTTGTGACTACATTGATAACGCCACCAATAGCACCAGAACCATACTTCGCGGAAGCTGCCCCTTGTACAACCTCAATATGATCTAAGTTTTCCGTTCCTAGGCGCATCAATTCATCGCCTTGCCCTGCATATCTAGCAAACTCACCGATAGCTGGTTGACCATCAATTAAAATTAAGGTATGACGTGGGTCTGCACCACGAATAGACACACCCACACGACCCATCGCATCCACTGTACGAGATACACCTGTTTCATGGAAGACCACATCTTCCACATTTTTAGCCTGTTTCGCTTCAATGTCTTTTTGCGTAATAATCGTTGTATGCTGAGTCTCATACTGCTCAGCTGCTTTTAATCGATCCGCTTCTACATATACGGCATTCTCCGCTGCTACGCCATGGAACATACCCATCCATGTCATAATTGCACCGTATAACAGTAAATACTTGCCCGTTTTTCTTTGATACATCCTAACACCTCATATTAAAAAATAATCTTCCCTATATACGACAAGGATACCACGCCTTACACATATCATAGGCATTGATGCATCGCAAGGTTTGACTACTATTACAAGTGAAAGAAACTAATTTATTTATCTACACACACCTTTACTTGTCTATTGTAAACCGTTGCAACAGTCTCTTCTTAACTATATACATAATGAAAGTGAAAGTCAAATAAAATTTCATCATACCTTCATATTCATATTGTATAGTTTTCAAAATAAGCTAGTATATAAATATTTTTATCTGTACTATATTCTATTAATTATATAGATAAATATTTTTAACTGAATATGTATATCAATATTTTCTATTTATAAGTATTTATTTTACCAAATCAATAGCAAAACTATCCTTCTTTCTAATACTACTCTTATTGCAAAATCCTAATACTATCTAGTAAACAAGCATTCTCTTATTGCTTATGTTATCATTGATTTCCGTAGCGTATGAAAATCCGCTGCCCTTTCTATCTACTAAATAACTAAAAAGCAAAATAACATCACTTTATATAACATATTATCAATATAAACCAATTACACACTCCACAAAAAAGGAATGGTTCTGAAGTATCAGTTCCATTCCTTTTTATATTCTTAGTCAACTAGGGCATAGCTACTAACTATCTACTAGGTAGATTATTTTCCACTCATATATTTCGCTTTAAAGGCCGCCAATTGTGCTTCTTCTAATGGCATGCCTTCGCCTTGGAAATGAGCAATACTTTGCTCCATTTCTTCGTAAGCTGTTGGCACGATTTTCGTAAAGCGATCTTTGTACAATACCCAGTTTTCTAACATATGTCGACCTTGTTTAGAGTTCGTATGCAATACATGTTGTTGTATTAGCTCATGAATCCGTGCTAGATCACTTTCACTAGTTTTACGAAGTTCCACAAGTCCAGTGTTGCAATAACGTCCATCTAAATCAAGTACGTACGCATAACCACCTGACATGCCAGCCCCAAAGTTACGACCCACACGGCCAAGGACAAGGACCTCACCACCAGTCATGTATTCGCAACCGTGGTCACCTACACCTTCTACAACGGCTGTGATACCACTGTTACGAACGCAGAACCGTTCCCCAGCCACACCGTTGATATAGGCAGTACCAGAAGTAGCCCCATAGAATGCCACGTTACCGATCAAGATGTTTTCATGTGCCTCATAGGTAGCAGCCTTTGGTGGGTACGCAATGATAGTACCACCCGACAAGCCTTTGCCAAGATAATCGTTCGCATCCCCTTCGAGTTCCAATGTCATACCATTCGGAATAAAAGCACCAAAACTTTGACCAGCAGAACCAACGAAATTCAATTTGATCGTATTCTCTGGCAAGCCCGCTTCGCCATAACGACGAACTACTTCGCCACCGACTAAGGTACCTACCACACGATTCACATTACTGATTGCCAATTTAGCACGAATTGGTTTTTGATCATCCAAAGCAGGACGACACATGCGAAGTAATTTTTTCATATCCAAGGTGCGTTCCAATTCATGGTCTTGGTCGATGCTGTGTAAATGTCCCACAGACGCATCTGTATATGGCTTGAATAATATCCGTTTCAAATCCACACGAGACAATTTGAAATTATCATCTTGTGAGCGTTGGCGTACCAAATCAATACGACCTACCAACTCACGCACGCTACGGATGCCTAAACGAGCCATGATTTCACGCAATTCTTGGGCGATAAACTTCATCAAGTTTTCCACATATTCTGGTTTACCTGTAAATTTAGCACGTAACTTCTCATCTTGTGTCGCCACGCCGTACGGACATGTATTCATATGGCAAACCCGTGCCATACGACAGCCCACTGCCACTAATGGCAAGGTACCAAATCCGAATAATTCTGCTCCCAACAAGGCTGCGATCGCCACATCATAACCAGTCATCAGTTTACTGTCCACTTCCAGCTGCACACGGTCACGCAAACGATTTAACATCAAGGTTTGATGCGTTTCTGAAAGGCCCAATTCCCATGGCACACCTGCATGTTTTACAGATGTACGACCTGCTGCGCCAGTACCACCATCGTAGCCGGAGATGAGGATGCTGTCTGCTTTCGCTTTGGCTACCCCTGCGGCAATGGTACCTACCCCAGCTTCTGAGGTCAATTTTACGGAAATCGCTGCACTTGGATTGACGCATTTCAAGTCGTAAATCAACTCTGCTAAGTCTTCGATAGAATAAATATCGTGATGTGGTGGCGGAGATACTAGTTCTACCCCTGGCGTGGAGTGACGAGCTTTGGCAATCTCTGGATATACCTTTTTACCCGGTAATTGACCACCTTCACCTGGTTTCGCACCTTGGGCACATTTGATTTGCAATTCTTTCGCATGGACCAAGTAATTCGTTGTTACCCCAAAGCGACCTGATGCAATTTGTTTTACTTCACTATTGCGATTATCTCCATTGGCATCGAGAACAAAGCGACTTGTATCTTCGCCGCCTTCCCCAGAGTTCGATGTAGATCCTAAACGGTTCATAGCGATGGCAATAGTTTCGTGGGCCTCTTTACTGATAGCACCGTAACTCATAGCGCCAGCTTTAAAGCGTTTCACAATGTCTTCCACTGGTTCTACTTCTTCCACAGGAATACCGCCACCTACAGGGAAGTTCAATTCCATCAAGCTCCGTAAGGTCACATGGTAATCATTTCGAATCATTTTGGAATATTCTTTGTATCTATTGTAATCCCCTTCGATTAAGGATGTTTGTAATAACTTAATCGTATCTGGATTGAATAAATGCTCTTCCCCATCTTTCATAGGTCCGTACCAACCACCTGGTTCAAGGACTTTCACATCTTCTTTGAAAGCCCGTTGGAATCGTTCCAATGTTTCATGAGCTACGCCACCTAAGCCGATACCACCAATGCGTGTCGGTGTGTTCGGGAAGTAGGTACTAATAAAGTTCGTATTCAATCCCAATGCCTCAAAGATTTGTGCCCCATGGTAGCTACGTACAGTGGAAATACCCATTTTCGACATCACTTTCATAATGCCCGACACAGAGGCCTTGATGTAGTTTGCTTCTGCTTCCTCTGGTGTAAGGTCTCCCAATCGGTTGGTGGCTTGTAAGTCACGTACTGTTGCTAATGCCACATATGGATTGATGGCCGTTACGCCATAGCCTAAGAGTGTACAGAAATGATGCACTTCACGAGGTTCCCCAGATTCTAAGATTAAGCCCATTTCTGTGCGTAATACAGTGTTAATTAAATGATTGTGCACCGCTGCCACTGCCAATAAAGCTGGAATCGGCGCATGGTGTTCGTCCACGCCACGGTCAGACAAGATCAACACATTTTGGTCCGTGCGAGCTGCTTCCTCTGCATCCTTGCACAAACGGTCTAAGGCTTCTTTCATACCCTCCGCACCTTTGGCTGGGTCAAACAAGATGGACAAGGTCACGGATTTCATGCGACGGCAGTCCAATTGTTTAATACTTGCCAATTCTTGATTCGTCATGATAGGTGTCCGCATGGATACTGCATAGGTGCCCACTTTGTTAGGGTCCGTCAAGTTACCGCTATTTCCGAGCATCACTCGTGTGGATGTCACCATTTCTTCGCGGATAGCATCGATTGGGGGATTTGTCACCTGTGCAAAAAGCTGTTTAAAATAGGAGTATAACATTTGTGGTTTGTCCGACAAGATTGCTAGCGGCGCATCAGCCCCCATAGATCCTACAGGATCTTTCCCATCTTTTGCCATAGGGATAATCATGCGTACCAAATCTTCTTGGGTATAGCCGAATACTTGTTGTTGCATGAACAAGTCCCCTACCTCAGGGATACTCTCTTCCGTAGCTTGTTGAATCTCCGACAAGTGGATCACATGTTCTTTCACCCACTCATTGTAAGGAAGTTCTGTAGCCACACGGTGTTTGATTTCTTCATCAGAAATGATGCGACCTTCTTCTGTGTCGATTAATAGCATTTTACCTGGTTCTAAACGGCCTTTGGCACGAATCATATCATCTGCTTCGTTTACAACGCCCACTTCGGATGCCATAATCACACGGTCATCTGCTGTCACATAGTAACGCGCTGGGCGCAAGCCATTTCTGTCTAAGACACCACCGATCACAGTCCCATCAGTAAAGCCCATCGCCGCTGGACCATCCCATGGTTCCATCATGAAACTATTGAACTCATAGAAGTCATGTTTTTCTTGGCTCATCAAGGTATTGCGTTCCCATGGTTCTGGAATCATCATCATGATCGCATGTGGTAAGCTACGGCCTGTCATATGCAAGAACTCAAGGGTATTATCGAACATAGCAGAGTCAGATCCTGTATCATCAACAACAGGGAACACTTTTTTAATATCTGGGAACAATGGAGACTCTGCTTTACCTTCACGAGCATTGATCCAGTTTACATTACCACGAATGGTGTTGATTTCCCCATTATGTACTAAATAACGGTTAGGATGAGCCCGTGCCCAGCTTGGGAATGTATTCGTACTGAAACGAGAATGAACCATCGCCAAGGCAGAGGTAAAATCTAAATCATTCAAATCTAGGTAAAAGTTTCGTAATTGCACTGGTGTCAACATACCTTTGTAGACGATCGTTTTAGAAGACAAAGAGGCAATGTAGAAATCGCTACTCATTTCTTTGCTCAATGGGACGATACGCTTTTCTGCAATTTTACGAATCATATATAATTTGCGTTCAAACTCCGCTTGGTTTGTCACATCTTGACCTTTACCGATAAGAATTTGGATCATCCAAGGACGAATTAATGCCGCCTCATGGCCAACTGCTGTAGAGTCTACCGGAACTTCCCGCCAGCCCAATACAATTTGTCCTTCCTCACGAACTACTTCTTCTAAGATTCGCTTTTGCTCATTCCGTAATGTTTCGTACTTATGAGCAAAAACCATACCCACCCCGTAGTCACCAGCAGGTGGTAAATGGATACCTAACACTTCGCACTCACGGCGGAAAAAATCATGTGGAATTTGCACTAAGATGCCCGCTCCATCGCCAGTATCCTTATCGGCGCCAGCACCACCACGGTGTTCCAAGCGCTCAAGAATACGCAAACCATCGTCGATGATATCGTGGGATTTTTTACCTTTAATATTGACTACAAATCCCATACCGCACGCATCTTTTTCAAATTGGGAACTATACAAACCATTTGCTTCCAAATGGCGCTGCTCCTCATGTTGTTTTGCAATGGTACTCATTTCCATCATAACCCTCTCCTCCTTTAGGCTTTCTATCACTACACTAGCATACTTAACACTAGGTATACATATACTGAAAGTTCTTATTCACCTATGTCAAATGACTATACTGTATTAGTATGTACCTATTTGATCTCCCTTCTGTAAGAATTAGACCTTACCATACTACATAACTTTAGTTTATACTGGTCATACATAATAGTTATTTTCTATAGAATATAGAACTGCATATTATACTAGCAAAATTTATTATATATTTCAATACATATTACTTATGTATACATGTATTCTTAAGTTTGGACCATCTCATACTACTTTCATATCTCCCTATATAGGAATATACAAAAACGCATAGCTACCCTAAGGTAACCATGCGTTTACGTCATTGTAAAAGTATTCTATTATACGATGCGAACAATCCAGCCTTCTGGTGCTTCGATTTCACCATGTTGAATGCCAAGCAATGTTTCGCGCAATTTTGTTAATGTTGGGCCCATTTCATCCATGCCGCTTGGGAAGAAGATATCTTCTTCTTTTGTATGCACCATGCCAACAGGAGAAATAACAGCCGCTGTGCCACAAAGACCACATTCAGCGAAGTCTTTCAACTCTTCTTTGTACACTTCACGATGTTCTACGGTCATGCCCAAATAATGTTCCGCCACATACATCAAGGAACGACGTGTGATGGATGGAAGAATACTATCGGATTTAGGCGTTACTAATTTGCCATCTTTCGTGATGAAAATAAAGTTCGCTCCACCAGTTTCTTCTACCTTTGTGCGAGTTCGGGGATCCAAGTATAGATTCTCTGCATAACCTGCTTCATGGGCTGCTTCTAGCGCATGCAAGCTCATAGCATAGTTCAAGCCCGCTTTAATATGACCTGTACCATGTGGCGCTGCACGGTCGAAATCGGAGATTTGGATTTTCAGCGGTTTCACACCGCCTTTAAAATAATCCCCTACAGGAGTACCAAAAATACGGAATTGGAACTCATCTGCTGGTTTCACACCGATAACACTGTTCGTACCCATCAAGAATGGACGAAGATACAAACTACCACCTGTGCTGTATGGAGGCACAAACTCTTGGTTCGCTTTTACCACTTCTTTCACAGCCTCGATAAAACGATCCGTTGGGAATGGTTGCATTACAAGATATTTCGCAGAATCATGCAAACGCTGTGCATTCAAATCTGGACGGAAACACACAATGTGACCATCCTTCGTGTAATACGCTTTCAAACCTTCAAAAATCGTTTGCGCATATTGGAATACACCAGCACATTCGTTGAGGACAATATTCGCCTCACCCGTTAAACCGCCTTCATCCCATTGACCATCTTTGAAATTAGACACATAACGGAATGGCGTTTCTTTATAACTAAAATCTAAATTGTTCATATCAATCTTTGCCATACTGTCCTCCTACTATTCCATATCTGTGAAAGCCGTGAAAGCATACATATATCCATCCTTCTAACCCTTCACATCATATGAATATTTACTGATTTGTATTTTAGATAAAAACTATTATACACCCAACACGGAAAATGTACAAGAGTACAGACTTAAAAGGTAAAGTAGATTCTAATTGTTTGTTCTACTTTAACATTGGGGAACTTTTTTGTTCTATTTTTCTAAAAAAGTTCCCCAATTATTTATCACATTAGTTTCACTATAGCAAGCACCCCTAGGATTAATTCGCAAATCACCTTGCCAGGCAGTTCTTTTCAAGTAAGTTTCTAAGTCATGATTTATGAAAACTTACATTGATTGAATACATGCAAGCTCATTAAGTGTTAACTCCTTGCCTTTTACTTCTTCCCAACCTGTATTCTTATATATCTTTTCTAAAATACTATGTGCAATCCAAGACCCACCTGATAGATATCCAGCATTAGTAGATTGATATACTTCTACATAAAACCACTTTGCTTCGGTCTCCTCATTCTCTTCATCTGCTGATATTTGATGAAGTAACATAGTAGCTATATCATAAACCTTTTGTATTTTATCCGCATCAATTTTATAAAAAGAATCTGTAATCGTAGGTACACCTTCTCCACAACCTGTTTTTCGAACATGATTTCTCAATGCACTATCATTCTTCAAGGTACTCATATCGTTTGCTTTATCCCAACACATTTCATGAAAAATCATCATATCAGCTTTTGCTATGTCCATATGATTAGCATAAAAACTATACACATATTTTTTCTCATTAGGTCTATCTTCCACAATTTTAATAAGAAGATTATCCATCACTGCTGCAGGATTTTCTATTAGCTTGATCCCCTCTATCCGTTCATAAAAGGAATCTATGTATCCCTCAACTTGTCTCATCACCAATGTAAGATATTTCCTATGTTCTATATACTTTTGGTCTATCAAACCGCTTTCACCCCTATGTATACTACTCCTTCTACCACTCTTCAGTCACATACAAGGTAAACTCCTTTTTCCATGATTCTGGTATAGGCGTACTTTCATAAAACCAATAACATATACAATATTTTATAAAACTCAAGCCCACTCTAAGTGGTACATCATCATAATACTTATCTTCATTTCTACAATAAGAGAGAAAATCTTTTAAGAAAAACACAATTTGCTTCGGTTTTGTCGTATCTCGCAATCCTCTAAGCATATATTGTTCTAGTTCATCCAAAGAGTTAATCTTTCCATTCACATACTTAGACATGACATGAATAAACACCTCAGTATCCTGTGCATCTGTTAAGTCCACTACAAATGTATCTTCATCAGTTACTATCTTGTCTCGCAATAAATCATACTCTGATTCTTCCAAATAAATAATTTCATTATGAGGCGGATCTATCGTTTCTGTCCAAGAAGTCTCTTGCACATAGTATAACTTGCACAGCTCTAATGGTATGGATGACCAAGATTCCATAGCTTCTGTTTCAACAGCCCATCTAGGCATAACATTACCAGCAAAAAACGTCCACACCAATAGAGCCTCTAAATCTCTATGCACATTAAAAGAAAATATGTCCCTCAAATAACCTAGAACTCCACTTTTTCTTTTCATCGCTATATCCAGATTTCTAAAAATGATATAGAGTTCTCGAACGGGTTCCACTCCTTTAGCATTACCATACAATAGGATATCTTCCAAATGATATAAATTTATAATTCTTTCATCAATGAGAAACTTTTCCTTAACAACCTTGTATATATCATCCCAAGTATCAATATGATTTCCATCAAGTTCTATAATCATTCTATGGTCCATACCATTCTCTAGATGCAAAGACCTATACTGTGTTTCCGAAATCGCTTCCATAGAAACTATACGTTTCAATGAGTTTTCCCCTTTCTCTTTTTATATTCGTTCTCTAGTGAAGTATTCATACTTCTCTTTACTACTCAAGTTATTGTAGTACCTCTCCACGTTTTTCCTTAACCTTTTTGACTGCCTCTACATAAAAATTATATATCCCTTGAGATGAAACAGGTATCTCATCTATATTATGTACATATATGGTATTAAAAATGCTGGGTTCCTGATAATCATGATTTCTAACTTCTGTACTAGTATTAATCACATGTACAAATTCATTATAATTCATAATCCTTTCTTTACTAGAAAAAGGGAAATTCTTATCTTCAATGGTATATATTTGTTTCTGTTTCAAATCTATAATCAGAATGCCAACCTGAGTATATACATACACATATTTAGATTGAATCTTTATATATCCTGGATATGCTAATAAACTATGTTGCGTTATATCCATTAACTCTCCATCATATCTGAAAGGTAAATATGTTAACTCTGATACTATATCTTCACTAGCTACTGTTTGGTCTGAATATTCCTTCATCCACTTTTCCCAACTCTGCTTTGTATATTTTGAAAGTAACATCTCACCTCGTTCAGCAGAATACTCCTTTGTCCACATTCTTTCAGAATAACCCCTATCATATGTTTCGGAATACACTAAGGTCTCACCTAGAAAAATATAATATCCATCAAGCGTTACCACCAAAATTTCAGTATCATCCTCACTATAATAATCTAACACTGACTGTAAAACAATCGCATTATCACGATTCCTAACTAAAATCAAAGTCCAATTTTTATCATCCCAAGTATGTATATCTTCCACCTTATAATACTGAAAGTCATGCACCATATCATTACTAAGCATATAAAATATGCCACCAACGAGAATAGAACAGAGCAATAACAAAATGCCACAAACCGTTAGAACTATCTTAACAACCTTCATTAGCACCTCACAGTTTTAATTAGCCACACCCACACTAGATATAGTAGCATTACCAGCCATACAAACTAATATCTCCAACAGTATGTATTTACATTCTATCACAACAACTATCCATCTTCCTAAGATTAATTCGTAGATTATCTCTGGGTATTCCTATCCTGTTGAACTTACATGCTTGAAAGATTAAACCATGTGCCTCCCCCCCTAGGAATGCACTCATTCGTAGATCATCTCTTGGGGCCTCAATCCTATACATGCTAAACCAGAAGAGCACTACATAGTCTGGAGCAAACTTCATAAGCAGTAGCCTGTGGGTATAATACTCCTACATCACACAAACGAAGAAGAGCACGGCATGTTCCGGAGCAAACCTACCGTAGGATCAGTTTGTGGAGGAATGTGCCGTGCTCTTCCATTTGCAAGAGATACCACACAGGCTACAAATGGAACCAGATCACATGTCGGGCTCTTCCCTTTATCCACATAGGAGCAAAGCCCCAAGATGGAATAGAATAGAAAAGACTCCTATGGGATGATCCCCATAAGAGTCTTTTCGTCTTGCAGTATGTTGTCATCCTTAGATGACTATATAATAACTTCGTTCAGCAGCAAACCAACTTACACATTCGCTGACTCACCGGAGTTGAAGTTACTAACTAAATTATTCCGGCTTTTTAAATTTTGGAGATGTTGGACATGTTTCAGGAGTTACGTCTTTACGAGCCCCTAAGTCACCGCTGCGATCTACATAGGTAGTATGTAACAATTCATGCGCAATGTGTCCTAATGGTTTTTCCAAGAAATTAGCGTATGCATCTTTAATTTCAGGGTTTTCATAGGAAGAACGAAGCTTCATGTTGGAGTCCCAATTATAAAGACCTTCAATACGTTCACCTTTTACTTTATTAGCCACTGGTAATTTAGCACGTGGTTGTCCACCACCGCCGATACAGCCGCCTGGGCATGCCATCATTTCGATGAAATCATATGTTTTACCAGATGCTTTCAATTCGTTCAAGAATTCACGGATGTTTTTACCACCATGACACACAGCCACGTTGATGGTATGTCCACCGATTTCTACGCTTGCTTCTTTCACACCGTCCATACCACGCACATCTGTTAAGTTAAGAAGTGGAGCTGGAGATGGTTCATCACCAGTGATGAATTTGTAGGATGCACGCATCGCTGCTTCCATAACACCACCAGTATTACCGAAGATAACACCGCCACCAGTAGCAGCACCGATGAATTTATCGTATGCAGAGTCTTCTACTGCAGCAAAATCTAATTCTGCTTCACGAATCCATTGTGCAAACTCACGTGTAGTGATACAGATATCTGTATCTGGGCCTAAGTCTTCGCCAGTGTAACGAGACGCATTGTTTTGCTCAGGACGACGAATTTCCGCTTTTTTAGCAGTACAAGGAGCGACAGACACGGATACAATTTTCTTAGGATCAATGTTCATATTTTTTGCAAAATATGTTTTTACCATAGCAGATTCCATAGCAATACAACTACGAGCGGAAGAAATATGGGATACGTATTCTGGGAAGAATGTTTCACAGAATTTTACCCATGCTGGACAACAGCTAGTGAATTGTGGCAATGGACCTGTGCCATGTAATTTACGTTCTAATAGTTCATTTGCTTCTTCCATGATGGTTAAGTCCGCACCAAAGTTAGTATCTACTACATAGTCAGCACCTAACGCACGAAGAGCACCTACCATTTTGCCTTCTTGGTATGTACCAGGCTCAAATCCAAATTCTTCACCAATAGATACACGAACAGCTGGCGCTGTTTGGATAACCACAATTTTCTCTGGATCTGCAATGGCTTCTTTTACTTTATCTAATTCTGTACGTTCGTACATTGCACCAAATGGGCAAATTACCGCACATTGACCACATTGGATACAAATAGGATTATCTCCTGTTGCTTCCAAATCATAGTAATCAAGTACGCTCATAGTGTCAGCACATGCTTTACGACAAAGAGTACAGTTCTTACATTTTTCTAAATCATGAATAATCGCCACATTATCCTCAGCAATCGGGGCACGGCGATCAAGATGTTGGAATCGACTTTCGAAACTCATTATTATGCACCTCACATAGTGTAAACAATACTAGTTATGTATTCATTAACTTTCCGTCATATTATAACAAAAATAAGTATAGAATGTGTAAAAAATCTATTGTACAAATTATAAGGTATTCATTTTTGTTATGACAAAAGTCACGATTTCCACCTGAAATATATTTTTATACCATTTTTTTAGTATATATTAATATTCCGCCTTATTTTACAACACAATTTATATCCTCTATATTTCAAAATTCATATACCCCTAAACATACTAGGATTTTATCTAGGATAGCACAAAACAGGAGAGTTTCCCCTCCTGTTTCTATTTTATTTCAACTCAAATAATGGGGTGTTCTTCGCTTGATCCCCCAAAGCTGTTTGTGTAAATGTATTAATAAATTGTTGTACTGCTAATGTAGGCGTTAAACGTCCCTCAATAACTGCATCTTCAATGCCTCCACGACAAGATACAATTTCTGGTGCTCGATAGAACAAGTTTTGCAAATGTTCTTCTACCATGGAATAAACCCACGATAAAGTTTGGTCACGGCGACGTGCTTGTAGCACTCCATTACCTTTACATTGTTCCATGAATTTTTCAATAACGTCTTGCCACAATTCCATGATACCATCCCCTGTGTAAGCAGAGCATGTGTAGGCATGGGTTGTCCATTGTTCTGTCGCATCACGAATAAACCATAAAATACGTTCGTATTCTTGGCGTGTCACTTTGGCCCGTTGTAAATTATCGCCATCAGCCTTATTGACTACTATGGCATCTGCTAATTCCATAACGCCTTTTTTCATACCTTGCAATTCATCACCAGCACCAGTCAACACAACGAGCAAGAAAAAGTCTACCATGGAACGCACTGTAGTTTCACTTTGACCGACCCCTACGGTTTCTACTAGGATTGTATCGTACCCTGCCGCTTCACATAACAGCAAGGTTTCTCTACTTTTACGTGTCAAACCGCCCAGTGTTCCACCTGATGGGGATGGACGAATGAATGCATTCGGCTCCCGTGAAAGTTGCTCCATTCGAGTTTTATCCCCCAGGATAGAGCCACCTGTCACTGTACTAGATGGATCTACCGCAAGAACCGCTACTTTATGACCGTTTTGACATAGCTTTGTACCTAGCGCTTCAATTAAAGTAGATTTACCAGCCCCAGGCACCCCTGTTATCCCTACACGGGTAGATTTACCAGTATATGGCAATAATCGTTGGATTACCTGCTGCGCCATTTCAAAATGAGCTGCTGCATTACTTTCAATTAAAGTAATGGCACGGGATAAAATCATCCGATTACCAGCCAGTACCCCCTCCACATAGTCATCGACTGTCAGTTTTTTCCGTTTTACTACTTTAGGAGCTATCGGCTTTTGTGGTGCATGGGTATGTGCATCCATCCCATCATGACCACCATCCACACCACGCATAACACGGCATGCAAATTTATCATCTTTCTCCTCAGGAACCCAAGAAGGCTTATAGGTATCATCACTCATAAGACACCCTCCTTTCACCGATTCGAATATGACAAACACGTAATCAGTAGCCAGCTACAAAGTAGCACTATGGCACTGACTACGTGTCATGTCTTACCTATATACGTATATCAGATTTCGAATACTAATTATTCTTCCTCTTCTAGACGTTCTTCTAACAATTCAAGTACTTTTTTAGCACATACTGGAATGATTGTACCTGGTCCGAAGATCGCTGCTGCACCATGCTCATAGAGATAATCATAATCTTGAGCTGGGATAACGCCACCGATAACAACCATAATATCTTCACGGCCTAATTTTTTAAGTTCTTCACATAATTGAGGCATCAATGTTTTATGACCTGCTGCTAAGGAACTCATACCTACGATATGTACGTCATTATCTACGGCATCTTTTGCTGCTTCTTCTGGAGTTTGGAATAAAGGTCCGATATCTACGTCATAGCCCATATCTGCGAAGGCTGTAGAAATTACCTTAGCTCCGCGGTCATGACCATCTTGACCCATTTTCGCTACGAAAATACGAGGACGGCGACCATGTTTTTCTTCAAATTTTTCAGTCATGCTGCGTACTTCTGTGATTACATCATCATCGCTGAATTCACTGCTGTATACACCGGAAATAGAGCGAATAATCGCTTTATGACGGCCACATACTTTTTCTACTGCATCAGAGATTTCACCTTTAGACGCACGAGCACGAGCTGCTTCTACGGCTAATTCAAGCAAGTTTCCTTCTCCTGTTTCCATCGCTTTTGTAATCGCATCCAAACAGCTGCGTACTTTGTCATTATCACGATTAGCACGCAATGTTTTCAATCGTTCGATCTGTGCCAAACGTACAGCTGTATTGTCTACTTCCAAGATATCTAATGGATCTTCTTTATCAAGGCGTAAGTAGTTAACACCGACGATTTTTTCACTACCGGAGTCAATGTGTGCTTGGCGACGAGCTGCCGCTTCTTCGATACGCATTTTTGGAAGACCTGTATCAATCGCTTTAGACATACCACCCAAAGCTTCAACTTCTTGGATATGAGCCCAAGCTTTACGGATTAATTGGTTTGTCAAGAATTCTACGTAGTAAGAACCGCCCCATGGGTCGATAACTTTACATACATTCGTTTCATCTTGGATATACAATTGCGTATTACGAGCGATACGCGCCGAGAAGTCTGTAGGCAACGCAATCGCTTCATCAAGAGCATTTGTATGTAAGGATTGCGTATGACCCAAGGCTGCTGCCATCGCTTCGATACATGTACGAGTGATGTTATTGAATGGATCTTGTTCTGTTAAAGACCAACCAGATGTTTGGGAGTGCGTACGCAATGCCATAGATTTAACATTTTTCGGACCAAAGGACTTAACAATTTTAGCCCATAACATACGGCCTGCACGCATTTTAGCGATTTCCATGAAATAATTTTTACCCATAGCCCAGAAGAAGGATAAGCGTGGCGCGAACTGGTCAACTGTAAGACCTGCTGCCACACCAGTACGCAAGTATTCTAAACCATCGGCCAATGTGTAACCTAATTCGATATCAGCTGTAGCACCTGCTTCTTGCATGTGGTAACCAGAGATGGAAATACTATTAAATTTAGGCATGTATTTAGATGTATAGGCGAAGATATCACCAATGATACGCATAGATGCTGCTGGTGGATAAATGTAAGTATTACGCACCATGAACTCTTTCAAGATATCATTTTGGATCGTACCTGCCATAACGGATTTATCTACGCCTTGTTCTTCACCAGCTAAGATATAGAAGGCCATAACTGGTAATACGGCACCGTTCATTGTCATAGATACAGACATTTGGTCCAATGGAATACCAGAGAACAAGATTTCCATATCTAGAATGGAGTCTACCGCAACGCCGGCTTTACCAACGTCACCGACTACACGAGGGTGGTCAGAGTCGTAACCACGGTGAGTCGCCAAGTCGAAGGCGATAGACAAACCTTTTTGACCTGCCGCTAAGTTACGACGGTAAAAGGCATTGGATTCTTCCGCTGTGGAGAAACCCGCATACTGACGTACTGTCCAAGGACGTTGTACATACATTGTGCCATATGGTCCACGAAGATACGGTGGAATACCCGCTACATATTGTAAATGGTTACATTGATCATAAATGGAGGCATCATACACAGGACCCACATCGATTTGTTCCATAGTACGAATGAAGTTGTCATCATAGGACTTGCCAGTTTCAGCTTGTAATTGCTCTTTCCATGCATCTAAATCGGATGCTTTTGGGCTAGCAGCTGTAAAAGGAATATTTCTAAAATCCGGAATCATCTACATCATTCCTTTCTCGCGTTGCATTGCTAATAATGTTTGATAGCAATTGGAGCGTACACTAATATAATCATCCATGCCTGCTGCATCGCAAAGTTCTTTCAACTCTGGAGATGGAGCCCCCGCCAAGAATACTTTCATAGCTGGGCGAGCAGCTTTGATTGCTTTTGTCACTGCTGGTGCCAATTCTGGGTATGTATCGTCAGTGGAACATACAATTGTCACATCTGCATTCGATGCTAAGGCAGCTGCTACTGCTTCGTCCACAGTTGGGAATCCATCATTTGTAAGCACATCAAATTCAGCTACTTGCATGAAAGAAGTAACGAAATCGGCTCTCGCTTTATGTTGAGGAATTGGACCCATATTAGCCAAGAAGATTTTAACATTGTTCCCATTATGTGTTTCTTTGAAGTTTTCAGTGCGCATACGCAATTCTTCGTATTGTTCTGTCCAACGATGAGATAGAATTGCTTTCACAGTGATACCTTCACTGCCATCTGCTAAGGCTTCAAAAACTTGTCCAAAGCTAGCGCCCGCTACTAATGCAGTATACGCAGCACTTACCAAAGAACCAATTTCACTGAAGTCGGAATCTTGTAGTTTTTTTAGAGCTAATTCAGCTGCATCAGTTGTACCCACATTAGCTAATGCTGCTACACGAGCTTGGCGTAAGCCCTCAAAATCTACCACTGGTACTTCTAGTAATTCTTCCGTCATATTTGGATACATGTTACTACCAACGGCACGATCTTTACGGGTTGCCAAGTTTTTAAAGCGGCTTTGTAAAATAGCATCCACGGCTTCTTGCGTTTCACCAGATACTAATGTTTCTAAAATGCCGCCTTTACCTTCTAATTCTTGGAATAATGCCCAAGATTTTTCAGTCAATTCTTGTGTCAATGGTTCCAAGTACCAGCTACCACCGGCAGGGTCAACTGGTTGGATAAAGTTGAATTCTTGTTGCTCCATGATTTGAATATTACGAGCAATACGGCGAGAGAATTCATCACTTGGACGAATGCAGCCATCAAGAGGTCGTACAAACATACCATCCATACCACCTACTACTGCGGAGAAGGATTGAGAACCAGCACGTAATAAGTTTACATATGGATCAAATACAGTTTGTGTAAAGTGAGATGTACTTACGAACAAGTTAATTTTCTTCGCTTCTTCATCACCGCCACAATGTTCAATAATTTGAGCCCATACCATTTTTATAGCACGTAGTTTAGCTATTTCCATGAAGAAATTAGCTCCTACACTCACATGGAAACGAATTTGTTTTGCAAATGTATTCACATCGATACCACGGCGTTCCATCTCACGTAAATATGTCACAGCCGTAGACATAGCAAAACCCAATTCTTGTACGTCATTGCCACCGCCATTATGGTATACATCTGTATCTACCAAAACTGTGCGCAATTGTGGTGCATGTGCAGATGCCCAAGCAATGGTATGTGCCATATCATCGAAATATTCATCCATAGGGCGTGATAAATGACCATCTTGTGCCAAAGTGCCAATTGGATCTGCCCCAATCATACCGGACAAGGATTTTACATCCACCCCTTGAGATTCGCAAAGCGCATGTAATGCAGCCGCCCAGCATACGCTACTAGCACCTGTACGAATATCTAATTCTTTTGTAGTTAAGTCCATGCCTTTTAATAAAGCTTCCACTTCTTCTACAGTAGACAAAGACACCCCTGCGTCAGCCACATCTTTAGCTTCGGCTTTCGTAGCATCTTGTCCTTTCCGTGTAGCACTGTCCAGTGTGAAACTGATAGCTGTGCTACCTTTATCTAATTCAAATTGTAACATGTCATGCATGTCAGCAATTGTTTTTCCGTCACAACGTTGTGCAATTGTCCAAGGTGTATGGATATATCCACTAGCTTTCGCACCCCGTAAATTGCTATCACGACCAGGATATGTCAAATTTTGAGTCAATCCCTCTTGGTCGCTCAACCAATACATTGGTTGTAAAGTAATTCCTTCGTATGTTTTTGTATACATACTTTTCTGGAAATCTTTCCCTTTCAAGATACCTTCTACCGTCGTTTTCCACTCCTCGTAGGTAGGGATAGAAAACTCATCAAACGATACATCTGGTAGCTCAAACTGTTCTTCGTGAACTTGTGGTTCATGATGCTTGTCTTGTCCCATAGTCTAGCTTCCTTTCTCTGACCACATAGGCATACGTTCCCTTACTCAAACCACTTTTCTAGTGAGATTTGCCTCATCATAGAGATTCTAATAGCTTATGTAATCGTTGCAGCTCTCATGAAAATAAAATAAACAATTAGAAACTGGGTATACCCTACCCACCCCTATAACTCATCACCCTACCTAGTCTCTTACTGAAAGATATAACTATCATTCATAAAAGAAAAACCGTTTTCGATTGAAAACGGTAGGTTATGATTTAGCGTATGCACTTAGCGCAAAACCATCTCTACCCGTCTCTCGCGGATCTAACGACATGCTTCTTACGGCAGTTCTTCTGACTCAGGATCTTCGCTACGCTTCGCCTTCCCAGTTTCCCAGTGACGTTACATGAAGTTTCGCTCCCCTTTACAGCGGCGGGACCGTGTTGGCTTTTCACCAAGCTTCCCTATTAAGCCTCGCGGCACCAGTAAGGCGAATATAAAGTTATACCTTGATTATAAACTGTTTTCTGAAAGAATAGAACGGCCTTTATGGACTATAACAATATTTCACATTTACATAATTTTCAGTTATTATAAGATACCTATAATGCATTTTATAGTCTTACTAACGCAATGATTAGTATCTATCTCATAATAGACCATCTTTTCATTACTAATAGTTATTTAATGTATAATCTATATTTATTCTCAATAGACTTGTTACATTCTAACATATGCACATCTCTCTATACCCCTACGTCTCTCTACACACTGTCTACTAACTCGCCTCTCCTTCGTCATCTTACAGTCCTTCACTCTTCTAGTATCTACCATCATTCACTCCTTTTTCAAAAGAACTACACATTCTATGCAATAGCACCTACTAGATATGCAAAAACAGAGGTACGCCTACAGTAGCATACCTCTGTTCTATCGCTTATATTCTATTACAAAAGCTTATTTCTTTTTCCATTCCATGACTTCAAAACCATAGTTACGAATATGTTCTTTCAATAGTTTTAAATATTTTTTCGCAATGGGGCTTGGCTCTAGCATATGTGGCATTAAGTACCCCATAGTCATTGTATCTTCTACATCTAGAGAAATGGCGATGATCTTATCATCATTTAACTCACGGCTCAAAATACCAGAACTAATGGTATATCCATTCAAACCAACCATTAAATTGAAAATAGTAGCACGGTCAGATACTTTTATGGTCATTTTTCTGTCCAAAGTACTTAAAATTTCCTCTGAAAAATAGAAGGAATTATCTTCTCCCTGATCATAGCACAAGTAAGGGAAATCCTCTAGTTCTTCCAAAGTAATTTTATCTTGGTTTGCCAAGGGATGCTCTCGGCACAAAAATACATGCGGTTCCGCTTCAAATAATGGGTAGAACGTCAATTTATACTCTTTAAACAACTTTTCCATCACTTGACGATTAAAATTATTCAAATACAAAATACCTAATTCGCTTTTGAAAGTAGCTAAATCTTCAAAAATATTTTGTGTTTCTGTTTCCCGCAAACCAAATTGATATTCATCAGTATCTACACTTTTGATAAGTTCTACGAAAGCATGCACCACAAAAGCATAATGCTGAGCCGAAATAAAGAAATGTTCTTTTCGTTTGGTATTCGATTTATATCGCTCTTCTAATAATTGAATTTGATCTAGTACTTGTCGAGCATAAATCATAAATTCGCGTCCATCATGGGTTAATGTTACTCCTGACTTAGTACGCAACAATAATTGAACACCCATTTCGTGTTCTAGTTCTTTTACCGCATTGGATAAGCTAGGTTGGGATAAATATAATTCCTTAGCCGCTTCATTAATGGATCCTTTTTCTGCAATTTTTTCTAAATATTGTAATTGTTGTATTCTCATCTGTTTTTGCCTTTTCTATATCTATCATGAAGTGCATCCTTTTGTCATTACTTTCATAGGAATGAAAAACCTAACGAGTAAGGTACGAATACTTACACGTTAGGTACTTCATGTTGTTAACGATTCCACATATCATGCCCAAATGGGGTATGAGTCTTGTACAACTATAATACATAAAAGACCACTCATCGTCAACATTTAATTTCTATCAAATCCTTAGGAATTAATTCAAATTCCTATATCCCTGTATTTTCATCAATTAATGGAAAATTAAAATACAAATCGTAGAGGTAATAAACGTAATTAATACTGGCACTGCAGTTCGTTTTACTAAGTCAAAACTAGAAATATTTGCCACACCAGCTACTGCAATCATTACCGCACTAATTGGGCTCAACAAACGTCCAACAGAGGCTGCATTTTGCATACCTAGTAGCATGGTAATCGCATTCCCACCTAATTCTTTAGCAAAATTTGGTACTAATGGCGAGAATGCAAACATAGATGCTACGCCAGACCCCATGACAATGCTCAACACTAATATAATCACAGACACGATAACACCCACTATATCTGCTTGAATTGCGAAAGTTTTAATAAATGTTACAAACTCATTTACAATTCCTAAGGATGTCAAACCAAAAGCAAATGTTTCCCCTGCTACAATTAAAGTAACTGTATTTGTGAACTGATCTCCCATACCTTTGAAGAATGTTTGAATAGAAGCAGCTACTTTACGGAAATCACGCAAACGAATCATTTCAAATATCATGGCTATAAACAAGCTCAAGAACATTGCCAAGTTCACATTCATCTTAATGCCAGCAATACCATATTTACTAAATCCTAGCATAAATACAAGCGGTAAAAATGGCAGTACTAAGTAAGCAATTGGTCCTATTGCTACTTCTTCTTGTGGTTCTGTATGTACAACTTCGGAAGGAACATGACCGGATTTTTTATCCATGTATTGTTGCCATATATAATGCGCAATAGCTGTCACAATACCACAGATAATGTATACTTTCAATTGATAGCCTACGAAGTATTCTTCTACTCCTAAGCCCACTGTTTTAGACACTAATAAGCTTGTGGCAGAGGCTGGTCCAATGTCCAACAAATGGCCAGTGGCTACCGCTGCCGCTGCCCCTACTGGGCTTACGCCTAAACGCACCAAAATAGGGAAGATGGTCACCATCATCAACATCGCTAGACCAGATGCGCTTGGGATTACCAAGGACATAAACATATTTAATAAGAATGTTAAAGATAATACCAAATAAGGAGCTTTCATCGCTTGTAATGGTTTAATTGCAGTTGTGACCAAACGAGAGCTAGCACCAATGTGATCCATATATTTAGCAAAGCCAGTACATGTCATAATCATGAGACCCAAGCCTGCTGCATCCTTTGCAGTGGTATTATTAATCCACTCAAAGGCATCAAAGAACATCATACCTGTTCCTTTTTTGGCCTCGACAAATTCTGTAGCATAGCCTAGAAAATAGGCGCCTAGCATCATAATTAGACCACCTAACAGCAATACTGTTTGTGCTTTAAGCTTTTTAATTACCAATGTACCTACGCCTATAATTACAATAGCGCACAACAATAAATTCATAACTACTTCTCCTTTACCTATGAAGATAGGCTAATTAATAATTTGCTTTCGACTGTTGAAAGTCTTCTTGAATCTGAGCGAGCAAACCCGGTGTGGTGAGAATTTCCTCTACTGTAAGAGCAATCCCCTTGGCTCCGTACATAATAGCATCCTCTGCTAATTGAGTTTTCCCATTATCTAGCCATTCTTGAGAATGACTAGTCACACCTCTACCTACAAATTTAACCCGTAAACAAGCTCCTGGTACGCGGAATGTAACACTGGAAAAGTCAGTAGAACCAGTTACTTTTCTCGGTTCTGAAATGTCTGGAGCGCCTACGATTTCCGCATTCTTTAAGAGCAAGTCATTCAAACTTTGCACATTGACCTTATTATCATAGGCTTTTACTTCGTCCCATTCCATAGTAGCTCCCACTTGCAAGGCAGCCCCTTGCGCCACTTGTTTCACACGCTCCACCACTTCATCTAAGCGAATGCGACTAGAAGAGCGAATATACCACTGTGTACACGCATAGTCTGGAACGATGTTGGCTGCCTTACCACCATCTGTGATAATCCCATGCATGCGTACTTCTGTAGGCACGTGTTCTCGAAGATATTCCATACCATTAAAGAATAACAACACTGCATCCAACGCACTGATGCCTTTTTCTGGAGCAATCGCTGCATGAGCCGATTTGCCATGGAACTTAATATTCACCAAATTAAGTGCCAAGGACTTACCATCTACGGTTGTAGAATCACTTCCATGCATCATGAATGCCACATCTAAGTCATCAAATACCCCTTCTTTAGCCATCACCAATTTGCCAGATGCTGTTTCTTCTGCTGGTGTCCCATACACGACCAATGTTGCTGGTACTTGTAGAGTGCGACGTAATCCGATGGCTGCTGCACAGATAGACGGGCCTTGTAAATTATGCCCACAAGCGTGGCCTAACCCCTCTAAGGCATCATATTCGCAGAGAAGCCCAATTTTCGGTCCTCCTCCTTGCACATGGTACACAGCACAAAATGCGGTTTGTAAACCACTCACTTCACGGTCTACAGTAAACCCTTCACTTTCCAGTAAATCTGTTAATTTACCATGGGCTAAAAACTCTTCATTCCCTAGTTCTGGATGGTCGAAGAAAAAATCATTTAATGTTTTCATGGATCCTCGCAAGGATTCAATTTCTTCTAGTAATTGACTCATCACTTTCTCCTTTCTTGCACAATAAACATGCACAACTCTATGACTACAGGAATTACATCCCCTCATTTTTCTCTTCTTCTGAAAGTCCCGCTATACCTGAGTAGCAATAGCCGTATTCCGAATACTTCTATTATATAGATTTCTATTGAAAGTTCCAATACATATAGCATACAATTCTTTTATTTTCTCTATGCTAATTTCATATGTATATCCCTAGATTATAATTTTCATTACATTTCATTCTATAGTTTTTACCTATAATAAACTATATATATTAAGAATTGGTCTATATAGAAAAAAATTGGTATCATAAGAACATGTTTTACAGATATGAAAGGAACCAGCCATGAGCGAAACTATACAACAAAAACGACCAACATTATCTTACGAAATATTCCCTCCTAACACACAAGTAGGCGATGAAAAAATTATTACTGTATTAGATGAATTAAAAAGCCTAAAACCAGAGTTCATCTCTGTTACCTGCAGTAATAAACAACGCAATATTGAAGAAACAACCATAAAGTTATCCAACTATGTACAAAATACATTGCATATCCCTACGAAAGCCCATTTACCAGCTATTTATTTATCTAAAGAGCAAGTGCGCTCCGTTATTGATCAATTAGATCAACTAGGTATCCATAAGCTACTAGCACTTCGTGGTGATATTTTAGAAGATCTACCACCAGTAGGAGACTTCAAATATGCTTCAGAACTCGTACATTTTGTAAAAGACTATGCTCCGCATTTCCAAATTTCTGGTGCTTGCTATCCAGAAGTGCATCCAGACTCACCCAATCAATTACAGGACATTAAATTTCTAAAAGAAAAAGTAGATGCCGGCTGTGAACTATTAGTAACACAATTTTTCTTAGATAACAATGTATTCTACGATTTCCAAGAAAAATGCGCCTTAGCAGGTATTGATGTACCAATCTTAGCTGGAGTAATGCCTATCATCAACCGCAACCAAGCTTTGCGTCTATTAACAAGCAATGCTACCTCTATTCCACGCAAATTTAAAGCTATTTTAGACAAATATGAGCATGATCCAATCGCCCTTCGTGATGCTGGCCTTGCCTACGCCTTAAATCAAATCGTAGACCTTGTCACAGAAGGAGCTTCAGGCATTCATTTATATACAATGAACCAATCTAATACAGCCTTATATATTGAAAACGCAGCTCGTTCCTTATTTAGTTCTCCGATTTATGATAACTAAGACACTCGGCTTAGACTAACCATAGTATCCATACATACAAAATACATCAAGGATGCCCTACGTAGTATCTCTTTCCTGAAAGATACAACATAGGGCATCCTTATTTATATATATAGTCTAATATTATATCTACGAGCATATACTGAGCTTAATGGACACTACTTTCCCTATATATCATAGTCGCTTTAAATATAATGCCTTGGAACTCGTTCCGAGAAATTACAAAAAATCTCATATGGGATTGTACCTACTAAATAGGCTAATTCCAAAGCAGTAATGCTTTCTTGTCCCTGCTTGCCTAACAAAACTACTGCATCGCCTGGTGCTACTGAAATATGACTAGGCACTTTTACCATAAACTGATCCATACAGATGCGCCCTACAATAGGACAACGTATGCCATGAATTAATACAGATCCTTTGTTAGATAACGCTCGTGGATATCCATCTGCATAACCTACTGGAATCGTCGCTATGGTTTCATCCCCCATCGTTGTATAGGTGCTACCATACCCAATAGAAGCCCCTTTAGACAAATGTTGTACATGCACCACTTTACTATATAAACTTAATGCAGGCTTCAAACCTAATCGATTTGGCACATCCATAGAAGGCATAATGCCATACTGAATAATACCAGGTCGTGCATCGTTGAATAAGCTATCCTTTACAGCTAATAATCCAGCACTATTGGCTAAGGAAAAACGATACGCCTCAGACCGTTTAGACCGAATGAGTTCCACCACTTCTCTAAATTGTTGCACCTGCTCATTGGCATGGCTTTGATCTGCTGCATCTCCATTCGCTAAATGAGTAAAAAATCCATCTACCCGAAGGTGTTCATAGCTTTCAACACGTTCCAAAAATGCAAAGACATCCTTAGGCTTACTCCCAATGCGATGCATTCCTGTATCTACAGCAATGGCGCACTCTACAATAGTTTCATGTCGACGAGCACATTCATTCAATGCTTCTAAATCTGTAGATTCACAAATAGCAGGTCTAGAATGCCCTTCTATCACTAAATCAAAAGATTGTGGTAAGGCCAACCCTAATAAATAAATCGGCACCGTAATTCCTGCCGCTCGCAAAGGTATCGCCTCTTCTGGAAATGCTACAGCTAAGGACTCATACCCTTCTTCCACAGCGATACGACCCACCATCACACTACCATGGCCATATCCATTTGCTTTCACTACAGCCGTACTCGTACACCACTCAGGCAAACAATCTTTAATTTTCCGTAAATTACTTCGTATTTGTGCTGTATCAATTTCTACATATGTAGGTCTCACACATTCACCTTCTTATTATTAGTATATAAACTTTAGTATTAGTTATTATACTATCTACCAAGCTAGTATAATAACCCCTAACTATTCAAAATTATTATTTGTATAACTTATGTATCATCTACAAAAGTGACTGGTACCATTTACTTATAGTGCACAATGCGCACCTATAGATAATCAATGACGAGTACAGATAACTATAGGCCACTACGAATGACCATCGCTGATGATAGATTTCTACACTTACCCTACTATTATACACCCAAATAGAATCAAATTCTCTAGATTATCAAATATTTTCTTTTGAGTAGTGAAAACTTTCAGTATCATTTAATGTAGCCATACGCCTCAGACCTTTTTTATTCGTGTCATTATTCATATTATAAAGCAAATTAAATGATATACTTATTTTTTACATAACAATATACCTTGGGGGGATATCTTTTGCTATTCCCAAATATATTATAGAACTAACAAAAGGACTGACTACAAAATCTTACAAACAAGATTCTGCGTCAGTCCTTATCTATTACCTATTTAATTTTGCATTATACCTAAGCAAAGTATGTTATATTATGGCATATTGAACGGCCATACCATTGGAATCACAATAAGACTTACGATAAAGCATACCACAATTAGTGGTGTACCGGCTTTCACATAGTCCACAAATTTATAATTACCTGGTGTTAATACGATTGTATTAGGTGGTGTACCTACCGGTGTTGCAAATGCACAAGATGCGGCTACACCAATTGCCATTAATACTGCATGAGGGCTTGCCCCCATTGCCTGAGCAATGGAAATACCAATTGGAGCTAATAATGCACAAGATGCTGTATTAGACATAAATTGTGTCAACGTACAAGATAATAAGAATAATATAGCTGTTGCAAAGTAAGGGCTAGGGTTTTCTCCCATAATACCTACTACCGCATTAGCAATTAATTTACCCGCTCCAGAGTCATTCATAGCCGATGCAACAGGCATCATACCAGCAAATAAGAAAATAGTTACCCAATCAATCGATTGATATGCCTGTTTTTCTTTTAAACAGCCTGCAAGTACTGCTAGAATTGCTCCTACAATGGCGGCTAAATGAAGAGGTACATTAATACCAATATCTTTCAATGGATCAGATAATGCCATAAATACAACAACACCCAATAATATAATACCAGAGTACCACATTTTCTTAGGGTCATTAGAAATATCACTGGCATCCACTTCTTGTTCTACTTCAGCATCAGCATTACCATCATGTTTAGGCAAGAAATGTTTGCCAATTGTTACCATATAAATCATGAAAGCAATCGTCAAAGGAATACCGATCCATGCAAATTCAAAGAAACCAAATTGAGGTAATTTTGCTTGGCCCAAAGCACCATTAATAATAATGTTAGGAGGTGTACCTACTAATGTAATAATACCACCAATCCCAGCAGCAAATGCCATAGGCATCAATTGACGAGATGCTGGAATTTTAGCAGATGCACAAATACCAATAACCACTGGTAGCAAAGCTGCTGCCGTGCCTGTATTAGAAAGCACAGAAGACATACCTGCTGTTACAAGCATCAAAGCAATCATAAGAGCATTTTCGCTTTTGCCTGCTTTATTTACGACAGAAATACCAATTTTTTGTGCTAAACCGGTGTGGAATAAAGCAGCACCAATGATAAACATACCTGCAAATAACACTACTGTACTATCAGATAAACCACTAAACACCTGTTTCATTGGAATTACACCTAATAAACCAAGTGCCATAGCACCACCGATAGAGGTAATTGCGAGTGGAATAATTTCTGTTACGAATAATAACGCCATTATACCTAAAACAATTAAGGTTAGTACAGCTGGATCCATAAGAATCAACTCCTCACTAAGGGATACATTCCTTATTAGCCGCAAAACGCTCTAAAAACAAGCGCATATAATATAGGAAGATAGGCCAATAAGAAATAACATAATCGCCGCTACTCCATACCCTTCTACTGTACAAGGGTATCCAAAATGTAGCCACTCTCCAAGCAAGCCACGGCGGAGAAAAAAACTATATGTTTTTCGTTTTTGAAACCATTTAGACTTTCGCTCTTCACCTAATAGGAGTGCGGTGATGATAAAAATAAAAAGCGCAATACAAATACAAGCAAAAACCTTTCCTTCGTCTGATAATATCATAGGCGTCACCTCATACATAATAAAAGTGAAAAAAGTCTGAGTATTTCTAAAGCGCTGTAAGACAAACTAAACAGTTTATCATAAAAAGTATCTGTAATAGCCTAGGCAACCCTTAGGCGGATTGCCTAGACATCGTTACAAATTATTTCATCATAGCAAGCATCGTACCAGCTGCTACAGCTGTACCGATAACACCTGCCACATTTGGTCCCATCGCATGCATCAATAGGAAGTTCGCTGGGTTTGCCTGTGAACCAACTACTTGCGATACGCGGGCCGCCATTGGTACCGCAGATACACCTGCGGAGCCGATCAATGGATTTGTTTTACCACCATCTACCCAGCACATTAATTTACCGAAGATAACACCACCAGCGGTACCACCGATAAAGGCAATTAAGCCTAATACGATAATTTTAATAGTTTCTAAGTTCAAGAAACTCTCTGCTGTCATAGTAAGACCAGTACCAGTAGCTAAGAAAATTGTTACTGTGTTAATTAAGGCGTTCTCAGAAGTATCTGCTAAACGTGCTGTTACACCAGATTCACGGAATAAGTTACCAAGCATTAACATGCCTAATAAAGAAGTGATTGGTGGCAATAACAGGGAAATAGCAATGGTAGCTACAACTGGAAAAACAACCTTTTCAAAACGTGTCACTTCACGCAACTGTTCCATTACAATTTCACGGTCTTTTTGAGTTGTAAATAGCTTCATAACCGGAGGTTGAATCAATGGAACAAGAGACATATAGGAATATGCCGCTACTGCGATAGCACCTAATAACTCAGGCGCTAATTTTGAAGCTAGGTAAATGGATGTCGGGCCATCAGCACCACCGATAATACCGATAGCTGCTGCTTGTTTAGCAGTAAATCCAACCATCATCGCTCCACCAAGAGCAACGAACACGCCGATTTGAGCTGCTGCGCCTAATAATAATGTTTTAGGATTTGCAATGAGTGGACCAAAGTCCGTCATCGCCCCTACCCCTAGGAAGATAAGGGGAGGAAATATTTCATATTTAATCCCTAGTCCAATTAAGTTCATAACACCTTCATGGAAACCATTATTAGGAATATTCGCCAAAATACATCCAAATGCGATTGGACTCAATAATAGAGGTTCAAAGCCTTTCGCAAAAGCTAAATACAATAAGATAATTCCTACTAGGATCATAATAGCATGACCCATTGTGAAACTAATAAAACCACTATCCACCCAAACAGAGTTGAGTGCAACAAGAAAAGCGTCCATATGGAGTTCCTCCTTTAGTAATAGAAGGGTTTAGTTTAAGCAGTATAAAGTTGATATTATCCTAAAACAACTAAAGCTTCACCAGTTGCTACAGTTTGGTTAGCTGCTACACGAACTTCAGCTACTGTTGCATCATGTGGAGCATAGATTTCATTTTGCATTTTCATAGCTTCTAAGATGCAAAGAAGATCACCTTTTTTAACTGCTTGACCAGCTGTAACTGCTACAGATAAAATTTTACCAGGCATTGGGCATTTCACTGTTTCTGCACCTGCTGGCACTGGAGCTGCGGAAGCTGCTGGAGCTGGAGCCGCTGCTGGAGCTGCTTTAGGTGCTGGAGCTGCTGCTTTAGGTGCTGCAACTGGAGCTGCGCCGCCAACTTCATTTACTTCTACTTCATAAACTGTACCGTTTACTGTAACATTGAACTTTTTCATTATAACTTCCTCCTGAATTACCTATTTGTAATGAAACTTTTTCATAAGCTTAGATTAGCTTATAGGGCCTGTAAACGACTAGCAAGTCGCCAAGAATTAGACACTACTGGGCGAATGGACGCAATTTGATTTTGCGAATAGCCCATAGCAACGATAGCACTGACAATAGCCGCTACTACTTCTGTCTCTTTGTTAGCAGCTTGTGCGTTGGTAGTCTTATTCATTAAGTTCTCCTCCAAACTATCTGGTTACATTTCTACCTAGCAGTCTACCGTCCAATTTCCAACCTGTGCTCACAATCGGTCTTACGGAAGCAATTTGTGATTTGGAATATCCCATAGCACATACTGCTGCCACAATGGCTGCGACTACTTCTTCATGATTAGAAGTAGGTGCTGCACTAGGAGCTGTGGCTGATGATACCTCTGCTACCTCAGCCTTAGTTAACTTTTTTTTTGTAGGATCTACTAGATAAATAATATGCATAAGCACGCCTAATAAAATTAGAACGGCGAATACAATCGTCATATTGATGGCCATAATTAGCCACGGATTATCTGTCATACTTTCACCTCATTAATAGAGAACCATGATAGTAGAATCATGCAAGAAGCAAAGTGTGTAGTATGCCTCTAACCAATATCTTATAGAGGGATATTACCGTGTTTTTTCGGAGCACGGGTTTCGCGTTTACTTGCCAACATTGCTAATGCATTGATGATAGCAGGACGAGTATGTTTAGGTTCAATTACTACGTCAACGAATCCACGTTCAGCAGCTTTGTATGGAGTTGCGAATTCTTCTACATATTTAGCTGTTTTTTCATCTTTATCTTCATCGCGTTTGAAAATGATGTTTGCTGCACCAGCAGGTCCCATTACAGCGATTTCAGATGTAGGCCATGCATACACTTGGTCTGCACCCAAATCTTGGGAACACATTGCAAGGTAAGATCCACCATATGCTTTACGAGTGATAACAGTAATTTTAGGCACTGTTGCTTCAGAGTAAGCATATAACATTTTCGCACCATGACGAATGATGCCACCCCATTCTTGGTTTGTGCCCGGTAGGAAGCCCGGTACGTCAACAAAGTTTACAACAGGGATATTGAAAGCATCGCAGAAGCGGATAAAGCGGGAAGATTTATCAGATGCATTGATATCTAAGCAACCTGCCATTACACGTGGTTGGTTAGCAATGATACCTACGCTTTGTCCAGCAAAACGTGCGAAACATGTAATAATATTTTGTGCATAGTGTGGTTGTACTTCATAGTATTCACCATTATCTACTGTAGCACGGATAACATCGAACATGTCGTAAGGCATATTTGGATTGTCTGGAAGTAAAGTATTTAAACCTTCATCTTCACGAGATGGGTCATCACCAGTGTCAACTAATGGAGTATCTTCCATGTTATTGCTTGGTAAGAAGCTCAATAAGTAACGAATTTGTGCTAAGCAATCATCTTCGTTTTCAGTTGCAAAGTGAGCTACACCAGATACACTGTTATGAGCCATTGCACCACCAAGGTCTTCTGCTGTTACTTCTTCTGCTGTTACAGATTTGATAACTGCTGGACCAGTGATGAACATTTGAGATGTATGTTTTACCATGTAAATGAAGTCAGTTAATGCTGGAGAGTATACCGCACCACCTGCACATGGTCCCATAATTACAGAGATTTGTGGGATAACACCAGAAGCATTGGTATTTTCAAAGAAGATTTTACCATAGCCAGCTAATGCGTCTACTGCTTCTTGAATACGAGCTCCACCGGAGTCATTAATGCCGATAATAGGAGCACCCATTTTCATTGCCATACGCTGTGTTTTAACGATTTTAGCAGCATGCATTTCCCCTAAGGAACCGCCTTCTACTGTGAAGTCTTGAGCAAAAGCAAACACCAAACGTCCGTCGATAGTACCATAACCAGTTACTACGCCTTCACCTGGTAATTCTTTTTTCTCTTGACCAAAGTTAACACAACGATGTTTAACAAATTGATCTAATTCCACGAAACTATTGTCGTCAAATAGTTTTTCAATACGCTCACGAGCTGTATATTTGCCACTAGCGTGTTGTTTTTCTACGCGTTTTTCACCGCCACCTTGTTTTACAGTGGACAGTTTTTTGTGCAATAATTCAATCTTTTCCTGAACTGTTGCCATTTTACACCTCCATAGAATAATTACGGATATAGTCTATTATTTCATGCGTTGGCAAAGTTCTAATAAAACGCCACCAGTAGCTTTTGGATGAAGGAATGCAATTGCAGATCCACCAGCACCATAGCGAGGCTCTTCGTCGATTAATTGAACACCTTTTGCTTTTAAATCAGCGATAGCTGCTTTGATGTCATCAACGCGAAGTGCTACGTGTTGGATACCATTACGGCCACCATTTTTTTCGATAAAACGACCGATAGGGCCATCTGGAGTTGTAGATTCTAAGAACTCAAGCTCAGCATCACCACAAGGGAAGAAGCTTACTTTTACTTTTTGTTCTTCAACCACTTCATCTTCTGGTAAATGTTCCATACCAAGTGCGTTTTTATAAAATTCTTTTGTTGCTGCTAAGTCAGATACACCGATACCGATGTGGTCTACTTGTAATACTTTGAATGCCATAATAACTCTCCTTTCAAATGAGCTGCAACTCGAAAGTGATTTTTATCATCCTTCGATTACTTATATGATACCACGATATTAGATTTTTATCATTCTTTTTTATTATCTTTTTAATGACTTTTCCAATACCGAGTTAACAACACTATAAGGGTCGTTAGTTCTATTATTAACAGCTGCTACATCTTGTTTGAAGGCATCGCTTTCTACAACATGTTCGTGAACATAGCGCATGATTTGTTCATTGATCATCGCTACGAGCTCATCGTGAGTACGTTCTGCACGACGAGTTGCTAATTCTCCACTATCTTCAAGATATTCAAAGTGTTCATCTAGCGCTTCCACTAATTCATCAACACCTTCATCTTTACTAGCGATAGTTCTCTTAATTGGTGGTCTCCAATCAAGTTCACGAGAATCTAGGTCTAGCATCATTTCAATTTCAACATTAAGCTTATCACAGCCATCGCGGTCTGCTTTATTGATAGCGAATACATCACCAATCTCTAAAATACCTGCTTTGATAGCTTGGATATCATCACCTAAACCTGGTACTAATACAACCAATGTAGTATCTGCATTCTTAACGATATCTACTTCTGATTGTCCTACACCAACTGTTTCAATGATAACAAGGTCCATGCCAAATGCATCCATTAATTTAACAACATCTGCTGTTTTTTTAGATAATCCACCTAGGCTACCACGTGTCCCCATACTACGGATGAATACATTTTCATTTAATGTTAAATCATTCATCCGAATACGGTCACCTAAAATAGCGCCGCCTGAGAATGGACTGGTTGGGTCAACAGCAACGATGCCGATTCTCTTACCTTGTTCTAGATAATGTTTAACTACCTTATCTGTCAATGTACTTTTGCCAGCCCCTGGAGCACCTGTGATACCCAAGATACGAGCTTTACCTGTACGTGGATAGATAGCTTTCATGATATCGATAGCATTATCGTATTCATTTTCTACAGCCGTAATCGACCGAGCCAAGGCAAGACGTGAACCTTCTAGCAGTTCTTTAATTAAATCCATATTGTCACCGTCCCAATTATATATACGTCTAGGCCCGAACATTCTTGCCCGAGCCTAGCTCCAGTATATTATTTTACGTTAGCTTTGATGAACTCAATAACATCAGCTGTTGGAGTGCCTGGTGTGAACACTGCGGATACGCCAGCTTCTTTTAAGCCAGGGATATCAGCGTCAGGAATAACGCCACCACCAACTACTAATACATCGCCCATGCCTTTTTCTTTCAACATTTCAACGATTTTAGGGAACAATGTGTTATGTGCTCCAGAAAGAAGAGATAACGCAACTACGTTAACGTCTTCAGAAAGAGCTGCTTCAACGATTTGTTCTGGAGTTTGACGAAGACCTGTGTAGATAACTTCGAAACCAGCATCGCGAAGTGCGCGTGCTACTACTTTTGCACCACGGTCATGACCATCAAGACCTGGTTTTGCTACGATTACTCTGATACGTTTTTCTGCCATGATGTTATACCTCCAATTAGGATCGATTAATTATAGTGTGGAATGAGCTTGGTATTCACCGAATACGCCGCGCAATACGTTACAGATTTCGCCTAATGTAGCATATGTTTTAACGGCAGCCAAGATTAATGGCATCAAGTTTACAGACTCATCTTCTGCACCAGCTTTTAATGCTGCTAACGCTGCATCAACTGCTGCTTGATCACGTTCTGCACGAACTTGTTGCGTTTTTTTGGATTGGTTGATACCTACGGAAGCATCGATGCGAAGAAGACCTTCAACTGGTTTTTCCTCTACTTGGAATTTATTAACACCTACGATTGTACGAAGGCCAGATTCCACTTCCATTTGCCATTTATAAGCAGACTCTTGGATTTCTTTTTGGATATAACCTTTTTCGATAGCTTCAACAGCACCACCCATTTCATCGATTTTTTGGATGTATGCTTTAGCTTCTTCATAGATAGCATTCGTCATAGCTTCTACATAGTAGGAACCACCCAATGGGTCAACTACGTCAGCTAAACCGGACTCGTAAGCAACGATTTGTTGAGTACGAAGAGCGATTTGTACAGATGCTTCAGTTGGAAGAGCCAATGCTTCGTCACGAGAGTTTGTATGTAAGGATTGAGTACCACCCATTACAGCCGCAGCAGTTTGAAGAGCAACACGAACGATATTGTTGTCAACTTGTTGTGCAGTCAACATAGAACCAGCTGTTTGAGTATGTACACGTAACATCATGGATTTAGGTTTTTTAGCACCAAAACGTTCTTTCAAGATATGTGCCCATAAACGACGGGATGCACGGAATTTCGCAACTTCTTCTAATACGTTGTTGTGTGCGTTCCAGAAGAAGGATAAACGTCCTGCGAAATCGTCAACTTCTAGGCCAGCTTTAAGAGCTGCTTCGATGTATGCAATACCATCAGCAATTGTGAAAGCGATTTCTTGCGCAGCAGTGGAACCAGCTTCACGAATATGGTAACCGGAGATGGAGATAGTATTCCATTTTGGCACATATTGAGAGCAATATTCGAAAATATTAGTGATTAAGCGCATGGATGGTTTTGGAGGGAAGATGTAAGTTCCGCGAGCTGCGTACTCTTTCAAAATATCATTTTGAATTGTACCGCGAAGCTCAGTAGAAGGTACACCTTGTTTTTCAGCAACTGCAATGTACATAGCAAGAAGTACAGATGCAGGAGCATTGATTGTCATAGAAGTGGAAACTTTACCTAAGTCGATACCTTGGAACAAGATTTCCATATCTTTTAGGGAGTCAATCGCAACACCTACTTTACCAACTTCGCCTTCAGCCATAGCGTCGTCAGAGTCATAACCGATTTGTGTTGGTAAATCGAATGCGCAAGAAAGACCTGTTGCACCGGATTCAATTAAGTAACGGTAACGTTTGTTGGACTCTTCAGCAGTTGCGAAACCAGCATACATACGCATTGTCCAGAAACGGCCACGGTACATAGTAGGTTGCACACCACGAGTGTATGGATAGAATCCTGGGAATCCAAGATCACGCTCATAATCAAAACCTTCTAAATCAAGCGGAGTGTACACCGGTTGTTCTGGTAAGTTTTGACGAGCAGGTACTTTCTCACAGTTTTTAGCGTACGCTGCATCATATTCAGCAAGTTTGGCTTTTAAGTTGTCATTAGCCATGTCATCATCCTCCTAAAAAATTAACCTTGTTTTTTCATGCTTCCTGTTTCAGTGAAGCGTTTATGCCAAGAAAGAGCTTCATCTAATAAGATAGGTGTATGGGCGCCATTTGTCTTTTCAATAGCTCTTTCGAGGTAATCTAATAATTCTTGTTTGTAGTCTGGGTGAGCACAGTTTTCAATGATTTTGTATGCTCTTTCAATTGGAGCCAAACCACGAACATCGGCAATACCTTGTTCTGTACAGAATACTTGTACATCATGTTCTGTATGATCAATATGAGATACAAAAGGAACGATGGAGCTAATGTCTCCGCCTTTTGCTACAGAGTTCGTACAGAAAATGGAGATATAACCATTTCGAGTAAAGTCCCCGGAACCACCGATACCATTCATCATTTTGCTACCCATGATATGAGTAGAGTTTACATTACCGAAGATATCGAATTCGATAGCTGTATTCATAGTGATAACACCAAGTCTACGAGCTAAGCCAGGGTTATTGGAAATCTCTTGCGGGCGCAAAAGAATGTGCTTGCTGTATTTATCAATATTATCATAGAAGCGTTTCAATCCATCCGGAGATGGGGACAATGCTGTACCAGAGCAATCTGTTACTTTACCTGCATCAATTAAGTCCAACATACCATCTTGAATAACTTCTGTGAAAATGGATAAGTTTGTGAAAGGACCTTCAGCCAAGCCGGACACAACAGCATTTGCTACAGAACCTACACCAGATTGTAATGGTAATAAGTTTTCAGGTAGACGTCCTGCTTTTACCTCTTCTTGGAAGAAGTTAATCAAATGTTGGCTCATCGCTTTTGCATCATCATCGATTGGTGCTAGTGGACGAGTTGTATCTGGTACATCACATGGAACGATAGCTACGATTTTTGCAGGGTCACACGGAATATATTCAGTACCAATTCTGTCTCCGGCTTTATTGATCGGGAATGGCTCACGATATGGAGGATCTTTTGGTTCATAAATATCATGCATACCTACCAAAGACATTGGCTGGGATACATTGACTTCTACTATCACTTTTTTCGCTTGGCTTACGAATGTTGGGGAGTTCCCTACAGAAGTACTTGGCACGATGCCACCATCTTCACGTACACAAACTGCTTCAATGATAGCCACGTCTGTGTCACCAAAGAATCCATAGCGAATTTGTTGCGCCATATGACTAAGATGCATATCAATATAACGCATTTTTTGGCTATTTAATGCTTTACGAGTATCATTGTTAGTTTGATATGGAAAACGACGACGAATACCGTTCACACGAGTTAATGCGCCATCTGCTTCATCACCAACGGAAGCGCCAGTCCAAAGATCAATTTGGAACGGTTCAGTTTCCATGCGTTTTGCTAATGCCAATGGCACTGCTTTAGGGTAACCAGATGGGGTAAAACCACTGATACCTACATGGTCTCCTGGATTAATCAATTTAGCCGCTTCTTCTGCTGTAGTAATTTTTGCTTGCAACGCTGCACCTTGCACGCGATCTAAAATGTCGATCATACTACCATCTCCTTTAGTTTGAATGACTATATTCAGCTATATAACAATCACACAGTGAATTCAATTCCTTTATTTCTATCATGAAAGAATTTTCTTATTTATAAAACTGTCCAGAGAAATAATCAATTAAATCTCTACTCAAAGTGTGATATTTGTTAATTCTCATAAATACTACTCATTTTTCTTGTTATTGTCAACCATATATGTAAATATATGCATAATAAGCATACAGAACCGAAAAAATCAACGCGAGTATAACTTTTTGTTATACCCTTTATCTACCTATATCTATAAATGTTGGTGTAGTACAACTTTTTTCGATATTTTACTTCTTACTCATACTCTCTATTTATGTTTATGCATTTCTATGCGTTATATTATTCATAACTAATAGTTATTTGCTTTTATTCCATTTTGTTATTTTACATACACAATTCCGAAACTCCTATATATTAACTGTGCTATATATCATTATTAGCTTCTAATCAAACTAGCAGCTTTCGTATCACATAACCACTTATATGGTTCTGTCTATATCAGCCCTTCTATATATTCTTAACATAGATTACTACATACTATCACGATATATAAAAATATAGAGACAGTATGCCACCGTCTCTATACTTGTATTTCAATTTATTCCGTTGTATTTCAATTTATTCCGTTGTATTTCAATTTATTCCGTTGTATTTCGTATTATGCTCATAGCAAACCCTAGAAGTTGCCATAACACTAAACTCACCTGTTGGCTATACAAAGTATGATCAAAAAGACCACTTACCAATACAACTACAGCTAGTAACGTCATACCATAGCGTAAGGGAAGAGCAAGGCGCTTTTGCTTTTGTACATTTCTGCTATGACCTAGCAAAATTGCCAAAAATAAGCATAGAGAAACAGGGCCCGTTTCTGCTGCCACTTGTAAATATAAATTATGGGCATGATAGATAATCACCGTTGGATCTTGGATAAAATAGTTATAGTCTGGATAGGTCATCCAAAACGCATCCCAACCAATCCCAAAGATAGGAAAATCTTCTATCATGTACATAGTACTATCCCACAATGCCCACCGAAGCATAACCGATGTATCTTGCCCACTAAAGAGAGACCACAATCGACCGGATACTTCCCCATGGTAAAAGAATAGCACCAAGGGAACCACCAATAACGTATATAATAGCCTACGATCTACACAGATGCCGGCTACAAAAACGGCTACCGCCAAGCTAAGCCACATGCCACGGGAATAGGTAAGAACTAAGCACAATAACATAACTGCCATAAAGAGCGCCATCATAGCAGAACGTTTCCAGTCTTTTGCTTTCAATACTTGCATAGCACCTAATCCACCAATGGAAATGGTAAAAAGTAAGTATTCTCCTAACAAATTAGGATTTTGTAACGTTCCATACATGCGCCGCATGAGTCCTGGGAAATGGACATTATCCACCCATTCATGGATATGCTCTGGAGTCATGTAAAAATACTGATACCCCGCACCTATGCACACAAGAACTCCTGTGATACAAAATAATGACAAAAATGTTTTCTGCCGCATTTCATTGTCTATATAGTATGTCATTAGCCAATAGATACTGCCATACATCCCTATGTGGTAGAACCAACTCATAGCCGACCATGGGACATTCATAGAATTAACAATGGAAATGCCTGTCCAGAGAATAAACGCCAGGACTGCCCATTGTAACCAATGTAAAGTTCCAGAAAATCGTTGCCTATCGAATAGTAATGCTAGTAATCCCGCCACAAGGATGAGAACATTGCCTCCTATTGGTAACAAAGGAATACACACCGTTGCTCCGTATAGTAGATAGACTATCCATTGGTCCACAGATAGTCTACGTAGGGCATCCATTAGTGCTCCATTTCTTGGACAAGCCATTGTTGCACGTCACCAAGAATATATAAGGACCCTACCACAGCGATGATATCGCCTTCCTTAGTTGTTTTCATAGCATAGTCTAAGCCTGCTTGGATGGTCTCCACAGGATCTGCTTGGACGGGCATTTGTTTCGCCAATTGCACTGGATCAGTACCTCGTGGCGTTGGCGCTGGCACCGTAATCACACGGTCCTTTTGCCCTACTAAATAGCTGACCATCGTGGATATATCTTTATCTTCTAAAATCGATAGCACCACTGTTTTCGCTTGTTCTGGATACAATTCATTGAAGGTCATAGAAAAGGCTTCTGCTCCGCTCGCATTGTGGGCTCCATCTAAAATAATGGTTCGTCCATGGACTTTAAACGTTTCAAAGCGACCCGGCCATGTAGCACGAGCTAGTCCTTCACGATATGTTTCCTCACTCACAGCTGGTTCTTTGTCTTTCAAGATTTGCAATACCCGCGCTGCACAAGCTAAGTTCAAGGCTTGATGGATACCATGCATGGATGTGAAGAGCATGTCTTTATGACCTGCTTTGTCTTTTACGGTAATCATTTGGCCCATCGCCATCGCACTACGACTATCGATGGTAAAATCTTCGTTGAATACATGGTATTTCACGCCTAAGGATTTTGCCGTTTCTTTAATCACATCAAGGGCACCTCCTTGGGCTGCCGTTACAAGAGGCACACCTTGTTTGATAATTCCTGCTTTATGGAGGGCAATCTCCTCTACAGTATCTCCACAGTACGCTTGATGGTCAATGGTCACGTTTGTAATCACTGCCACTTCTGGAGTGATTACATTCGTAGAATCTAGTAATCCACCTAAACCCACTTCGATAACAGCGTAGTCTACGCCTTGTTCTTTGAAGAACAAGAATGCTGCGGCTGTTAAGATTTCAAATTGTGTGGGTGCTTCTACGCCACGGTCCATAACAGCTTCCACAGCATGGCTCACACGTTCAATCAAATCAGCAAAGGCCTCTTCTGTAATGTCCGCTGTGTTTACACGCATGCGCTCCGTATAGGATTGGAGGTGCGGAGACGTAAATGTCCCCACACGAAGTCCGCTCATATACAATCCATAGGTAATATAGGTGGAAACGGATCCTTTCCCGTTCGTCCCCGTTACATGGATAGTTTTATATGTATTTTGTGGATTTCCTAGCTCTTCTAATAAGGCCGTAATCCGTTCTAATCCTGGATGAATCCCAAAGGAGGCTACCTCTTCTAGGTAGGCAATCGCTTCCGTATAATTCATGATGGATCTCCTTATGCTAATGTTTTTAAGAACTCTTCACGTTCGTTCAAAGCTTGTTGTTTTTGTTTGTACTCTTCCAATTTTTCTTTTTCTTTCGCTACTACCGCTTCAGGGGCTTTTGCTAAGAATCCTTGGTTGTTCAATTTGCCTTCTAAACGAGCGATTTCTTTCACTACTATAGCTTGTTCTTTGGCAATACGCTCTTTTTCTTTATCAGCATCAATTAAATCTTTCAACAACAAGTACACTTCTAACCCGTTCACCACTGTTACGGTGGCATTTTCTGGTTTTGGTGCTTCTGGTGAAAGTACCGTCACTTTTTCAGCCCAACCTAATGTATGGAAATAATCACCATGCGTTTCTAAGATACCTTTCAACTCTTCTGTCGCCGGCACTAAGATAACTTCAGAGCGTTTACCCATTGGTACATTCATTTCTGCACGCATGTTACGGATACCTTTGATGCCGTCCATCATTACATTCATATGAGCCGCTGCAGAGCTGAAACCTTCCATGGATAATGTACTCGGCCATGGAGCGACCATGATGCTCTCCCCTTCATGAGGCAAGTGTTGCCAAATATGTTCTGTCACGAATGGCATGAATGGATGTAATAATTCCAGCATATGACGAAGGATAGATACCAATAAGTATTGTACTGTTTGACGGTCACGGCCACCTTCTTTGTTGTATAAACGAGGTTTTGCCAATTCAATGTACCAGTCGCAATAGGTATTCCAAATGAAATCATACACAGCGCTTGCCGCTTCTCCTAATTCAAATTTATCAAGGTTATTCGTAATATTAGTAACCGTTTTATTGTATTCTTCTAGAATCCATTTATCTGCCAATGTGTAATCGTCTGCACTTGGCACGAAATTTTCATCAAAGCCTTCTAAGTTCATCAATACAAATTTAGAGGCATTCCAAATTTTGTTGGCAAAGTTACGGTTTGCTTCCACACGTTCCATGTAGAAACGCATATCGTTGCCCGGTGTATTGCCAGTTACCAAAGTAAAACGCAACGCATCGGCACCATATTCTTCGATGACTTCTAATGGATTGATACCATTGCCCAAGGATTTACTCATTTTACGACCTTGGCTATCACGTACTAAACCATGAATAAATACGTGTTTAAAAGGAATTTCTTCTTTAAATTCTAAGCCCATGAAAATCATACGAGCTACCCAGAAGAAGATGATATCGTATCCTGTTACCATGACACTAGTTGGGTACCAATGTTTCACTTCCTCAGTATTCTCAGGCCAACCCATTGTAGCAAATGGCCATAAGGCAGAGCTGAACCAAGTATCTAATACGTCTGGATCTTGTTCTACCTTGCCATGGCAATGTGGACATTCTGTCAATGTTTCTGTAGTTACGATCGTTTCCCCACACTCTTGGCAGTACCAAGCTGGGATACGATGACCCCACCATAATTGACGAGAAATACACCAATCACGAATAGACTCTAACCAGTTGGTATATGTTTTAGTAAAACGTTCTGGTACAAATTCAATAGATTTGTCACGCACCACTTCTAACGCAGGTTTTGCCAATGGTTCCATAGACACGAACCATTGTTTCGACACCATAGGTTCTACCGTTGTATTACAGCGAGAACAATGACCTACGCTATGACCATGGTCTTCTACTTTTTCTAATAAACCTTGTGCTTCTAATTCAGCTACTACTTGTTTACGAGCCAATTCACGTGGCATATTCACAAAGTGACCTGCCCCTGCATTCATGGTGCCATCTGGATTCATCACCACAATACTTTCCAAGTTATGGCGTTGTCCCATTTCAAAGTCATTAGGGTCATGAGCTGGTGTAATTTTTACGCAACCAGTACCGAACGATTGATCAACATATTCATCGGCAATGATTGGGATATGACGGTTCACAAATGGAAGCAACAATTCTTTACCTACTAAGTGCGCATAGCGTTCATCGTCAGGGTTCACCGCTACGGCTACGTCACCAAACATCGTTTCAGGACGTGTGGTAGCTACGGTTAAGAATGTATCTTCTTCGCCGATAACAGGATATTTGATGTGCCATAAATGACCATTTTCATCTTCGTGTTCTACTTCAATATCGGATAAGGCTGTCAAACAATTAGGGCACCAGTTAGTGATGCGTTCTCCACGATAGATTAAACCTTTTTCGTATAACTCTACGAATACTTTTAATACCGCCTCATGGTAACCTTCATCTAAGGTAAAACGCTCTCTTGTCCAGTCACAAGAAGCACCTAAACTACGGATTTGTTTTACGATGGTGTTACCATATTCTTGTTTCCATTCCCATACGCGTTTTAGGAACTCTTCACGACCTAAATCATGACGAGATTTCCCTTCCGTTTTCATGATATTTTCTTCTACTTTTACTTGCGTTGCAATCCCTGCATGGTCTGTACCAGGCATCCACAACACGTTGTAGCCTTGCATACGTTTCGTACGAATCAAAATGTCTTGCAATGTGTTATCAAGGGCATGACCCATGTGCAATTGACCAGTTACATTCGGTGGCGGTAACACAATACTGAAAGGCTCTTTATTCGTATCTACTTCCTCGTGAAAGTACCCTTTCTCTTCCCAATATGTGTACCATTGTTGTTCAATCTCTTTCGGATTGTAAGTTGTTAAATTTTTATATTCTTTCATATGTCCTCCTGTGTATTGAATATATCATAATTATTTTATTAATTGGTACTTTCTACCTTTATTATTACCAATTCCTTTAATTTTACCTTCTTGCACTAATTCCTGTAATAAGTACCTTGCCCTCGATGCTTGTAACCCCAACAATTCCGCGATATCCTTCGACCTAAAGAATAGATTCATTTCAGCAAAAACAAGTATTTGCTTTTTTTGCTCATTTTTTATCGTTATTTTATCGCCGTTTTCATTATTATTTATTGCCGGTCTTATATCGCCACTATCGGATCCATTTCCCTTAATATCAAGGCTTATAGCCCTTTTATCGCCGTTTTCATTATTATTTATCGCCTGTCTTATATCGCCACTATCGGATCCATTTCCCTTAATATCAAGGCTTATGACCCTTTTATCGCCGTTTTTTACCGCCATTCTTTCAGCATATCCATAGTTTAAATTCTTGAGCACCGAAAAAAAAGAAGTTTGAGTAGAACGAAACTCTGGTCGTAAAGATGTATCATATTCTTCTTGTGACTCATAGATATCCAGCACCTTTTTTAGCCCACTGCCTCGTCGCTCCATTAAGTGCAATCTACTAAATACATCAGCAATCATAGGATTTCTACGCTTAGATGAAATATTTGAAAGATTTAATTCTTGAATAAAAGATCCATCCATCATGCCACCAGGAGAATATATTTCTAATCTATCATCATACATATCAATATGAACTTCTGACCCTAATTCACCATAATCACGATGAATCAAAGCATTCACCAATACTTCTTGTATCGCTCTCTCAGGATAGTCAGGATATTCCACACGATAGGTATCAACTTTTTTCCATCGTTTTTTAGAATTCGTTTTTATGAAGTCTATACTATTTTGTAATAATAACAAAAGACTTCCTTCAAACTCTTTATCATCAATCGCCTCTTCTCTACCATTTGTTTTATCAAGACCATTCCACCTCGTGGCAAACACCCTTGACTGACGAACCAATGGCTCATCAGCTAATAAAGCTCCCGCATTTGTAAGGTGCTGATCACTAGTTACTAATCCAAAAGACAACAAATCATTATCTCGCAAATCAGTTCCTATTCTCTGAAAATATACTGACTTTAACTTAGAAAATGCTGCTCTTTCTATTGAAATTGTTGTTGATATGGTGTCAAATGTTTTATTCATTCCACGCAAAATAAGGCTATTTAGTTGCACGCTACTAGCCACAACACTTTCATTTCCTACTCGTATAAAGGCAATTCTATTCCCATTATCTACATAATAATAGGGCGTTTCGTTTCCCTCATACACATGTAACATAATGATGTCTTTATTATCAGTTCTAATGATTTCCAAGTTAACTCTAGGTGTAGGATCTAGTTTAGTCTTAATCATTGTACTGATGAACTCAGAATCACCTTTTGCATCATCTAAGCCTACAAGCCTATCTTCATCATCAATTCCCCCAATAAGCGCTCCACCTTTTGAGTTAGCAAATGCACTAACAGATTTTAGCCAACTTTTAGGTTTATGCCGTTCTAGTTGTACTTTTTTATCGTAAGAACTAGTTTCTCCGATATAGTTTACTAAATCCATAGTTTTCCCCTACAAAATATCAAAAAAGACCCCCTCGTCCATTAGGACGAAAGGGTCTATACTTCCGCGGTACCACCTAGATTATTGCCGTAGCAATCACTCATTATCATTAACGCTGATTAGCGGGCACACTTACTCTAGTTCACCATGCCAACTCCGAGGCTACCCTCTTCCTACTACATACATTGTTCCACCAACCCAATGCTCTCTGTGATGCGTTCAAAAGATTTTTCCTCTTCTTAGTTATTATCCATATAGTATTAGTATACGTGAAAGCATGCAACAACGTCAATATATCAATCTATAAAACTATCTATCGTTTTGCAAAGGATACATTCATTTCATCTAAAGACTTCGTCAAGCTAGGCACATACACTTTCAAAAATAAATCTACCTCTGGTAATTGCATCTGTATTAATCGTTCGTAAATCGTATCATAAGCCGCATTGAACTCATTATTACCAGCTGCTTTTTCTGTGACGCATTTCATAAATGCTGACAAGGTATCGGCGGCTTTTAGTAGTACTTCGTATTCCTCTGGCACAGATACTAAAGCTTCCTCATAGGCTGGTTGCACCGATTCTGGTAATGTACGCCATAAAGTTTCATTGGCCAATTGTTCCACTTCCCCGTAAAGAGCTCGTAGCTTCGGGTTAAAATATTTCACCGGCGTTGGCATATCTCCTGTGAATACTTCACTCACATCATGATACATGGCCAGTACAGCTAATCGATTCACATCTATGTTACCATCAAAATAGATATTTCGAAGTACACCTAATTGGTGTGCAATCATAGCAGTTTCTAAACTATGCCCTTGCAAATTCTCTGTTTCTGTATTGCGCATCAAGCTCCAACGTTGAATGTATTTCATACGCCCTAAAAGAGCAAAAAAATGACTTTCTTTCATCGTGCACTCCTCCTTGACCTTCTACCTTCATTATACAAAAAAAAGCTCATTACCGCCATTACGGTAATGAGCTATCTACACTTTCGTTTCCGTCTATACATCATCATACTATCTCCTACTTTTTACACACCTTAATTATTGATATGGATCATATATTTCTGCCGAAGCAAATACGTCTATATACATAATATCCTCCTTTTTCCATACTTTATAATACATTCTACACACAATTACAGCAATAATACATACAAACTCATTCTATCACCACCTTTATCTACATCCCTAAACCTCATTCACCTATTCTTACCATTCTATATATACATCTATTTCAAAATCCATAGTATTAACTCCTTTCTTATTTTCCTACATACATTACACTTCTATTACACTTACCATTCTATATATACTTCTAATTCCATTGTCTCATCTCCTTTCGTCGTACCTCATGAACACATTATACTTGAACTAGGTTACCTCCTTTTACAAAAGTCCCGATAGTTAATTATCTTATGCTTATGCCCCTACCATACCTTCCCAATATTCATCATCTAACAATTCAACCCAATATCCTTCTTCATCTTGTACAAACCAGGGTTCACATACATATTGTATTTCTAACATACTATTTCTCCTTTTCTAACACATATTTCACACTGTTACATGTTTATTATTATAGTACTAACAACAAATATAAACTCATCATATCACCACCTTTTTATACCTTTAACAACGCCCTATATTACCACTCTACATACACTTCTAATTCCATTGTCTCATCTCCTTTCGTCGTACCTCATGAACACATTATACTCAAACTTGGTTACCTCCTTTTACAAAAGTCCCGATAATTAATTCTATAGATAGATAGAATTTCAAAATATGATTAAAAATAATGTGCTCCTCCTCTCCTTTTATGATACTATAACTATAGATAAAAGCATGCTATATCATGCATAACCAAGTTGTATGCCCCTATAGAAAGGAGCCTTTATGGCTGCAAACACAAACTTTTTTGCCACCAGCGATGAAACAGAGTCCCGTTTTTATAGTTTTTTAGACTTAATCGCCAAAGGTGGAGTCTACAAAAGTGCCGACAAAGATTTCCACCCTTTTAAAGGTACGTCCTATCAAGAAAAGACAAAACAAGCTCACTTTTTTATGGATGCTTTGTCACCCCAATCCCTCTATGAGTTTTCCTACGGTCGCGCCAAGTTATTAACATTACCTGGTCTTAGTTATTCTCCTTATAATCTAAATCCGTTAGCCTTTGCTCATACCGTGCGCAAAATGCTGCCTACGGACATTCGACGCAGTCTATACTTATATCATTTAATCGCCACTAAGGATGTATGCCATGATGAGTCTAGTTCTGAAGTCTATCAAAATGGATTACAACATCCTCTACACTATTATGCAAAAGATGACCGTTTTACCGTAAAAGATGATGATGTCTTAGAAGAAGGTAATTTAAAACGATACTTAAACGCTATTAACGAAGAAATTTTAATCACCCAAGATGAAACAACGGAATCCAAAATTAATACTACACAGCTGTTTGATAGTGCCTCCTCCACATTAGATGCATTAGGTCTATTAGCCTCTCATCCTACATTAGAAAACGGCTATATCCTAACACCTAATCCGATCGTTTCATCAAATCTCACAGAGGATGAACAAAAAGAACTACGCTACGCTTTGGACTTTCAAAAATACATTTCCCCCATCTCTTCCTATGCTCATTATTTACAGTTCAAATTGGGGTTAATTACATTAGAAGAGGGCACTGCTCCAGAAGATATATTAAGCGATATGCCCCTAGAGAGATCTCCTGAGCAACCCTCTCCTATCCTAGTGCGCCAAATTCCTCCTTTCAAAACATTGTTAGATGATAAACGATTAGCCGTCTTAGCTAGTATGAATACATGGTGTACGATTACATCAATTAATCGGGGTAATCCAAAACACACATCAAAACTAGCTACTACAAAAACTCTCAACTACATCGATCAATTAGAAGAGTCTCTCTATGATTCTAGAGAGTACATATATGGTACAAGCAAGCATAACCGTCCTATGTCACCAATGTCATTAGATTCTGTGCAAAGCATTACTACGTCACCTGTTACACCTCTTTCTCGAAAACAGAGTAAAACTCGTACTCCTCATATTGTCTACATAGCATTTCATACTTGCCCTGCTAAAGATTGGAACCAATTACAGCGTACACTACATCAATTCTGTACACAACGGATATCCATGGAGTGTATCCCACAAGACGGTGCAAATAGATACCCATTCCTTGTAAAAGTCATATACATGGAAACAACCTCCTTATTACCATTATTATATCAATTGGGACCTTATCTCCATTTTGTGACTTCCAGTGGGGAAGAAATTACAGAAGATATGCCAAATATAGACCACATTCAAAAACTAAAAGATCTTGCATTAACTAGAGTAAGGAGCATTTTATCTCATTATGAATCCTAATCCATTTCTTCAACAATATATGAACTCTGAACACACCTCTGTGGGGGCCTATACCTTTTATTACATACGACTCATCCAACTGCTTCACTTTATCTATATGGATCGAATCAATTGTGACGACCTAGGTGTTGAGTATAATCAATTAGATCCTAGAGAAATCACTGCTTGGTTACTGCAAGATTATCAACATTCTATGGATAATGGCAGTGCCTCTGAAATGGCAGCAAAAATTATCGAGTTATTTTTCATACCTGGAAAGACTCCTAATACAGTAGAACCTCTCTTTATTCCCCACTTACCTATCCCCTATATACTGACGGACCGAGAAATTCTAGCCCTATATCTATGTATCCATGATGAACGTACATTTCCCTTCCTATCTGCACAAATACGGGATAAGCTACATCAAGCCATAGAAGAGCACCCCTTTTACGATGCTTTTAAAACAATACAAGAAAACTTTGCATCCACACGCACCATATTTCTCACGGATCCACATACCCTAGACATCGTTCACAGGGTATACCGCACGATTATTGAAGGCACGCATAGGATTGCAATCACAACAGCAGATGGACAAGTCTCTGTTATTACACCTTGTCATTTGCGCTACTACGCTAATACGGAAGAGTACTATCTCATCGGCTTATGCAATGAACGAGAATATAGTTATATTCCTGTGAAAGAGATTCAAATTATGACTGTGGAAAAAGAATCCCCGATTATAAATCGATATACTGTATTAGAGCAATTATTGAAGGAGCAAGCACAAACCTTACAACTACGGGTGACAAATGACAAGAATGCACTAGAACGTGCCTATCATTTATTTGCAGACTACACAAAAGAAACTACTTTAGTAGAAACTATCATAGATGATGAAGATGAATTGCAAGATCACACTTATAACTTAACCATTACTTACTACCCTTTTGACGAAGAAGATATCTATCAAAAGGTGCTTTCCCTAAGTCTTATGGTTATTGTTCTAGAACCTTCATCTATACGAAAAAGAGTCGTGGAACATTTCACAGCCCTATTAGATAATTTAGATACATAAATCTACCCCCTTTAGTAGATCCCTAACATATATCCATAAAGGATACCCTCTATGGATATATATCTCTCTTAAAAGTGCCACATAGAACATTCATGAATATTGTAAATCACTATTATACATTCATTTAACTATCATATAGACATCATAGGAGGCTTCATGCATACCCCTCAAAATCTCTATCATGCCCCTGCGGCACTACGTAGTGGCGGTTATGTAAACATCCATAGTTCGGCAATCACTATTACCTATGATATGCCTTTTTACGCCATTAGTACTAGCCCGTTTAACGGAGGCTTACACCATGTCATGGCTGTGCGTAACCAACAATTAACTTTTTTCGTTGAAAATGAACACGAACTACCTGGTGGCTCTACTTCTGCTTATTTAGCTAAAGAGTGTGTACACTTAGACTTGCCAATCCATTTCTGTACGGCCCTCTTAACCAGTGCCTCTATGAATCGCCACGCATATGTCTGCCAAGCAGAAGGTTCCATTATCGTAGAAGTCATCGCCACAGCCGGCACAGAACAAACTGCACACCGAGCCGGCGATGGGTATACATACTATGAACAAGATGGATCCTTTCACAGCGCTGGCACTATTAATTTGTTAGTATTTACCAATTGTGCCCTCACCGATGGAGCTTTAACAAAAGCACTCATCACCATTACAGAGGCAAAGACTGTAGCCCTTCAGTCATTAGGCATACATAGCATCCTCACAGATCTTCCAGCTACGGGGACATCTACAGATGGCGTCATTATGACTATAGACCCTAACGGAGAACTCCTCTCAGACGTAGGTACTTTCTCCCAGTTTGGAGACACTTTGGCAAAAGCTGTCCGATCTGCCATTGAAAAAGCCATAGAAAATGGAAATACCTTAACCTTATAAACACTAACTATTATAAACATAAAAAGAGCACGGTCTGTTCCTAAACAAACAATATGAAATACCCTTTGCAAAGGAATATGCCGTGCTCTTCCTTTATGTAATTAAATGATGCCCACCATAGACTACTTGGCACAATAGGTGACCATTTAGTAGGTTTCAAAGATTGCTTTCAATTCTTCTCGTCTCCGTTTTTGTTGTAGAGCTAGCATTAATAGTATTCTAGCTTTCACAGGTGATAAGGAATCGCTGACGATAAGTCCCTCTTTTGCATCCGATGACTGGCTCGATACAATGCCATTCCCAATTCGTGAAGCGCGTACCTTCGGTACCTCTATGGTATGCAATACATCAAGCACACCTTGTGGCAATGTACCATTTCCAAAACCACCGATGACTAATCCTTGTGAGCAGCTAGCTACCATTTTTATGATTTCTGTATCCATCCCTCCATAGAGATTGACAATTCCCACTGAAGGCAATTTTACTTCTTCCCGAAGAACAAACTCACTGTACTTACTATGACGTCGACACGGGCTGTAGTAGAAATAAGCTTTTCCATCTTGTACACATCCCATATGTCCCCATTGTGCATTTCCAAATGTTGCCACATCTGTAGTATGTAGCTTTGCCACATCTCGAGCACTATCAATATACCCATTCATGACTACCAGTACACCTTGCCCTATGGCACTTGTACTACGAACTACTTGCACAGCTTGTAACAAATTAACTGGTCCATCCGCACTCAATGCCGTAGCCGGGCGCATAGACCCAGTCATCACAACAGGTATATCCGTACCTACCGTCAATTGCAAGAAATAGGCGGTTTCTTCCATCGTGTCAGTACCATGAGTAATTACGATCCCCCCTACATCTTCTCGGCTAGCTACTTCATTAATAAGTACGGCCAAACGTACCCAACGGTAGGGACTCATTTCTGAACTATCAATATTCGAAAATTGCACACTTTCAAAAGGACCATAGTCCTCTAATCCAGGCACTGCTTGTATGAGTTCATCTACACCTATAGATCCTGCTGTATATTCTGTTAATGCACTAGCACCCTGACCCTTGCCAGCAATTGTGCCTCCTGTCCCTATTATGACAATCTTTTTATCTTTCATATAGAAACCTCCTTGAAAATCATTACTCCTATTATATCATTCTTTTTCCTCCTATTTCATCAGAAAAGCCCCTATATATCTATACCTTTATCTTCCCTTTTATATATTGACCCTCTACGATGAAAGGAGTATAGTTAATATATTAATAATTACATTTTATCCTTAAGAAAGGTACTATTATGACAGATACTAATTATACATCCAACGTATTGCATTGGTTCCGAGAAATCAGCCAAATTCCTCGTGAATCTGGCAATGAACAGGGCATTAGCGATTTTCTACTACAATTTGCAAACGATAGAGGCTATGAAGTAGAACGTGATGAAGAACTAAACGTTATCATTCGTGCGAATGCTACTCCTGGTTATGAAAGTCATCCACCTATTATCATACAAGGTCATATCGATATGGTAGCTGAAAAATCTGCTACATCTTCACATGATTTTACCAAGGATCCAATTGAACTCATCGAAGATGGAGAGTGGTTACACGCCAATGAAACTACGTTAGGGGCCGATAATGGGATTGCTGTAGCAATGGCATTAGCTGTTCTAGATGATATATCTATCCCTCATGGTCCATTGGAATGCTTATTCACAACGAACGAAGAAACAGGTATGAATGGCGCTATGGCTGTGAAAGGAGAAAAACTACACGGCAAGTATTTACTCAATATTGATACAGAACAAGAACATGAATTTATCGTTGCTTGTGCCGGTGGCTGTCGCTTAGACCTTACATTACCAACAGAGATGATACCAACACCTGATGGATTATCATCCTTCCGTATTTCTGTAGAGGGATTACATGGTGGTCATTCTGGTATTGAAATTGGAGAACAATTGGGTAATGCTATCACTATTTTAGCAAGACTATTACTAGAAGCCCATCGGGAAACCCCTATCTCTATCAGCCGTTTTATAGGTGGATCTAAACATAATGCAATTCCTCGTTCTGCAGAAGCAATCATTCTTTGCCAAAACTCCGACGCAGCCGCATTACAAGCCCATATCCAATCCAATACTACTATCATTCGTCACGAATTATCTCCACAAGATCCAAATTTAGAGGTGACGATCAGTCCTTGTGATCCTCCTTCTACTATCTATGGAGATACGCAAGCACAAGCACTTCTACAATTCTTATACTTAGCTCCACATGGTGTGTTCGGTATGAGCAAAAAGTTAGAAGGTCTTGTGGATACAAGTAATAATATTGCTATCGTTGAAGATCATGGTATACAAGTAGATGTATTGATTTCTGTACGTAGCTTAACTATGAGTCAACTAATATATCTTCGAGATCGCATTATAACATTAGCCAATACCCATGGATTTAACGCGTCTGAACAAGGTCGTTATCCTGCTTGGGAATACGAACGAGGCAGCCAATTAGAAGAACAGGCTATTGCTATCTATGAAGACCTTATCGGTGTTAAGCCTCATGTAACAGCCGTCCATGCTGGTCTTGAATGTGGTCTCTTAAAAGCTCAATTACCACATACACAAATGATTAGCTTTGGCCCAACTATTCTAGGGGCGCATACACCAAAAGAACGATTACACTTGCCGGCATTAACAACCGTATCTACATTCTTATTAGCCTTACTAAAAAATTTAAAATAATCAATATGCCCATACCAAAAAAGGGAAATAGCTTCCGCTATTTCCCTTTTTTATGTCTAAATTGTTTTTTTCTTACGCTCTCTGCACCTATCTTATCATCCATTATTAAGGAAACAAAGTTCACCCAGATCATGTAATATACCATCCACTACTGTACGACCCTGTTTAGGCACTAGTTCTCCAGATGGCAAAGTTTCATTCACTGCTAAAATATCATCTGCAATCGTATATAACTCTTCTCGTGTTTTTGGAGTTTCTAATGATTTCATCATCAATACATGTCCAGAGTTAAGACCATCAATGCTATCATTATACAAATCAGATACGTTGATAAAATCCTTTCCTCCACGGTCAACCACTGTTTGAACATAATTTGCCAGTTCTTTAGATACCGTGGATACTCCTTCTATAAAAGCATTACACTCTCTTGCTTCCGATGTAGCCCCTATAATTCCACATAAAAGGAATCGAATTATCATACTATATACATCTATCTCATGATATTCTAAACCTAGCCTCAATTGTTCTATTCCAGATTTACAATCTTCTATGGAGAAGGTTTTTCCTGCACGACATAAGTTAACAATAGATTGCTCTACAGGGTTTGTAGAGTCTATAAGGGTATCTGCTTTATTCGTAGCTCTAAAGAAAATACTATCCAAAGAAGCGAGTAAAAATTCTTCATGGTGACGCAGTCTATGAGCTTGTGATGCATGACATAACAAAGACCGACGGAACTGCGTATCATAATAGAAATCTAAAATTTGTTCCTTTGTATTCCAGTCACCACCCGATAAATTTCTAATCAGTTCTGCACGCTCTGGTTTCATCCAAGTAATAGCCGATAATTGAAAATCTGTATCTGCTACGTAGGTCAATCGATGTTCTTTCGCTCTATTAATAAACTCCGTTATATATACAGGGTCGTTAATAGGTTCTAGATATTCATGCGCGATATAATACAATTTATGATCCAACGCCGAATCAAATGAATCCACTTTCCATCCTTGTTTAGGAACAACTTCTTTAGAATTTTTAATAAGTTCAGTTATATGGCGCACAAATGCTACAGCTTTTTCTGTACGTGATAATAAATCTAAATCTTCATCATATCGAGTAGCAAATTTCATCATTTCTCGAACTTGATTTAATCGATTCCATCCCGGATATACATTATAAGATACATAAGCAACCCCTCGTTCTGAAAGGTTAACATTACAAATCTCTAAAATTTTATCTTTCACCACATCCGGTACCCAAGACCAAATGCCATGCACAATAATGTAATCAAAAGTACCAAAACTTTTATCAATGGTCATGATATCTTTTTCTAACAATGTAATATTATCTAGTTCCATAAACTTAATAATTTCATTGCCAATTTCGATTTGAGATGTGCTAAGATCTACACCTATAAAAGATGCCTTTGGATGATATACGGCTTGTCCTATAATATTGCCTCCCATGGAGCAACCTAGCTCCAACACTCGCGCCTCTTTTGCCGGCACTGGATCCAAGCCCCATAGTTTTGCTTTAGCCTCAATAGAGTTAATAGCCGTAACTCCAAACGATTTAGATGGATAAATCAATTCATTATAAGAACTTTTTAATACTTCAATGGCTTCTGATTCTTGTTGTGAAACAAAAGTATTATTTTTTGCTTTCATCATATATGCCTTTCTTATATTTAACGTACAGGATATTCCATTCTTCTGCACCTCTTCATATCCAATGTAATCAATGTAATTATACCAAATTTTATTTATTTTTTCTAATATGCTATGCATATATAATGCGCAAATTATCTATAAAATATGTAACAATTGTAACAGTATAACCATTGTATAGATAGCAAATCCTGCATATAGGATATGTAATGTACGATTCACTATGCTCTCTAGGTCCATAGGACTCTTTTTAAATAATCGTTCATGGCGCACTAAAAATAGATCTGGCTGACGAGAATTAGATGCCCTTAGGACAATGCGATACGCTACAATGGCGGAACGAATTCCCACTATAATACTTACACAAACGAGACCTAGTAGTAAATTATCTAACCAGTGAGGATCACGTATGAAGCCTTTCACTAACAAAATTCCTAACACATCTGCAGCCCCTGTAAAAATGATTCCACTCATGGCCAAACCAGCCACTGCCTTAGGAGAAATAAAGTTTAAAACCTCCTCCAATGCATGCCCCGCATTCTCAGCTTTTTCCTCTTTTGACTCCGATTTTATCCATCTGTGAATAGACCATAATTGATATATAGTCCATGCCATCAAATATCCTAAATACATATGTAACTCTGTCATCCTATTCCCTCCATTCTTCTACATTGCCACATAAAATCAATACCTATTCTATGATTAATACTAACACAGTGTGTTAAAATGTACTACTAGAAAATGATTCATGATGTCGTTAGAAACTCATTTGTTCGCCGATTGCAACACTATGACAATCATTTCCTTTACTAATGAAAAATACCTAGCCTACTAGTTAGGTTAGGTATTCTTAGTCCTATAGCAAAATATTAATGTCCTTCTTTAGTTTGGAAGATTTCTCCTGTGACAGCATCAATTTTAATTTCTACTTCACGTGTTAAGGTTTCCCCATCAATTTCATAATGAGCACGACCATGATCTGTATCAAACTTCACTTTTTCAATGCGATATTCAGGGTATGCTGTTTTGAAGATTTCCATCGCTTTTTCTTGCGTAATTTGTACTTGTTGTTGTGTTGTTTGCGGTGCTACCGCCCCTGCTTGTTGTGGCACTGTATTCGCAGCTGGTTGTTGCGCTATAGGTGCGTTATTAACTGCGCCTGTTACTGCCGGCGCTGTTGGAACTGGACCTTTTACTGCCGGAATAGCACGAGTATATTGTTCACGGTCATAAAACCAGAATCCACCCATAATACAAGCTGTGCTAATGACACCTACGATAAAAGAAATAATTACTTTTTTCATTCTACTCTCCTTTTTCAACTTTCATCTAAGTAACATACATACTACATCTATAAAATTCTATATATTGTATAGGATTATCTTATCATATACTATATCAACTGGACAAGGGGACAGCCTATATTTCATGAAAGTTTTAAAATTCATTTTTTGCATATCAGTCTACTAGAGATCCACTCTCCTTTTAATTTATAGTACATCATAAATTTTATAATGTCCCAAAACCTGTAAATATGTAGATAGGTCACGTACCTCACTTAACGCAAGTTGAACATCTTCTTCTCGACCTTCCCCCTCAATATCAATGTAAAAGAAATACTCCCAAGGGGTATACATGCATGGTCGTGACTTGATATTCACCATGTTCAACTGATGGCCTTCAAAGACTCGTAGGACTTTCACCAGTGCCCCTGGCGTATTCGGAGTTTGTACAATAATACTCAGTTTATGGGCATCACGGATTACTACGTCCTTATGAGTAATAATAAAGAATCGTGTAAAGTTTTCCTGAAAGTTTGCAATATCTGGCGCCAACAGTGTGAGGCTGTATAATTCTTTAGCAGATGCATTAGCGATGCAAGCTTTTGTTACATCTCCAGTATCACTGACAAACTTAGCGCTCACGGCGGTATTACTCATAGGACCCAAGTGCCAAGAGCTATGGGTGGCCAAAAATTGCGAGCATTGCATGAGAGCTTGCTCGTGAGAGTATACTTCTTGAATTGTATCTAAACTAGCACCTTGCACACCCAGTAAACTATGACTAATACGATGGCGCACTTCTCCTACAATGTGAATGTTCTTATCCTTGATTAAATCCGTACTGTCTCGCACTTCCCCGACGATGGAATTTTCAATAGGCAATATGGCATAATCGATACGTCCTTCATGGACAGCTTGCACTAGCTCACGATGACTTTGACATCGCTCAATTCGTTGGCCTTCCACGGATCCGCCTTTTTCTATATATTTTGAAAGTAAATTCTGTAACACTTCATAGGCATAGGCACCTGGAACTCCCGTATACCCAAGCACCACATGTGCAAGGTCTAGATCCGTAACTCGTTCATCTGCCATAGTAAACCCTCCTATTTTCCGCTTCCAACACTGACATATGTACTCTATTATACACAAAAGTACATGAAACCTTAACTAGTATATATATTCCTATTAATATCCTCCAAAATTTCAATGCAAGTTGACATTCTTATATGGCTGTGATAGGATTGACTCATAAATGTATATCTAAAAGCGAGGAACTTTATCGTTGGTGCTCCCCACCATAGAATGTGTTATCATTCTGAAAGCGAGGAACTTTACTGTTGGTGCACCCCACCATAAAATGAGTTATCATTTTTAAAGAGAGGCCCATAAGGATGGTGCACCCCACCATGGATATACTTTATTTGCAATGTAAGCCGGGATGTATCTCGGCTTTTCTTTTTAGGGACTATAGGTACTTGATATGAATACGCAAGCAAACTTAAGCTTTTGTAAGATAAATGAAACATATATGGAATCATTACAAATCATTGATCCTGATGTTAGAGTTTCAACCGGAGACAAACGAACTCGTCCCTAGACGATGTCAGTGGTGTCTAAGACAATAACATATAAAAAAAGCGCGGCATACTCTGGAGCAAAGCTAACTATAGTATCAGTTTGTGGAGGAGTGTGCCGCATTTTTATATCTTATATACTGCTGAAGCTTAGCCCAAGTGTGCTATCACAGCGTCAGTCATGCCTTGGGTATTCACTTTTGTGAACCCTTCACGGTACATATCACCTGTACGATAGCCCGCATCAAGGACAGCTGTTACTGCTTGTTCGATGGAGTCCGCCACTGCTGGCAAGTCCAAGGAGTAACGACACATCATCGCAGCAGACAAGATCGTACCTAATGGGTTAGCAATCCCTTGTCCTGCAATGTCTGGTGCCGAACCATGAATTGGTTCATACAAGGAAGTGCCTGTACCAATGGAGGCAGATGGCAACAAACCAAGAGAACCAGAGATAACAGCACCTTCATCACTCAGAATATCTCCAAATAAATTAGTTGTCACTAGCACATCAAATTGACCTGGATTCGTCACCAGTTGCATAGCTGTATTATCTACATAGTAGTAATCCATGAAAATATCTGGGTTAGCTTCTGCTTTTTCTTTCGCAATTTTACGCCATAAACGAGAAGATGCCAATACGTTGGCTTTATCTACGCTCACCACTTTGCCGGAACGTTTACGTGCTGTTTCTACAGCTACATCCATGATACGTTCTACTTCATACCGAGCATAGGTTTCTTTGTCCCAAGCAAATTCGTTCGGGCCTTCTCCTTGAGTTTCTTCACGTTCCCCAAAGTAGATACCACCAGTTAATTCTCGAACGATAACGAAGTCAACATTTTCTACTAGTTCTGGTTTCAACGGAGAGAACTCACGCAATGCTGGATAGATTTTCACTGGGCGTAAGTTGCAGAACAAGCCCAATGCTTTACGCAAGCCAAGGATAGCTTTTTCAGGACGGATAGATGGATCTACATCATCCCATTTAGGACCGCCTACAGCACCTAACAATACAGCATCTGCCGCTTGGCATGCATCGATCGTGTCTTGTGGCAATGGTTCACCGAAAGCATCGATAGCGGCACCACCCGCTTTTTTCTCAATCCAGTTGGCTGTCACACCCGCTTTAGCAAAGGCTGCGTCCACCACAGCACGGGCGGAATTTGTTATTTCTTCTCCAATGCCGTCGCCAGCAATTAGGACAATTTGTTTTTCACTCATAGTAATCCTCTTTTGAAAGTCTCTACACTACACTAAAATATTTTATCTATCTAGCATACATACCATAGGGAATACCACTAGGCTAATCAATAATAGCATAACCTAGGGTCTCCTATTAATTCTATCATTCCTATTAGTCTTGTCTTGTTTTCGCAAAGTTCACTAGTCCACCTGCTTTGGCAATGTTTTGCACAAATTGAGGTAGTGCCGTTCCCTGGTAGCTTTCCCCAGTAGTCACATTATGGACAACACCTGTAGCCATTTCTACAGCGATTTCATGACCTTCTTGAATGCGCTCCACAGCCTCGCCAATTTCGATTACTGGCAAACCGATGTTGATAGCATTGCGGAAGAAAATGCGGGCAAAGCTATCTGCAACGATGCAAGAAATGCCTTTCTCTTTAATCACCGCTGGCGCATGTTCACGAGAGGAACCACAGCCAAAGTTTTTGCCAGCTACCATAATTTCACCGGCTTTCACATTTGGTGCAAAGGTAGTATCAATATCTTCCATAGCATGTTCCGCCAATTCCGCCATATCTGCAATCGCCAAATAGCGTGCTGGAATAATTACATCTGTATCTACATTGTCGCCATAGCGCCAAATCGTTCCTTGAAAGTCTGCCATATTATACCTCCTCAGGGCTTGCTAAATACCCTGCTATTGCACTTGCTGCCGCCACATATGGGCTTGCCAAATATACTTCACTGTCCACGTGTCCCATACGACCACGGAAATTACGGTTTGTGGTAGAAACGGTACGCTCTCCCTCTGCCATTATGCCCATGTAACCACCTAAGCAAGGACCACACGTTGGTGTACTTACAGCACATCCTGCTTCGATGAAGATGTCCATTAAGCCGGCTTTCACAGCTTGGTTATATACATCTTGAGATCCAGGGATAACGATGCAACGCACGAAATCCGCCACCTTGCGACCTTTAAAAATTTCTGCGCACATTTGTAAGTCTTCAAAGCGACCATTCGTACAAGAACCGATGATAACTTGGTCGATTTGAATGCGGTCTTCTTTCACAATATCTTTCATGTAATGCGTGTTGGAAGGAAGATGCGGGTACGCCACTACTGGAGTTAATTCGTCCAATTGAATGGTCACCACTTGGCAGTATTCTGCATCTTCGTCTGCTGCAATTGGTTCGATAGGGCGTGTGATACGACCTTGGATGTACTCCTCTGTCACTGTATCGTACGGGAATACGCCACATTTTCCGCCCGCTTCGATAGCCATATTACAGATGGTCAAGCGGTCTGCCATTGTCATGTATTGCACACCAGATCCATGGAACTCAAGGGCTTTATAACGAGCTCCATCCACGCCAATTTTACCGATTAAGTCCAATACAATATCTTTACCAGAAATCCATTTTGCAGGTTTTCCTTCTAACACGACTTTGATTGTTTCTGGCACTTTGAACCAAGTTTTACCTTCAGCCATAGCCACACCTGCATCTGTAGAACCAACACCAGTAGCGAAAGCATTCAATGCTCCATAGGTACAAGTGTGAGAATCGGCACCAATGATCATTTCTCCCGGGCCAATCAAACCTTGTTCTGGCAACAATACGTGCTCAATGCCCATACGTCCTACTTCAAAATAGTGTGTAATCTTATGTTGTCGTACGAAATCACGCATCACTTTCGCTTGTGTAGCGGACTTAATATCTTTATTCGGTGTGAAATGGTCCGGTACTAGGTAGATGCGATCTGCATCGAATACAGGTTTACCGATTTTTTCAAACTCTTTCTTTGCTGGTGGAAATGTAATATCGTTCATCAAAATGAAATCTAATTGACACTCGATCATTTGACCTGCTTTCACCTCTGCCAAGCCTGCATGGCGTGCCATATTTTTTTCTGTAATCGTCATACCCATGACATTAACCCTCCTGGTTTCCAAACTCTTGTTCTAATTCTTTTGCTAAATAAATGGCGTTTACTGCGTTAATATAAGCGTTCACACTGGATTTTACAATATCTGTGCTAATACCACGACCTTGGAATCTGCGACCATTGTAGTTGACTTTCACAACCGCTTCCCCAAGGGCATCCTTACCCACCGTTACGGAACGGATTTGGAAATCTTCCAACACAAATGGTGTGTTCACTAGTCGTTCAATAGCTCTGAAAGAAGCATCTACTGGACCATCACCAATAGCGGCATCCATACGTTCACCATTTGGTGTTAACACACGAATGCTAGCAAGCACGTATCCATTTTGATCGGAATGGTAATCGTGTTGCACCACGTGGAATGCTTGTTCGTGATGCATGGTATCCATCACTAAAGCATAAATATCTTCATCGTACACCTGTTTTTTCTTATCTGCTAAGGCTTTGAATTGAATGAACAAATCATTCACTCGTTCTTCTTCCAACTGAAAGCCTAAATTCACTAGATGATCTTCAAAGGCATGACAACCGGAATGTTTACCCAATACAATAGATGTTTTTTCTGCCCCTACGCTAGCAGGAGTCATGATCTCATACGTCGTTGGATTATTCAACATACCATGTTGATGAATGCCAGACTCATGCGCGAAGGCGTTCGCACCTACGATAGCTTTATTAGGAGATACAGCCACACCGCAAAGTTTGCTCACCAATTTGCTGGTACGAGTGAATAGTGGTGTGTCGATGTGTACATCGAATGGATAGTGATCATGACGAGTTTTGATGGTCATTACGACTTCTTCGATAGCCACATTACCAGCTCGTTCTCCTAAACCATTCATTGTACATTCCACTTGACGAGCCCCCGCTTCGATAGCTGCCAATGTGTTCGCATTAGCAAGACCTAAGTCATTGTGGCAATGTACACTGATGATTGCCTTTTCTATACCTTTCGTATGTTCTTTGATGTAGCGAATACGGTTGCCAAATTCTTCTGGCGTCATGTAGCCTACTGTATCTGGTACATTCAAGATAGAAGCTCCTCCTTCGATAGCTACTTCAAAGACACGACATAGATAATCTAAATCGGTACGAGACGCATCTTCTGCGGAGAACTCGATTTCATCGAATTTACCTTTTGCAAACTCTAGAATATGTTTCACAATATCTAGCACTTCTTCACGAGTTTTTTTCAATTTATATGTTAGATGAATATCGCTAGTAGCGATAAACACATGAAGGCGACTGCGCTCTGCATGAGCTAGTGCTTCTGCTGCTTTTGTAACGTCATTTTCATTGGATCGAGCCAACGCTGCGATCGTACATCCACGTACTTCTTTAGCAATCGTAGCTACCGCTTCAAAGTCGCCTTCCGATGCCGCTGGAAACCCCGCTTCGATGACATCTAATCCAAGGCGTACCAGAGACTGTGCAATTTCTACTTTTTCTGGTGTTTGAAGGGACACACCTGGTGTTTGCTCTCCATCGCGTAGTGTAGTATCAAAAAAATAAATTCTGTTGTCCATAGTTATTCCTCTTTCTGACTAATCTATATCTGTTCGTATGTCTATTCTAATGGATGATTCTAAAAAACTGAATATGTGGCCTCCATATCTCACCTTTGCTAAAATCATTCCTATGGTGGTTTTAAGTGCGTCCCTCTAAAATTACTTTCAGAGAATAGAAAAACGCCCCCAGAGATGTCTATGCATCCCTAGGGGCGTTATATAGCGTATTGGTTGTATCGTATTTTTACATTTTACATACTGTCTATCCTAGTAGTACATTACAGATTTTAACACTATTGAGTGCGATTGTTCGTCATAATCACCCACCTCTTATACTGTTAGTAAGCTATGCTTACATCTATCAGAACATTCTAATAGAGTTCACTTGTACTGTATACCTTATACAGATTTCGTCGTAAAATGTAAGAAACACTGATCAACCTATGATACAAAAAAGCCCCTCAATGTGCCATGCACATCAAGGGGCATTATCATTTCAATAACACGGTCCCACCCTAGTTGGTTCTCACAGTTATAACGGAACTACCGTCGATGACTACTTAGTTTCACCATCGCTGCTCACAGGGGAGTTTCAATATAACCGTTCTACTACTTCACACCAACCAGTAGCTCTCTGAAAGCAACTAACTATATCTTTATACCTGTTCATCGCATTTGCTTTATATAACTAAAGAGTATTCTATAGCATTTTGAGTCGCTTGTCAATAGACTAATGTATTTTTATCTTTATGTATACACAATACGAATAAATTCTGTTATACAGTACAAATCATTGATTTGTTCAAATAATCGATGAAAAAGCCTAACGAAAGAGGTTCGCACCCTCTACACGTTAGGCTTCATCATTTTACTAGCTTGAGATGAGCCTAACGCCTGCACACGTTGACGGCTCTTCTTGTTTATGTCTCAAGTATAGCACTGTTTGAGATAAAAAAAATAGAACGGCTGTATCAAACAATAGAAAATACACATCATATCGCTCCAACAATTGATATACATCTTATTGTTTTTGTATTTTCTTCTACAGATGTTAGCCTACAACTCTTCGGTTTTATACAAAGTATACCCTTCATAGTAATAACTATGATCAATGCCTTTCATATATACTGTTCTATCATCTATCTGATCTGTTAAGGCACTTTTTAAGAGATACTTGATTTCAGTATCTTTAATAGGACTTCGTTCCATGGCTAGCAAATAATCATCTTTATCAACTAGGCTCCAATCTACAACAAGATGTAGTTCTTGTTTCAATATTTGATCTAGCCATATTCTAGCACTTCTTCCATTGCCTTCTCTGAAAGGATGTGCCACGTTCATCTCCACATATTTTTCAATAATTTCATCAAAAGTAGATTGTGGCATGTTCTCTATACTTTCAAGGGCCACCTGTAAATACATCACAGGAGCAAACCGGAAGTTACCTTTTACCATGTTTACCGTTCTAACTTTTCCTGCAAAGTCATAGATATCTTCAAATAAATATCTATGTATCGCTGCTAACTGAGCAAAAGAACCTACGGAATACACTGCTAATACTGTACCATCAAATAGGTCTAGGGCTTTCTTTTTACTAATCCGTTCTTCCTCTCTAGCAAGTTCTACAGAATTAGTAATCCCCAATTTATTTTGCAACACCATGTCATCACCACCTTCTAGCACAAAATATACAACCTCATCTAGCACTCATCAATTCTATAAAAATCTTCTAGGATGTATGTTGTAACAGGCGTCACAAACAATTCATATTTTATAATTAATTCTACGAGATCATTGCCATCTATTCAAGCAAAAGGACTGCAACCAGAATCTATTGTATTCTGTTACAGTCCTTTCTTTATAACATACTCAGTATATCTTATTTTTTATTCTCAATGGCTGCTTTCACAAATCCTTTGAACAATGGATGTGCATTGTTTGGACGAGATTTCAATTCTGGGTGGAATTGTACGCCCACGAACCAAGGATGATCTGCTACTTCAACGCATTCTACTAAACGATTGTCAGGAGATGTACCAGAGATAATCAAGCCTGCATCTGTCAATTGTTGACGATATGCATTGTTGAATTCCCAACGATGACGATGGCGTTCATAGATTAAGTCTTCACCGTATGCTTCATGTACTTTTGTACCTGGTACCGTTTTACATGGGTATACGCCAAGACGCATGGTACCGCCTTTTTCATCCACATCTACTTGATCGTCCATTAAGTCAATCACAGGGAACTCACAACTTTCATCAAATTCTGTAGAAGTAGCACCATTCATGTCCAATACGGAACGGGCAAATTCCATAACAGAAGATTGCATACCTAAACAGATACCAAGGAATGGTACTTTGTGCTCACGAGCATATTGAATAGTAGCAATTTTACCTTCTACGCCACGGCAACCGAAACCACCAGGTACCAAGATACCATCTACATCTTTATATACTTCCGCTAAATCAGTACCTTCTGCTTCTACCGCTTCAGAGTCAACCCATTTAATGTTCACTTTTGTATCTTCTACAATACCTGCATGCCCCAATGCTTCGGCTACGGAAATGTACGCATCATGTAATGCTACGTATTTACCAACAAGAGCAATGGTAATTTCTTTCTTAGGGTGTAAGATTTTATGAACCATTTCTTTCCATTCTGTCATATCTGCAGGACGGTCTTCTAGGTTCAATTTGCGCACAACAATGCTATCTAATCCTTCATCTTGCATCATCAATGGTACTTCATAGATGGTGCTGCAAGTGCGGTTTTCCACGATAGCATCTGGGTCTACGTCACAGAATAATGCCAATTTATCTTTCATGTCACGAGAAATTTCTTTTTCTGTGCGGCATACGATGATGTCTGGTTGAATACCGATACCACGAAGCTCTTTTACACTATGTTGTGTTGGTTTTGTTTTCAACTCACCAGCTGCACTAATATATGGTACCAATGTTACGTGGATATATAACACATCATCACGGTTGACTTCTTTTTTCACTTGGCGGATAGCTTCCAAGAACGGTAAGCTTTCAATATCCCCCACAGTACCGCCGATTTCTGTAATCACCACATCTGCATTATCTTCTTTACCTACGCGGAACACAGCATTTTTAATTTCATTCGTAATATGAGGGATAACTTGCACAGTAGAGCCAAGATATTCACCTTTACGTTCCTTATTGATCACAGACCAATACACTTTACCAGCTGTAATATTGGATGTTTTACCTAAGTTAATGTCGATGAAACGTTCATAGTGACCTAAATCTAAGTCAGTTTCTGCACCGTCGTCAGTGACGAACACTTCACCATGTTGATAGGGACTCATTGTACCTGGGTCAATATTGATATATGGATCAAATTTTTGAATTGTCACCTTATATCCACGGTTTTTCAACAAACGTCCCAAGGATGCTGCAGTAATGCCTTTACCTAATGATGATACGACGCCACCTGTTACGAAAATATACTTTGTTGACATAATGCCTCCCTAATAAATTATGTGCTTCTGATTACATTTTTTCAGGAGCGGAAATACCTAAGATACCAAGACCATGTTGTAATACATGTGCTGTTGCCGTAATCAAGCCTAATCGAGCTTGTTGCAATTCTGGTTCAACGCCCATGATACGACCTTGTTTATAGAAGGAATGGAATAGACTTGCTACATCGTACAAGTATTTAGCGATACGATGTGGCGCTTTATTATTAGCAGATAGTTGAATTTCTTCTGGATACGCTGCTAATTTTTTAATCAATTCTACTTCTTGATCACTTTGCAATGCTGTGAAAGATGTATTTGCCCAGTCACCATAGGCAATACCTGCTTCTTTTACTTGCCCAAAAATACTATGAATACGAGCATGTGCATATTGGATATAGTACACTGGATTGTCGTTAGATTTAGAGGATGCCAAGTTGATGTCGAAGTCCAATTGACTATCTAAGGAGCGCATCAAGAAGAAGTATCTTGCTGCATCCACTCCTACGTCTTCAATCAATTCATCCAAAGTTATGGTTTCACCAGTACGTTTGGACATTTTTACAAGTTCCCCATCACGGTATAAGAATACCATTTGTAATAACAGAACTTCTAACTTATCTGGATTGAATCCAAGCGCTTCCATCGCTGCTTTTACACGAGCAATATAACCATGATGGTCAGCACCCCAAATGTTAATTAATTGTTTGTAACCACGTTCGTATTTATCTTTGTGGTACGCAATATCTGCGGCTAAGTATGTTGGCTCTCCATTGTCACGGATAACTACACGGTCTTTGTCATCTCCATATTGCATAGATGCCAACCAGTAAGCCCCATCTTTTTCATACATTCCGCCAGACTCTAATAACTGATTCACCAATGTGCGAATCTCACCGCTTTTATGCAAACTACGTTCGCTAAACCAACGATCAAACCCTACGCGGAAATTACGTAATGTTTTGCGTAATCCATTTAATTTTTCTGTTAAAGCAAATTCTTTAAAGAATGGAACACGCTCTTCTTCTGGAAGTACTGCAAAGAAATCGCCTCTCCAGTTAATCAATTCCTGCGCTGTATCGATGACATCTTGACCACGATAACCAGACTCAGGGAACTCATGTTTCATATCTAATAATTCCAAATAACGAGCATTCACAGAGGCCGCTAAGTTGTCGATTTGTTTACCTGCATCATTGATGTAATATTCAGCAAACACATTATATCCAGCTGCACGCATTAAATTTACCAACGCACTACCATAGGCAGCACCACGACCATGGCCTACATGTAACAAACCAGTTGGGTTCGCACTAACATACTCGATTTGCACTGTATCTTCTTCACGAAGTGGTGCATTACCATATGTGTCCCCTGTTGTTAATATATTTTTTAAAGTATCGTAAATCACATCTGATGCTAAGAAGAAATTAATAAATCCCGCACCTGCTACTTCTGCACGCGTTAACCAATCATAGTTCATATGGGAAATGATCGTTTCCGCAATAGCTCTTGGATTCGATTTCGCTATCCGTGCAGATTGCATAGCAATATTCGTAGAAAAATCGCCAAATTCTTTCTGCGGTGGCACTTCCAAATGTGCTTCTGGATAGGCACCTTCTGGTAATTCTCCTTGTTCTAGAGCTATCTGTAAAGCATCCTTAATGGCTGCTTTCAAAACTTCTTTCATGTCCATAATGTACATCCTCCCGAATCTCTACATATAGTTGGTTGTAAAATTGCCATTCACCACCAACAGAGATATCATATCCTAAACAAATATGGCCCTTGCCATCTTTCAAATCTATGTCTAATTCATGGGTTAGCATAGCTAGTTCTACCGCCCCATATGGCGTTTCCAAACTTGCAATGTTAGTCTTCCCCAGTTGATACTCATGGCGCATAGAAAATTCACCGGTTCTTAGGAGTACCACCGAATCCTTATAGGCTTTAATGGTTGTTTTTGTATTCCCCAAACCAGTGACTTCACTTTCATCATAAATGATGTGTTTCGCCAAGGCTGTTTCATAATACTTACCAGAGGATACTAATTCCACCACCGTATCTTCTCCATCCGCATCACGTTGCGTACTTTTCACGGACACAATGACTCGTTTCATTAGCATTCCTCCTCTCGTATTCACGCACTATCTGTATCATTTCATTATATCACAATTTGCCGCAATGAGGGCATCTTTTTGGGACCGTTCCATGCGCTTTACTTGCTGTTCCATGGATTGAGCGTCTTGCTTTCTACTGAAAGCTGTGCTCCATACCAAAGTGACTGGTCTTCGACTTCGTGTATACTTGGCGCCCCCCTTAATTTCACCATTATGGGCTCGTATACGTTTTTCTAAATCCGTAGTCCATCCCGTATAGAGAGAGCCATCTGCACAGCGTACCATATAGGTGTAAAATTTTTCTTCCATCTTACTCACCAGCTGGGATTGGTGCTAAATCAACAGACTGAATCACCACTGGTTCTTTTGGAGTATCCCGTTTATCTCTCGGCACACGACTGATCGCTTCTACTACATCCATACCCTGCACAACCACTCCGAAGATGGTATGCTTATTATCTAACCAAGGCGTTGGTGCCACTGTAATAAAGAACTGAGCATTCCCTGTATTAGGGCCTGCATTAGCCATCGCCAAAATCCCCATTTTGTTAAAGTGCAAATCATTGCTTACTTCATCAGGAATTGTATACCCAGGACCGCCTTTTTTATTATCTCCACCTTGGATCATGAATCCATCGATAACACGGTGAAAGGTTAGATTATTGTAATATCCTTGCTCAATTAAACTTTTAAAGTTTTTCACAGTAATAGGTGCCTTACTACCATATAGACGCACTTTGATATCGCCTTTATTCGTATGAATCGTAGCATATTCATCAGCAATTGGTGTCGCATCAAAGCTAGGCATTTTTGTTTTCACTTTCACTTCTTTCCCTACTTCAGATTTTGCTTGCTGAGCTGCGTCAGTACCACAAGCAGCCGTCACTACTAACGTTGCTCCTAATAGCGCACTCAGTAAGATACGTTGTATATTCATTAATTGTTGTCTCCATTTCTAAAATAAAGACCGCCGTTAGATGAAACCTCTAACGGCGGTCTTTATTTATTATATCATACTTGACGCAGATGTGCAAAAAGAATCTACCCTATCTCGCCAAGACTTGGCGAATATAATAGCCACGTGCTCGCAAGGAACCATTCAAGTAAACAATCTCATTCGATTTCACACGAATCAAATACAATGCATCATCACGGTCTAATAATTTTTCCATACCAATTTCTGTTAGTACCTTAGCATACTCTTCATCATCAGGGCCTAGCACCGTTGCTACACCTTGAATCTGAACACTCTTCGCCGTACCTGGACCCTCATAAGGATCGAACACAGTAAGAGATACGTTTTTATCTTCTTCTAAGTGAAAGAATTTCTCACCACCTTCAGAGAAAATATCAATGTATCCACCATGCACAGTATACGATAATGGAGTGCAACGGACACCCGTTTCACTATGCGTCGATAAAGCACACGTATGATGGGCTTTCAAAAAATCAACAATCTCAACATGCAATTCACGTGGGTCCATCTTTCTTGCAGTTTTATCCTTCTCTGTCCAAAAAGAAGCTGCTACTTTATAATCCATCAATTCTCCTTTCAACCCCTGCACGAACTTACCTCATTCTATTATAGCACTAACAGCCATGTCCATTTCAAGTACTTGCAGAATAATTTTGAAAGTTATTATTAAAAACTTAGCTCAACCAAAGTAAATGCGACATTTCCTAAGCAAACTTAGCAAAGTGCAAGTTTGCATATCACCTCACACCTTGAGGAACGCAGTTAAGCGTAGCAGCCTTGTGGCGTTCCTTTACTACCTAAATCACACAAACGCAAGAAGAGCACGGTGTGCTCCAAATAAACTAAGGTAATGTCACGTTCATTTATATCATAATTACACCTATCCTAAAAGAGCACGGCATGTTCCTGAAGAAACATTATGAAATACCGTTTCTGAAGGAATGTGCCGTGCTCTTTGTTGGCTTTATACAGTATTGTTTGAACGTGACAATCATCAACAGGAAAGCATCGTGCTCTTCCCTTTATCGTATTCAGTTACGAACGCCATAGGCTACATAGCCAAGCAAGAGACGATTGTAATATACCTATAAACTATGCTATACTAAAGATAAGAAAAGAAGAGCCGATAACGTGCAGCTAGCGTTAGGCTCATCTCTAGGAATTAAAAATTAGAAATAGCCTAACGTGTAAAGGTATCGCAGACCTTATACGTTAGGCTTTTTCATTGTCTACTTAAGTAGATCAATGAGCTGAATTGCTAAACTAGCAATAGAAATCATCAAGGAGATTTTTTCATACTTAGTCATAGCAATCACCTCCTCCCATATTAGGAAGAGATGAGCCTAACAACACGTCGTCGACTCTAAATTTATTATACTATAAAGCTCCTCATATCGTTAATATTTCTCAAAAAATATACCCTTTTCTAAAAGAACCGCCGTTACGAGTAGTAGCCTTGTGGCGTTCCCTTAACTACCTAAATCACACAAACACAAGAAGAGCCCGGCATGTTCCGGAGCAAACCTAACCACTGTATCAGTTTGCGGAGGAATATGCCGTGCTCTTCCCTTATGCTAATTAAGAACGCCACAGACTACATAGCGGAACTAGTGACGCCCCACAGACTATATAGTATCACCAGTAACCCTTATAGTACGATGTAATGTATCACAGCATATGTGATGCCCAACATAACAAGAACCGCCACATAATCAATACCTTGCAAGCTAACTTTCCGCATAAATGTATGTTGCTGATTTCCAAAGCCTCGAAGTTCCAAGGACAATGCCATTGTCTCCGAACGACTCAATGATTTCAGCATCAACGGTTGAATGACCGTCATGTAAGATTTTATCTTTGTCAGCCAATTCCCTTCTAACGACATACCTCGACAGGCCTGTGCTTCTTGCACCGCTTTACTTTCACGTAAAAAGTCAGGCACAAAGCGTAGGGCCGCTGTAAACATAAAGGCATACGCATAGGGGATGCGACATTGTTGTACAAGAGCCACTGTTAAATCTTGTGTTTTCGTTGTTACAATAAGCATCATAAAGATAGTGGTCATCGTCAACATACGCAAAGCTGTTACAACCGCGGAGTCCACGGACCAGCTACCCAAGTACTGTACAATACCTAAGAACGCAGAAAACCCGATTAAGGCGAATAATGCTTTCCATTGACGCAACAAGATACCACCAATCAGCATTACCAGCAATTCTACTCCAAATAATGCTAACAATAGTTCCGGAGTTTTCATAGCAATGGCTAAGATGGACACGAAGATTGTTGCCCAAATTTTTGTTAATGGTACAAATTTCATCGGTCTCCTCCTATCCTTTCACATACTCTGCATAGCGCAGTTCAAACTCTTTCATCGATTTGCAATACCCTAAGTCTGGTACCGTTTCACTAAGCACCACACTCGGCGGTTTTGTCAAACCAAGTTCCAACAAGTCCTCACGGCTTGTAAATAATTCTTCCGGGGATCCATCGAAGGCTTTTGTGCCATATCCCATAATGATCACTCCTGTAGAATATTCTGCCATAATTTCCATATCATGGGTAATGAGTAATATGGTCAAACCTTGGGCTTGCAATTCTTGTAACAACACAAGTAAACCTTTTGTTTCTGTTCCATCTTGTCCACTAGTAGGTTCGTCAAGAATCAACAGTTTAGACTGCATCGCTAACGCTGAGGCAATCGCTACTCGTTGCTTTTCCCCTCGGCGTAAGCCTAATGGATAGGATTCTGCTAAATGGGAAATACCTACTCGTTCTAGAGCATCTTGTACGATGCGGTCTACCGTTGCTTTGTCGTATCCCAATTGTTCAGGACCAAATGCCACCTCTTCTGCCACAGTCTGGCGGAACATTTGACGATCTGGCTGTTGAAATACATAGCCAATAAAACGTCCTCTTTCAGAGGTAGGCATATTCGTAATATCTTGGCCGTCGTAAGAAATCTTACCTTCTACGGGTGTTTCCAAACCCACTAATAAACGAGTTACCGTTGTTTTACCACACCCATTACGGCCACCTAATGTAATGAATTCTCCATCTCCTATGGTAAAAGTTACATCTTTCATAATATCTTGTCCCGGTACATAGGAAAAGCGCAAATTTTCAACTGTCAACATATTAGCGTTCTCCTTTCATAAGACTAGACTGCGCAGATGCTAAAGACAACCATGGTGTATCTAAATCAATCCCTTTTGCTGCTAAGGATTTATAGGTCACAAATAAGGATGGCAATGCATCTACGTATGTGTTCGTATCATACATATAAGACAATACATCTTCTACAGAGCTGTCGATTTTTAGCTCCCCACCATCGATTAATACCATACGATTTGCGTACGGTAAGACAGCGTGTAAATCGTGGTCAATAACCACAACGGTAATACCATGGTCACGATTCAAGGAACCTACTAAGCGATATAATTCTTCTGTGCCTTCTGGATCTAAAGAGCTAGTCGGTTCATCTAACACTAAAATAGATGGGTTTACAGCTAACACAGAGGCAATGGCCAACCGCTGACGTTGCCCCCCAGACAAGCTGTACACATTGCGGTCTTCCAATCCAGTTAAGCCTACTTGTTCTAACACGATGGCTGTACGCTCTTGAATCGCCTCCGCTGTATAGCCACGATTTTCAAGGGCAAAGGCTACTTCCTCTGCCACTGTCATGGTCACTAGTTGTGTATCATAGTCAGCTAAGACGATACCGATATCATCTGCTACATCTGGAATTTCTAATTGCGTCACTGCTTTTCCATTGATGAATACCATGCCTTCCATGGTACCCCCATAGAACTTTGGCACAGCTCCCGCCATAGCCATACAGATGGTAGATTTACCACAGCCTGCTGGTCCTGTAATGACAAGGAAATCTCCTTCATGTACCACTAAGTTAATGTCTTTCACAGCATACTGGCTTTGATTCCCATAGCGATAACTCATATGCTCGATAACAATCGGTGCTTTCACAGACGGTACAATATGTAAATCACTGTGATCACTGTGATCACTGCTGTCCGTCAATTCTTGTCCTTTCACAGTTTGACGAGCCAATAATTTTTGCGCTGGAATGTACAAGAATGGTGCCACTACCGCATTACAAAGGGATACCATCAACACCAATGGCCACATAGCATTCCAATACACATTGCTAGGCAATCCTAACACGAGATATAAGCAAGTAATAAAAGCTCCACCAGATGCTACAGTACTGATGAAAGCACTTAAAATCGGCATTACATTTAGCCTACCAATTTTCAGATTAGAAATATAATGCACTAACACGGCACAAGTGAAAGCCCCCAAAGGCTCACTAATCAGGTTACCATATGGCAATGCCGATTTTGACGTGAATACATTAATCAAGGCCGCTACCAAACCAATACCTAAACTTTGTCTAAGGGTTGGACGCGTTAAGTTGATAGCTACGCAATAAGTAGCTATAGTCCAGTTCGGTGTGACCCCTGCCACACTTGGGGATACAGCATGTAAAATCGTTCCCAAAGCTAGCATGATGGTACTCACCGTTATCCAACGAAACTGACCACCTTGTACATGCGTGTAAGTCAGTTTCGACACATCTTTGATTTCTTTCATACGTTCCTCCCTATCATCTTCTATATCACTTGTATCGTATATTCTAAAATACAATTATACTATTTTTTTACGATTCATGCTATCACTAGGATAATATTTATATCAAAAAAAGACCACAACACTTTCACAAGGAAATGTTGTGGTCTTTGCTACTGTATAGGCGATAGCCATTTACCCACGGCTAGCTGCCAATAATTGTTTTGTATACGGATGCGTTGCCAATCCCAAATCTTTTGATGCCAAGGTTTCTACAATCGTACCCTCTTTCATCACAATAATACGATCGGTAAGAGTTTGCAAAACGCCTAGGTCATGGCTGACGAACACATAGGTAAACGGTTGCTCTTCGTAAACGTTTTGAATCAGTTCGATAACCCGTGCTTGATTGCACACATCGAGGGCACTCGTCGGCTCATCAAATAAGACAAGCTCAGCCCCGACTGCCATCATGCGGGCTAACACCAATCGCTGTAACTGGCCTCCGCTCAATTCATGGCGGTATTTCTTCCACACCGATGTATCCAATCCCACCTTTGAAAGCCACCATTCACAGCGCTCTTTCGCCTCTTGTTTTGTGCCTATCCCAAAATTCACGCAAGGCTCTAGCATAAATTCACCTACTGCCATGCGAGGGCTAATGCTGTGAAAGGAGTTTTGGAACATCACTTGCAAGGAACGATAGAGCTCTCTCTCATTTCCTTTCCATTGGGAAGCAGATTTTCCAAACAAAGAAAGGTTCCCTGAAGTTGGCTCTTCTTGCAAGGATAGCAATCGCAATAAGGTACTTTTACCAGATCCACTGCCACCTGCAATTCCGATGCGCTCTCGTTCTTGCACAGACAAACTCACATCTTGCAATGCTGTCACCGTTTCCCCTTTGCGGGTATATAGTTTGCTGACGCCCTGAACTTCTAGTATCATACTTTCACCTCCTGCAAGGACTGTAAAAGTAGTTTCGTATATTCATGTTGTGGATTCGATAAAACCTCTTCGGTCTTACCGATTTCCACTAACACACCTTCATGCATAATGCCTACGCGATCCGCCAATCTACGGGCTATCTGAATATTGTGTGTGATAAACAGCAACGTATTCTGCAATCGCTGTTGCACCTCTTCTAGGACTTTCACAATATCCTGTTGCACCAATACATCAAGAGCGCTAGTCGGTTCATCTGCAATAAGTAGTTGTGGATGTATGAGTAAACTCATAACGATAGCCACACGCTGTTGCATGCCCCCACTCAGTTGAAATGGATAGGACTCAAGCAATGCCTTTCCTCGTGGTAAGGAAACAGCCTCTAGCAGGTTCAAAATATCACCTTCATCGTAGGCCTTTCCATGGGAGGCTAAGATTACTTTCATCTGCTCCCCAATGCGTTTGAATGGGTTTAAATAATTACCTGGATTTTGGTAAATCATGGCTATATCTACACCACGTACACCTTGCCATTCCTTAGGTCCATAAGTGAGCAAATTATCTCCCCCATAGTGGATGGCTCCCGTTAGGTCTGCCTGTTCTAACAAACCTAAGAGAGCTTTCGCTACAGTAGATTTTCCGGACCCACTTTCACCAATGATGGCAAAGGTTTCATTCTGTTTTAACGTGAAAGATACCTCTTTCACGACCTGTACTCCATCGTAAGAGACGGATAAATTGTCTACGCTTACTAAATCTGTATTAGTCAATGGTACTATCCTTTGTCATTACATAAGAATCAAATTGGGGCTACTATTTCGCCCTTTACACATGCCTACCATCTTGTAAGGCATCACTAATGTAATTTAATAACACAACAGTGATAAAAATTGCTAACCCTGGATAGATCAACAGCCAAGGCGCTGTTTGCAAGAAATCTCGAGCATTCAGCAAGATAGCACCCCATTCTGGTGTAGGCGGTTGTACGCCAATGCCGATCAAGGAAAAGCTTGCCACCGTAATAATCGTGTCCCCCATATGTTGAATGATGACCAACAATAGAGTCCCTCGAAGATTGGGAATCATGTAGCGACGGATAATGCGCCACAAGGACGCCCCAGACATACGTGCTACAACCACATATTGTGCTTGTTTTTCCAAATTCACCAAGTTCCGCGTAATCTTTGCGTATTCTGCCCAAAGAGTTAGGCACAGTGAAATGATAATATTTTCTACAGATGGTCCCAATATACCGATGCAGGCGATGGCCACGATCATGCTAGGGAACCCTAGTAACATATCGATGCAACGTGATCCCAATTCATCAATATACCAAGGACTCATACTTAGCAAACCACCAATACAAATGCCAATGATACTACTAATGGCAATGATGGATATGGCTATGAACAACGAATCTTGTCCGCCCCATAATATCCGTGAAAGTACATCACGCCCCAATTGGTCCGTGCCTAATAAATGCGTTGCACTAATATCTTGTAATCTAGCCCCTAAATTTGTCTCATTAGGGTCAAAGGGAGCTAACTGAGAACCAAATAGAAAGAGTCCCATCCAAAGTATAGTCAGTAAAATGGCCCCTAAGAGTAGCTTATCTTGTTTCCATATACGAATCATGGGCGCCCTCCATATCTTCTTTCAGGATGAAGTAAGTACATCCATATATCCACCGATGTATTGACCACCACATAGACTAGAGAAATCCATACGATATAGCTTTGAATCACAATATAATCACGACTAATAATACCATGCACCATGAGTTGGCCCATCCCTTTGACAGAAAATACCGTTTCAATCACTGCAGAACCGCCCAACATAGCGCCGGTCGTAATCCCTAACATGGATAACAGCACAAGGCGCACTTGAGGAATGATGTAATCACGATAGATATATGCAGTACGTATACCCATCGTTTTTGCTCCTATCACCGGCAACGATGCATACGCTTGCACCACTGCATTGCGAACGCGACGAATGTATAAGCCACAAAACCAAATCGCCAAGGTAATACTCGGCAACACGTAAGCACTTAACCCCTTCGTATTTGTCACAGAGAAAATAGGAATCTTCACAGCTAGCGCATATAATAACAACAATCCTACCCAAAATGCTGGTACTGCCAATGCTAGAAAAGATACTATACGCACCACATAGTCGACCCAAGTATCTTTATAATGCGCTGCCAGTCCTCCTAACCCTATCGATAGGATACTGCCTAAACCAATGGAAACCGCCACCAAGGATAAGGTCCTTGGCAAAGCACTTTGCAACAAATCTACAACGGGTACATTCAGGAAGATAGACTGCCCAAAATCTCCATGTAACATTTGCCACAACCAACGACCATATTGTATATACCAAGGATCATTAAGGCCTAACTCTTGTCGAATTTGTTCCACTATAGTGGGATCTGGTGTCATACCTTGCAGATAAAATCGTGCCGACACTGGATCTACAGAAGACATTTGCATTAAGAGAAACGTTCCCAATGTGACTGCCAATAATACACCTACCATAGATGCCAATTTATATAATAATACCCGTACCATATCAATCCACCTTTCTTATATACATTCTCTATTAAAGTATATAGGATAGGGCCTCTCTTTGTAAATATAACATTTTTATTTTATTCCTCATATCTGATTAAATATATAATTGCAAAAGCATTTAGCAACTTATACACTTCCAATATATATCCGCTTTTATGAGAATCATTGTCTTTTATAGAAAAATACAGTATACTATAGTTATTATTAAGTTTTTTTATAAGGAGGATATATGAAAAAATGGGTTGCACTAGCAATGACGCTGTTTGTTGCTATCGGTTTAATTGCTGGCTGTGGTTCTGATGAATCAAGCAAAAATGGCAAGCATTTGAATCTTGGTTTATATTGGTTTGGTGAAACATTGAACCCTACACATGAATGGGATGCATGGACATTGACACGAATCGGTGCCGGTGAAACGTTGGTAACGGTAAGTTCAGATATGAAATTTGAACCTCAGTTAGCCGATTCCTGGGAAGTGGTGGATCCTTTAACATGGAAATTCCATATTCGAGAAAATATCAAATTCCATAATGGTTCTATGATGACGCCAACAGCAGTAAAAGCATCTATTGAACGTACAATTGCCGAGAGCAAGCGTTCCAAAGAAGCTGTAAAGATAGACTCTATTACAGTGGATGGTCAAAATCTAATTATTAAAACAACAGAACCAAATGTTGATTTACTAGCTAGTTTAACTGAGCCTGCTTTTGTCATCGTAGATGTACAAGGTACAACAGATATGGATAATACGCCAATTTTGACTGGTCCTTACAAAATTGTAAAACATACAAAAAAAGAAGAAATTCAGTTGGCGCAGTTCAAAGAATACTGGGGTGGAACACCTGCTTTAGATTCTTTAACAGTTAAAGATCTAGAAGATAATAATAAACGTGCTATGGCTCTACAGTCTAAAGATGTAGATATGATCCAAAAGGTAGATAGTGCTAATCGAAGTTTATTTGAAAAGGGTGATTATAACATCATTGAGTCCGCAGGGGTTCGCACATATATGCTACAGTTGAATGTCCGAGAAGGCAATGTATTATCAAATCCAACAGTACGAGCAGCTATCGCAAATATGATCGATTATGATGCATTAGCAAAAGTAATCGGTAATGGTGCCGTTACTGGAGGTGCCCCATTCCCTCCAACAGCCAACCTAGGCTTTGACGAGCTAAAAAATAAACAACATAAAGATTTAGCTAAAGCAGATGAATTACTAAAACAAGCTGGTTACACAAAACAAGGTGATACCTACATGAAAGATGGCAAACCATTACACTTAGTGTTAGCTCTTTTTGGTAAAGATAGTAGCGTTTACGAAAAACTTCAAGATGATTTAAAACGAGCTGGTGTTGAAGTCGAATTAAAACGTGTACAAGGTCCTGATGAATTACTAACTTTAGCTCCTAATGGTTTTGATATGGGAGAAACAAACTGGGTAACAATGTCCACAAATGATCCATATTGGTTCCTTAGCCTAGCTTTCAAAAGTGGTGCCAAATCCAATCGTGGCGACTATTCGAATCCGAAGGTTGATGAGTTAATTAATAAAATGACAACCACATTTAACGAAGAAGAACGCACAGCGATTGTCAAGGATATTCAAAATGTGTTGCTTGAAGATAGCGCTGGTTATTTCTTATACTATCCAAGTGCCAATGTAGTAACAACAAAACGAGTAAAAAATGTGAAAGTATTCCCTATTGACTACTATGTGATTACAAAAGACACCACTATAGAATAAAGGTATACTATGTTCAGTTTCTTTCAAATAAAAACTGCACAAAATGTAACTATAATAAAATAAAAAGAAACATAAGTGAGATGCATAATATATAACTGATTTCAGGTATAACAAAGTAGCCTCACTTATGTTTCTTTTTTTATAGTTTTACGTTTCTCATCAAAAGGACATCATGAATAAAATTTACTTCGATATTTAGTCAACAGTAATATCCTTCGTCATTAAATAGTAATCAATTGGGAATGCTTGTGCATTGTGAACGCGTTTACTTGTTACCACAGAGGATACTGGGTAGTACAAGAAGTAGGCCGCATTATCTTGAATTAAGATATTTTGGACTTCTTTTGTAATATTACGACGTTCTTCTGCATCAAAGGTATTTGTCATTTTGTCCAACAATGCATCTACACGAGGGTTAGAGTACTCACCACGGTTTGCTTTCGTACCTGTTGCAAATAAAGCAGATAAGAAACGGAATGGGTCATTGCTTGTTAAGGTAGACCAGTTATTTTCACCCATAGTTAATGTATCTGTAGCACTGCCCAACACATCGTCAGCGCTTTGTACACGTTTTAACTCTACTTGTACACCAGCAGCTTTTAAGTCAGATTGGATCTTTTCATAGGATACAGTGTCTTTACCCCATACACCCATAGTTAATTGCAATGGTTGACCATCTTTTGTGTATACATCGCCCTCTTTTGTGTAACCAGCTTGTTTTAACAATTCATCTGCTTTTGCCAAGTCTAGATGTTGTTTGTTTGGTAAGCTATCGAAACCTAAGTTCGCTGTTGGAGGGAATGTAGCGCCTCCTGGAATAGCACCATTACCCAATGCTTTTGCTAATCCTTCGTAGTCGATCATATAAGAGATAGCTGCACGCACCATTGTATTCGCTAATGGAGAACCTTCTTTCATGTTGATTTGTAACATGTGTGTACGAACACCCGCTACTTCTAACAAGTTGTAGTCTTTATTTTCGAATAAGCCACGGTTAGCACCATCTACTTTTTGAATAATATCTACTTCTTTAGATTGTAATGCCATAGCACGTTTGCTGTTGTCTTCGATATTTTTAACTGTTAACGTATCTAAACCAGGTGTGCCACCCCAATACTCTTTATGTTGTTCTAGTTGAATTTCTTCTTGTTTTGTATGTTTCACGATTTTGTAAGGACCTGTTAAGATTGGTGCATTTTCCATATCTTTTGTGTCCGCAACATCCACGATAACGAAAGCAGGTTCTGTTAAGTCTGCCAATAAATGCGCATTTGGCTCTGTTGTTTTGAAGATCAAGTTTTGACCATCCACAGTGATACTTTCAATTTTGATGGCATCTTTAGAGCGTTTGCTATTAGCAATGGTTCTTTCGATGGATGCTTTCACCATATCTGGAGTCATCACAATACCATTATGGAATTTTACATTTTCACGAATATGGAATTTCCAAGTCAATGGATCCACATTTTCCCAAGAATCTGCCAATTGTGGTTGGAATGTCATATCTTTGTCCACTGTCGCCAATGTTTCACCGGCACCAATACGAGTCAATGTCCACGCATCCCATTCATGCGTTGGATCCAATGTTTCACCAAACCAGAATAAACCTAAGCCTGCATGCTTGCCACTTTTATTAGTGTCTGAACCGCATCCAGCTAATAAGCCTAGGGCAACAACCAATGTCATTGCTAGTACTAACCAACGTTTCATAGTTCCTCCTTTTACACATGCCTACCATCTTGTAAGGCATCACTAATGTAATAACATAATGGTGATATAGTCCACCTTTCCTATATACTCTATTTTCTAGTATATAGGGTATGACCTCTATTTGTAAATATACCAACGATGAAATTAATGCATAACTATTCTCCTAGTATAAGTGATAAAGTGTTCATTTATATATGTTTGCACGTGTTTTTATAAATATGATGTGCGAATTTTATTCCTTTATATTATATAAGTATGCATTTATGATATTATGCAAAATACAAAAAAAGGTTCTATACTAAATGTTGGGGCTACTCATATAAGAGTAGTCACCAACATTTTT
>CAUQIT010000006.1:0-99992 GCA_963518505.1 uncultured Veillonella sp. | reverse complement strand
AAAATCTCCCTTAAGTTCATTTAAAGAGCTAAACATTAAAATGAGAATTGGGTTGATATCCTTGATTGTATTATTAATTCTTCCAGCCACCTATTCAGCAGTCACGCTGACCATAGATCAGGCACGAAAAGAAGGAATCAAACAGTTTGTAGGAAAAGAGTTCACTAATCATACGGTCATTAGTCAAGTCTACAAATCAAGCAAAAATGAATTGGTCTTGACGATTGTTGGCAATCCGATTTCAGAAGAACAATTAGAAACGCTCCGCAAAAAACAAGCCTCTTACGGTATTCAATCTGTTCATTTAAAAGTCAATCAAGTGAATCAAATTCATAATTCGACAAAAATAGATAGTGAGACGACCAAAGAATTTTATGAAAATATTAATAAGTATATCGATCAAAAACTCTCTGAAAAAAATTCACAAAAAGATATTGTAAAAGAAAATGAAGAAGACAAGGATTGAGGGTATTGAACTTATCTCAAAAAAAGCAACGGCTTTGCCGTTGCTTTTTTGCATAGTTGCGATAGTCTTGCTAAACCAGAATCGCCCAATATACCATTTACAGATGCCACTTTAATACAAATGAAAGAAGACAATATGAATATTACTACAAACCTATTTATTGCAAATGGATTTTTTCTTTCCACACCTGAATTTGTACTACTTCTTCTGCCACAATTGTTTGTCCAATCTGCATTTGCCGTGCTACGCACTCTGGTGCTGTACCACTGTAGTTACTACGTCCTGCTACGCAAGCTTCGATGGTAATGGCATCCAAAATATCCGCCTCAAAGTGATGTGAAATAACTTTGAAATCTTCTACTGAAAGATCCAACAGCACACATCCTTTTTCGATGCAATGTTGCACCGCTGCTCCTACGATGGCATGGGCTTCCCGGAATGGCACCCCTTTTTTCGCCAAGTAGTCCGCCATATCTGTAGCGTTGGAGAAATCATCGTCCAACACTGCTTTTGTATGGTCTCCATTAATTTTCATATGACGTAACATGTCTGCCGTAATAGAGATAGCGAAATGCAAAGTATCGATGGTGTCGAAAACACCTTCTTTATCTTCTTGCATATCCTTGTTGTACGTCATTGGTAGGCCTTTCATGGTTGTAAGAAGTCCCATCAAATGTCCGTAAATACGACCTGTTTTACCACGTACGAGTTCACATACATCTGGGTTTTTCTTCTGTGGCATAATGCTAGAACCAGTGCAGTGGGCATCGTCCAATTCGATGAACCCAAATTCTGTGCTAGACCAAAGGATTAATTCTTCGCTTAAACGGCTTAAATGCATCATCACTTTTGCCCCAAAGCTGAGAAATTCCAGTACATAATCACGATCACTAACAGCATCCATACTGTTTTCATAAATGGCATCGAAGTGCAACAATTCCTTCGTCATGTTTTGATCGATAGGATAGGTCGTACCTGCCAAAGCCCCTGCCCCTAATGGCATCACATTGGCATGTTTAAAGATTAACGGCAAATTATCAAAGTCACGACTGATCATGGAAAAGTACGCCATCATGTGGTGGCTAAATAATACCGGTTGCGCCCGTTGTAAATGAGTGTACCCAGGGATAATCACATCTTTGTATTTCTCTGCCACTTCTAAAAAGGCTCGTTGCAAGTTCACTAGTTCCTCGCCCATGTGTACCACCGCCTTGCGGATGTACATATGTAAGTCCACCGCTACTTGGTCATTACGACTACGTCCTGTATGGAGACGTCCACCTGCCTCGCCGATGGCATCAGTTAAGCGCTTTTCGATGTTCATATGGATGTCTTCTAATGCCACAGAAAACTCGAAATCTCCTGCATCAATCTGTTTTTCAATGTCTTGTAAACCTGCTACGATAGCATCTTTATCTTCTTGAGAAATGATATGTTGCTCTGCTAGCATTGTGGCATGAGCAATACTGCCTGCCACATCTTCTTTATACATGCGGGAGTCAAAGGAAATAGAGGACGTGAAGTCCTCTACTGCCTTATCCGTCCCTTTGGTAAAGCGTCCGCCCCAAAGTTTCGCCATTATTTTAAACCTGCTTTCTCTTTCATTAATGCATTGATTGTTAAAGGCAATCCGAATAAGTTGATAAACCCTTCTGCATCAGCTTGGTTATATACATCATCTTCTTCAAATGTTACAAATTCTTGGTTGTACAAGGAGTATGGAGATGTAGATCCTGCGCTGATAATATTACCTTTGTATAATTTCAATGTAACTTGACCGGTTACTGTTTGTTGTGTGCTATCCACGAAAGCTTGTAAAGCGCTCATCAATGGAGCAAACCACATACCGTCATACACAAGTTCTCCGTATTTGTTCGCCACCAATTCTTTATAATGATATGTGGCTCTGTCTAGGCAAAGATATTCTAATTCTCTGTGCGCATACATAATGATAGCTCCGCCAGGATTTTCATAGACACCACGAGACTTCATGCCTACTAACCGATTTTCTACAATATCCACGATGCCGATACCATTAGCTGCGCCGATTTCATTTAAAGTTTGTAAGATGGTAAGTGGAGACATGGCTTGACCATTCACCGCTACTGGAACACCTTCTTTGAAGTCGATTGTCACCATAGTTGGTACATCTGGAGCTTCTTCTGGAGATTTGCTAACTAAATATACATCATTTTTAGGTGCATTCTTAGGATCTTCTAAGTCGCCACCTTCATGAGATAAATGCCATACGTTTTGATCCATAGAGTACGGATGTTTTTTTGTTGCCACCACTGGAATATCATGTTTCGCTGCATATTCCATGCAATCTTCTCGGGATTTCAATTCCCATTCACGCCATGGAGCAATGATTTTTGTATTTGGTGAAAGTGCTTTGATAGTCAATTCAAAACGAACTTGGTCGTTTCCTTTACCTGTCGCACCGTGAGCGATGGCATCCGCACCTTCTTGTGCGGCAATTTCTACTAATTTTTTGGCAATTAATGGTCTTGCAAAGGAAGTACCTAATAAATATTTACCTTCATACACAGCACCGGCTTTTACCACTGGCCAAATATAGTCGGACACAAATTCTTCTTGCGCATCAATGATGTACGCTTTGGTAGCACCAGATTTGATGGCTTTTTTCTCTACCGCATCATAATCTTCTGGTTGGCCTAAATTTACGCATACAGCGATGACTTCTGCGCCATAGTTTTCTTTCAACCAAGGAATAATAACAGATGTGTCTAAACCGCCGGAGTACGCTAATACTACTTTGTTAATGTTGCTCATAATAAACCTCTTTCTTTGTGTAAATGACTGCTGTGCAGTACCTGTTTCTATCTTATGAACGTATTATACAACTATCTGTATAATAATGCAAGTATTTTTATAAAAATTCTTTTGTATACATTTTTATTCTATTTAATCCACTTGCATAGGCATATCCTATAATCTATTACTTCACAATTCTTAAAAAAGTAAATCATACGTATCTATTTTTTTGCTAACAGTACGATACGCTAACAAACTGAATATCATCATGATTCTGCTACATGACATATATCTTATGTCCATATAAAAAAGCATATATCATTTTACTATAAGATTATCAGTCCTATTGTTGATACCCTCTAGATGTGATATGATGAACCCATGAAAACACTTTTTAAACTCATCCTTGTGCTCGCCATTGCAGCTGGTGGTTTATATTGGTTCGCTGGGTATACCCCAGAGGATGCTAAAACAACTACGCAACATGTATCACATACGATAAAAGAACAAACTATAGAACAAGGGGAAGATCAACTTTCCAGAATCGACCGCATCAAACGTCTCTTTCATTTTAAAGAAGCTGTAGAGGAGGCTATGGATAAACGGGTGCCACTAGAGCATCGCGTTCGCAGCGAAGACATTAGCCCTATTGTGAAACAAGCTTTAGTGGCTACGGAAGATAAACGTTTTTATGAGCATGGAGCGGTAGATTTCTTTAGCATTGGTCGTGCCTTGTATACGAATACCATAGCTGGACAAACGGTAGAAGGTGGTAGTACCATTACCCAACAATTGGTAAAAAATTTATTCTTATCCTCCAAGCGTATCATGTCTCGTAAGGTGGAAGAAGTATTTCTTGCCTATTTGATGGAGTATTATTACAGCAAAGATGAAATCATCACTATGTATTTGAACACCATTTATTATGGTACCGATTACTACGGTATTAAAGCTGCCTCTGAAGGGTACTTTAAAACAGAGCCGAAGGACCTTAACCTAAGTCAAGCTGCTGTCCTCGCAGGTATTCCACAAGCGCCATCCTACTTTAACCCAGTCAGCAATATGGATGCTACGAAACAACGACAACGGACGGTATTAACCTTAATGGCACAACAAGGGATTATCTCCTATGCAGACATCGATAAAGCCTATTATAAGCGACTTGATGCTCCGAAGAAACACAGAGTTACTGATTAATATACCTAGGTTACATATGCTAACACCTAGATGATACAAGTACGCTTATCTTATTACCACATATAAAGGAATCCATGGCAACATAGGACAAAAAAACAGAGGAAAGTTGAACAAAACGTATCAACTTTCCTCTATTTTATTTCGTAGTATGTATTACAAGCTTTAGCTACGAGTATGTCTTTTCTATTTACTACCACCAAGCAGGAATACCTAACAACGATACCATGGTTCTGTTACCTTGCGCCTATCTTCCTAAGTTTCCTACTGGTACATAGATACTACCACTGGACATAGGGGCAATCGTCCCTTGGTCGTAAATCAATACAATGTCATGATTTTCACGGGCAAAGAAGCTATTTGGTTTACCTGCTGTGACATCTGCATAGATAGCTTTCTTACCTTCTTTCGGTAACTGTTGCAAACCTGCTACAATCTTTTCTTGTGGTAACCCTCCAAAATCATTCAAGGACAAGATACGTCCTGTAGTTGTATTAAAGGTAAATCCTTTTTCTACATTTACACCATTAGAAGCATTGTCTCCAATAGTATAAGATATAATTGTAACAGAGAAAATACCATTGCCATCTGCTTTGATATCATAACTCATATACAGATTTTGCTTTTCACCATCTACCGCTTTTTCATTAGCTTTGTGTACTTGCTTGCGAAGCTTTTCTACATACTCTGTAATCGTATTATTAATGGCCTTCGTTACATAGGGACTTACAGATTGCACACTAGGATATGCAATATTTACATGATTCTCTTTAACCGCTTCAGGCTTTACTGTTACTTGCAAGCGATCTGTAAAAGATTTTGCTGCTGGTGCGACAATCTGTTTATTATCTTGTCTTGCCTTCATCATTTCACCTCGAATCAGTCGATTCGTTTCTGGTGATGCTGTGCTAGAAATTCGTTCACCCACTGCTACAGGTATTTCTTGCACTACCGTTATATCTGCCGCTTGAAATGTCATTGGCATACAAATTGCCGCGAATATAGCTCCCCACACTCTTGCCTTCATACCTATACCTCCTTATTAGGTCAATCATTATTACTATACTATATACACTACATAGATGAATCCAATATGAATAATTATAGTATACTCCCTCAAATAGACTTATGTATACACAATTCACTGCATTTTTTATTGAAAGTCCTTGAGAATACTGTTACAATGAATAAGATAGTAGTGTATTTTAAGGAGGTATAACTATGAAGCATGATTTTATGAGTCATGATATTAGCTTACCGGAATTAACAGTCAGAGGCATGCTACTAGGTGCGATTATTACATTAATCTTCACAGCATCTAACGTATACCTAGGTCTGAAAGTAGGTTTGACGTTCTCATCCTCCATTCCGGCTGCTGTAATATCTATGGCAATCTTACGCTTCTTCAAGGATTCTAATGTTCTTGAAAACAACATGGTACAAACGCAAGCATCTGCTGCTGGTACCTTATCTGCAGTCATCTTCGTATTGCCAGGTCTATTGATGATCGGGTATTGGCAAAACTTTGACTTATTGGAAACATTGTTATTATGCGCCTGCGGTGGCTGTCTTGGGGTATTATTTACTATTCCATTACGTCGCGCTATGGTTATGAATAGTGACTTACCATATCCAGAAGGTCGCGCTGCTGCTGAAATTTTGAAAGTAGGTTCTACTGTTCCGGGAGAAACTACAAAACAATCCGGTGGTATGAAAGAAATCGTATCCGGTGGTGCATTAGCTGGTATCATCAGCTTTGTCACACAAGGTTTCCGTGTATTTGGCGAATCTAAATCTTTCTGGTTCCCTGTTGGAGCTGGAGCTACACAAATTCCATTTGGTTTCTCCTCCGCTTTATTAGGTGCCGGTTTCTTAATTGGTATTGCCAGTGGTATCGCTATCTTGATCGGTATGATTATTGCTTGGGGTGGTTTCGTACCATACTTAACCAACCATCTACCAAATCCAGATAACTTGGAAGCTATCAAATTCTCTAACACGGTATGGAAAACTAAAGTTCGTTTCATCGGTGCTGGTACAATCGGCGTAGCTGCCATCTGGACATTATTGACATTGATCAAACCAATTATTGAAGGTATCAAATTATCCATCAAATCCATGACGGCTAGCGCAGAGTATCGCGACACACACCGTATGGATACAGATATGAAACCATCTACTATCGGTATTGTATTTGCATTAATTATTATTGGTTTAATCGTTTGCTTCTACTCTTTCGTATCTGCTCTTCCAATGTCCGCAGGTCTTGCTTGGACACTTGTGATTGCAGGTATCGTAGTGGCATTGTTAATCGGCTTCTTCGTAGCTGCTGCTTGTGGTTACATGGCGGGCTTAATTGGTACTTCTGCAAGTCCAATTTCTGGTATCGGTATCATCGGTATCATTGTGTCTTCCTTAGTAGTGCTTACTATCGCTTCCGCGAACAACTTGTTAGCTACTCCTGAAGGCGTAAAATTCTCCACTGCCTTGGCGATTTTCATGACTTCCGTGGTTATCTCCATTGCAGCCATTTCCAACGATAATTTACAAGACTTAAAAACTGGTCAATTAGTTGGTGCTACACCTTGGAAACAACAGGTAGCTCTATTAATCGGTTCCCTTGCTGGTGCCGTAGCGATTGCTCCAGTACTTGACTTGTTATACCATGCTTACGGTTTCACAGGCGCGATGCCTCGTGAAGGAATGGATCCTGCGCAAGCATTGTCCGCTCCACAAGCTACCTTGATGCGTCAAATCGCAGAAGGTATCTTCAATGCTAATATGGATTGGACTTACATCTTCTACGGTATCCTTGTTGGTATTGCCGCTATCGTTGTAAACTTGATTCTAAAATCTACAACAAAATCCTTAACATTGCCACCACTTGCAATTGGTATGGGTATCTACTTACCTCCAACTTTGGAAATGCCTCTTGTAATGGGTGCCATCATCGGTTACTTCGTAAATCGTTACATCACAAAACGTGCGAAAGAACGTGCTGGTGCTTATGCAGATGCTGACGTGGAACAATCTAACCGCCGTGGCGTATTGTTCGCTTCTGGTTTGATTGTTGGTGAAAGTATCATCGGCGTTATCATCGCTGGTATCATCGCCTTCTCCGTAAGTACAGGTGGTAGCGAAGCTCCACTTCAATTGGCTTTCACTGAAGCAAAATCCTATGGTGATACAGCTGAATGGCTAGGCTTTGCAGCATACATCTTCGTTGCACTTTGCTTAATTCGCATCGTTATTGCTTCTAAATTCAACAAAGCAGAAGCAGAAGCAATCGAAAATATGAATAAATAAAACACTACACATATCACAAAAGAGGCTGTAACCATTTGGTTGCAGCCTTTTTATTTCGCTAAAGAAATACACAAATAACAAAGGACTGAAGTAAATTCTAATACATCATTTTACTTCAGTCCTTATGTATCTATAGTATGCTAGCTTATACAATGCTACTATTATGCATTGTTTCTACCATATTTATAGATCCACACCAGTCCATAGATACAACCTATGACAGTGGCAATCATACCACCAATGGATACATCCCAAAGGAACGCTAAGGCTACACCGACAGTCGTAGCTATGGTAGATACTATCATACTGATGAATAACATGGCTTTCACAGATCGAGCCAGCATAAATGCCGTCGCTGGTGGACCAATCATACAACCCGTTACCAAGATCGCACCTACCGTTTGAAAGGAAGCTACTGTCGTTAAGGACGTCAATGTCATAAGTCCATAGGACACTGCCATAGGCATCGCTTGATACACCTTAGCACACACAGGATCAAAGGTGGTAAGGATCAATTCTTTCTTAAAGAGTGCAATGCATACGGCATTGATAAGGCACACCAACATAGCAATCCATAACAACATAGGTCCTAAGTCATAAGCATCTACAGTAAAGCGTTGGAATGTAGCAAAGGCTAAATCACCTAATATTGCTGTGTCCACATCGAGATGTATGTGTTTGCCAAATAAGGTAACTAACACAATGGCTAAGGCAAATAAGAAGGGAAATACGATACCGATAGCTGCATCTGGTCGAATATACCGACGTCGTTGCATCCATTCCACTGCATACACAGTGCCCACACCCATAGCGGTGGCACCAATAATAAGCCAAGGGGAGTTCAAATCTTTTGTCACCAAAAAGGCTAACACAATTCCTAAAAACACAGTATGTGTTATGGCATCCACCATCATAGATAAACGGCGTAACACCAAGAATGTACCTATAAGGCTACAGCTGATGCCTGTGATTGTAGCGATACCCCAAATTTCTAAGATATGACTCATCCAAAACACCTCCTCACGAGGCGTTTACCATTAGCCAATACTAAACTTAATAAAATCATACCAGTCATCACAATGATGATAATAGGGCCCGTAGGAAGATTGCCCCATAGAGCGCTCACAAATGTGCCCATAAATGCCACTACACTACCACTGATGGCTGCAATGATCACTAGAGTACGTAAGGAATGAGTCCACTGGCGACCAATCATGGCTGGACCAATTAATAAGGAGCTAATTAATATAACCCCTACTGTCCGAATGCCTATAACAATAGTCACCACCAATGCGGCACGGTAAAAAAATCGCACCTTTGACACAGGAATACCCATCAACTGTGCCTCAATAGGGTCAAATACGGTAAGACTCAATTCTTTCCAAAGTATAATGACCCCGCCTACAATGCAGGTTCCACAAATGGCCATCACCCAAATGTCACTTTGCATCATGGTTACAGCTTGACCAAAGATAAATGTATTCAGACCTGCCTGTCCAGCATTTTCCATAGACTGTACTCGCGTTAATAACACTGTACCAAATCCAAAGAAGGCCGCTAAAATCGTAGCTAAGGCTGCATCAAAACGAACCCCTTTTTGGGATGTTTTGTGCATAATCCATTCTGACAAACAAGCCGTGCAAATCGCACCTAGTAACAGTACTGTAGTGTCTTTCACGCCTGTTAAAAGAAACCCCGCCACTACCCCAGGTAGTGTGGAATGGGCTACGCCATCGCCTAGTAAACTTTCTTGGCGCAAGACTGCAAAGGTTCCTATGACACCACATACCAAGCCTAGCATCACCGTCCCCAGTGCTACGATTTGAAATGTATATTGTTGTAATAATTCCATGGTGCCTCCTAGTATGAATATGTCTCATCTAGGATATGGGAACCTACTATATCTCGAACTGGTCCCATGCCCACCAATCTGCGATTGATGCAGAGAACTTGATCAAAATAAGCTTCCAAAGTTTGCAAATTATGATGTACGATCAGCAATGTTTTTCCTGCTGCTTGCATGTCTTTCATAATCTTTACGAGTACCGCCTCTGTCGTCTTATCGATACCCTTGAAAGGCTCATCTAGTATATACACATCTTGATTTTCCACCAAAGCACGGGCTAGGAATACACGCTGTTGCTGCCCTCCTGACAATTGTGAGATAGATCGCTGTGCATAGTCTAACATGCCTACCGTTTGCAAGGCTTTTGTCGCCTCATCTCGTTCACGTTTCCTTGGGCGTTTAAACCACCCCAGTCTGCGGTAGGTGCCCATTAATACCACCTCAAATACAGTGATGGGATAATCCCAATCTACTGTTGAGGTTTGTGGTACGTAGGCAATATGATTATAAATACTATTCGTTTTCGCGCCTCCATAAGCAGAAACTGTATTAGTATCTAATGTTAACTCAATCGTTCCTTCTACTAATGGTACCAATCCTAATATGGCTTTCACCAAGGTTGATTTGCCAGCACCATTAGGACCAACTATGGCCGTCATCGTTCCTTGTTCAATCTGAAAGGATACATCTTTCAGCACTACCGTATCATCATAGGCGACTGAAAGATGATCTACTTTCAAAATACACTTGCTGTCACTCATCATTTAAGAGCGCCCACAATGGTATCGATATTGGCTTTGACCATGCCAATGTAAGTACCGCCTTCTGTGTTAGGAGAACCTAATGAATCGGAATATAATTCGCCGCCGATAGCTACGTCCCAACCTTTAGCTTTACATGCTTCTTGTACGGCTTCGATTGTTTTATGAGGAACAGAAGATTCTACGAAAATAGCTTTGATTTTGTGGTCTACAATAAATTGTACTAAGTCGTTCATATCTTTTGTGCCTGCTTCAGTAGCTGTGCTCACACCTTGTAAGCCTTTTACTTCAAAGCCATAGGCACGAGCAAAGTAATGGAATGCATCATGAGCAGTGACTAATACACGAGATTGTTCAGGAATTTCTTTCGTTCTATCTTTAATATATTGATCGGCTGCATCTAATTCTTTCATGTATGCTTCGTAATTAGCCACATAATCTTTTTCATGTTTTGGATCTTTTGCTACTAATGTGTCTTTTACTACTTTGGCAGCTAATTTCCAGTTTTGTACATCGAACCAAATGTGAGGGTCTTTTGCATCTGGACCTTCTTCTTCAAAGGCTAACAATGTGGATGGATCCATATCTTTAGACACCTCCACTACTGTTTTGTTAGATTTTTTTAATTCTTGGAATACTTGGCCCATTTTACCTTCTAAATGGATACCATTCAAGAAGATTACATCGCCTTTTTGTAAAGTAGATACATCACCTGCACTAGCTTGATACAAATGTGGGTCTACCCCAGCCCCCATCAATCCTTGTACTGTTACATGGTCACCACCAATTTTTTGTACTAAATCTGTAATCATTGTTGTAGTAGTTACCACTTGTAATGGCTTACCATCTTGTACCGTATCCGCTTGTTTTCCACAGCCTGCAATAGCCATAATACAAACGGCAAACACAATGAACAACCTCCATAATTTAAATTCTTTCATGGTCTTTCCTCCCTTACTAAACATGTGGGATCTTCCGTACTATCCCTAAATTAAAAATTACATGAGTCTTACTTATGTATACTATATCACAACTGATAGTATTTCTCAATATAATTTTTTAATTATGTCTTTCAAAGAATGAAAGAATTAGCTATTACCTTTATTATCATTTATATTTATAATAATGGATATCATTTTATTATTAACTGCGATATACTATTTTCAACTTTCACTAACTTATCTAAATACCTATACTATGGATGACAAGATTTTATGTATATGATATACTATTCGTATAAACGTTGATTAAGTCCATCGGGACGAAGAACCCCCACAGTTGTCGCTGTGGGGGTCCTTATTTTTCAGTTACAATATCGTAAACACCGTCACTTCTCTAGCACAGTTCAACCGCACTGGGAACCAATGTCCCGACCCTCGGCTTACATAGGCAAATAATCCTTGTTCTTCGTAGAGTCCTTTCCAATACGGCTTATACACCGGCACTAGGTTCACACCCCATAGATTGATCTGTCCCCCATGGGTATGTCCAGATAAGGTTAATGGGATATGTCTACGAAATGCTTCAGGGATATAGTTCGGATGGTGCGCCAACAAGATAGGATAGGCATTGTCGGGCATGCCTTTCATGGCTTTGTCCAACAAACGTACATTTTCCTCTTGCACATCATCTTTAAAGTGGTAATCCATGCCCACTAAGTATACAGGGCGAGTCCCACCTAATATCTGCTGATGGCTATTGCGATACATATGCATCTTCGTTTGATGTAACCGCTTCCACACACGCTCTACATCAACTCGGTATTCGTGATTCCCTAAAATATAATCAATACCATCAGGAAAATCTTTCACTCGGCTATCTAGATACTCTGCCACTTCATCAAGATACCCCAAATCATCGATTAAATCTCCAGTGATAACCAGTCGATTCGGGTGTTCACTAGCAATGGCATCCACCATTTCTTTCAGTTTGTCCATACCGATAAAAGGACCTATATGAACATCGCTAAGTTGTCCAAGTTTATATCCTTTCAACACCTCTGGTCTATCTTTCAAAGCCAATTGTATCTTGCGTAGTTGCAGTTCATTATTCCCTTGAAAGGCCGCCACTGACCCTGTGACACCTACTACAGCAGGTACCACCACTGCCGTGCGTTTAAAGAAATTTCGCCGTGATTCGTCGATAGGGCTGTCCCCGCTGTCAGATCGAGCCCCTAAACGCATAAGTCCGTAGAATACACCGAAGATCGTCAATACTGCAAAGGTGCCGGATAGTGCTACGACTAATCCATTCAGTTCGATTAGAACCGGCCGCACTAGATCAATCACCTTATCACCATGGATGCTGTACATAAAGCGTTGCAGGATAATCGTTCCTACTGCAAGGGCTAACCCCAGTACACCACCATAGATTATTCCCTTTTGTTTCGAACCGTTTCTAAATAAGGCTACCCAGTATCCTGTCATAGCTCCAAAAAGAGTCATTCCCAGTACTAGGATGCCTATAAACATATATATTCTCATCTATATCACTCCTCGTTATAGATTAACAAAGATCAATGAACTTGCCATGAGGACCCGCCCAAGGTAACACGTGAAAGGCTTCTTTACGGCAGAGAATCCAATCGTCCTTCAAAGGGATAATCTGACCTTGTGCTACAGCTTGTTGCACCGCTTCATCACCTTCCAGCACAATCACATTCGCCGTATCTATTGCTACCTCTATGGCTTCTCCTCGATAGCCTTTCATAATCCATTTGCGGTGACTAAAGATATGAGTCACTTCCTTTACCATAGGTCTCTCCATGACGACCGCAACCCCAATGGATGCTAGTAAATCAATTAATTCTACTCTGCGACTCTCTGCTGTGCCACCTTCTACACTTGGAAATTCCCACATCCCTTGAAGCAATCCTTCTTTAGGTCTCCGATGGAGCAAATAATACCCCTCTAGTGTTTGGATAATCCCTACGTAGAGCTGTACAGCCTGTACCTTTGTTTTCTTAATCCGTATGGGCAATACTTGCTCTGTTCCTGCTGCTTTTGCTTCACAATCCTGCACCAATGGGCAAGATTCACAGCGTGGCGCTTTAGGAATACAGATAGATGCTCCAAAATCCATGAGGGCTTCGTTGAAATCTCCTGGCCGATCATAAGGCATCGTCTCTTCTACTAATGTAGTAATCGCTTTTTTGCCTGCGGTCCCTAAAATATCTTCATGAATATTATACAGCCGAGCATATACTCGAAGCACATTCCCATCTACAGCAGGTTCACGAAGGTTATACGCAATGGAAAGCACTGCCCCTGCTGTATACGAGCCCACACCTTTTAAGGCTTCCATTTCCTTGCGTGTTCGCGGTACTTGGCCCCCATAGGTTTCTACTACTTCTTTCACACCTTGGTGTAAATTACGAGCCCTAGAATAATATCCAAGACCTTGCCAAGCTCGTACTACTGTATCTTCTTCGGCACTAGCTAAACTTTCTAAGGTGGGAAATTGCAACACCCAGTTTTCAAAATAGGGCCGCATCGCCTCAATTCGTGTTTGTTGAGACATCACTTCCGATACCCAAATACGGTAAGGGTCTTTACTTTCACGCCAAGGCAAGTCACGTTTATGCACATCATACCAATCTAATAAATGCTGTGTCCATGCCACTTGGCTTTGCTGTTCTACTTGTTTCACTTCATACCCTCATATATCCACGATGTCACACTGTCCACATCGTCGCTTTCTAGCACCTCTTCTACGGTCATGAACTGCATGGATTCTATCGTACTATTATCCTCTTTGAAAGTAATGACACCTTTCAATTTCTCGCCATTCCAAATCCGTGGAATCCACTCTTCATCACCAGCCCACATATAGTCAAAGGGCGTATTCTCCAACGTGAACCAATGAGGTTCCATCTCTTCCGATTCCAAAGGAATTCCTTGAAACTGTTCTACTATGTATACATAACTAATATGGCTCAACTCCGGTGAGTAAGGAAACTGAAAGTCCAATAAAGCCACCGCCTGTAAGTCTTCTTCCTTCACTAACAAAGAGACTTCCTCAAACACTTCTCGTACAGCGCAAGCACGGAAGCTTTCACAGTCTTCTATCTTACCACCAAATCCATTATAATAACCGGCGCCAAAGCCACGTTTTTTTCGTCCTAATAAAAATAAATTCTCCCTTTTGAGAAAGCATAATGTTGTAGGTCTCATAGTTCCTCCTATTCTTTTTTTATTATATCATGTTTCACACTTTCATAAACCTCGCCCCCTATGATACTATAGTAATAGTGAGGTGAACTATGAAAGAACCATTAATTTTTGATATTGCTTTGGGACAAACAAAGCCCGATAGCATGCACAATCGCGACGGGCATTGCCCATTTTGCGAACCCTCGCAATTAACCGATATACTAGATACATCTGGGTCCATCATTTGGCTCATGAATAAATATCCTGTATTGGAACACACATGGCCTACTGTTATTATTGAAACGTCACCAAATGTGCATACGGAATATTCTAAATTACCCTTTTCAGAAGCGGTCCATATTTTAGAATTTGGTCGAACCAAATGGGAAGAGGTAAAAGCTAACCCTCGTTTTACGTCGGTCTTATTTTTTAAAAACTATGGTCCTATGTCTGGTGGATCTATCTATCACCCTCATAGCCAAATCATCGGCTTAGAGAACTATGATTACCGTAAAGATATTCACAAAGAACATTTTGATGGATGGCTCATCCATGAAGAGGATGGTCTGCGTATGACCTTATCCAATCTTCCTATCCATGGATTCTTTGAATTTAATATGCGATTTGATCCACAATTAGATACACCTATACTAGCCAACTACTTACAACGCACTTTACGGTACGTATTAGAAGGCTTCTCTAAGTATGCAAAATCTTATAATCTATTTTTTTACGATATTAATGACGGATTTCACTATCTTAAAATCGTGCCACGCTATATAACATCGCCACTCGTTATCGGCTATGGGATTCCTCAAGTATGCCATGAAACACGTGCCTTAGAGGTCATCCGTCATATACAACCATATTTACACAATTCTTTGGAGGTTTAATGAAAGTTTTTGCCATTGGCGATTTACACCTATCTGGGCAACCACCAACAAAACCTATGACCATATTTGGTCCACACTGGGATAACCACTGGGAACGTATCCAAGCACACTGGCGAGAACATGTAGAGCCTGATGACCTAGTCTTTCTAGTAGGAGATATGTCTTGGGCTATGCGCCTTAGGGATGCCCAGATTGACCTAGACGCCATCTCTGATTTACCAGGCAACAAATTTATGATTCGTGGCAATCACGATTATTGGTGGACAAGCTTACAAAAAATGAATACTCTTATGGAAGGGCGAATCACTTTCTTGCAAGGTAGAGGACTATACCACAATGGCATTGCCTTCGGTGGCACAAAAGGGTATATCTATCCCCAAGATCCTTTCTTTAAAGAAGCGGATGACCGTCACATCTATGAGCGAGAGTTAATGCGTACCAAAGCCGCTCTCGATGCTATGGAAACTGCCATTACTGAAAGTGGTGATGACCCCTCTCAGGTAACACGCATACTTTTACTGCACTATCCGCCAACCTTAGAAAATCATGCCAATGGATTTACGGACCTATTAGAACAGTACCATGTAGATCACTGCGTATTCGGTCATTTACACGACAAAGCATCATTCCAAAAAGTCCCCTCCCATTGGGGGCACACACAATTACACTTAGTCTCAGCGGACGCCGCTAATTTTATGATGAAGGAGATACCATGAGCCGTATCCACAAAGAACACTTACAAGCAGGGTACATCTTTGGTGACCCTCATAACGAAGAATACCTATACCTACCAGCCGGCGAAGTTGGCTCCAGCGACCCTCGATGCATCTTTGAACAAGGTCCTACAAAAGATGATCTAACCCTAGACGAAGCGTGCCGTATCATCGATCGATATACATTAAAACCGTGTACGCACCCAAATCTAGGTAAACGGTCATTTTAAGGTACCATCTACCTATATTGATTGTACTATATTTTGACAAATTCATTTATGTATATACTATAACACTATCATATGTCGTTCATAATAGAGTGCCACCTATAATAAAATAAGTAGCCTTCCGTGAAAAACTATGCTATACTATACATAAGAAAAGAAGAGCCATCAACGTGTCTTAGGCGTTAGGCTCATCTCAGAGTGTATAAATAGTGATGGAGCCTAACGTGTTAAGTACTTGCGATACTTATCTTTACGTTAGGCTTTTCACTTACATATTTAAGTAAGTTAAAAATGCTATAACCAACATTCCAAATTGTATTAGTAAACTAAAAAACTTGAATGGTGTCATAGTATCACCTCCTCCCATCGATTAGGAAGAGATAAACCCAACTCACGTTGATAGTTCTTCTATTTTTATAGTATAGCATATTATTTTCATATCATTTATATGTATTTCAAATAATTATTAACAACTTCCTAGAGGAACGCCATTATATGTAGAATATCAGTAGCGTTCCTTTTTGGGTCCGAATTTAGATAAACTAGAAGAGCACGACATCCCTCCCCTAGAGGAACGCAGTTATACGTAGTAGCCTTGTGGCGTTCTTTTTTGCATAAATTAGAATACACCAGAAGAGCACGACATGTTCCGGAGCAAACCTAACCACTGTATCAGTTTGTGGAGGAATATGTCGTGCTCTTCCCTTTGCTAAGTAAAAGAAACGCCACAGGCTTCATAGTGAAACCAGTGACGTCTTAGAAAAAGGGGTATTTATATTTTATAGTAAGGGTATTTTATTTGTGTTTTATTTGTGTTTAAAGTAAGGGTATTATAAGGAGTATTGCACTAGAATTAGTATTTGCTAGTTTTAGCTTTTACATTAATCACTTCACCAGTCATTGCATCAACTTTAACTTCAGCTTCTTTACCACTGCCATCAATCATATCTAATTCATATACTAAACGACCATGATCTTTTTTTATAGACCAGTCCATAGCTTCATAGGTGCCGCCTACTTTTTCTTGTGCTTTAGTTTCTGCTACTTCTGGCACAATGATATCATTTACATCAAAGGCTTTAGACATGCTATGGCTACCTTTCATAGCTTGACCATACATAGTAGAACCCTCTTTTTTTGCATGTTTACCTGCGCCATCATGTTTCAAAGGTTTTACTTCTGTATTTAGAATATCGCCATTTTCACGGATATGCATTTCAATTTTTAAACCATCCACAATACCATCTACTTCATACGTTGGATTATGTTTTCCATCATAAGAAATACCTACAATTTGTGCATCTGGATATAAGGATTTAAATTTTGTAACCACACCTTTATAATCTACATCGCTCAATGGTAATACGCTAGGAACAACACTGCCTACACCATTCCAAGAATTAATTTTTGCCATTTGATCTGCTGGAATACTTTGTACTTTTGCTGCATCCGCAACACCACTAGCCATCATAAAGCCTGCACCTAGAGCCATCACAGCAGCTCCCATACGAAACATTTTTTTCATAGTTTCCTCCTTTACGTGCCATCTGCATCGTATCTATTTTTATTAAGGATATTCGTTATTTCTAACTTGCTTATATCTTACACCTTATCTATGAAAGAATGATGAAAAAAATATGAGTTTTCAATGAAATTTTAATGAACATTACATGAACTTTAGTAATCCTTTATATCCTTACACAGAGCATCCTATATGCTCATCTACTGCATTATATCAAATTTCGATATATATAGGCTCTATACTAAATGTTGGGGCTACTCATATAAGAAAGGATGTCTGTTTTATATAAAATGTATTTATAAGGTGTTCTAATTAACCTTTAAGCAATCTTGTATTAAATGTTATAGCTATCTTCCAATCTAGATGTTGGCATGAAGATAAGCTGCTTTAAGAGCAATTACTATAGTTTTTGCCGAACCAACCAATCCTCTTATCCTTTGAACACCATCAACAGTTTCTATTACAACTTTACTTTGTTGGTTATCTAGATTAGCCATAGAATCTTCTAACCCCTTTAACTCTTCCCCTTGAGTGAGAGTTCATCATAACTCTTCTTTTTCCCCTTCCTTAATTTGACGTGTTAATTTATAATAATATATTTTTGTTGTCCTGAAGATGTTTTTTCTAATGTTTTTATATTAGAACTCTCGCTATTTACGTAATTCAGAAAAAGAGAGCCCAACAATAATCTATCTTTTCTTTCTATCCTATTCCATTCGTAACCCTTAAATAATTCTCTAAGTAAAAATACCTCATTCGTCTTTAAATTTATCGTTTCTTTAATTGCTATTTCCAATAAAAAGTTCACATCCATTTATATCACCTCATATCAATGTTATTAACAACGTTGTTGATAACATTATACCATTTAGATATTCAAAATACAATAGTCATAAAAATGGTCTTACACCTCGAAGTTGGAAAATACATTTACTGCCATTCATAACTGCTATCTCATCTTGGCTCATCAGCTCCTTTCCTGTCTTTTGGTAATTGAGTCCATAACTATTAGCATTGGAGCATATTTCTGATGTGTTAAATAGGCCGATAGTTTCTTTACCCAGTATTTCAGATATCGCTTTAAGTGCGCTCTTTTCCTTTCCACCAAGAAAATACGTTGTTATGGATATGTCTCCACTATTTAAGTTAGTGATACAAACAATGGTCCTTCATGCGCATATCGTGGCAGATCGTTACCATGTGTATCGTTTGGTAGATTAGGCTCTCGAGCGAGTAAATCTACTAGAAATATTGCGTATATCCAATGACCTACACCTGGCATATGGACTTAGATTAGCCTTTAGAAGGATGTAATAATATTATTAAAGTTTAAAGAGAATAAGTTATGGGGTACGTCATTTTGAATGATTCAGAGTTCGTATACTTCTATTGAGCAAAAATAGCACAAGCTATTTAAATAGCTTGTGCTAAGAACTTTTATATGAGTAGCCCCCACATTTGACAAAGAGCCTATATATATCTAATAGGAATACAAAAAGAGACAACACGGAAATGTTGTCTCTTTGTCTGTTTTTGTATGCTAGAGGGTAATTAGTGCTTAACTAATGTTAAGATCGCTTCCAATTGAGGGAAGAATTCTTGACCGAAGTAAGCAAAAATACCAGAAATAACTAAGTATAACAAGAAGTATTTAGCTACATGAACCATGATGGAACTTGCATCGATGGAGTGACGTAATTGGTCAGCTTTTTGTGCATCGATTTTGTGTTCTTCGATGAATGTGTTAAGAGCAGGACCTACGGCACCGATTGCAATCGCAATACTTTGTGGGGAGAACATTTTACCAACACCAGCAGAACCAGAGTTAGTTGCTGCCAACCACAATGCTAATGTATCATGACCAGGAGTCAATTGATGAGCTGCTGCTGTTTGTAATGGTCCAAACAGTACGTTTGCATTTGTACCAGAACCTGTCAAGAACGCACCCAACGCACCAATTACAGGAGCAAATGCAGGGTACATAGTACCAGTGGCAGCTACCAATGCATTAGCGATCATACCAGTCATACCAGAGTATGTCATCAATTTTGCAGTCACAACTACGGAAATAATTGTTACATACGTTAATTTCAATGTTTTAAAAGTGTTAGTTAATACTTGTTTTTGAGTTCCAAGACCTGCTTTTTGGATGAAACCACCGATGAAAGCAGAAATGAAAATCATAATACCAGGAGTTGCAATCCAAACAAATGTGTAAGGTTTTGCATTTACACCAGCGTGGATAGGTACAGATGTTTTGAATACCATCAATGCATTATATACCGCAGGTACTAATTTAGATGTACCGATCAACAAGATGAAGATCAAGATGAATGGAGATGCTGCAATTAAGCCTTCTTTAGCAGATACTGTACGTGCTGCACCACCTTCAACTTTGTACTCAGGATCGTTAACAGGCATTAATTTTGCGATAGCAATGATGACACCCATGATTACAATGGAGGAGCCCATAACGGAAAGTTCTGGACCACCTGCATACATGTTGATTAACAACTCAGGAATTGCTAATGCCAAACCAGCTAATAAAGTTTGTACGAATACACCTTTAATTGCTTTCACACCGCCAGCAATGATGCCTACGATGAAGAATGGAGTAATTACGTTTAAGAAGAATAATTGCACTGCAATGAATGTACCCAATTCAGCTGGTTGTAGGCCAGTCAAAGATGCCAATGTTGTTGTTGGAATCGCAATGGAACCGAATGTTGTAGGTACAGAGTTTGCTACCAAACAAGCCAAGATAGATTTCAATGGGTCAAAGCCTACTGCTACCATCATCGCTGCTGGAATCGCAACGGCTGTACCGAAACCTGCCATACCTTCCATGAAAGCACCGAAGCCCCACGCTAACAATACAGCTAAAATACGCATATCGCTAGTTACAGAAGATAACATAACTTTAATTGTGTCCATCGCTTTAGTATGAACTACTAATTGGTATGTGAAGATGGCTGCTGTAATAACCAAAAGAATTGGCCAAACTGCAAGAGCAACGCCTTCCATAGCCCCTGTGTACATAATATATGCATTTTCTCCATAGTAGAAAACAGCTAAAATATACGTACCAATTGCTGCTGCCAAACATGCTTTCCATGCAGGCATTTTTAATACTGCCAACGCTACGATAAGCCATAGGATTGGCAAGACTGCTAAAAATATATCCATATTAACAATCCCTTTCTATAGTGTGAATCACTGTAATTCAATTCTAGCATACGCACAGTGTAATATAAACAATAAGAGAGGAAATCTACAGATTCCCTCTCTCATATGTTCTAAGATATTGACTGTTACCAGTCTCTAAGAAGTATTCCTTAGGGATACAAAACTACTAATTCTGCATCGATAAAGATTTTTAATTGTCAGCTACTGACTTCTAATTAGTAGTTGGATGCTACTGCTTTAGGTGGCTCATAGTCACCAAAGTATTTTTTAGGATCCAATTTTAACAAGTGACATACATCGAATAATTCTGCCACAGTTTTATCGATAACTGGCACACCTTCTTTACGGCAAACTTCGATAGCTTCTGCTTCTTTTTCACCATGAGTATAGATGCGGTCAGCACCTTCAGCTTTAGGAGCTTCACGAAGTTCTTGTAAGAATGTGGAGAAGTGTTTTTTAACGTCTTCTGGGTTACCGAAGATAGCTGGGTTGATAGCCATGAAACCATGACAAATGTTGGAACGGCCACCAGTCATACATTTATTGGATGTACCACCTTGAGAGAAGATAGATGCGAAGATTTCGCAAAGCATACCGTAACCATATCCTTTGTGAGAACCTAATTGTTCAGTGTTGCCACCTAAAGGCATGATACCGCCACCAACGTGATCAGAGATATTGCCTAATACTTCGCCAGCATCTTGAGATGCTTTACCATCTTTATTTAATGCCCAACCGTTAGGTAATTCTTTACCTAATTTGTTGTACATTTCTAATTTACCACGAGTTACTACTGTTGTAGATGCGTCGAAGAAGAAGTTGTATGGTTCAGCTGGCATTGTGAAAGCGATTGGGTTGGAACCAAGCATTGCTTTACGAGCGAATGTAGGAACCATGATGGCTTCAGAGTTAGTGCAAGAGAAACCGATTAAGCCTTCTTTTAAAGCAAGATCAGCATAGTAACCAGCGATACCGTAGTGGTTAGAGTTACGAGCAGATACGATACCGATACCGGATTCTTTAGCTTTTTTAATAGCCAATTCCATAGCGAAGTGACCAACTAATTGACCCATTGCATCATGACCTTCGATAACTGCAGATACTGGAGTTTCGAATACTACTTCTGGTTTTGCTTTAATGTCGATAAGGCCTTTTTCAATACCTTTGTGGTAACGAACTACACGTTGCATCCCATGGGATTGGATACCGTACATGTCGGACATCATCAATACGTCTTTAATGATGCTAGCATCTTCAGGGCTGAAGCCAAATCCTTCAAATGCGTCTTGACAGAATGCGTTAAGTTTTTCTTCTTTGATGTAAACAAAATTTCCCATCTTTAAAACCTCTTTCCCTAACCATAAAATAAATTGTGACATCTTGTAGTACTCCTCAACAGATTGTCACTACTCTTGATACGTAAATTATAGCACACATGTACATCACATGGAATAGAAAACCCCTTTGTTATCGCCGTTTTAACCTTATCATATATGCATAGTTAAGGGATAATTTAATTAATTTCTTTAGAAACTTTCGTAAAAATAGCTATTTTAAAGGGTAAAGCAATTATTACTTTTAGTTATACTTAATTTATATTATTTGTCATGCAATCACATGTTTTTCTTAGCATATCGATTTCATTCAAAGAAAATCTATATTTATCGTTTTTATTTTTACTTTTCTGCGAACAGTAATGCCTAACTGTATAGTCTGTCATAACAATTGGTTTTATTTTTCTACACCTTTTTTATCTTTTTTATCTTTTTTGTCTTTTTTATCTTTCTTATTCTTTTTATCTGTTTTTTTATCCACTACAACGCCAGATTCATCACTAATAGCTGTATTCATTTCTTTAGCAATATTAAACGCTGCATCATAATTTGGCATGGTCACGATATTAGTCGTTCCAATCGCTACGGTAGATCCATCTACACGAGCACCGCCAATGGTATTATCATGATACAATCTAGCCAATTTACCCGCCACAATATAAGCTCGCATAGGTGCCGTATAATTACCTTTTGCTGTGCCTTCATAGACAGGTTTACCATTGATAAATACCGTTTGTTGCTCTACTTTCACATGATTCCCTGAATACTCGTATAACCGTTGTAAATTATCTAATACCCGTTGTGATGTTTTCGGATGATCGTTAGGATTTAAAATCTTACCAAAACCTTCCCGGTATGTATCGCCATATTTATTTTTGATGACTTCCATAGCGAGGGCCGCGCCACCTACATTATAAGAAGAATCTGCTAGGATGCTAAAGCCAAGCTCATCAGCATTCTTCTCTTGCGACATAGTGAATACTTGACTATCTAAATATTTTCCAGTAAGTCCCGCCGCAATTTGACCTAAATCTCCAGAGTTAAACGTAGCTGCCCCAATTACTGTAGACAAAATACTACTTTTCTTAGCTCCATTCACTAAATCTTTGTGCTCTCCATGGCTCAATTCATGACCAATAACATAGGCCAGCGCATCATCATCTAGCAAATCCATCGTTCCTTTATTGATAGACATAACACGCCCAAAGGTCATGAAGGCATTGAAATCTTCATCTGGGTTAACGTACACCACATAACTGCGTTTCACATGAGGTGATTTTGAAAGTTCATCCACAATACGCTTCGCCCGCATTTGATAAGCATAATTATCATACACACCTGTACGGTCTTTTGTTTTTTCCAACATCTCTTGTTGACCTTGCTCTGTATTATCTAAATCGCTCAAATGTTGATGTACGGCAACACCACCTAATACACTTTTACCAAGAGCTCCCCAAATTCCATTAGCTTCTACTGAGGGCATATCTACTGATACAATACCCACCGTCAATGCTCCTACACATAGCATCCTTTTCCAAGTCTGTTTCATTGTCTCTCTCCTTTTATTAAATACCAGGATCATCTTCGCGATATGCCAAATCTCTAAATCGGGTATATGCCCCTTCAAACCATAATTTTACAATTCCTAACTCACCATTACGATGTTTACGGATAATAACTTGTGTTTCTACACCATCACTAGTATCTTCTGTATCTTGATAGTTTTCACGATTCAGGAAAGCAACGATATCCGCATCTTGTTCTAGAGAGCCAGATTCACGCAAATCACTTAACATCGGCGTTTTATCGGCCCTACTTTCAACACCACGACTTAACTGCGACAAGGCAATCAATGGCACATTAAATTCTCGCGCCATAATTTTTAATTGTCGAGAAATCGCAGATACTTCTTGTTGGCGATTATCCGCCATTTTTTTACCGCCATTTTCCATGAGTTGAATATAGTCTACTACCACAAGTCCTAGCTCACCATGTTCTTGAATTAAACGACGTAACTTTTTCTTCATTAATTGCGGCGTCAACCCTGAAGTATCATCAATATATAAAGGTGCTTCTGCTAAATCATTTAAGGCATTGATTGCTTTTCCCCAGTCTTCTTGGCTGAGCTGACCATTCCGGATACGACCAGAGTTAATTCCAGCTACCGCTGCCAACACACGGGCTACCAGTTGTGTCTTTGACATTTCTAGAGAGAAAAAAGCTACATTTTTCTTCGACCTCATAGCTACATTTTGGGCAATATTCAACGTAAATGCGGTTTTACCCATAGAAGGACGAGCAGCTACTAAAATTAAATCCGATTTTTGTAAGCCACTAGTCAAGTTATCTAAGTCTTTAAACCCCGTAGATACGCCAGTCAATATACCTTTATGCCGTTGCAATTCATTAATGCGATCAATGGTTTCATACACTACATCTCGCATAGCACTAAAAGAAGATTCTCCTTTTGTGGTACCACTCACATCGAGAACCATTTGTTCTGCTCGATTGACGATATCTTCCGTTTCTTCTTCCTCGCGATAGGCCATGGATTCTACTGCATTCGCTACATGGATTAATTTACGCAAATGGGCTTTATCTCTCACAATTTTCGCATGATCTTCTACGTTGTACGCATCAACAATATCTGTGGTCAAATTGGTAAGGTACAGAATCCCCCCTACCGCTTCTAACTTCTGAGCCTTCTTCAGCTCTTCAGATAATAATACATAATCTGCACGTTGATTCTTTCCTACAATACTAACGAGTGCTTCATAGATTACACGATGATTATCACTGTAAAAATCTTCTGCTTTTACAATAGAGCTGACTGTATCAAAGGCATCTTTATTGAGCAAAATGGCTCCTAGCACGGCTCGTTCTGCCTCTATACTGTGTGGTGGTATCCGTCCTGACATACACATTCTCCCTACTCACAACTACACACATTTATACCAAAAAAGAGGGGCCTAGCCCCTCTTTCTATTAACCTGCAACTACTTCTACAGTAATCTTAGCTGTAATTTCTGGATGCACTCGAATTAACACTTCATGAGTACCCAATGTTTTGATTGGCTCTTTTAAGTCAATTTTCTTTTTATCCACATCAACTTTTACTTGCGCTTGCAATGCATCAGAAATATCTTTGCCTGTTACAGAACCGAATACACGGCCACCATCGCCCATCTTTACTGGGATGGTAACGGATACTTTTGATAATTGGCTGGCCAATACAGTTGCTTCATCAGAGTCCACTTGTTTTTTATGAGCTTGAGCACCTAATTTTTGTTTTGCATTGTTCAAGTTTTGTGGTGTACCCTCAAGACCTACACCTTTTTTAATCAATACATTGCGACCGTAGGCTTCAGAAACTTCTACGATTTCACCACGTTTACCAACTTTTTTAACATCTTCTAATAAAATTACTTTCATGATAATTCCTCCTTAACTTCTTTTTGTAATTCTGTCATATGGGATACGGCTACTTCAGTCACCCATTGGCGTGCCTCTTTCATAGACATATTGTAAATTTGAGCACCCGCCACAGTACGATGACCTCCGCCACCGACAGCTTCCATAATTAATTGTACATTCAATTTACCTTGCGACCTAGCGCTGACCCCAATACCACCATCTGGCAGCACATAGAATACAAAACTAGCTTCAATCCCCTCAAGGGTAATCAATTTATCTCCTGTTTGTGCTGCAATCACAGTGGCATTCTTCGCATCTTGTGGTGCCTCTGTAAAAGCCATATTCGCTACTTCTTCTGCAGATGCTAGCATCGTCGAGCGTATACGCATCCCTTCAAAACTATCCATAAACAAATGTCGTACCAAGGATACATCTGCACCTGATCGGCGCAAGAAAGAGGCTGCTTCAAAGGTACGTGCCCCTGTTTGGACCACAAAGTTTTTTGTATCCACTACGATACCTGCATATAAACCACTAGCTTCAATATGCTTAATCTCTACATGTTCTGGGAAATATTGAATTAACTCTGTTACCAGTTCACTAGTAGATGATGTAGATGGTTCCAAATAGGTCAATAATGGAGACTCAATAAAGTCTGACCCCCTTCTATGATGGTCTATGACAACACGACGATTTGCCTTTTTCAAAGCTGATGGAGCCGCCACCATCTCAGAACGATGCACATCGGTCACGATGACCACCGTATTATCTGTTACAAATTGTGTAGCTTCTTCTTCGTCAATAATTAGACCTTGAAAATCTGGATGTTCTACCAGTACTTCTACTAATTTACGAACTGCTGTAGGATGTGAACTCAAGGCAATATGCACTGGTTTATTAAGGGCTCTTGCCATCGCTGCTACCCCTACGGAGGCACCAATACTATCATAATCTTCTCGGTCATGACCCATGACGAGAACACGATCAGAATCCAGCATAATTTCATGCAATGCGTGAGATACGACCCTAGCACGGACACGAGTATTCTTTTCATTTCCTGATGATTTTCCACCAAAAAACTTGACCTCTTCACCATGGTATACGCAAACTTGGTCACCACCACGTCCTAAGGCGATTTCTAAGGCTGCTTTTGCCTTTTCTCCTTGTACTTTCACCGTATCTTCTGTTAAAGCAATCCCCATACTGATGGTTGGGGGAATATGTTTAGACGTAGTTAATGCACGAATTTTATCTAATAAACTAAACTTCGATTCCATCATCTTCAACATGGCAGACTTACTAATACTAAATGTATATGTATCTTCGGTGGCATTACGAATAAATCCATCATGTTGATCGATCTCAGTTACAATCAACCGGTTCATATCAGACCACAGTTGTGTATATTCAATATCACTCAAACCAGAACGCAAATCTTCGATATTATCCATTGTAATAAATCCAAGCGCTGGAACCATAGAAATAGCTTTATGTTTCTCGATTTCTATATCTGTAATATCATCAAAATAAAATGCCATATAGGATTCTAATTCATTGCTATTTACATCAGAATAGTTAGACTTTGGCGCCACTAATGTTTTGTAGAGCACACGATAATACTTTCCATCGATTTCCTCATGAAAGTGTCCCGACTTCCCCCAATATTTATCAATTCGTAGCGTAGGAATAAATCCACTTAATTTTATTGTCTTATCAGAATCACTAGGTAACCAATCTCTAAATACGCTATTACTCCAGCAGATGACATTATGTTCATCAATGATAACAATGCCCACCGGCAAATTTTGTAACGCAAAAGTAGAAGCCTGTGTAATTCCTTTTGCCATACAGTCAAATTGAGCTTTTCTAAGATGTCGTCCTCGGCGAATGGTGCGACCTACGTACAAATATGCAGCCACCACCACTATACACGCTAACATAGCTAGTTGCCAATTCAAATAGAAAATAATGCCTAATAAAATAAGAATGAGAACGGCAGCAGTAATTTCAATAGAACTGTATTCAGTTTGTATATCCATACTACCTCCTCTAGTTTTAGTCACTTCGTTTTCCCCATCGATTCTCTATGTGCAAAAACACATCCAACGCCCCCAATATAGCCGCAGACTGTGACATTATAATAAATAAACCTAATACAATCCACGGTATAATCTTCGGTGGGTTATAACTTTTACTAATACGCCAAACACAAGATATGCCTCGTATAAATAGCATTATACCACCTAAATACATCAAATTATAGCCTGCATATTCAAGGAGTGGAATATATTGTTTTACAAAATAAGAAATGACTCCCACTAAAAAGATATGTAACGCCCAATCCGGCACACGCCAACCTTTGATGGTAGGCATTTCAGGAATATGGTAAGTACCAATACGACTGATTACAATATAGGTGAGGCGATTAATAATATACGAAATAGCTACACCCGAGCAAAATAAACCTGCAATCAACACTTTTTTCATAATTTCAATTTGATCTTGCAAGGCAGTCATCGCTGTCGTCACCTGTTCCTCTGAAAGCCCTTGCTGCACATACATATCTTGCATGGATACTGTGATTTGTTCTTCCAAAGATGACCACATCTCTGTAGGGCTTACCTGCATCACCAAAGCGGATGCCCAAAACTGAACGACCACTGCTAGCATTAATACCACAGCAGGAATCATCAATAATTTAGAAATTGACCAGTGCTTGCGCAATCCATAACCGATTAAAATACCAATTACACCAAAAACTCCCCCTTCTACTAGGGCCGTCAAAGGTCCTAATAAAAAGGCAATGGCGATAATTGCGGATACAACAGATAATAGACTCCAACGAAAGCCATGACGTACACCTACGATAGCAATCGTCATAGGCACAAAAATAGATCCAAAAAATCCAAGCATAGGTACACTGAGACCTATCATAGCAAAGACAATCATCAATGCTGTTAGGATCCCAGATTCTACGACGGACTTTGTACTTCTTTGATTCATATACTAACTCCACACTATGTCTTCCCCAAAAGTGCGACATAGTCCAATACAATAAATAGACATATGACTGTCGTCATATGCCTATTATATCACATTCCTTATACGTCTTGAATGATTGGTAGAATCATTGGACGACGGCGTGTTTTTTCATAGAAGAATTTTCCTAATGTGTCACGCACCACAGTTTTGATCGTTGTCCAATCTTTGATATGTTCCATTTCGCATTTTTCTACGGCTGCGTCTACTCGACGTTGCGCTTCACTTAATAACTCTTCTGCATCACGTACATACACAAAGCCACGGGATAACATATCTGGACCCGCTACAATCGTACCAGATGCACGGTCCATAGCCATAACAACCACAACCATACCTTCTTGCGCTAATTGTTGACGGTCACGGATAACGATATTACCTACATCGCCTACACCTAAGCCATCCACAAAGACTTTACCAGCTGGTACACGACCTGCTAAACGACCTGTACGAGTAGTAAACTCGAAAATTTGTCCATTATCGCCTACCAAGACATTGCTAGGTTTTACAATCCCCATAGACACAGCAAGCTCACCATGTTTTTTCAACATACGGTATTCCCCATGTACAGGAATAAAGAACTTAGGTCGTACTAGGTTCAACATAGTTTTTAAATCTTCTTGGCTACCATGACCAGATACGTGGATACCACGATCCTTGCCGTATACTACATGAGCACCTTGGCGCAACAAATTATCGATAGTACGTCCTACGGCTGCTTCATTGCCTGGAATTGGTGTTGCGGAGATGATAACAGTATCATTTGGAGTAATCTCTACAGTACGGTGATTGTTCGTAGACATACGAGATAGACCTGCCATTGGTTCCCCTTGAGACCCCGTTGTTAAGATCATAATTTCATCAGCACGATAACGATTCATTTCATCATCACCGATGATCGTTCCTTCTGGCACTGTTAAGTAACCGCGTTCTTGAGCGATTTCTGTCACATTTACCATAGAACGACCTAATACCACTACTTTACGTTTTGTGGCTACCGCTGCATCAATGGCTTGTTGCAAACGAGACACATTGGATGCGAAAGTAGCTAGAATAACACGACCCGTAGCTTCTGCGACGGCACGCATAATCGCTGGTCCTACTGTACTTTCAGACGGCGTAAATCCTGGCTTTTCCACATTGGTGGAATCGGACATCAACGCCAATACACCTTTGTTACCAAGTTCCGCAAATTTATGAACGTCCATTAATTTACCATCTACTGGAGTTTGATCCACTTTAAAGTCCCCAGTATGCACCACTGTACCTACTGGTGTTTCTAAGAAGATAGCACACGCATCTGGAATGGAGTGGTTTGTTTGGATAAAACCCACTTTAAAGCATCCAATTTTAAATTCATCACCAGCTTGTACCACTTGTAATTTTTTTGCTTTTACATGATGTTCTTTTAATTTGCCTTCGATCAATCCACATACTAAGTTCGTAGCATATACAGGTACGTTTACTTCTTTTAATAAATACGCCAAGGACCCAATGTGGTCTTCATGACCATGAGTAATCACTACGGCACGTACTTTATCTTTGTGCTCGATTAAGTAGCTCATATCAGGGATAACGATATCTACCCCTAACATATCATTTTCTGGGAATGCTAAGCCTGCATCTAATACAACAATATCATCGCCATATTGGAAGATGGTCATATTTTTACCGATCTCACCTAAACCACCTAATGGAATAATTTGCAATTTATCTTTTCGCACATGTGGACGTGCTGTTTGTTCATGTTTTTCTGCTGTTGTATTTGTTCGTTGTGGTCTACGTGGGCCACGATTGGATTGACGACGTTCGCCATTGTCACCTTGTGGACGTGGACGGTTTGGACGTTCTCCATCCGCTTTCACAGTAGCACGACGATTTTGACCCGTCGTACGACGTGTACGTGTCGTCGGACGTGGTCGTTGTTGCGTAGCTTCACCTGTTGGTGCAGCTACCGTTGTTCTTTCTTCTTGTGTATTCAAAATTTCCTCCTACGGGACTATAGTCGTACTGTCTATACATACTACCATAGCCCAAGACTATCTAATTCCATCCGCTGATGGTTGAGCATGTATCGGCATGTAAGCACAAATAAGTATCTATTTCTGTTCGTATTCATACAGCAAAAACACTGTGAGAAACCTTTCTCACTATCTATGTCACATTCTTCTACACAGCAAAGCATATACCCTCTATACATACTTCTACTGTGAAACATTTGGGAACCCATTAGGTTCATAAGCCGATCAAAATAATTACTTTTATTATACTATAGAAAATCCAACCTAAGCAACTGAGGTCCCTCATGATGTGTCACAAAAATTTGCAATTGAATATTGCACTAAATGCAATTGCGTTTTATAATGTAAACGAAGTAAGGTTTTTGAAAGTTTACAATAGGAGGTCACGAAAAATGAGAAATGTAAGTATTCACACAATTGCAGAAATCGGTATCTTAACGGCGATGATGACAATTCTAGGAGGCATCAAGATTCCTAACTTAATTCCAGGTGTAGAATTCCAATTATCCGCTCCTTTAGCGGTAGCCATTTGTGCTGCCTTCGGATTCCGTAAATACATCATTTGTGGTTGTCTTTCTAGCTTGATTGGTCTTATATTGGGCACCCAAAACTTATTAAACGTTGCCATTGCCATGCAATTCCGCCTCATCGTAGGGCTCATCTTATGGATTGGTAAAAATCGTATGTGGTCCATTCTTATCTCTGGTCCTATTGCGTCTGCTATTGCCCGCATCACCATTGGTTTGTCCTTTGGCAAAATGGTCATTCCAATGCTTGTGATGGCAGTCCCTGGTATGATTTTCACAATCATTGTAAGTCCTATCTTCTATAGTATCTTGCGACGTCTACCTCGTTTGGCTACGACTTTGAAAGTAAAACAAGGTTAGTCACTCATGGTCTACAGCATTCGCATGCGCGCTGCTAAGGGTGGCCCTCATGAACAAGGGGGCTCTCATATTTCTGGAGCAGAACGTCTCGTTTCTCTAGAGTCCTTATCACGCATTTCAGAAGAATTTTTACAACGAGCATTACAACACAGCAAAGGTCGTCCAGATTTTATCAATTTACAAATTGATGAGATTCCTGATGACTCCATCGTGAAAGTCCCTGCTCTCACAGTAACTACCACTGAGTCAGCCACAATCGAGGACTCTCATCGGGTAGCTACCCAACTATTACAACAAGCACAGATCCATGAACAGGCCATACAAAGTGCTTTTACCAAACTTAGTCAAAATACAGTGTCTGTAAGCGGTGCGTGGCTCGTTAACGCAATCACTGGCGAGGTATATCCTCAAACAGTACGGGTATCCCGTATGGATGCAGAAAGCGATACTGATATACATCAACATTTGCAGCACTTCGGATGTTCCTCTGTCCATTCTAGAGAAGCTCTTATCTTGGCTAGCAAAGTCTTAGCGTCCCCCTATGTGCTAGGCGAACTGTGTTGGTCTGACGATCCAGATTATACAACGGGCTATGTGTCCTACGGTACGACGTACCATCGATTAAGCCCTATGAAAGTCTATGGTAGTCCCATTGGTGGTCGTGCCTTCTTCATCACAGAAGAGACACCTATAGAAACATTACTACAATATTTTACATCCGCCCCTACTTGGGTCACAGCGAAAGGGATTCACCATGTTTAATCGATATGCCAAAGCCTTAACTCTACGTCAAGAGGAATCACAATTTCGTTCTCCTCGTACGTATACTCCTATCGATGCTACCCACGTTATCCATGAAAGTTCTACTTATCTAATGATGGCATCGAATAATTACTTAGGCTTAACCCACCACCCACATGTAAAGGAACGTGCCTTACAGGCCATCCAACAATATGGTACTGGTTCTGGTGGCGCTCGTCTTACCTCTGGCTCTTTTCCTTTATTTCAAGAACTCGAAACCCGTCTTGCCCAGTGGAAGGAATGTGAAAAGGCACTCACTTTCACAGCTGGATTTATGGCAAATATCGGAACTATATCAGCTCTTGTTAATAAAGGGGATATCATTTTTAGCGACGAACTCAATCATGCGAGCCTGATCGATGGATGTCGTCTCAGCGGCGCCAAAGTGCAAGTATATCCCCACAAAGATGTACAAGCCCTTGAACCATTACTAGCTGAATCTAAGCACTATGGTATGCGTTTCATCATCACAGATGGGGTGTTCAGCATGGATGGGGATATAGCTCCCTTGCCTGAACTATTGGAACTTGCAGAACGGTACGATGCCCTACTGATTGTGGACGATGCTCATGCTACTGGCGTCATCGGTGAGGGCCGTGGCACAGCGCATCACTTTCATTGTAAAAACCCACGTATCATCACCACTGGCACTATGAGTAAAGCCTTAGGATCCATCGGTGGGTATGTCTGCGGTTCTAGCACTGTTATCGATTACATCATCAACCACAGTCGTCCCTTTATCTTTGCTACCGCTTTGTCCCCTGCTGACATTGGGGCAAGCATCGGCGCCCTAGAAGTATTAGCAGAGGAACCTAGTGTATATCAAAAACTGCGAAGCAATACAGAGTATATGCACAAAACCTTGCAATCACTAGGAATCCCTAGCAACGATGATACGCCGATATTTCCTATCATCATCGGCTCTAACGAAGATACAGTAGAAGCCAGTCGCCGATGTGAACGAGAAGGTATCATCCTCAGTGGCATTCGCCCTCCCACAGTCCCTGTCAACACCGGGCGATTACGCTTAACCGTCACCGCTGCACACACAGAAGAAGAGTTACAAAGAGTTATTCAAGTGTTGCGCACACTGCCAATACAAAAGAGCCTATAACAAAGCTTCCCTGAAATTCCTACATAAAAATCCTACCATCATTATCGATAGTAGGATTTTTTGCAATACCTATTAACTTCACAAATTGTCCAAAAATAGCCATGGTACTCATTAGAAATATCAGCACAAACAGTTTTTAAAGCAATCAGGTTTTCAACCCCATAAACACCGCAAAAAAGCCGTAGTCCCCAAAAATATTTATCGAAAATGCACATTGGTAACTAAACCTCCACAAAACAACGCCAAGAAAAGCCGTAGTGCTTACTGAAAACTTTCGCGTAGGGCAGTTTTCAGAAGCGCTGCGGCTTTTCGTCTTTTTAGAAGCGCTGCGGCTTTTCGTCTTTTTGCATTATCTATTAAGCTTTCAGTCTTCCCTCAAGAAATTCCCGGAACTGCTGTTTATACAACCCCGCTCCTCCATTGGCTGGATGGCGCAAGGTAGCTTGTACTTCTACACCATACTCCGCCAAGGTAAGACTCGCTTTTTGACCTACTCCAAGGATGTGTGCCGTAGGAAACAACTCTAACAACTGTTTCGTATAGGGCCACCCTAAATCTAATTCTTGTTTCGTTGGCGTCCGATTTGTCAGACCATCTGTGCCTTTAAAGGGATGAAACGGAAATATATTCCACAATACTACTTCATAAGGATTTATCTTTGCCTCTAACATAGTATTCCACACCACAGAGTCTGTAGGTTCACTAAAGCCTTTCTCCCGTTGTGTTGGTTTCGTGATAAACTCGCTCTTTGGATGACTCGTCCGCTTCGGTTCCAAGCCAGTAAACACCATAGAGGGAGTTACTGTAGAGTGATGCCCTAAGAGCATTCTTTCACAGGTCATAGCAATCCCTGTAAACCGTCCTCCTTGATAGCCTACCGCTTCTGCTATGATGAGAATTTTAGCACGTTCTAATCGCTGCTCCAAATAAGCCTGCAACTGTTTTCTACGAATAGAACTTGCTCGTTGATTCATATCATAGCGTTCATCAAAGTCATTCCAAGGATTATACACACGAGGACTAGAAAATCCTTTTAATTGTCGTATCAATCGTTCTACTGACATAGGCACCTCTCTATTTGGAATGCAATAGCACTACTTTATCACTACTTTTATCGCGTTCTAAGTATTGACCTACTGAAGATTCCTCTAATTCTTTACCATAATTTTTATTGGTAATTATGAGCATCCGTTCTCCAGATTGCAAGCGTTTAAATAGCTCTTGCTCCTCAATTTGAGGCATCACATTCTTACCGTTCCACTTTTCACTGCGTTGTACATTATACTTCGCCAATCGCTCAGGGCTAGGCTCCACACGGACGGGAGTAATATCTAAATAATACGGCACAGACGCTGCATATTCTCCATAATAATACACAGGTCCATAAAAGCTGCGTATCTGTTCATGATAGGTCACAGAAGAACGCAAACCTAAGAAGGGTACCAACCCTTCCATCAGCACAATACCGAGTACTACCAAGGTACCCATCCCCACTGTGAAAGGCATCATCAATCGTTTCCGATACCAATAACACCCACCTAGGAATAGGGTAAGACCTACGACAACAGCTCGAAGAATCCACCAAAATCCCCACGGTGCAAAGAATGTTCCAATCCCAAGAACCCACCATAACACTAAAGTCGGTCCTAATACCCACCACCAAGCACGGTGACTGGCATCTTTCATGGAAAGAATCCCAAAAGCTCCTAACAAGCTGAAAGGAATCACCGAAATAAAGGCATAAGTCGGATATTTTGTAGCCATAGCCGTATAAAATACAATCGTTCCCCATCCCATAATCATGGTAAATAGATAGGCATCAGTTCTTGTTTTCCAACCCCGATACATACCATATAGAATAGCCCCCGTCCAAGGGAGAGATCCCCCTAGGAAAATAGGTAGATAATACCACCAATGATTTACCTCGGGATGTTCAGATTGGGTCGCTCTCGTTATATTATGAAGTCCTAAAAACCCATTGATAAATTCCATGCCGTGAGTATGATACATATATCCATACCAAGGCAAGACAATCGCTAAGAATACAAGAATACCTTGCCATGGAAATAATGCTTTTACCATGGACCAAGAGCGTTTAACCCCTGCATACATCAGGAACAGCAATCCCGGTAATACCAGCCCTACAGGGCCTTTCGTCAATACTGCAATCCCCGCAAAGCCATAGGCTACTGCCATATGCCATGGATTCTTAACTAGTAGTCCACGATAGGCGTAATAAAAGGTGCCTACCGTAGCAAATAACAACACCATATCTGTGATGATACCATGGGCAATGGTCCATACGATGAGAGATGTGCCTAATATGAATGCTGATAACAAAGCGCCTAATCGTTGCCCTGTTAATGTACGCACCCCTTGATAGACCAAGGCTACTGATAAAGCCCCAAAGAGAGCCGATGGAAATCTAGCTGCAAAGTCTGTTATGCCAAATACGGAATAGGACAAACTCAATAGCCAATAAATCATAATTGGTTTATCAAACCAATAGTGCCCATAAATCTGTGGGGACAACCAATCTCCAGAAAGAACCATCTCTTTTGCGGTTAAAGCGTAATTCGACTCTACTGGATCCGACACTGGTAGTAGATGGTTCCCTAGTACATAAACTCCTAAGAAAAAGAGAAATACTACATAGGTTACACGATGTAATTTCATAAGCATCTCCCTATTGTTTACGACGTTTCCAATATTTCAAACCATATACTACAGCTACTATTACAAAGACTACAATCATAGCAATTAATAGTTCATGATTATACTCAATTAAGTCTTTCCAATGTTCACCTAATTTCATACCTAGCCAAACTAACAAGATAGTCCAAGGGATAGTGCCCAAAGTAGTCCAAATCACAAAGGGTGTCATCGGATATTTAGCCACTCCTGCTGGAAAGGAAATAAATGTACGCACCCCTGGTAATAAACGGCCAATAAACACAGCGGCACCACCATAGCGATTGAACAATTTTTCTGCAGCACCAAATTTATCTTCACTAAATAAGATATATTTCCCATATTTCATCAATACAGGTCTGCCACCATATTCCCCTAGCCAATAGGATAATACAGAACCCACAATACCCGCTACAACACCTACAATAATAGCCGTATTCAAATCAAACACGCCTTGAAATACTAAATATCCTGCAAACCCTAAAATAATTTCACTAGGAATCGGAATGTTCGCATTTTCTAGCACCATGCAAATAAACATGGCTGCATACCCATAGGTCTCCATGATCGTCAATACATAATCCACTGTTGTCTCCTCATCGGAAGATAGTTATTAATCTTCATCTTCTTCATCTAATAAATAATCTTTTGCCATCCACTTTTTCGTCGCTGTAAATGTAATCGTCACCCATTTCTCTGCAGGGTCACCACCAATGGCAAGATCAATTTCATTGCGAATTTCATCTAATTCCACAATGGTTTGTTTTGGGAAATTCTTAGGAATTAAAATATCAATTTCAATCATTTTTACATTCCCATAGGCTTGTACACTAGTGACATAATCTTTAAATTTATACTTTTCCATGAAAGAATCCATAATAAATTGGATGCGATTATGCAGTTTCAATGGTGCTACACCCATAATTTGTTTCACCGATGGGATAATAATTTTTAAAGCAGAGGGCATCATTTGTAAGGATAAAACAATGAGCACAATAGGATCCACGTAGACCGCCCATTCTGCATAGCCAAAATGTTCTAACCCAAAAGCCACTAAAAAGCTAATTAAGATACCTGCTTCTAACATGGCATCAATGGACCAGCTAATATTATCGAATTTTACCAAATTAGATTGCAATTTTTTATTGATTTGGTGTACATAGAAATAATAGCACGTATCAGCAATGGTAAAAATTGTAGCATAAATGATAGCGGGTCCCACATGAACAGCACGACCGCCACCCAATAAATCCGTCAGTCCCGATAAAAAGGCATAACTTACAATGAGCAAGGTAAAACTACCTTCTGCAATCAATACCAACGGTTCAAACTGCCAATAGCCGAACTGAAAGCGCTTACTCGTTTCATTGGATACTAATCGGGATGTAATGATCATCATCACCTTAATAATCACGGCAATAAAAGACACTACCCCATCTAATAAGATGGCACTGGATCCGCTGAAAACCCCCATCATAGTGCCACCAATGGCCACAAATGACATGAGGATAGCCGATTGAATTAACAATCGTTGCTCTACTGCATGTTTATCTTGTATTAACATAATTACTCCTATCTAATCTAGTGAGCCTCAGACTCATTCTACTATGGATATTAATAAAATATCTTTTGATTAACTATCTTATAGCCTATAGGCATTCTGTACAGTCTACACGCTATGAAATAGTTTTATGCATTCATATACAAGTATATATAAAAACGGTGTATCATACAAGTACGATACACCATTTATAATTATCATATATGTAATTTTGTCTTTTATGTTCCACACCAAGAAAATATCTATTACTATTTTATAGAATTAATAATAGTATCCCTGTGTATACGATTAAGCTTCTTTTTCTAAATCAAACTTATCAGAGATGAATCCGTACAAGATCCATCCTATGAACGTCACGATAGAACCATATGTCATTGCTTCTAAGCCAGATGCATATAAAGCATATAAGCTATATAGGGAACCAATAAAGGCAATAAAAGTAGTTCCACTTAACTCGCTGCCACCACGTCCTGCAGATTTTAAGATAACAATAATAGCTGCCATAGACAATAAGTAAGGGATGATATTAGTAACAACCGCAAGGTTAACTAATACTTCAAATTGTTGATTTAATGATTCAGACATTGTCATCAAAGATAACAAAGATTGAACAATTGTAATCGTAATCATGCCTACAACTGGAGCATCCTTTGATGTGATTTTACTAAATAATTTAGGGAATAAACCTTCATCAGCAGATTGTTTGAATACGTTAGCAATTGTAAACTGCCAACCAAGCAGAGAGCCAAAGCAAGACATAACCATCAAGCCCATAACAATTTTACCTACTGTTGGTGTAAACATACTAGCGAATGCTAAGCCGAACGGAGCAGAACTATTTACTAAATCATTTGCTGGTACAAGACCAAACATGATATTAGTAGATAACACGTAAATAACTGCTGCTCCCAATGTACCACCAAGTACGGCAATCGGTACATTTTTTTCAGGATTATCAACTGCATCAGAGTTAGCTGCTGCTGATTCCAAACCTAAGAATGCCCATAATGTCATAGCAATTGAGTTAGTTGCTGCTTCGTTGAAAGGCAAGTTATTTACATTCCAGTTTTCCATATATAAATGGCCTGAGAAGAAGTACCAACCTACAGTGGATATAACAAATACAGGTCCGATAACCCCCCATACAGTAAAGCTAGATACACGACCAGTGATACTAGCACCACCAAAGTTAAGAACAGTCGCTAACCACAATGTAGCAATTGTCCACATCGCTGTTGTAAAGGGAGATAAGTTCGCATCTAAAAATGTTGCACCATATCCTACTGCAGAAATTGCAATCGCTACGTTAGCAATTAAAAGTGATACGCCATACGTATAGTTTGCCATGAAATTACCTGCTTTCCCGAAGGAATATTCAGAGTAACCACCCATGCCGCCGCCTTTTCTGCTATACATACCCGCTTTCGCAAAGGCGTATGCAAGAGCCATAGAACCTAGTGCTGTAATTAACCACGATACAATTGATAAGGATCCTACTTGTGCCAACTTAGTTGGAAGCATGATAATACCAGATCCCATCATGTTTACAGCTGTTAAAATTGTAAGCTGTAATACACTCATTTTATTTTCGCTTGTGCTGCTCATAGGCACCTCACTTAGAAAGGTCAGCTAGGAGCAAGCTCCTAGCTTCACCTCATTATAAATAATTATTTATCAAATTCTTTTTTCAATACATAACCAAAGGCTTTTTTAGTTCCATCTTCTTGAGTTGTAATATATACACCTTGGATTTCAGGAGCGAAGCCTGGCAATTTATTGATACCTTCTTCTAATGCTAAGAAGTAGTCTCTAGCAGTTTCAGACCATCTTTCACCTGGTTGTACACAAAGTACTCCTGGAGGATATGGAAGAGCACCTTCTAATGCCATCCGACCAACAGCTTCTGCCAACGGAACAAGTTCACCTTGACCACGTACAAAGTCAAAGTTTGCTTCTTGAGGAGTTTTCACATACTCAGGTAAATATTCGTGTAGGAATAATTTCTTTTGAAGTTCACTTACATTACGTTCTTTGTAGAAATCATGCATTTCTTGACATAGACGACGAATTGTATAACCTTTATATTTATCAATATTATTATAGTAAATGGATGGTAATACATCTTGCATTGGTGCATCTTGTTCAATCAATTGTTCGAAACGAACTAATTGCGCTACCAAGTCATCCATTTTCGTTTTAGATTCTGCTGGAGTCATTAAGAATAAAATTGTGTTCAAGTCACATTTTTCTGGGATGATACCATGTTCACGAAGATAGTTAGCTAAAATATTAGCATGGATACCGAAGTCTTCATATTCTCCAGTTTCTACATTAATACCTGGTGTAGTCAATTGGAATTTACATGGATCAATGAAGTATTGTCCTTCACCATAGCCTTCAAAAGAGTGCCATTTAGCACCTGGTTCGAAGGCAAAGTATTTAACATCTTGTGCCATTTCAGCAGTATTTCCATCTTCCCATTTTTTACCGTTTACAACTGGTGGTACTAATGGACGAAGGTATTTACAGTTTTTAAGGACTGCTTTACGAGCATCGATGACTATTTCTACACAATCTTTCCACAATAATTTACCAGCCTCTCCTTCATGCATTTTCGCATTAATGTCAAGAGCTGCAAATAATGGATAGAATGGAGATGTAGAAGCATGCATCATAAATGCGTTGTTCAAGCGTTTATGATTTACATAGCGCTCTTGCCCCTTGATGTGAGAATCTTTTTTGTGTACTTGAGATGTTTGAGAGAATCCAGCTTGTTGCTTATGAACAGATTGTGTAACCAAAATACCAGGATCATTAGGTCCTAGCTCTAATAATAATGGACTGCAATCTTTCATCATTGGAATAAATTGTTCATAACCAACCCACGCAGAGTCAAACAAGATATAATCACATAAATGTCCAATTTTATCGACTACTTGACGAGCATTATAGATAGTTCCGTCATATGTACCTAATTGAATTACAGCTAAACGAATAGGGCGTTCTGCTTTTGCTTTTTCAGGATCTTGTTCTGCTACTAATTTACGGATATATTCTTCATTGAAACAATGTTCCAAAATACCGCCAATAGAACCAAATGGGTTGCGAGCCGTTTCTAAGTATACAGGAGTGGCACCAGCTTGTACTAGTGCACCATGAGAGATAGATTTATGGTTATTGCGATCATATAAAACAATATCTCCAGGGGCTAATAGTGCATTTAATACCATTTTATTAGCAGAGGATGTACCATTTAACACAAAATATGTTTTGTCTGCATTATATACTTGCGCTGCATGTTGCTGTGCATCACAAGCTGGGCCTTCATGAATCAATAAGTCGCCTAATTTAACGTCTGCATTACAAAGGTCACTACGGAATAAGTTTTCACCATAGAAATTATAGAATGCACGTCCCGCTGGATGACGAGCAAAGAATTGTCCCCCTTGATGGCCTGGGCAGTCAAATTGAGAGTTACCATCTTCTACATAATCTGCCAATGCACGGAAGAATGGAGGCAACATATCTTCTTCATATTTTTTAGCTGCCGCTTCAATTTGTTTTACATATAATTCGTAATTCACTTCATTAGCATCGATTACGCGAGTAATCTTGCCTACAAATTCAGGTTTAATAGTGGAGTTCGCATCTTTTTTCACTAAGAATACAGGAATACGAAGAGCTTCAATCAATGGATTGCTTAGTACCTCTTCATGATCTGCATCAGTAATCACAATTGCAGCTACATCAGAAAAATCAGTTTCATCTAATGTCACTGCAAAACGAGTCATAGAATCTTCAAAATCTTGTAATGCATCATGAGAGAACGCAATGTGTAAGTGATTCATAATAAAGCCTCCTATTGCATACTATGAATAGACATAATTATTGAAAACCATTGTCGACATGGTAGCTATGGATATAAAAATATACAGTAGCCATTTCGTACTAATCTTACACCGAATGACAATTTAATTCAACCTTAATTGACTATTTCTATTATAGCAATTTGTTATATTTTACCCTGTTAAACCGCTAATGTATTATATCCTATAGAATATTGTTTTTTATTTCATCTTAAAAAATGCATTTACATCCCCATTTATTTAGATATGCAAAGCTAACATTACATTTCATAAGATAGTAATCATATTTTAAAATCTTGGCATCTTATATTGATAATATATCTCAATACAGATTGCATCTTACGAATATTTATTAATAAATTGTCCACCAATACAAGATTTAATTAATTTTTATTCTTAGTTTTTTTATATGACAACAATTCTTTATTATCAAGATAATCATTTTTTCTTTATTCTTGCATTTTTTGCATAGTCTACCGTTATTTTTGCCACAATATAAAAAAGACCCTATATAGGGTCTTTTTCATAATATAATATAATTAAGCAAATACATTCACTAAGTCAATCGTTTGATCACGACCAGGACCTACGGAAACAATACCTACTTCTACACCGGTTACTTCTGCAATACGTTCTACATAACGACGTGCAGCTTCCGGTAATTCTTCGTACTTACGGATACCTGAAATATCTGTTTTCCAACCTGGGAATGTTTCATATACTGGTTCACATTCTGCTAATACATCTAAGCTAGCTGGGAATCCCTGTACAGGCTCACCATTACGGGTATAGCCTACACAGATTTTCACTTCATCTAATCCATCTAAAATATCAAGACGAGTGATAGCCAAATAGTCCAAGCTATTCAAAGCTGCCCCGTAGGTCACAACAGATAAGTCTAACCAACCACAACGACGAGATCGGCCTGTAACAGTGCCAAACTCATGACCTGTTTGACGAAGGTATTCACCAGTTTCATCTAATAATTCAGATGGGAATGGCCCTTCACCAACACGAGTAGAGTAGGCTTTTACTACACCAAAGATATTTTTTAAGTAGTTAGGACCTACACCAGCGCCAACAGATGCACCACCTGCTACCGGATGGGAACTTGTTACGAATGGATATGTACCATGATCAAGGTCAAGCATCGTTGCTTGGGCACCTTCAAACAATACTTTTTTACCAGATTTGATAGCATCAATCACGGCAAAGTTTGTATCTTTTACAAATGGACGTAATTGTTCTGCATAGCCTAAGTAATCTTTTAAGATTTCTTCAAAGTTAACTGGCTCAAAACCATATACTGCAGTTAACATTTTATTTTTTAATTCTACGTTGAATTTAAGTTTCTTCTCAAATACAACTGGATCCATTAAATCGCAAATGCGAATGCCAATACGATTTACTTTATCTGCATAGCATGGACCGATACCATTTTTTGTAGTACCGATTTTAGCATCACCTTTCACAGATTCTTCCGCTTCATCTAAGCGATTATGATACGGTAAAATCACGTGAGCACGGTCAGAAATATATAAGGACTTCGCACTTTTACCTTCTTTTTCAAGGTTTGCAATTTCTTCCAACAATACTTTAGGGTCCACAACGACACCAGTACCAATGATATTCATTTTATCATCGTAAAGAATACCGCTAGGCAATAAACGCAATGCGAAAGATTTACCCTCTACTACTACAGTATGACCTGCATTATTACCACCTTGGCTACGCACTACCACATCAGCGCGTTCAGATAAATAATCAACAATTTTACCTTTACCTTCATCGCCCCATTGTGTGCCAATTACCATACTTGTTGCTACATTGGTTCCCATATGAATTGCCTCCATTACATCATAGAACTTTCTATCGTAACGATTGCTTTCTAGTTTGAAAGCCCTCATTCTGAAAGTTCTTCCATTATTAGTATTACCTTCGTAAATAGGCGTCTAACGTACACTATTTACACTCTATTATAGCATAGATTGAAAACATTGGGGTAGTTATTCCCTACAAATTCCCATATCTTTATGATGAGCCCAACCGCTTTATAAATTCTTCTGGAATGGACGATAAGAATCGACTTGGTTGTTGCCAATACCGATTTGCATTCACCTTTGCATAGGTAATGGTCAAGTGTTTCTTAGCACGAGTTAATGCTACATAAAAAATACGTTTTTCTTCTTCTAATTTACCATCTTTAACCGCAAAGTAGAAAGGAAGTCCCCCATCATGTGCACTAGCAATAAAGACATACTCAAATTCACTGCCTTTGGCTTGATGGACCGTAATGATGGGGATACGGCTGTCTCCTTTTCGTCGGAACATGCCCTCTCCCGAGTGAAGAGCAGACATTTCTAATATCTCTTTCACACCATCACGGCCTACATAGTGTGGATGTTCCGCTTCTAACTCTTTCATGATGCGGTATAGTTCACGAATACTAGTCAATCTACGTTCTCCGGTGGGATCTTCTTTTACCTTCTTTTGATAATGTTCCACTACCCCCATATCTTTCATAATATAGGTAAGAATTTCTGTAGGCTTGCTCGTAGTCCACTTGCTTCGTAAAGTATCCATAGAGGCGGCAATATTGGCAAATATATCTCTATATTTATTGACAAATGCCATACGCTGTGCTTTCGTGGGCAGGATATTTTCCTTCATAGCATAGACCAATAATTTACCCGTCGCTATAATATCGTCCATCGCATTATGAGTAGACTGATGATCAATCGGGAAATGCCCACTTAAAAACTCTAGTTTGTGGTTCGGCAAATTCGGATAGAACCGACGATATATGTCTAGGGTATCATAGATGGCTTGTACCCTTGGCATAGCTACACCATGTCGGCTACACTCTTGCTCTAATATTCCCATATCGTACTGCACATTATGACCGACAACCATGGACCCATCAGCAAACTGTCTGAATGCTTCCAGTACAGTTCGTGCATCGCCACCGACCTTTTGTAAGTGCGCATCACTAAAACCATGGACTAATTCTGAATCCCCTACCAGTACGCCAGGGTTGATAAATCGTTCAAACTTATCAATTTGATTGCCCTCTTCATCAATGCGGATGGCCGCCATCTGCACAATACGGTCTTCCATGATATTTACGCCTGTCGTTTCCACATCAAACACTACGATATCTTTGGCGATGAGCCCTTTTTCTAACTGTTCATAGGGCTCTCGAGTAAAGATTTTCGTACTCATAAAATCGGTAATCCGCAACCCAGTTTTTCTCACTGCTGTGCTTTCTAATTCCTCCATACGCTTATCACCAACCCCTTTGACAAAGGTGCGAATGATTCGTTTTGTACTCATTAAGTCCCAAGGGTTCACTAAGCATTTAAAAAATGCCAACACATCCTTGATTTCCAAACGTCGGAAAAATTTTAATTCATCTGCCAAAATAAACTTCAATTGTTTCTCTTCTGGCAAAGATCGATTACATCGTTTAAAATGCTCACTCAATTGTATAGCCTGTTTATTGGTGCGCACCAAAATTCCTACAGGAGGCATCTCTTCTCCAGTCCTCAACTGTTGAATCGATTGAAATATATACCTAGCCTCATCCTGAGCATCTGCAGCCGCATATATCGAAATAGGCTCACCTTGCTGTGTGGCTATCGCTTTCGGTTCTTTTCGATACAACTCTCGCACCCGCTGAGGGAACATATCTTTCAGCATGGAAAAAGCACCCTTAAACAACATCTGATTAGACCGATAGTTTGTATCAAACACTAATTCTATAGGGTTATACTCTCTACGATACCGATCGATTAAGGTAATCGGATTAGACCCACGCCATTCATAAATGGTTTGAAAGTAATCCCCACAGAGCAAAATATGGTTCCCCTTCCACATGGTATTCATCACTTCATATTCTAACTCGCTGGTGTCTTGCATTTCATCCACAGCAATATAGGAATAGCGCTGACGCCAACGATTAGCCACTTCTGGGCGCTGAAAGATTTGATGTACCCTCGTAATTAAATCGGCAAAATCTAACCCATTCAACGAACGTAATCGCCATTCGTATTCCATCAATACTTGTAGCCCTTTTTCTTCTAAAAATTCGGCAGTATCTTCTGACATGATGCTATACCAAACAGACTCTTCCCGTTGCATACGTTTGATTGTCCGTGCATAATCATCTTCTATACTAGAAGAATAATATTGATACTTAGAACGATGTTCTTTCACCGCACTGATAACCTCACGAATCGTATTTTCATGTATTTTGAGTGCCAGAAGACCTTGCTCTTCACTATAAACTTTCACAAGATTCGGCAAACATTCACTCAACAATTCCTCTACATCTTCTTCGTCAAAGATGAGAAATTCTTTAAACAAATCCTCTTGTAATTTGGCTTCTTCTTGCAAAATGGTATAACAAAAGCTGTGAAATGTAGATACTTTCACAGCTTGTGCCTCTTGCCCTACAATCGCAATCATGCGTTCTTTCATTTCACGACACGCTTTATTCGTAAATGTTAAACACAAAATTTGATCCCCAGTAGCACGACCTGTTTCCAAGATATGTGCCACCCGATAGGACAATGTATTTGTTTTTCCCGTTCCTGCAGAAGCTAGCAATACAATATTTCTATCTAATTCCTGTACAACTTGTTGTTGAATGTCATTAAGTACCACAGCATTTGATTGCATAGTTGCTCCTTATTTTACCAATGAAAGTAAGCTAATCCTAGCACTGGTATAGGCCCTAACACGGCTGTTAGTGCCCACAACATAATATTCATATCCATAGGAATATGGAATACTTCTGTAGCTACTGCATAGGTAATCATGCCTAAAAAGACATTTGTCGCCACTCGTTTGATGGTGAACCAGGCTACTTTGATAATCACCCAAGCTACAACAATAGCTACTACAGCTTGTAATACGTAATCCATCATTACCTCATTTCTTGACGATGTAATACAGCACCGCTCAAGGTCACCTCATCGGCGTATTCAATATCACCACCTACGGGAATACCACGGGCAATACGAGTGACCTTAATCCCCGTAGGTTGCAATAACCGAGCAATGTATAGGGCCGTTGCTTCTCCTTCTACATCAGGATCTGTGGCGATGATGACCTCTTGCACTGTATTATCTTGAAGGCGCAACATAAGCTCTTTCAAGCGGATGTCTTCTACGCCAACCCCATCAATAGGGGACAAAGCCCCTTCCAACACATGGTATAACCCTTTATAATCACCACTGCGTTCGATGGCGATAACATCACGGGATGTTTCCACCACACAAATCATCGATCTGTCCCGTTTAGAACTAGCACAAAACTCACAAGGATCTTGAGCAGATAAATTAAAGCATTGGGAACATCTATGAGTCGCTTCTTTCGCTGCAAGGATGGTTTCTACCAAGCGTTGTACATCTTCTGCATCTGCCTCAATGAGATGATATGCTAATCGTCTAGCCGATTTAGCCCCCACACCTGGTAGGCGACGCAATTCTTCTACTAATCGTTCTAAAGGATTTGTCATATTAGAACATACCTGGCATTCCAGGAAGTTTCAAGTTTCCTGTGACAGCCCCTAATTTTTTCTCTGCCACTTCTTTTGCTTTACGGTTTGCTTCATTCACAGCTGCTAGGATTAAATCTTCCAATGCTTCCACATCTTCTGGATCCACTGCAGCAGGAGCAATTTTAATGGACAACACTTCTTGTTCTCCGTTCATTGTTACAGATACGGCACCACCACCGATAGATGCTTCTACCACGGTGTTTTTAATTTCTTCTTGTGCTTTTTCCATGTCCTTTTGCATTTTTTGAACTTTTTTCAACATACCTTGCATATTACCGCCACCAAACATAGTGAACCTCCTTCATTACTTAGACAAATCGTCTACTTCTTTCACATAAATATCATACCCATTAGCCTCCATGTGTTGTAAAGCATCATAGAGTAGAGTTTCTTGTTTTTCTTCATCACTGGCCTCTGCTGAGGACCACTTCGGCAACTTCCGTATCTCGTCTATACCTTCTTCTGAAAGCACACCTTTCCCCATTTCCTGATAGTAGGGATTTAATACTTCCTCTGGATTCTCATAAACTGTGAGAAAGTCATCAATAATACCCTCTACATTGGTTGGGTCACTACCAGCACCTACCTTTGAAGTAGTGTTTGTCCCTACATAAGTGGGTTTCCCACTGTCAGGCCTCGACGTTTCTACAGATACAGTTGGCATCTCCTCATCAGCTGTCACCGGGGGCGTTCCTTGCGCCGCAACAATTGGTTGTCCTATCCCTTCAGTTTCTTTAGTACCTTTCACCACAGGAGTCGATGCCGTCGGTTGTACCTGCGACTGTCCGCTTTGCTGTGATGCCCCTCCAAAGGATTTTGCTGCCTCTAAGTACACCTGCAGTTTAGGGTCCTTCTTATCGATGGCTTTCACCACAATCGGTCGTCCTATCACTTGTTGGAATGCTTTCTTTCCACATTCTACATGTTGCTGCTGTACCAAAATAGGTCCCGCAATAGGCGTAGGGAATGCCAATATAGCTTGCTCTTGATCTAAGTACACCAAGGTTCCTTGCTGATAGATCGTATTTAGCAATCCATAGTTCTTGCCTCTCAACCATTTTATCACGTTTGCTAAAATCGTGCTATATTCATGAGGACTGACCATACCCTGCCCTACAGTTAGCTCTTGCGCCGTGTCAAATGTCGCCGTTTTAGGTTTTATCGTTGGAGATGCTTTCTTCGGTAATGGTGGTGGCAAAGAGCTTTTTATAGTAGAAGCCATACCTGCCCCTTTAGCTCTTGTTGTTCCCATTCCATTCGCTATACCCGGTGGTGGCAGTGCTGTTCTCCTCACAGTCCCTGAAGATGGCATTGGAGGAGAAAATTCATCATCCTCAAGAGGCGGTGGTACGTCTTCCATAATACCTTCATACATATCTTGTTCTGGTATCTGTGGCACCTCTGCCTTAGATACTGTATGTATCATTGTATTATGAGCTACACCGCTGCCAATACTAGCTGCGGTATCTACTGAAGCGCTCATAGTTATTGCTGGACGTTGTTCCCCCCACTCATTCAGTTTTTGGAGCAAAGCATCTTCTTGACGATTCACAAATTGTTCCATCGTCGTCATGCGTTCCTCTAAGATTCGATAGGTCCCGCCGCCTAATTGTAATAGTGAAAGTAATCCCATTTCCACAATCACTCGCGGATTATCTACTTGTTTTGCGTTATTTTGTACCGTTTGTAATACATTGATATAGCGTCCGATTTCCTCCATAGATAACTCATTTGTCTGTTCTAATAAGCGTTCTCTATGCGTATCATAGGCTAATAGCTCTTCTGCCGCAGGTAATACTTTCGCCACAATCATAGCTCGCAGATGCTCTACTAAGGCCGTTACAATTTGGCGAGCATCACGCCCCATTTGCAATGCTTCATCTACAGCTTGCAGTAAAGCCGCTCCATTACCGGATTTCAATATATCTACCATAGTTAGCACCCAGGATTTGCTCACTAAGCCAATCATAGACTCTACTAAGGGTGCTGTAATCATATCCGAGGTCATACCGGAACATTGATCCAGAATACTCAAGGCATCCCGTAACCCACCATCGGCATGGACTGCAATGACTTGAGCCGCCGCAGGATCAAGAGAGATATTGCTTTCTTTTGCCACATGCAATAAATGGGCTGTAATATCTTTTGCTGTGATACGGCGGAATGTATAGCGCTGGCAACGAGACAAAATCGTAACTGGCAATTTCTCCGATTCTGTAGTAGCAAAAATGAACATCACATGGCTCGGCGGTTCCTCGATCGTTTTCAGCAAGGCATTCCACGCTTCATTGGTAAGCATGTGGGCTTCATCAATGATAAATACTTTTTTATGACCTACTACAGGCAAGAAGTTCACCTGTTCCCGCAAGGCACGCACTTCATCAATACCACGATTGGAAGCCGCATCAATTTCGATCACATCCAAGGCTTGTCCTTGTAACATTTGCTGGCACGATTCACACTGACCACAAGGTGTATCTGTAGGACCCTGTTCACAGTTAATGGCGCGCGCAAATATTTTTGCCATACTCGTTTTGCCCGTACCTCTAGGACCAGCAAATAAATAGGCATGTGCCACTTTATCTTCACGAATAGCTCGTTGTAATGTATCCGACACATGATGTTGACCCACAACATCTGTAAACTGTTTCGGTCTCCATCGTCTATATAATGCTAAATAACTCATAGCCCCTCCTTTCCCTTAAGATATGAAAAAAAGCAGCTAAGCTAGCTGCTTTACCATAGCACTCGAATCTGACAGCCCTATAGGTTTCCTCGTGGCACAAGAGAGTTACCGCTTAATGCTGCTCCAATCAAGGCCTGACATGGTTCACAGGCTCTCCTTGCACAAGCCCCATAGAACTGTCATATTCCAATGCTATTACCCTATCATTATACATGTTTTTTTATCCCTATTCAAGACTTTGTACCCCTTTCTATCACAAAATGTGCTATACTTTAGGTATCCTCTTTTGCGGAAAGGAGGTGAGTTTATGTACGAGGCTCTAACTTCATTATTATCTGGTTCCTTTCTGACCCCTATTCTACAAGGATTGATTGTTAATGTTTTAACATATGCAATTCTGAAGTATTACAAGGATAGAAAATAGAAAGAAAAAAGGACGGTGGCCGCCGTCCTTTTTTGAGTTTATGAAAGAATGCTCTAACTTCTTATATCTTTCTACTCCAAGTATACACCATTCTATTCTAAAATACAATGATGTTACCCTCTGCGTCCTTCATAAGGGTGCAAGATGAGATGCCCTTTGGAGTATTCTCCCACATAAATATCACTAATAGAATACCCTTGGTCTTGTACCTCTTCTTCTAGCCAAGCCATGTCTTTGTCCGCAAGTTCTAGTATATCTGGGTCTACCACTCCGTCCACAATCACTGGGTAGCGAATAATATCATCGCCATTCATAACTAATGTTAATTGACCATTCTGCTCGAGTACAGCACGGCGTACATCGCTCACAAGAGTTACTCCTGCACTGCGAAGCTTTAACTGCAAATCACTGCCACGAAGACCACGCTTCAAGCATTCACCAACACGAATCTTACCGCGATCAATAACAATACTAGGTCGTCCATCGATCAGTGTCTTAATCCATCGCACATGAGCGCTAAGAAAACGCAAGCCCATGACCACGATAGTCCAGGCAATCAAGACTAGAAAGAATTGTAAGATGCCAATACTTTCACTGTAGATAACAGCACCAATGATACCACCTAGTACATAGTTTTGCACTTGGTCTAGCGCAGAGTTAGGTGCCAAATTGCCCTTACCCATCAAATTCATTTGTAAAATGAGAGCTAAGATACCAAGGGTTAGCTTAATAAATACTAATGTATATCCTGTTAACATATTATCGCCCACCCTTCTCCACATCTACTATCTTAGGATGACTATTGATCATCTCCACAGGTCGTAAAGAATAGCCATCCTTATTCATGGTGAAAGTCACCTCAAAATAGGCTCCCTCGATATTGACAATCATACGATCTTGTACGCGCAATGTATTAACGCGAATCTTATCCTTAGGTACATCAGCACGTTCACTTAAATTATTTAAGAATTGCACCATATAGTTCGATTCTTCTGCACTATTAACATCACGAGTGTAATCATTGACTTGCACCCCCAATAAAAATACAAGCCCCAATACAATAATAATTCCCAAGTCACGGAACTTAGTATCAAAACGATTATACATAACTTTTACACCTACTATTAGCAATGCTACTAGTAAAATAGATGTCATACTATATTGCAACAGGGATGTAAACTCTCCTCGTTGCACCACGTAGGCATAGGTATAAAATTCCATAATTACCTCACAATTCTTACTTTAATGACTCATTATACTGCGCTCGGTCACCGCCTACAAATTTAGGTCGCACACGAGCCGCCGTCACATGGGCTGCTCCAATTTCTTTTACGCTTAATCGCACAGGCACTACCACATGTTTTAGATGCATGCCAATAAAAGTATCTCCAATGTCGATACCTGCATCAGCCTTTACACGCTCTACCACCACAGAGTCCGACCATGTTGCATAGGCCGTAGTCGCCATGGAACCGCCTGCATGCTGTACAGGTACTGCATTCACTTCATCATAACCTCTTGCCATGGCTGCCGTACGCTCCATCACTAAGGCACGATTGAGGTGTTCGCAACATTGAATGGCAATATCAAACCCATATTCACCTTGCACCTCAGACAGAGCTCTAAACAAGTCCGATGCCACCTCTAAAGAAGAGTCCTTACCAATATGTCTTCCTCGTACTTCACTGGTGGAGCACCCTACTACTAGCAATTTACCTTCTTGCAATTTCGCTACCGTAGCCAATTCGGTTACAGCAGCTTTCATAGATTCATATGGATTTTCATTCATAGGAGTTCCTCCTTTCATTATATACGAATACACCCAAACAAATAGCCGTCACCCTAGAGTATTATTTGCCATATGCACCATACATGATAGGCATGGAATAGCATGGTCTCAGGATATTCCTTACCCACCTATATCTTGCAGGTACGAAATAGGATTCTCTTAGGCTATTAGTTAGCCATATGTACCACACGTTGTGGATACGGAATATCGATGCCCTCTGCATCAAAGCGATCTTTCACATCAGACATAACACCATAATAGACTTCTCTAAAATCACTAGCATTAATTAAAGGATATGCCACAATATCGACAGAGCTTTCACCAAACTCTTTGATGCCAATTTCTAAAGTATCCATATTATGAACCTTGCCTGTACTCGCAAGAATTTCTTTGATAATCTCAATAGCCCGATGATGGTCTGCATTATAGTTAATGCCAAACACAAATGTAATATACCGTGTTGGTTCATAGTTACTGTTCATCAAGTTATTAGACGTAATAGCCGAGTTCGGGATGAAGACAATACGATTTTCTTTCGTCGCAATGGCGGTATTAATGAGATGGATGCCTTTCACAGAGCCTTCCACACCATTCACAGAAATCCAATCCCCAGCTTTAAACGGTTTAAACGCCAAAATAATCAATCCCGATGCTAAGTTGGACATATTATTTTGTAATGCCAAACCAATGGCGATACCGAAGGCACCAAAAGCCGCCAAGAAATTATTTGTCGGAAACCCTACTAAGGACAAAGCTGACAGCACAACTACAGACAAAATAGTGTAGTAAATAATTTGAGACGCAAAGCTGCGCACCGTTTGATCATAACCGGTGCGACTCATCAATTGTACTGATACACGTCTTGCAAATAGAGCGATATAGCGGCCTATAATCAACACGATGATGGCCAAAATAATACTAGGTAAATATTCCAGTAATAAGGATTGCACATGATTAACAAAGGAAATACTTTCCTCTACATGCTCTGCTACTTTTTCAGCGCCTGCCGCTGTGGCTGTGGCAACTTTTTCTTCTGCTAATAACATTTATTACTCCTTTCCTATAACTATGTTGTCATTGCGTAACTCATAGCATAGGGATATGAGTTTGCATAGTATTAGATTCTATTATATCCATAGCACTAAACTTGTCAATATATCATGTTAAAGTATACAACAAAGTTTTCGTAAAATGTGATGGCTACTGCTTAAGGGTGTTCTCTACATTTACTATAACCCCATTTTGTCCTATCGCAAAATTTTTAGCAACTTTATAATTCAATAAACCTAGTATTTAACTAGCCTCATCCCTATTAAAACCAACTCATTTTGTCCTATAGCACGAAAAAACTGTACAATCAAAAAATATAGGATAGTTGATATACCTATCAACTACCCTATATCCTAATTGTTTATGAACTATATCTCTTATTTTACTAAGATAAATGTTACATTGATTGGACCATGAACACCTACTACACGAACTAATTCGATATCTGCAGTATTGGATGGACCCGAAATATGAACTACATTGGTAGGGAACTTAGCTGGATCATTGCGATAGATTTTTGCTAATTCTGCCATCGTTTGTGTCATACGTGGATGAATTGTATCTTCACGCAATACAGAAATATGCGTTAAAGGCAATAAGCCTAAGGAACGACCGGATTCTTCTGTACTTGGTTGGATTACTGTTGCTGTTTCCGCAATACCCAAGATTGGGAATGTAATACCAATGTTAGAATCCTTCGCCACATTGATGTTCGCTTCACGACCTTTTGTAGCATCCCATTGATAAAATGTTGCTTGGTCTTCACCCAATTGTTTGAAAGCTGCTTCTAATCCATAGTTTTCTACTTCTGCAGATTTAGGATACACAACGCTGCCGCCACCACGAACAATAATTTCATCCACTAATGCTTGAGCTAGTTGAGACTCTTCTACTTCGATAAGTTTAGTACCTAAGCGTTCTGCTTCTGTTTTAAACATCTGCACTACTTGCTCATGGCTAAGGTCAGAATACATTGTCTCTTGAGGTCCTTTTGAAAAATCAAAAGGAGTTACAGATGTAGGAATTGAGTCACGGCCTAACGCACGAGATAGGCGACCTAAAAAGGCTTGTTTTTTTGCTTGATCCATTTTATTTCTCCTTTCCCTTTTGTGCTACGTGTTTTGCATATTCATCACGGAATTTACTCATTTTGAGCAAGCCCATGTCTTTTGCTTTCACCCAGCCACCAACTACTGGTAATACTTTTGTCCAATCTGCCATATGGCCATTGTTACTCATTAATTTCATGCCGATAGCACCCATTTTAGTACCCATATCGAACAAGAAGGAGTTTGCAAATACACCTGCCACTGTATGGAAGATGCTGCGTTCGATAGCTGGACGCATTTGTAATTTATCAGCAATCACTTGACGATGTTTCAATAATAATTCATGCAATGGAATCTTAACTGGGCAGTGTTCCCAACATTCGCCACACAATGTGGACGCGTAAGGAAGATCGCCGGCTTCTTCATAACCAACCAATAGTGGAGTTAATACTGCACCCATTGGACCTGGATAGATAGAGCCATAACCATGACCTGTAATGTGACGATATACAGGGCAAATGTTCATACATGCACCACAACGGATACAACGCAACATTTCTTCAAAATCGCCACCTAAAATACCAGAACGACGGTTATCAATGATGATGATGTGTAATTCTTCTGGACCGTCTGCTTCCCCTTCACGAGCAGGACCTGTGATCATGGAGAAGTAGTTGGAAATTTTAGCACCTACAGAAGAACGAATCAACATTTCCATCATCACATCCAAGGATGCAAAGTCAGGCACCAAACGTTCCATACCCATCAATGCAATTTGCGTTTTAGGCATGGAGCTCGCCATACGACCATTACCTTCGTTAGATACGATAGTGATAGTACCAGTTTCAGCTACACCGAAGTTACAACCAGTGAAACCTACATCAGCACGCAAGAAACGATCGCGAATATAGCGACGTACGAAACGAGTCATTTCTTCTGGATTTTCAGTACCTTCATAACCTAATTTTTTCGCAAATGTATCACGGATACGATTACGCTCAAAGTGCAATGCAGGTACTACGATATGGGATGGAGGATCAAAGTCAGCTGTTTGCAAAATAAATTCTGCCAAGTCAGTTTCATTTACTTCGATACCTGCTTCAATTAATTCATGGTTCAAACCGATTTCTTCAGAAACCATGGTTTTAGATTTAACAACCATTTTTGCTTCTTTTGCACGAAGTACTTCCATGCAAATCGCTGTCGCTTCTTTATCATCAGCCGCAAAGTGCACATGGGCACCTGCTTTTTCAGCATTTTCCGCAAATTGGTTTAAATAGTAATCCAAATTAGCCAATACATGGTCACGCAAATCAGCAGATTCATTACGGAAGTCTTCCCATTCTGCTACTTGATCTACTACAGCTTTACGTTTTTCATAGAATACATCCTGTGCTGTTTGAATGGCTTTTACTTTGAAGTCATTAGCAAGCACATCATTAACGCGTGTCTTAAACGGGCGTTTATCGTACACAATATTACTCATGGTGACTCCTCCTATCGACTATTCAACAGTTCCGCTATGTGCATTACACGGATATGGCGATCAATTTCGCCTTCTTTGTAAAGTCGATCTAACATACCTTCAATATTCATCAAGCAAGCCATATCAGAACCTGCTACAATGTTAGCACCAGAATCAGCGATGTTCAACGCTTTTTCTTTTGTCATAACAGCGGAAATTTCAGGATTTTTTACTGTGAAAGTACCACCAAATCCACAGCAACGTTCTGCACGATGCAATGGTAAGTATTCTAAACCTTGAATGCCTGCTAACAGCTTCATAGGTTGTTCTTTGATTCCCATCAAACGTGTTACGTGGCAAGATTTATGGTATGTCACTTTATCATTAAAGCGAGCGCCTACATCAGTTACCCCTAATACGTCAACGATGAATTGTGTGAACTCATAAATTTTAGAGCTCAACTTTTCAGCTCGTGCTAACCATTCTGGTTCATCTTTTAAAATATGATGATATTCATCGCGAATAGCGAACGCACAAGAGCCGGACATGCTCACTACATAATCAGCATTCTCGAATTGTTCAATTGTGTTTTTGATAGCTCCTTTTGCAGCTTCATTGTAACCAGAGTTAACAAACATCTGACCACAGCACACTTGCTTTTTAGGAACTGTTAGTTCGCAGCCAAGGTTTTCAAGAACCTTTACACCTGCCATGCCTACATGAGGGTAGAACATATCAATCAAACATTGTTGAAATAAATGAATTTTCATTTTTTCACATCCTCAACTTTAAAGTAAACTACTATCACTTGATTGGCAAAATGCAACAATCGTTTTCCATCTATGTACTATTAGAACAGTAGATTCTAAATAGTTTTCTGATGATTTTATTATATAGTAATTTTTCTGTAATTACAAAAGACTTGCAATATTAGCAAGACCCCATTTTTATACCATTTTGCTAGTCATTATCAATCAGCCGCTTTGTAGCAAAAATCACACATTTTCCCTAGTCTCATCAAGCCTTATAGCATCAAGGATTGTATAATTTTTATGTATTTTAATACATATCAAATCTTCTATTAAAACACACATGTCTTTTCAGTCTCTAATTCCTACTCAAAACTACTGCTATAACCAAAACTCATGAAAGAGATAACTATCACTCTATAAATCAACTTTTTCTACAGCAAATTCATTGATAAATATCACTCTTTTCGCATGGAGTGAATCTTTCAAATATGGTATGATAAACATAACAAAACACAACTCACTTCTCTGTATTTGGAGGCATATTATGAAACGTATATCGACAACACTATTACTTACTATCGTGCCCGCATTATTCGTACATGCTGAGGCCATCAATTTGCTCCCCGCATCAACAACACTGGGTCCTAGCGCCTACACCTATTCACAGCCAAATAGCACCTCTACCTTTGATCGCGTACAAAAATATCGTTTTACCGATGTACCTACTGACTTTTGGGCCTATGAATCGATTACTAAAATGACAAAAGAAGGGCTCATGAGTGGCTATAGTAACGGTGCTTTCAAACCGAATGATCCACTCTCTCGTGAAGAAGCCGCCTCCTTATTTAGCAATATGCTTGGTGACACTCCATCCATCATGCTAGCCAGCTCTTTCTCAGACATCACCTCTGACCGTTGGTCTTCCTTAGCTATTGAAAGTGTAGCAAGGGCCAATATCATCAGTGGCTATGGAGACTCTACCTATCGGCCAGAGCAATACATGTCTCGCCAAGAGTTTGCTGTCGTTGCCAATAAATTTTTACACTACCAAGGGTACCGCACAGAAGATCCCACTGCATTAGATACAATTCACTTTAGCGATCAAAAATTCATTGCCCCTTGGGCACAGTCATCTGTACGAGAATTAGCTTTACTGGGATTTATTAACTACAGCACAACAGGTTTGTTTAACCCTGAAAAGTATGTAACACGTGCTGAAGCTGCAGAAATTACCTATCGTTTACTCTTCTCTAAAGAAGCTACTGCCATTCAGCACACAATTCAGCAACAACAAATGGAAGAAACGGCACGGACTCTGATCAAAAAAACATTTGGCGAGAATTACGATTTCCACAACCGTGGTGCTATGTTCTGGCGTGATGGTAAATTAGTCATTTCCTTTACATCTTCCAGTGATGTAAAAGCCATTACTGCAGAAACTGCTTACATTAAAGATAAACACTTCTTAGATAATCACATCATTACGACGGGAACTTATAGCTTAGGTGACTTTGACAATTTACAAACTGATGCTGCCTACTTGTATCGGCAATTAGAACCGCAAGGAACTATCCTAGCTGTCACACCAACACCGAATGTAGATGGATTGATGATTACAGTAGATAAACTAAAAACCACTACTGTCACAGCATTTATAAAAAAGTTCGGCAAAAAAATTCAGCTCAAAACTAATTTATAAGTATATGCTAATTGATAATGCACCAGAGCAGCCAACGCTAACTACAACAAAGCCTATCTGATGTAAAACCATACTATTACTTTTTTATTTTGATATTTTCATGATTGTATATAGAAAAAGAGGAATGTTGATACGACGTGATCAACATTCCTCTTTTATATTGTAAGTTATTTTGTTACAACTTTCCTTACATTTGAAGCTCAGTGTATTGCTACCCCTACATTTAAATGCAAATATATCTTAAGTATTTATATGTTAGGGGCTTATACGCCTTCAGCATTCCTGCTTATTAGCATCTATCTAACAAGTTACATCCTCTAAATCCAAGCTAAACACTTCTGTAGCAGGCCCTGTCATATACACCGTTCCATCCTCATCATAATCGATATGTAAGGTACCAAGGTATAACTCCACATCTACAGAACGTCCAGTAAGTCCTTTTTCATGAGCCATCACAGCGCTAGAACAAGAGCCTGTGCCGCAAGCCAATGTAGCCCCTGCACCGCGCTCCCAAGTACGGACTTTCACAGTTTTCTCGTCCACCACTTGTACAAAGTTCACATTTGTTCCTTTTGGAAAAAGTGGATGCTTTTCAATCTTTGGCCCTAATACTGTCAATGGAACTGCTGTTACATTCTCTACAAATACTTCTGTATGTGGCACCCCTAACAGTACAGAACTCACCACATAGGATGTGCCGTCTACATCAATAGTATAGTCTATGACTTTGTCTGATTCTATGTCCATAGGAATGTCCTTCGCAGAAAATGTAGGTTTACCCATGTTGACTTTCACCAATTTAGCCACACCATTTTCAGCAATAATCGTTGGCGTCATAATACCAGCCAACGTTTCTACAGTAAACACTTCTGTATCAATGATCTTGCGGTCGTAGGCATACTTCGCAAAACAGCGAATGCCATTGCCACACATTTCAGCTTCACTGCCATCAGAATTGATAATGCGCATACGCACATCTGCCACCTTAGAAGGCATAACAATGACCAGACCATCTGCTCCGATACCCGTATGACGATCACATAGACGTTGTGCCATGTCCGTCACATCAAATTGTACTGTACCATCATCAAAAAAAACGATAAAATCATTTCCTAAACCGTGCATTTTTGTTATTTTCATATATATCTCCTCATCTGTATTATACAATTCCTGTCCGCACAGAGCGGATTATTAATTTATCGCAAAATATAGCCTTTGCTTTTATACATTTTGATGAAATCCATCATTGGCTACTATAATTTATTTGCCATTTATATTACCATGAATATAGGAAAAATAATAGGTACGTTTTCCTAAGCAGTATTAGGTTAATCATAAATTGGAGGTGATTTTACTATGCTTCCTGAAGAACGTTATTCTGCGATTCTACGACGCTTGAAACAAAACCGGGTGGTCACTGTACACGAATTGGTGACAGCCTTATCTTCTTCAGCGCCTACAATACGCAGAGATTTAGCCTATCTCCACAGTAAAGGTTTATTGCAAAAGGTCCACGGTGGCGCTGCCAGCCTCACCATTGACCATACCACAACGGATATAGATATAATCCCGAAATCCGTTATGTATCGCGATGCAAAAGAATCTATTGCCTTAGCTGCCTCTGAATTAATCAGTTCCTCTGGTTTTATCTTCATTGATGCTGGTAGTACCACTGAAATGGTGTTACATTATGTACCGCACACCAATGCTACCTTTGTGACTAATGGCATTCATCATGCTACCCATTTAGCATCGCGGCATATGAAAGTCATCTTATTAGGTGGCACTGTAAATCCTATTTCATCATCTATTGTCGGTAGTGTAGCTCTTAATCAATTAGATTCCTATAACTTTACACAAGGCTTCTTTGGTGCTCATGGTATAAGTTATAAATCTGGCTTTACCACAGAAGATCCTCTCGATGCTGCTGTGAAAGAAAAAGCATTACATAAATGTCACAATGCCTTTGTCTTAGCAGATCCATCTAAATTTGATCGCATTTCATCTGTTACTTTTGCCACCATTGATAAAGCGTCTATTATTACTACTAAATTACCCAATGAATTATATCGGAACTATGCAAACATTCAAGAAGTTGATCATCATCGTTAATATAAAAGCTGCCATCCCTAGACCTAAACGTCTAACGGTATGACAGCTTTTTTACAATCTATACAAGGTCGTGTATCCAACTATTTCATGTACATGATTACATCTAGCTTTTTCGATATATTTCTATTATAATGTATGGTATACTTTTTATTGTATGAATTTTGAAATGGAGATTAGTATGAGCTTTTTGAAAGATTTTAAAGACTTTGCCATGCGCGGCAATGTAGTAGACTTAGCAGTCGGCGTTATCATTGGCGCCGCTTTCGGTAAAATTGTTACTTCTTTAGTAAACGATGTGGTTATGCCTCCTATCGGATTATTATTAGGCGGAGTGGACTTTTCTAATCTATTCATCCCTTTAACTACTGGTACTGCTCCAGCGACTTTAGCAGAAGCTAAAGCGGCTGGTATCCCTGTCTTGGCTTATGGTATGTTCTTAAATACAGTCTTTGAATTCCTTATCATTGCTTTTTGTATTTTCGCTATCATCAGCCAAATTAAACGATTTACACCTGCAGAAGCACCGGTGGAAATCCGTAAATGTGACTATTGCCGTGAAGCTATTGCTGACGATGCAACACGCTGTCCACATTGTACAGCCGAATTGACTATCAAACAATGTTAGATATAACAACAACTACTATCTAATTTTTGAATTTTAATATTATCCAATACTAATAGGAAAGGACCCGCAACCGAAGTTACAAGTCCTTTGCCTATAATTAGTATTATGTGAAATGCATAATGCATGATCACAACAATGTTAGCATATACTTTTATTATATATATTGCTTTTCAAATATAGCATAACTAGATATTTAAAATCAAGTTTTAAAGTATTCAATTCGCAAAGCCTAAAAAACACGCTTAATAACGCATTCTAAGGAGGCCATAGAGTCTCCTTTTTCTATTATTTATATCTTAAAACAACCACTATATATGAAACACTTTTCAAGTTGATTCTAGACTATATTTCTTAAATTTCTAGCTATACTTTTGTTATATATGGTACAAAAATAAAGGAGCATTGATATAACTATCAATACTCCTTTTTTAGTAAGAAATATACTATATTATTCACTTATCGTGCATTAGACATAGCTTGTATTAACATAGCAATTTTCTCATCTTGCGCCTGTAGTTGAGCTTTCAAATCATCAATTTCTTTCGCCATAGCTTTTCTGGAGTTGGAAACGCCGTTATGTTGACCTAATTTAAGACTCACACCTACATTCACCATATTTTGACCATTACCCATAGCGCCGCCAATGCTGAACATAGTATCTTCATTTGGACGATAGAATGCACCTAAAGCTAAAGCACTACCACTACGATAATTACCATAACCTGCAGCAATATTCCATTTATCATTTTCATCAAAATCCAATGGGTGCAATGCTGCTAAGGCTGCTGCACCTGCTACAGCTTTATCCATACGTCCATTTACACGACTTTCTAAACCATTCACAGTTTGGTTGATGCCATCAATTTTGTTATTAATAGCTTCCGTATTACTATTGATATCGCCCATTTTTTGATTGATTACGGACTCAATACTTTCTTTTACTTCGTGTAATTGACTACCGTTCACCGCATCTTTAGAATCAGCAGATACCGTACCATTAGCTACATTAGTAACTTTTGTATTATTTGCGTTAATACCATCTTTTGTAACAAATTGTTTGTTATCAATCGTAATACCATTTGTATCTACTTTTGTAGCTCCTGTTGTAACAGTATCTACTGCAAGATCTTTATTCACAGATACTGTGTAGATAGCTTGACCATTGTCACCTGTAGACTCGTTAACTGTCACATTAGCGCCAGCTTTTACTTCTGTTTTTACTGCTTTGATAGCCTCGTTCAAAGTATCTTTACCTGTACCACCGATATTCGTTACAGTCACAGAACCATCGTCTTTGATTTCGGCCGTTCCACCTAATGCTGCTTTTAAAGACTCCGCTGTATTTTTTACTTTCGCAACTTTTTTTCCTAATTCAGTTACTTTTTCATCAACTGTATGCAATTGAGCGCCATTTACTGCTTCTGTGGAATCTGCCGTTACAGCACCATTTCCTACATTCTTAATTGCTTGATTATTAGCATTCAATCCATCGGCAGAAACATAGTTTTTATCTCCAATGCTAAGACCAGTAGCATCCACTTTTGTAGTACCAGCTGTTATGCTGTTTAGTGTAATATCATCTTTTACAGCTACTGTGTAAACAGACTCATCATCATTAGCAGTTACAGTTACATTCTTACCTGCTTCTACTTTAGTTTTAGAAGACTTAATAGAACGAATTGCTTCATCAATCGTATCTTTACCTGTACCGCCAATATTCGTTACAGTCACAGAACCATCATCGTTAATTACTGCGTTACCACCTAATGCTGTTTTTAATGATTCTGCTGTATTTTTTACTTTGTTTACTTTTACCTCTACTGCATTCAATTGATCGCCATTCACAGCATCTTTAGAGCCTGCTGCTACAGAACCAGCTTCTACATTTTCGATGACTTGGTTATTCGCATTCAATCCATCAGCAGAAACATAGGTTTTATCTCCAATGCTAAGACCATTTGCATCAATTTTTGTAGTATCTGTTGTTACACTATTTAATGTAATATCATCTTTGACAGCGACTGTGTAGATAGCCTGTCCAGCAGTACCATCAGTTTTAGTGACAGTTACATTTTTACCTTCCGCCACTTCTGTTTTCGCTGCTTTTATAGCCTCTTCCACAGTATTTTTATTGGTACCACCGATATTAGTCATAGTAATCGCACCTGTGCCCGCCACATCTGCATTACCACCTAAGATTGTTTTTACAGATCCCGCAATAGTGCTCATCGTACCTGCTACGGCATATAATTGACTACCATTGATCGCATCTGTAGAGGTTGCCGTAATTCGACCTGCGGCTACATTTTGGATCTGCTTTTCTTTACCCGCTGTACCAATAGAGACAACAAATCCTTCTCCATTAGCTTTTCCATCACCTGCAAAGCCGGTGAATTTTAAGGATGTCCCATTTGCGGTCACTGTAGATTCTGCTGTATCTACCGCTGCCGTTGTTTTTGCATAGGTACCTAATGCGACAGAATGTGACATCGTCGTTTTAGCTGCTTCTGCTGCATTATAGCCGCCACCAATAGCTACACTAGTAGGGTTTGCAATAACGCGAGCACCAATAGCTACACCATACCAAGCTGTATTTGCACTATCACCAATAGCAATCGCTCGATTACTAGTAGCTTTTGCACTAGCACCAATTGCTACTGTAGACTGTCCATTTGTTCCTGCACTTCCTGATACAGTGTTAGTACCAATGGATACTGCATTATCACCGCTAGCAAGTGAATTCGCTCCTACGGAAACACTAGCTGTCCCTGCTGCATATGCTCCTGTTCCAAAAGCACCTGTATTAGCTCCTTCTGCATTCGCACCCTTACCAATTGCTACACTATTAGCCCCTGCAGCAGTAGAACCTACACCATACACCACATTCGTATCTCCACCAGTACCTGCTTCATTGACTGCGGCTGATACTTGAACTGCTCCAAAACTTGTCAAAGCTACCACAGCACCTAGTGCTGCTACTGTAACTTGCTTCTTATTCCATATAACCTGTTTCATTTATACAACCATCTTTCATAAATATTAACTGTACATCTATAACTCTAATGATTGATTCCTTCTTCACTAAATCAATCAGCCTTGCTAAAAATAAAATTACTGTATCAAACATTATTAGATTGATACAGCAATTCCTATCTACGAGCTATATTATATAGTTTATTTATGAAGTTTTCATGAATAAAAAGCGCGATTTACATGAAGGTTTCATGAAGTTTATTATATATTAAGACACTAGTATGCAGAACCTTTACTGATAGCTTTTACTAGTCGCGGTCTCCAATGAAATGCTGCTTGGTAGGCTACATAACCAAATAAGATCACTGAAGCCCCACCTTGCACTGGCACAGCACCGGATGCATAGATAGCATAACTATCGTAGGCAATTGCTAATACACTCATCACAAAGATAAGACGGCGCAATCCCATCGTAGCCCCTTCGATGGATAACATCTTGTTCACAGCTACACAACAAAGGATATATGGGAATACATTAGTTACTACCGCTAAGTTCACAAGTTGAGCAAATTGTTCATTTAAGCTTTCATCAGTGGTCATTAAGGCCAAAATAGCTTGTAATGCCAATAAAATAATAATACCTCGCACTGGAGAATCTACACGATTCACTCGGGCAAATACTTTAGGGAAAAATCCTGCTTCTGCACAACTTTTAAAAACACGGCTCAAAGTAAATTGCCATCCCATAATTGCCCCAAAGCAAGACACCGCCATAAGAGCCATAACGAGTTTACCTGCTGTGCCATTAAACATATAGGCAAAGACTAATCCAAATGGGGCCGTAGAGTTCACTAACTCGATGTTAGGAATGATGCCCGCCATAATATTTGTAGATACAATATAGACCACAGCTACTGCCAAAGTACCAAAAAATGTCGCAATAGGTACATTCTTTTTGGGATTTTCCACAGCATCTGCATTCGCTGCGGCCGACTCAAACCCTAAAAAGCCCCACAAGGTGAGAGAAATCGAATGACTAACCGCATCAAATACGGGCAGTTCTTGTGGGTTCCAAACAGATACAAACATCTCTGGATCAAACCAAAACCAACCAAACACGCCAATAAACAAGACTGGCAACATCGTTCCCCAAATAGTAATATTGCTAATTCGTCCTGTACTTTTATTTCCACGTACGTTGACTAAAGCTGCTACCATAAGTAACACAATCGTTGCTAAGCTCACTTCTAGTGGTGAAAGCTGTACATCAAACAATACAGCTCCATATCCTACGATGGATATAGCAATCGCCACATTAGCGATGACTAAGGACACTGCATAGGAGTAGTTCGCCATAAAATGACCGGTCCTGCCAAAGGCATATTCTACATAGCCCCCTAAACCTCCAGACTTTTTTGTAAACAGCCCACATTGTGCAAAAATATAGGCTAAGGTCAAGGACCCTAGTACAGTAATTATCCAAGATAAGATAGAAATAGTACCTACCTCTGCTAATTGAGAAGGTAACATAATAATTCCAGCACCCAACATATTGGCTGCCACGATGGATGTCAGTTGGAATACAGACATTTTTTTAGCGGTGGTTTTCATGTATCAATCCCCTTTCTTACATCACTTGAGTCATTTCAAGGATCCGTATCGTCAAAACCGCTAGCCTAACTAGTCCGTACGGAATGGCTTCGGATGTAGTTACGCAACTTCATTCATTTATCGATTCATTGTAACACCTTTTTTATCTCATGAATAGATATTTTTTTACAACTTTTTCCCTATTCTTATATCTTTCTATCATTTCTCTATCTTCCTATGATATACTAGAGGAAATATGCTTTGTCCATATGAAAAGAAAGGATGTCCTTATGCAAGATCAAATCATTCAACTCTTAAGCGATGTGAACGGTTTCCTTTGGAATAACATCATTATCGCACTTCTCATCATTGCTGGTGTATGGTTCACAGCAACCACACGACTTGTACAATTACGACAATTACCAGAAATGTTCCGTATTTTAAAATCTGGTGCTGGGGAAAAAAGCAAAGGAGATCATCACATTTCTCCATTCCAAGCCTTCTGTATCAGCGTTGCCTCTCATGTCGGGGTTGGTAACATCGCAGGTATTGCTATTGCCATCGCTTTAGGTGGTCCAGGCGCTGTATTCTGGATGTGGTTCATTGCTCTACTCGGCGCAGCCACAAGTTTTATCGAAAACACACTAGGACAAATCTACAAAGAGCGCTTATCTGACGGCTCCTTCCGTGGCGGCCCATCCTATTACATTCGTCATGGGTTAAATAGTCCATTCTTATCTATTTTATTTGCTATCTTAATCAGTATCACTTACGGCTTAATCTACAACTCTGTACAAGCCAACACAATTGCTATTGCTGTACAACCATGGAATATTGATGCCTCCACAACAGGTCTTGTAGTCGCAGCTCTCTCTGCACTGGTTATCTTTGGTGGGGCAAAACGTATCGCTCAAACAGCTGAGTTCTTAGTGCCATTTATGGCTGGTTTATACTTCTTAATCGCTTTGTATATCGTGATTGCTAACATCTCTGTATTGCCAACTGTGATTTCTGCTATCTTTACACAAGCTTTCACTATCGATTCTGCTACAGGCGGGTTCATCGGTGCTGCGGTAATGCAAGGTATCAAACGGGGTTTATTCTCTAACGAGGCTGGCGAAGGTTCTGTGCCAAATGCGTCCGCATCTGCTGATGTAAATCACCCTGTAAAGCAAGGTTTAATCATGTCCCTCGGGGTGTTTGTAGATACTATGTTTGTATGTACTGCGTCTGCATTCATCGTTCTTGTATCTGGCGAATATGTCCATACCGATTTAACAGGTATCGCACTTGTACAACATAGTATTGGACACCAATTAGGGTCTTGGGCTCCTGCTGTAATCGCCTTGTTCGTATTCATGTTTGCGTACAGTTCTATTATCGGTAACTATTTCTACGGCGAAGTGAATATTGCGCACATGACGAAAAACAATAAGGTCGCTATCAACGTGTTCCGTGCTCTTGTTATCATCATGGTTTATGTTGGCTGTATTGCCGAATTGAACCTTGTATGGAACTTAGCGGACTTGTTCATGGCATTCCTAGTGCTTTGCAACATTACGTCTATTCTGCGCTTAGGTAAATTGGTAACCATTGCTCTGAAAGACTATGTAAGCCAAAAATCTAAAGGTATTGAAGATCCAATCTTCGATCGTGCTATTTTACCAACTCAAAAAGGTATCACTTGGTGGCATAAAGGTCACGAAAACGAATAAAATAGGAGGAACGTTAACACTATGTGTGCAACGTTCCTCTTTTTTGTTCTGTATTATATTCCTTTGTATTTTGATTATATTGGTTTACATGCCTATATTCAATCGCATTTGTTAGTAGCATTACAACATATGTAGAATATATTTCCAAACTATCAATTGGATTACTGCCATTACTATGCTAGAAATATTATACCGGTATAGCCTTCTCCAGTCGGAAGGAATAGATGTACACCTCTTTTACAGGGTATGGTGTCAATCGCTCCAAAGCTTCTTTATACAGCATAAGCTGAATGCGATAGCGTTCTACTAGAGCCTCTTCATCTAGGCGGTCTGTTTTGTAGTCCACTAGCACCCAAGCACCATCTTCTAGGAATGCCGTATCTATGATACCTTGTAGGAATAAATCTTCTCCGTCTAGCATCTCTGGGTACACTCGATTGGCTGGGAATAGCATACTGAATGGTAATTCCCGTTCTACTCGCTCCGCTGTTAGCAAGCGCTGTCCTAACTGAGACTGAAAGAAATCATAAATACGTTTTTCACTGATTGCCTTTCGTTCTTCATCCATCAAATATCCTTGTAACGCAAGGGTATCTAAGGCTTGTTTTAAGGTTGAACGAGTATAATTTTGTAACGGCAACCATTGCATCACTTCATGCATGAGGGTACCCCAACGGGCACCACTGCGAATTGGTGTGGATTCATTCATAGAGGCTAAGGTTACATCAAAAGGACCGAGATCTACTGGCAACTCTGTTGAAGCATTCTCCGTACCTACAGCTGATGCACCTACCACATCGCCCTTCGCTACACCCTTGTCAAAAGATTCATCCTCCTGTATTAGTAAACCTGTTTTTTCTCTCATAGGTTCACTCGCTAATGAATCTTCTGTATCATTCGCATTTCTAGTTGTTCTATGTTCCATCGCATTAGACATGATGGATCCTATCGTTTCCACATCATCATGACTACTTGTATCACGCTTATACTCCGGCTCAATCATCTGTTTCGCCAATTCTTCTAGTTCCACAAAGCGCCGTTTAATTTCAGACACAGAAATTTTCCCCGCTCGTTCTGTGGAACTTTCATAGGGATACACAGAGGTCATTCGGTCCACTACGATAGGGTCCAATGGTGGCGCTTCCACTGGTAATTGGACACGTACTTGTTCTAACACATCTACGTCTACGGACGGTGTTTCCTGTGAAACACTGTAATCATTTCCGTCATGAACATGGAAGGACACAGGACAATCTTTGTACGGTATATCTGGGAATTGCGGACTTTCTACCTCTGCAAATTGGCGCAACTGCGTGCCCCCTGCTACGTGGCGAGCTAAACTCCGCAAAATCCAATCTAAATAGGAATTACATCCTAGAATTTGTTCTTTCGTGAAAGCACTTTCACCCCACTGTAATACAGGTGCCACCCATTCGCCCATTTTCTTCGTGGCCGGTCGATCCGTGGAACCATTGATGGACCCCTTCATATAGCCTGTAATATACAGCTTATCTTTAGGCCGAGTCAACGCCACATAGAGGATACGCTCCTCTTCGGCTTTCAAATTTTCTTCTAAGGCTTGACGCACGAAAATCCATGGTACAGAGTTATACATGACGCGCAAATCTGGGAAGTATCCTTTTAATCCTACCCCATATTCTTTGTGCAATAGCAAGGATCGGTTCAAATCCATTTTATTAAAGCCCTTTTGGGTTCCCATGAGGAATACTACAGGGAACTCTAATCCTTTACTTTTATGGATGGTCATAATGCGCACCACATTGTCTGCTTCGCTCACCGTTTTGGCAACACTCAAGTCTTCTCCCGATGCCTGCAAGCTTTCAATAAAGCGCAAGAACCGGAATAGTCCACGGTAATTGCCATTTTCATATTGTTTCGCTCGCTCATACAGAGCTAGCACATTACCACGACGCACCAAACCATTCGGCATAGCGCTCACGTATTCCACCACATGCAAGGTGTCATAGATGTGCCAGATTAAATCGGTAATGCCTTGTCGGCGAGACATAGTACGCCATGTGTCCATAGAGTCCACAAAGCGAATCCACCCTGCATTCTGGGAAGACTCAACAAATGGGCGCAACCCACTCCACAAGCTATTCTCTCCTACGGACAAGCGAAGTCTCCCTAGGTCGTTCGCATCCATCCCGATAAGAGGCGATTGCAGGACGATGGCCATGGGCAAATCCTGCTCTGGATTGTCGATAATTTGCAACAAGGACAGTACAAATTGCACTTCCATAGCGCTGAAATAGCCGGATTTTTCCTCTGCATAGGCAGGGATGCCCTCTCGCCGTAAAAGGTCGATCATACGGCTCGCCGATCCAGAGATAGACCGTTTCAAGAGTACAATGTCACGCCATTCCATAGGGCGGAAGGTACCGTCTTTATCTTGCACCACGGCGCCGTTATTCTTCAACTCTTGGATTTTACGAATCACAAAGAGCATTTCCTTTTCATCGTTCTCTAGGTCTTCGCCTTCTTCTGCCTCTGTCTGTGCCTTGTCCTCATCACAGCAGAGAACGTGCACTTCCACGTCCCCACCTACCCATTCTGGTGGTGCCTCTTCTACGATACGACCTGTATGGAGCGCTTCTGCCTCACCATAGGTAAGACCTGCTCCTTCATCGGTCATGATTTGAGAGAAAATAAAGTTCGTCACATTTAAAATGGCTTTATGGGAACGGAAATTTTGTGACAAATCGATGCGTCGTTCCACACCATTCACATCGTGGTCAAAGCGATGGTACTTCTCCATGAATAGCTGAGGATCTGCCATACGGAATCCATAGATGGACTGCTTCACATCACCTACATAAAATCGATTGTCTCCACAAGATACTAAGTTCACGATGGCTTCTTGTACGCCGTTCGTATCTTGGTATTCATCGACCATCACTTCTTTGAACGTATCTTGTAACTCTAGCGCCACCTCGGAGGGTTGCAATTTATCTCCCGATTCAGGGTCTACTAACAAGGCTAAACATAAATGTTCCAAATCAGAAAAATCGATCATACCCGCTTCTTGCTTTGCCTGTTGAAAGTCCTCATGGAATCGTTTCACTAGCCCAATGATGCCTCGCATCAACGGCACTAAGTATTCCATTTGCTCTTTCCAATCTGCTTCTGTAATAGCAAAAACACTTTTAGGCATGGCTTGCAACATATCTTTTCCTTCAGTCAAAATAGCTTTAATTTCGCTGAGGATAGCTGGGTCGCCTTCATTCATAGCCTTCGTAGCACGAAGTACAGGAAAACTAAATCCCCCAATGCCGACTACACCTAGATGCATAGCATTCCAAGTGTCCACTTTTTGCATGGCTTGCAGTAAGGTTTGTAGTTCGCTGACCTTCTCCATCCATTTGTCGAACCCATTGCCTAAGGTCGCCAAACGTTGTGCCTCTTCATAGCGCTCTAGAAGATACTCAATTTGACGTTGTTGTTCATCCCAAAATAGTGTCCCCCAGGTGGTTTCTCGCAAGGTCTGGTGTAAGGCGCTTTCATAGGTAGTACACACCTGATCTAACCAACGCATAGGCTGACTTTGAGCCAAAGCGAAGTTGTAGATTTGAAACACCGTGTCCCGTAAGACCTGGTCGGACCGTTCCGTACTGAACATATCGCTCACATCATAAATATTATACAACCCTTGTTCGTAAGCCTCTAGCAAAATCTTATCTAACACATCGTAGCGCATGAGCGCCAATTCTCCTTCATTACCGATAGTAAAAGATGGATCAATATCAAGTTTATAGAAATAACTGCGGATGACCCATTGGCAAAAGGAATGTAATGTGGAAATATGGGCAGACGGCAACATATTCAGTTGTTCTTCTAAATACTCATCCCCTGTGGCTTGAAATTCCTCCGCTAGTTTCACACCGATGCGGGCTTTCATCTCTGCAGCCGCCGCCTTGGTGAAAGTCACCACCATCAGTTCTTGAATGCTTAACTCCCGCCGCTTCAGACGTTGTATCATGCGTTCTACGAGGACCGCCGTTTTCCCTGACCCCGCCGCTGCCGATACCAAGATCGTTTGGGACGGTAACTGCCCCGGTCTTGGCGCATCAATGGCGCTCTGTTGCGCATCAGTCCATTTCATAGGTAGCTCCTCCTGTTTGTAATGCTTCCATCTTCTCTAATGCTTCCTCTTCGGTCATGGTCTTAATATAGCGATACCGATTGCGGGTTCCATCAAAGCGACATAAGGCTTGGAACTCACAAAATTCACAAGGTCGCCGTTTGTCCTTTTGGTACGGACTGATAGGGAACTCCCCATCCATCATCTGTGTACCACTGTTAGAAATAATTTGCTTTGTATATTCCTTCATAAGTCCAAATTGTTCTATAGTCTTTAAACTTTTGGATGTGCGACTATCCGGAGTGCCATCCTTTTTCAGAACAATCGGTACATAAGGGGAATTACTCTGGTAGGCCCTTGTTACATCTAAGGATTGCAATACATCACCATCAACAAAGTATCCACTATTTTTCAATTGTTGGATATCAGCTTTTTCTTCTTCTGCCCGTCTATGATTTACGACTTCTGACAATTTCACTTGTGGATTACGCACATACGTATAGAGGGCTGCAGCCGTGCCAATTCGATCCTTTGTATTCTTTTCCAGTGCCAATAGATAGGTCATTAACTGCAATTTCAAGCCATAGTAAATTTCATCGGCTCGCACCGTAGTCCCCCCCGATTTATAGTCGATGACCGCCGCATAATGTCCAAGAGGTCCACGATATTCATCAACACGGTCAATTTGACCACGCAGTACGATACTTTCACCATAGTTCTTACCCAATGGAATGCGCACTGGATGCCAACTAGATGTACCCATACCAAAGCTTTGTTCTACTTCTGTGGTGGAAAACTCGCTTTTCTTGGACCAATCTACGAGACGTGTTACCGTAGCCGATAAAGTAGATGTTAATCGAGTATACAGTTGTGCTTCGTACGCATCTCTTTCCTCCGTGCCCATCACCGCATCGGCGGCTTCACGACATAAGGATTCTTGTTCTTCCTCTGTTAGATCACGCCATTGTCTGCCCTCTTTCAATAGATACTCCCCTAAATAGCGCAATGTATCGTGGAGGAAGGTTCCAATTTCAGGAGCTCCAAAGGATTTCACCTTCCGTGGGGCTAATCGTAACGCATATTGTGCATAGAAACTGTAGGGACAACGATGGTATCGCTCTAAGCGTGTGACGGAACCCGTTAAGGCATCACTGCGTAGCAATAGCCCTCGCACAATGGACTGATTAATACGCGGCACTGCATTGGAATCGAACATGCCTCGTGTGGCAAAGAATACCTCTCCTCGGTAGCCCATCTCCAATCCCCAGTTATAGAGGCTCCACCAAGTGGAGGAGATAGTGTCGCCTTTCATAAGGGCACTCATGCAACTAGAAAAGAGTCCTAAACTTTGGGATGGTCGCCATAGGTAGTCCTGTTCTCGCCCTTCTGGCATAGATAGGGGCGCCTCTTCGATATCTTTCACATACCCATATTGTTGTAACCTCCGCACCACCAAAGACGGTTCCATTTTGGATCCTTCTTCATCAGATGTGACATAAGACAGGTGCAGTCCTTGGCTAGCACGGGTGCAGGCTAAATAGAACAAGAAATTTTCATTGAACATTTGTCCCAAGGCGCCCGCCGCTAGCTGTACTCCTACCTTCGCTAAAGCGGTCCGCTCTTGATCACGCAGAATACCTTCATCTCCCATTTTGCGAGGGAATACCCCCTCATTAAGTCCCAGTACATAGACTTCCTTCGCATCTGTCATATAGCTACGGTCGATGGTGGTAATCGTCACATGGTCCAAAGATGGCGGTACCAAGGAGTAGGTCACTTCACTGAGGCCTTCCTCGATGATGAGCCCCATCTCTTCTGCGCTTAACTCTTCTGCACCTGTCACAGATGCACACTCCTCTAACAATTGAATAGCATGTTTATATAGCTGTACATGGCTGGCACTTTCTTGCACATCCCCACGCTCTTCTGCCTCGTCATACCACACTTTCAGTTGCTCTGGAATGCGCCAATCTTGCATGGTTTGGAATAAAAACTCACTCCATTCCTGCCCCGTATGTGGCAGTTTGCAGAAATCGTAAATAGGGCGTAATACCTGATGCAACACGCGGTCATGTAAGTCTTGCATCACGGCCCGTCGATCATCGTCTTCCCTACCATAGATCCACGTATCTCGGAGCCACGCCGCCCCTTGAATACCGTATTCTAAGCAATAATTCTCTAGCCGGTCCACTTCTTCACGAGTGAACGGTGCAAAATCTGTTTTCAACAAACGGAATACCGCATCATGATCAAAGAAAGTGCGATACACATGGAACAGACCTTGCAAAAGCTCCGCCAAAGGGTGACTGGTCATCATCTTCCGTTGGTCCGAGAAGAAAGGAATGCCATAATTCAGGCACGCTTTTTCTAGTACATCACCATAGGATTCCATATCCCGTAATATGATGGTGCAATCTTTCCATCGATGCCCCTCTTCTTGACGGTATGCCAAGATCTTCCGGCACACCGCATCGGCTTCCCGTTCTCGATTATAAGCGCTCACCATGGTCAATGTTTCTTCCACGGTATTCGATTTCATAGGTGTTCTAAAAAACTGTGTATTCAACTGTTGTAATACAGGGGTTCCTCGATAGACTTCGGACATGGTATGCACCACCGCCTCAGGGTACCAGGTCATCATATCTCGGTAGGTCTCCCAGACCCGGAAATACATGGACCCCTTACGATTGTGTACCTCTTCCTCTAAGGATGGTAAGCTAATCGTCATATGACAGGACTCACTAAGAGAAAACAACCGTTGAATCAAGCGATACTGCAACGGTGTAAACCAATGGAATCCATCTACAAAGACATGGCAATCCTTCATGAGCGGAGACTGTGGCAATATGTCGATTAATTCTTCCATAGAATCTTGGACACCCAACTCTTCCAAGGCTGCATCGTAGCGTTCTAACAGCAAGGACAGCTCGTGTAATTTGCGGCCTAATACCATAGAATCTACTTGTTCCACAGCCCCGGACAAATCCTTCGGTGTTACTCCAAAGGCTTTGCACTCCGTCAACAACCCTTGTATAACATCTCCAAAGTGTGGTTGTTTCGCTGCCTGTTTAAATAAGTCCAATTCCCCAGCAGATTGCTTTAAGAGCACCCGAAGGACTAGTTTTTTGCCTAGCTCCGATAGACCACCTTCTTTCACTTTCCCCAAGGATTGATACACTTGATAGGCTAGCCTTGTCATACCCACTACGCGCACGGTGGTGAACCCTTTTTCCTTACGATACTCCGCTAGTTTGCGCTCCATCATATACGTGGCAGGGTCCGGCACAAGCACTATAATTTGATGGTCTGGATGATCCTGTAAAATTCGTTCTATTTCTGCGAAACAAGCCGTGGTCTTTCCCGTGCCGGCTCCGCCAATATATAACTGTGGTTGCATGTCCAACTCCTTTTCCTCTCAACATGTTTCATCTATCTCTATCCTATCATGTCTAGGGCAGTTAGTAAAATTGCCAGGTCCCTCAACAGATTGACCTGGCAATAGTATGTATGTAATTAACGGTATGCTACTCGTTTTGGTTGCATATCGTGAAAGTGCAAGCGCTCCTTCGCAGTAGCTTCCCAATCGGTGCCCGGTTTGCCATAGTTGGCATACGGATCAATGGACAAGCCACCACGTGGTGTAAATTCGCCCCACACTTCAATGTATTTAGGCTCCATCAATGCCACTAAATCTTTCATGATGATATTGATACAATCTTCGTGAAAGTCCCCATGGTTGCGGAAACTAAATAAATATAATTTTAAGGATTTACTTTCCACCAGTTTTTCATCTGGCACATAGGAAATGTAAATCGTTGCAAAGTCCGGTTGCCCCGTCATTGGACAAAGGCTTGTAAACTCTGGACAGTTGAATTTTACAAAATAGTCATTCCCTGGATGTTTATTAGGGAATGCTTCTAGCACTTGCGGTGCATAATCTGTAGGATAGTCCGTATGGCTACCTAAAGCATGAACACCTTGTAATTCTGCTGCATTACGACCACTACTCACGAACTAAAGCCTCCTTATTTTTATACACTACTTTCTCTAATGCATTGATGAGGAAGTAGCTCACCACACCACACACGAACTGACCTACTACAAGGGAACTTACTAATACCCAGTATGGAACTGGCAAGAAATAGGTCAACCAAATTGGTACAATCAATCCTGGTACAAAGGTAATGATAGGAATCAATACCCAGTTGCCAAAGCCTTGGCGCTTCGCAAGGACGATCAAACCTGTTGTCAATAATCCTACGATAGCTCCACCGATAGCATCCACTAAACCAAAACCACCCATCACTGTATTACTGACAAAGTTCGCAATACCAAAGGCTGGAATGGTAAATGGGAAGATTGCTGACAATCCATAGAGCGCTGTCGCAATGCGCACTTGATACTGACCAAAGGCAAAACCTTGTGTACCGATCATAAGCGCCAAGTACATAGCGATAGAAATGGCAGAAATCGTCAATCGTTGTGTGTTGTTAAATTGTTTCATTATAACTCCTTAGTTTTGTTTACAGACAGGAGGATCTCGAACTGTCTATCTAATACCTACTACGACATAGGTCATAGCCACCTAGAACATTTCTAGGGTTTTGAAAAGTTCCGGGTATTCCAATGTACCATTGAGAGGCTTCGCATTATGATCTAATCGAATCCCCATCATATGCTCCCGGTCCAATCCTTCTGGTGGTTCTACACCAAAGTTATGTGCAAAATCATACCCCAACCGTGGGTAGTACACATTACTACCGTGCACGAACAAGTAGGCATATCCCATTTTACGCGCCAAGCGTTGGCCCTCTAGAATGAGTGCTCCTCCTACACCATGTCCACGCATAGACTGTGCTACCGCTAATAAACCTAAGATAAGTACTTCTTCATTACCTACTTTTCCACGCAAGAACATACCATATCCTGCAATGGCATTATCGATAACAGACACCAAAGATAACTTAGGAATATACGCATCAGACTCGCGCAATAATTCCACTAGTTTATATTCTCGCCCTGTACTGCGATCTGCATTGATATAGGCTTCACGCACGAGAGCTGTGACCGTATAAAATTCACGCTTTTTCTCTTCTCGTATAATCATAGTTCCTCCGGTTCATGATGAAAGTACACCAAATGGATTGCTAACCTTTAGTATACCGAATTTCTTCGATAATATCAAATGTATTTTCCCTATTTCTTAGCTTTCTTCGCTAATCGAGTTTGTTCTTTTTGCTCTTGTTTCGTCAATCTTTCTTGCTCCTTAGCTTGCTGTCTTGCTAGTTGCGCTTCCTTCTTAGCCTGTTGTTTTGCTAATCGAGCTTGCTCTTTTGCTTGTTGTTTCGCCAACTTTTGTTCTGCTTGTAACTTAGCTCGCTCCGCCTTTGCTAAACGTTGTTGCTCTTTCTTCGCCAATATTTCTTGTTTTCGTTGCGCTTTCTCTAATTGGCGTTGTGCTTTTGTATCTAGACGTTCTTGTTTGCGTTCTGCTTTTTGCAATAGAACCCATTCTTGTTTAGCAGTTTTCATAAGCGGTCGTTGTTCCTTTTGGGAGGTCTCCCATTGGTTCCCAGCCATAGCCTCTTGTACTTCTTCATCAATCGGTTGTAAAGCTATGTTTCCTTGGTTCTTCACCGAAGGCACTACTAATTCCAAATGGCTTCGCTGAGAGGAGCCTTGTTGAGAGGTGCGCACTTGTACACCGCTGCGATTTGGCAACGCAGATGTATCAATCTGGAAGGCTTCCATTTTCTTTTGGATTTCTTCCTTCGTTAAGGCTGGTTCCACTGCGATTGGGGTACCCTCATCAGCACTATCTGATTGTGCTTTACCTGATTTTGCTTCTTCTTGTTCAATTTCATAATTCATAATAGAACGACGATTTTCATTGTACAATCGTAATGCCAACATACGGTCGCTTTCATTCATGGTCTCTCGACGTGCCACCACATCTGCCATCATCGGAATGAGTTCTTTTCTTGTGAAAGCTCGTGATCCTAAGTCCACTCCTTTTGTATCCGTAATTGCTCCATGTTTCACCAAGGTCATGAGCGCTTGGTATTCCCAATCAGGAGGGCTCACTACACCATAGGGATTCGCCTCTGCTTGAGCCACTGTCAACCCGCCAGCTATCAATGCCAATGCTATATAATATCGCAATTGTTTCATATCTATATCCTTTCTATTATCCATGTCGTCCTACATACTGCGCCTTTGGAAAGTCTGCTAGCCAAGCTTCTTCGCCACTAGCACGGACAGACACGACTACCGCCGTAGCAGGACCGCCACTATGATCTAACTCATCATCGGTCATCTCTATAGATTCTATGGATGCCCCTTCCAAATAGCTGACCACCGTCAACTCTTGGCGTATGCCTCTAGAACCAATGGGTATTACACGAGATGTACTAGGATGTGCCAAGGCTCGTCGGATCTCATCATAGGTCACAATCCACTCTGGTTGTTCTAGCACCTCATGACCTACTAAAGGCTTCCCTAATACGTACACAGCATAGGGTTCTCCTGAGCCAAGCACTTCTGGCGCCCCTAACCCTAGAGCCGTAATCCCTACGGACGTAGTGCTCACTTTCATATTACTTTCATGGCTACCATTAATGGGTACATCAATACCAAGGGAATCCAATTCTTCTTGGACTCCTTGGACCACTGAGGTCACCACCGTATCATAGTCACCGCCAATGAGGTATTGTATGGCTTTCACAGTACCTCTTGCACATAGAATTTCCAGCATTGCCACACGCGCTGCGAAGGCGCCCACCATGTCATAGGGCACGGCTAGCACATCATGTTCTTGCAACCCAATGCCACTGCTAATATCACTGGCAATGATCCAATCTTCTCCCTCTTTCATGGAAAGTCTCGTTATATCACGCATTTCGCTTACCACCAAACACTCGATTCAGTTGACTCACTACAAGAGCTGCCCCTACATAGTTCAGCGCATAGGCTAAGGATAAAGGCACAAATAAAACAGCCACAACCTCTACACTTTGCATCATCCATGCAATGACTGCTAAACCAACCCCTACATTAATGATATACCCTAGTATACCACCAACTACATAAGAGAAAGATGAAGACATCCGCTTCATTATATATCCAATACTAGCCCCCGTACCTGCCATAATGACAGCTACCGCTACATGGATAGGTACGCTAAGAGGAAACCCCGTGGAAGCTGCGGTTGCTACATGACCTAAGGCCCCCAGTACAGCACCCGCTACGGGGCCTAACAGTAACGCCCCTACAAAAGCTGGCGATGAATCAAATCCAATGGAGTATACTCCAAAATGAATCTGCCCACCTATAGCGCAAAGGGCAATCAATATAGCATAGGTCGTAATAGTTCGTATATTCATAGTAATCTCTCCTACTAACAATTAATTCATACAATTTCTATGTTTATTATAGGTGACACAATCATATAAAGCAATCGTTCATACTCTTTTCATTTTCACCAAGTATACTCTATATAAAATCTCTTTAAACTCTTGTAGAAATACGCTACAATACATATATATTCTACGAATATGATTGAAAGGAGCCATTATGAAAGTCTTACTTGTTGAAGATGAAGAAATGTTAAATAATATTATTGCTAAACGTTTAAAAGTAGAATCTATGATTGTCGATCAATGCTATAACGGCGAAGATGGGCTAGATTATATTTCTACTTCTAGCTACGATGTGATCATCATGGATATTATGATGCCAAAAATGGATGGCCATGCCGTAGTAAAACATATGCGTGAAGAAGGGAATAAAACTCCTGTCTTATTCCTAACTGCTAAAGATTCCTTAGAGGATAAAGTATCTGGTTTGAATCTAGGCGCTGATGATTATTTAGTGAAACCATTTGAATTTGAAGAACTAGTGGCTCGCATTTATGCTCTTGCACGCCGTGGTCGTAATCAAGCTGTAGAAGATATCATCGCTGGTCCGTTGCGAATTAACCAAAAAAGTCGCTCTGTCTTTCTTAACGATACTCCCGTTACATTAACCACTAAAGAGTTTGACCTACTTTTTTATTTAGCTAGTAATCAGAATATCGTCTTGTCTCGTCAACAAATTCTTGACCATGTATGGGAATATGATTATGAAAGTTATTCCAACCTCATCGATGTGTACATCAAAGACTTGCGCAAAAAAGTTGATATTGACGAATCCTTTAAGCTAATCCAAACTATACGTGGCGTAGGCTATATGTTCCGCACTGAGGAATAATCTATGATGCATATACTCAGACAATTTGGACAGTACATAGAGTCGCTTCTATTACGTGTTCCCTTAGTCTATAAGATTACAAGTTGGTACTCTATCTTCCTCTTATTAATGATAGGGCTTCTCGCCGCCTTTGTAATTCAATTTACCCATGTTTGGGATACCCATGAAATCCGCACAGATTTGCAAAAATCTGTTATTGAAGCAGCTAATAATGCTAAGAAATACAAACCTTATGAGGATGGTGTTTTCCTCTTAGTATATACCCATGATGGCATTGTTATTCGTGGTAATATACCAGATCAATTCCCTGAAAACACACCGCCATCCTTTGATGCTATTACGGAAGTCTCTCAACAGGGGCACTCCTTCTTATACTATGATGCACCTATTCAGCATCGCCCGGGGGTGCAAGGCTATGTGCGAGGCATTGTTCCAATGACCTTTCTCGATAGAAAGTCAAATAACATGTTCTTCGCTTTATTGTTAGGGGGTATTCTCTTTGTCACAGTAGCTACCATTGGCGGCTATTGGATTATTCAACGCGGCTTAAAACCTGTTCGTACCGTAACAGACTTAGCTGCACAAATTTCATTAAAACGAGATTTGTCTGAACGTATTGAAAATATCCCCCAATCTGGAGATACCATGTATCAACTGGCATCTACCTTTAACCATATGCTCAGTAGTTTAGAGGATTCTTCTAATCGAGAGAAACGCTTCAATGCCAATATTTCTCACGAATTGCGAACCCCTATCGCTGTCATTCAAGCTGAAAGTGATTATGCTCGCCAATATGTAACAACAATTGAAGAAGCTAAGGAAAGCTTTCAAAATATTTTTACACAAAGTAAAAGTATGGCAGATATGGTATCCCAACTTCTAGAAATTGCCCGCCTTGATAACACTATAAATATTACAAAGTTACCCCTCTCCCTCTCTAATGTAGCAAATCAGTTAGCCTCTACCTATGCTCAGCTATGTCAGAGTAAAGGGCTTACTTTCACAAGTCATATCGATGAACACATCACTATGCATGGCAATCAAATTTTATTACAGCAAGCTATGGCTAACCTTTTGGATAATGCTTTAAAGTTTGCTAATAGCACAATACATTTCGAGGTTTCTTTAGGAGAAACTATTCACATCTTTGTTCAAGATGATGGTATTGGTATACCACAGGAAAGTATCCCTATGATTTGGGATCGATTATACCAAGTAGACCCTTCTCGTACCTCAAAAGAAAACAAAGGTCTCGGTCTAGGATTATACCTCGTACAAAATGTAGTACAATTACACGAAGGTACTCTCCAAGTGGAAAGTACTCCCCACGAAAAAACACTCTTTGGTTTTTATTTACCAATTCATAAAGATACTGAAGAATAACAAAAGAGGATATCTGACGAGCGTCAGATATCCTCTTTTATATATACCACCTTATTCCAAATTCGGACGATTTCCATATACTTTCAATACTAAAGAGCCTATGACTATCATCCCCAAACCTGCCACTAAGAATACATAAGAAGTTCCCCAATAGGTTGCTACAATACTAGCAAATAGAGGTCCCATCATATTCCCTAATTGTTGGGATGTAGTAGCTAACCCAAATACTCGCCCACGCACTGATGGTTCTGTATTCACGGTCATGGCCGAACCAAGAGACGGAAAAATTCCTACAATAAATACTCCTATCAGTAACTGTAACACGCCAAACCACCAAAGTCCAAAAGGCATACTTTGCAATAATAATATAGTTCCTGTACCTAAAAGCCCATAAGAAATGACTCTAAAATAACCACGTTTTTGTCCATAAGCCGCCCAAATATTGGTCATAATCATTCCCATAACACCACCGCCACTTAAAATGGATCCCGCTAACATAGCTGCCCCATCCATAGTTCCTTTTAACTCTCCTACATAAATAGCTACAATCGGTTGCAGCATAAGCATTACTGATTGCACTAGGAAGTATAGTCCTAAAATATGTAATAACACTTTATTACTAGCGGCCTCCTTTAAATCTTCTTTAAAAGAAGTCATTTTAACAGGTTCCACGCTATCTACTGTAGGCTCTTTCACAAATATAGCAATCACTGCGGTTACCACAAATAAAGTAACACCTGCTACAGCAAATACAGGACGCATACCCACTGCTAATTCTGTTATGCCTCCTGTTAAAGGGCCTATCGTATTTCCTAACACTAGTCCCATCTGAAAAATCCCCATAGCTGTTCCCACTCGCTCTTTTGGCACAGACAAAGATACCATAGTCATAGCAGCTGGCATAAATCCATTAGCAAAGCCCTGAAAGGCGCGAACCATTAAAAATTGATACTCGTTTTGTACAAATGCCCCCCATAAATAAGATATACCAATTAATATGCCTGCTCGGATAGCCATCAACTTTTTTCCATGTGCATCTGCTAATCGTCCCCATATAGGAGCCATAATGGCAGCAATACAAAAGGAGATAGAAAAGGATAACCCTGACCAAAGTGCTAATTGTTCTTGTTCCACTCCCAGTTCTAGTAAATATACGGGCAAAAAAGGGATAATCATAGTGTAACAAATGGCCAATAAAGACATTCCTATAGTTAAGATCCAAACTGCGACCATCCCTGTTTGCTGTAATCGTTTCATATTTCACATCCTTTATATTGATATACGTTCTAGTCATATTGTAACACAAATACCTTTTTACAACGCAAAAAGAGAGGATCCTTGACATCGTATCAAGTATCCTCTTCTTTTAGCAGTCATACAGTTATTATGCCTTATCATTTTTTACGTTGTTTAGTATTTTATTTAATATACTATACAAACTGCCTACTTCTTCTCGTGATAAGCCTAATTTTGATTCTATCAACTGTGGGATATGGTGAGCTCTATTCTGTAATGATTTCCCTTTTGCGGTTAAAGTAATGACCATAGACCGTTCGTCTTCTTTTAACCGTTCACGGATAATCAAACCTTTTAACTCTAATTTTCGCAATAACGGAGTTAATGTACCAGAATCTAAAAAAAGTTTCTCCCCAATCATTTTTAGATTTAATTTCTTCCACTCCCAAATTACAGTCATAACGAGATATTGCGTATATGTTAACCCTAGCTCAGACAACTCTGGTTGGCATGCCCGTAATACTTCCTTGGCTGCTGCATACAGAGGAAACGCGACTTCCTTCTCTATTGATAGTGTTTCTTTCTCTTTCTTCATCTTGGACTTCCCTTAATACTTTACCTAATACCTTACACAGAAAACCGTCGATCAATCACATCTTGTAATGTTAAACTTTGCATATATTCACGTAGGTGGTTTTGTAAATGTTCCCACAATGGCAAGGTGCGACACCCTTGACTCATTGGACATGTGTTCACTTCTTCCTCTAAACAAGCCACAACGGCAATGGAGTCCTCTGTAGCCGCCAAAATATCATAGACTGTATAGTCTTTTGGCTCTTTTGTTAATTGGTAACCACCATACTTACCTCTAACACTTTTTACATATCCAGCTGCACTTAAACGCGCTACGATTCCTTCTAAATATTTATCAGAAATTCTTTGGCGCTCTGCCATTTCACGAATAGATACATTCCGATCTACACTGTGTTCCGCTAAATCAACTAAGATGCGTAATGCATATCGACCTTTAGTAGAAATTTTCATAAATAATACCTCTTCAAAAGTAGGATTTATACCTAATGTATATTATATATAGAATAACGAACTTTGTCTATATAGATTATGTACATAATTAGTACGCAAAATGCATAACTACCAATCATAATACGCATATACATAGGTTTATGAAGCATATTTTCACACTCTGAAAACCAATGTCTCACACCAGTGCACTTTTTACTTTTTATTTATTAGTCTATTTTATATAATTATATATCTTTTATAATTTTTTTGAATTAATTTTGCGAAAAGCTCTATCATAACTACTTATACTATGCTACAATAATGGTACTTAATGTATTTATTACTAGGAGGGTTCAACCATGTTAGAACGCGTATTCGCACTAAAAGAGCGAAATACTACGATTCGTACGGAAGTCCTAGCGGGACTTACCACATTTATTACAATGGCATACATATTGCTATTAGCACCTAATTTATTAAGTCTAGCTGGCATGGATAAGGATGCCGTATTAATTGCTACCGCCTTAGGTGGAGGTTTGGTCACTATCGCTATGGGAGTATTTGTTAATTATCCTATCGCATTAGCTCCCGGCGTTGGTTTATTAGCTTTCTATTCTTTCACCGTCGTCCTCGGTATGGGATTAACCTGGCAAACTGCATTAGGCGCTGTTTTTATTTCTGGCCTTGTATTCCTTATTCTAACCTTGACAAAGGTTCGTCAACTCATCATTGAAGCGATTCCTAGTTCTTTGAAAATCGCTATTACTGTGGGGATTGGCTTATTTATCTGTATTATCGGTTTAAAACTATCTGGTCTCATGACCATTGCCTTATCCTTACAACCAGGTACATTAAACGATATTGTCAGTGCAAAAGGGCATGGTGCTCCTGCTGCTTCTGAAACTTTATTAACATTAGGTAATCTAGGCAATCCAGAAGTATTACTATCTCTCTTTGGATTATTCTTCTCTGCAGCTTTGATGGCTCGTCGTATTCCTGGAGCACTATTAATTGGTGTGATCGTTACATCCATCATCGCTTATGTAACTGGAGTAGCTACCTTACCTAATACACTAAGTATTATGGCAGTTCCTGATTTCAGTAAAATTGCTTTTATGGAACTAGACATTGCCTCTGCTTTCCAAGTAGGTCTTGTAACCATCATTTTCTCTTTCACATTCGTTGAGCTGTTTGACTCCATGGGTACACTGATTGCTACTGCCTCCAAAGCAGGCATTGCAGATCCAAAAAAAGGAGAGTTCCCAGGCCTTGGTAAAGCGATGATTGTAGACTCCCTTGGCGTTAGCTTCGGCGCTATGTTAGGGTCTAGCACAATTACTGCATTCGTTGAAAGTGCCGCTGGTGTAGGTGCTGGTGGTCGTACAGGCTTGACTGCTGTGACTTGTGGTGTAATGTTTATCCTTTGCTTATTCTTTGCTCCATTAATCGCTTTAGTACCGAATGCAGCTACAGCTCCTGTACTTATCTTAGTAGGGGCTCTAATGATGGAAGCCATCCGTGAAATCGACTTCTCCGATTGGACAGAAGGTTTCCCTGCATACTTAGTTATTGTATTAATGCCATTTACATACAGCATTGCTAACGGTGTTGCAGCTGGTCTTATTGTATATCCTTTGATGAAGTTTATCACTGGCCGTCATAAAGATGTACACTGGTTTATGTATGTACTAGGTGCCATTGTATTAGCAAAATACATTTGGTTCGAATAATCAAATACTCTATGGAATTGTAATCTACATTCCATTTACAACGGGAGCCTACTCAAATAGCTCCTAATCAAATAGAGGAAGGTTGGTCATAAGGTATCAACTTTCCTCTATTTTTATAGTGTAATACACAAAAGGGTCCGATAGGACCCTTTTTATACCTATTATATAATAATTAGCAAAATTATTTAGTCATATACCTTACACCAGTATTATAACAAATCGTCTTCGTACACTGCTTCTTCAAAAAACAATGGCAACAAGTCTTCGCTATATTCATTCATATCACGACCTGTTTTAGAGAACACCACAGATGCGGCAAAGCGCATTAATTCTTGCTCATTCTCTGGATTGTTCACAAATTCTTCAATAATTTTGTCCATATCTAAATGGCGTTTCATAATGAATCTCGCCAATTTGCGACGATTCACTGGGTCATTCACCAACTCATCTACATCGATAATGTATTCTGGCATTTTAATGGCAATATGCGTGTGGATTCCGTCTTCTTTCATGATAACCTCCTACATCGTACGCCCTATCGTAGGGCTATGCTTATATACTAACAAAAATTATAGTCCATAGCAATTACATAACTACTTGTACCCATTCTTCGTGTCACACACATAAATATCAAGGCTATACATCACCCAAATATTCATAGTATGTGTTCGGACAGTGTCTATTCATCCACTTTCATAGTAAGCTACCGAAATCGACCATACCCTTAAGTACGGTTAGTTATGCATTGTACCCGCTCTTGTAAGCTAGTCTCATCGGTAAACACTGTATCTAAACACAGTCCATGGGCAGGTGCTGTTTTACCGATTAATTGTCTATTCTCACCAGCGATGATGCGTGGCACGTCCTCTGGTTGAAATCGACCTAAGCCTACATCCACCAAGAATCCAGCCATATTCCGCACCATGTGATACACGAATCCATCTCCTAACACATGGATTCTAACGGTTGATCCCTGTTGGCTGACTTTCACAGCATACATAGTTTTCACTGGATCTTGTATCGTCGTATTATGGCCTTTGAAAGTACTGAAATTATGTGTTCCTTCTAATGCCTTTGCGGCTTGCTTCATGGACGATATATCCAAAGGTTTGCGCACATGGTAGGCATAGCGCAGTTGTAGCGGATCCACCACGGCATCATTATGAATGGTATAAATGTATTCCTTCCCTTTCACATAATTCCGTGGATTCCAATCCGATGGCAACTCCTGTACCTCACGAACCACGATATAGGGTGGCATATGGGCGATAAGGGCTCTCATTAGATTGTCTACAGGAATCTTGCCGGTCGTGGTGAAAGCTACTACTTGCCCTCTCGCATGGACACCTGCATCCGTTCGCGAAGAGCCATAAATCGTGATAGGCTCGTTGCACACCTTGGATAAGGCTTCCTCTAAATATCCCTGCACGGTGGGTCCATTCTGTTGCCGTTGGTACCCACAGAGCTCGGTCCCATCATAGGCGACGATAAGTTGTATGGTTCTTATCATATACCAAATCCCCAGCGTAATACGGCTAACACAATACTCACTAAGACAACGGCGCCAATACCATAAGTATCTAATGAACTATATTGTAATTCTTTCAAGCGAGTACGTCCCTCTCCGCCTCGGTAACAACGAGATTCCATAGCTACTGCCAATTCATCGGCACGACGGAAAGCACTAATAAATAATGGCACAAGTAAAGGCACCATATTTTTAGCCCGTTTCAGTAGGGATCCTGTAGTAAAATCAGCACCACGGGATTCTTGTGCTTTCATAATTCGGTCTGTTTCCTCTAATAGTGTTGGAATGAACCGCAAGGCAATGGTCATCATCATAGCCAATTCATGGGCTGGCACACCAAAGCGTTTCCATGGATTTAACAGTCTTTCAATTCCATCTGTCAATCGGATAGGGGACGTAGTATAGGTTAACAAGGAGGAGAATACGATTAAGAAAATCAATCGCCCTGCCATAAGGCCGCCCAAATTAAGACCTTCTCGGCTGATATGAAGCCAACCATAGGTAAATAGGTACTCTCCCGGTGTGGTGAATACGTGAATGGCTAAGGTGAATACAATGATGATCCACAATGGTTTAATAGACAGCCACACCAGCCGCACTGGTAAACGAGACAATCCCAAACAACCGAAGGTAAAGGCTGCTACAATGCTATAAGTCACCAAACTGTCCGCAAAGAAAATAGCAATAATGAAAATCATAGTGGCTATAATCTTAGCCCGTGGGTCCATGCGGTGGAGCAAGGAATCTCCTGGAAAGTACTGTCCAATAGTAATATTACTTAGCATGGTGCACCTCCTTGAGATACTCATAAATATCTGCTACTGCCTCATGGACATGAACACGGTCGATATTCACAGGAATATTTCGTTCTGCCAAAGCTTGCAAGGTTTGCGACAATGGTGGTACATCCACGCCAGCAGACTGTAATTTCTCACGGTCATTATGGAAAATCTCGATAGGATTGCCATCTAATAAGACTTGCCCTTGGTGCATAACAATCAAGCGATTCGCCATGCGAGAAATATCTTCCATATTATGGGATACAAGGATAACGGTAATTCCTTTTTCCTTGTGTAGTTTCACGATTTCTCCAAAGATTTCTTCTCGTCCAAATGGATCAAGTCCGGCAGATGGTTCATCGAGAATTAAATAGTCTGGGTCTAACGCAATAACCCCGGCGATAGCCACACGGCGCATTTGTCCACCCGACAAATGGAAGGGAGACCGCTCTGCATAGGTATCGTAGTCTAAGCCTACAAATTGCATGGCTTCTCGCACACGGCGATCCACCTCTGCCTCATCAAAGCCTAAATTTTTAGGACCAAAGGCAATGTCTTTAGCAATGGTTTCCTCGAAGAGTTGATGCTCTGGATATTGGAATACCATGCCTACTTTGTGACGTGTTTGTTTGACTGTTTCTGTTTTACCTACTAAATCTACCCCATTGACTGTGACGGTACCTGAGGTAGGGTGCAATAAACCATTCAGATGTTGCACTAAGGTGGATTTGCCAGACCCTGTATGGCCGATGATGCCTACAAACTCACCTTCGTGAATGGTCAAGTTCACATCATGTAAAGCCGTTTTTTCAAAAGGGGTTCCCTGTCCATAGGTGTAGGTAACATGTTCTAATTGAATTGACATATGGCCTCCCCTAGTTCTTCATTGGTAGTAATGCCGTTTGGCATAGCTACTCCTTGTTCTTGTAAGCGCACTGCAATTTCTGACGGCACCGGCACATCCAGTCCAAGGCCTTTTAAGGTGTCTACATTCATAAACACATCTTTCGGTGCCCCTTCATCGATGACCTTACCTTGTTTCATCACGATGATACGATCTGCCAAGGCAGCCTCTTCCATAAAGTGCGTAATATATACGATGGTGATACCTTCTTCTTTATTGAGGCGGTACACCGTATCCATAACTTCTTTGCGCCCTTTGGGATCGAGCATAGCCGTCGGCTCATCTAATATGATACATTTCGGCTTCATCGCTAAAACGCCAGCAATAGCGATGCGTTGCTTTTGTCCCCCTGATAATAGATGAGGTCCATGTAACGCATAGTCCGACATATTCACAGCTGCTAATGCGGCATCCACGCGTTCTCGAATCTCTGGGGCTGGTACCCCTAAGTTTTCTGGACCAAACGCCACGTCTTCTTCCACAATGGCTGCCACGATTTGATTATCTGGATTTTGGAATACCATACCCACATTTTGGCGAATATTCCAAATTAAATGCTCTTCTTTTGTATCCATTCCTAACACGGTAACGGTACCAGATGTAGGTTGCAATAGGACATTAAAATGTTTGGCAAGGGTACTTTTACCACTCCCATTGGTTCCTATAATACTAACAAACTCACCTTCATGAATGTGGACACTCACATCCTGTAAGGCGTGTACCTCACGGCCCATTTCGTCTTGGTACACATGACTCATATGGTCCGTACTGATCATAATTTGTTTCATCTTGTTTTTGGTTTCCTCTCTACGTAAGTACAATTGTTACTTCGTATTACAATCTATTTCATTATACCTTGTAGAAAGGTTTAGGACAATAGGCAACCTGTTGTAGGTTTATATGGTTAACAATGTAGTTTATTTTTTGAAAGCAATATGACGATAACTTGTGAAAGTCAACCATTTCGCGAAAGTATCATTTAGATTCTTAGAATCTTCAATATCTGCTAAGAATTGAGTATATTCTTCGCCAGAGTGCACCTCAATACCAAAGCCACGACCATTCAATAATGGTACCCCTTGGTAGGTATACTCACGCAATGGAGCAATGGCTGTGATCACACCATCTCGTACGGAAATATAGACTTTATCACGTAAAATTAAGATATCGAAAGTACTTGGATATTGATAGCTATCCCCTGTCAATGGAATCGCATCACCCACATGGTATGTGGCACATTCAGGTCGTACTTTATCGACTGTTAACCCTTCCACATCATAATAAAACTCTTCAAAAATATCGCCACGACCACGCACGGAATCGCCGATAAATGTATATAGCTCTTCTCCTTTGTCGAGGGTATCTTGAATCACACCGCACGCCGCTGTCATATGGCTCACACGGTCGATAAGGATGAACTCGCCCAATGTTTTATGCTTAGTAAAAGTATCTACTACTATTGGCTCTTGTAAGGTCAAGACACAACGAGCAATTTCATTTTTGCTCAATCCATCGCGCTCCACATGATCGCCCGTGTTCACATCGACAGCATAACGGATTTTGCTCACCACCCCAGATACTAGTTTTGTACCTGCCATAATAAGGTATTCTCTACCTTCTTGTAATGTGGTGTCATCCATCCATAGTAATGTCGTTTCTAACTTTGCGCTGACCTGTAACTCTGTGCCATTCACAATAACACAACCACGAGATACATCTACTTCACGGTCTAATTGGATAGTCACCGCTTCCCCTGTGTGAATTTCCTCAACAGAGTCAAATCCTCGAATTAAAGATTTCACCACTGCCGTTTCACCGCTTGGCAATACGCACACTGTGTCATTCACACGAAGAGTACCGCTTTCTACTTGACCCTGGAACCCTCTAAACGTATGGTCTGGTCGTGATACACGTTGTACTGGCAAATAGAAGCCTTCTTCTTCAAAAGCTTGGATATCTACTGTTTCTAAATGGCCTAGTAAGGTATTGCCCTTGTACCAAGGCATGTGCGGCGAATGAACAGTAATATTATCCCCCTCTGTAGCAGACACAGGAATGATAGCAATGTCCGCCAATTGTAATTCTTGTTGTAATGCTTGGATATCTGCTTGAATCTCTTGGAATCGACTTTCACTATAGTCCACTAAGTCCATTTTATTCACTGCAAAGATGAAATGTTGGATACCCATTAAGGCGCAGATACGAGCATGACGACGTGTTTGCACCAACACACCTTGCTTAGCATCCACCAGAATGATTGCTAAGTCAGCAAAGGAGGCCCCTACCGCCATATTGCGAGTATATTCTTCATGACCTGGTGTATCCGCCACGATGAAGCTGCGATGGTCCGTTGTGAAATAACGATATGCCACGTCGATGGTGATACCTTGCTCACGCTCTGCCATCAAACCGTCCAGCAATAAGGAGTAGTCGATTTTACCACCACGACTGCCCACCTTACTTTCCAGTTCAAGGGCTTCCTTTTGGTCAGCATATAATAATTTGGAATCGTATAAGATATGTCCAATCAATGTAGATTTTCCATCATCTACACTGCCACATGTAATGAATTTCAATAAACTTTTCATTAGAAATAGCCCTCCCGTTTACGTCGTTCCATGCTACCTGCCGCTTCACTGTCGATAACCCTTGTGGTCCGTTCAGAGGATACGGCACTCAATGTTTCTTCGATGATTTCATCTAAGGTAGTCGCATTGGATTCAATACCTCCTGTCAATGGATAACAGCCTAAGGTACGGAATCGAACTAATTTATTTTCTACTGTTTCACCTTCTTGTAAACGGAATCGTTCATCGTCAACCATGATTAAGTTGCCATCTCGTTCTACTACAGGTCGTTCTGCTCCGAAGTACAATGGTACAATGTCGATATTTTCTCGTTTGATATATTGCCAAATATCTGTTTCTGTCCAGTTAGAGATGGGGAATACACGCATGCTTTCCCCTTTGTTAATTTTTGTATTAAATAGTTTCCACATCTCTGGACGTTGATTCTTTGGATCCCACGCATGTTGTTCATTCCGGAAAGAAAAAATACGTTCTTTCGCACGAGACTTTTCTTCATCTCGACGACCGCCCCCAAAGGCTGCATCAAAACCGTACTTACCCAAAGCTTGTTTTAACGCTTGTGTTTTCATAATATCTGTGTAGGCTGCACCAGAGTCAAATGGATTAATACCACGATCTACCCCATCCTGATTGATGTACTCTAGCATTTCAATGCCTAGTTTCTTCGCTATATTGTCACGGAAGTCGATCATTTCTTTGAACTTCCAAGTGGTGTTTACATGTAAAAATGGGAATGGCGGTTTTGCTGGGTAAAAAGCTTTCATTGCCAAATGCAATATCACCGAACTATCTTTCCCGATGGAGTATAGCATCACTGGGTTTTCACATTGTGCGGCTACCTCACGAATAATATATATAGCTTCCGCTTCTAATTCATCTAAATGAGAGAATTGACTCATATTAACCTCCTTAATAGGCATTACTTTCTTTTGCATTTACTGTAATTCGCTGCACAGTGCCGTCTATTTTCGTAATATCCCAATGCAGCAAATGACCTTCTGTTGTTACCACCATGGTAGCCCCTTTACCACCCATATCTTCTCCTAGGAAAAAGGAAATGGCTCCTACAGGGCATTCTTTCACGCAAGACACGCATCCCCAACAATCGGAGGGGTAGGCGATGTAGGCTTTTTTCGCTTCATCCTTGTAGATCAACGTCCCTGGGCATACTTGTTGGCATCTGCCACAGCCTATACAGGTTTCCTTATTAATTTGTATGCTCATAAGTATCCCCCTTTTCCACTAGTGGCCGTTGAAAGACCTGAAATTTGCCATCTTTGTATACGGAGTTCACATACACCAATCCGTCGTCGCTACAATTCGGGTAATCACCATGTTCTCCAAAGCTGTGCCAACGCGTTTCCTTACGCTCTCCTAAATGAGCTACTAAAGCTTGTGCCACCACAATGCGATCTCGTAATTCATAGATATAGGATAATTCATGTAACGTGTTAGCTTGTAATTGCTCTACATCTTTAGCTAAGGCTTCTAACTTTGATTTCGCCACACCTAAGCTTTCTTCTGTGTATTTGTAGGCTTGGCTGATACCACCAGCATAGACATCCATGATGTCTTGTAATTTCTGTTCTTGCGCCTCAATACAAGCTAAACTATAACTACCTTTAGCATGGACGTCTTCAGCACCATTATTTGTGCCATTTTGTGCAGCGCTATCGTTAAATCTGGTTTGTACAGAATCAACATTGGTATTAACTGCTGCAAATTCGCCCCTCACATGGGCTTGTAAGTTACTATCACTGGTACGGCTTATGCTAGCACCACCGTTAGCCCCCATTTGTGAAGTATATCGTTTCACGATAGCATCGATTGCTTCCTGATACCACGGTTCATTTCCTACAGACGGTACTTCACCTTGATTTTGGTATCGTCGCACAATCTCATCTCCTGCAATTTCACCTTCTGCTAAAGCACCAGTTACATATTTTTGAGGTGCTCCCCCTGCCACATCGCCGGCAGCAAACAGGTTAGTGATGGTCGTTTCTCGATGGGTATCAACCCAGTAACCGCTCGCCGTATGACCGCCTACAATGTATGGCTCTGTACCTTCAATTTCTACATTTTCTGTAGCTGGACCATGACCACGTTCTACCCAACGCAATGTTTGGCTTGGTGCCATATTGAGGTAGGCTTTCAGCAAATCTTGCTCTTGATCTGGAGAAATCCCCTTCGTCCCTAAATAGCAAGGGCCTCTTCCTTCCACCTGTTCCTGTACGGTACCATACACACGTTGCGAAGTAGTGATACCGTATACACTTTCATAGTTCTCGCCAAGACCATTGATTTGTTTCGCTCCTACCCCTTGGGCGATGGTCCCAGTAGGTGCGATAGTATCTTTACAACGAAGGGCAATGAACCGCATCTCTAAGGTGGTCATCTCCGCCCCTTGCAAGATACCCATAGCATAGCCCGCCCCTGTATTAAAAGGAGAATACCACATTTTATGACGAGAGAAGCCTGGATTGTTGGGCTTATAAATCCCAGAGGCACCGCCGGTGGCGCAGATCACGTAAGTTGCCTCAATTTCATAGATAGTACCCGTTCCCTTATGGAATCCTATAGCCCCATAAATACGATTATCTTTTACGATATAATCTGTGATAACTAGTTGGTTAATAATTTGACAATTCTCCAAAGATTCCACAGCACTAGCCAAAATGGGCTTAATATTTTCACCATTGATTTTAATATTTCGATTCCCACGAGCTACGTAGTTGCCTTGGTCGTCTTTCAAAATCACTAAGCCTAACCGTTCTAACTCATGGACCGTTCCATTCACTCGTTCGCACATAGTACGCAACAAGTCATCTCGCACAATACCTTCCGCATCCTTTGTGGCATAGTCCACATAATCTTGAACCGTGCGGTTCGGCAAAATATAACAATTGATGGCATTCACCCCTGCTGCCAAACATCCGCTTCGTTTAATATGAGCCTTCTCCGCCACGATCATACTGGCATCGCTGGCTTTTCCTATGGTTAATGCTGCGTAACAACCGGCCGTCCCTCCGCCGATAATCAGCACATCTGTACGCAGTCGTTCTTTCTTTCCTAACATCCTATGCACCCTTTCTTTCCTGTATATATACCCTTGTATATATTGTTTCTGCTCTATCTATATCTTCTAAATATACTAGTAGTTATTTCCATACCAGCTATAGCTTCTAATCATTTCATAAGTATTTGATATATATGGTGTAACATCCTTGTTGCCTATATTACAGATAGTTGACTAATATCATCTATCTTCGTTACTACCATACCTTATAGATTTCTAAATATAGAACAAGCTACTTGTATTCATACCTTCGTTTTCCACTAGATACGTTGCGTTATCATCGTAAATACAAATTCTTGAAATTAACACATCCACCGCATCACCTACTTTGAAAGCATGTCCATCGATAGTATGATTCGCCACCAATATTAATTCACCAATACGAATAGTCACTTCCAAGCGATTGCCTTTGAACAAAATATGTTCAATGTGACCTAACTCCACCACGCTGCGATAGCGGTGCAATGATCCTTGAGGATAAATACTAATATATTCTGGTCGAATTAAAGCTTCTTTTACATTGTCGATTTTCTGAAAGCCCTTTAACACGTCATATCCTTCTACGACAGAAGACTTACCTAAGAACTTAGCCACAAAAGGAGTCTTTGGGTTGCAGTAAATCTCTTGTGGCGTTCCCACTTGTTCAATACGACCTTTATTGGTCACCACAATTTGATCCGCCATTTCTAGCGCCTCTTCTTGGTCGTGCGTGACAAAAATAGTAGTAATCCCAATTTGCTGAATCGTATGGCGTAACCACATACGAAGCTCTTCTTTTACCTTTGCATCGATGGCTGCGAAAGGTTCATCCAAGAGTAACACCTCTGGATTTGGTGCCAATGCTCTAGCAAAGGCAACCCGTTGCCGTTGCCCACCAGATAATTGGCTCGGATATCTATCTTCTAATCCACTAAGTCCGATGAGATCAATGAGCTCCGTCACACGGCGACGAATTTCCTCCTTGCCCACTTTCTTCACGGTCAACCCAAAGGCAATATTATCAAACACCGTCATATAGCGAAACAACGCATAACTTTGAAATAAAAATCCAATTCCTCTGTCTGCAGGCGCCACAGTATTAACCCGTGTCCCATTGATACAGATATCGCCTTCATCAGGTGTTTCCAAACCGGCAATCATCCGTAGTATGGTCGTCTTCCCACTTCCACTAGGCCCTAATAGGGCTACCAAGCTGCCCTTCTCAATGGACAAGGACACATCTTTCGACGCCTGAAAGTCTCCATAATTTTTATATATATTTGATAAACTAACGTACATGCATTTCCTCCCTCTACCTGTATCGATGACGATTCGTATCGTTGACGACCCTTGACCTACGGTATCATTGACTTACCTCACCGATGCCTCGCTCTATCATTAACTTGCTTTACCGATGGCTAGCTTTATGTGCTGCATAGGTGCGCAAGGCGATCATGATGAAAGCCAACAGAATCAGCACCGACGACACACTAAAGGATGCTACCACGGCACTTTCAGTACCAGACATATAAAGAGCATCGATTTCTAATGGCAAGGTAAACGTAGATCCCCTCGACTTAGATACAGCCGCCACTGCTCCAAATTCACCCATAGCCCGGGCACCACACAAGATAACCCCATACAACAAAGGCCATTTGATGTGAGGAAAGGTGATCTCCTTAAAAATACGCCATCCAGAACCCCCCAGCAATGCAGCTGCTTCCTCTTCTTCTCGACCTTGATTCAGCAAGACTGGCAAGATTTCACGGAATACAAAGGGCATCGTCATGAATACAGTAACCAAGATAACCCCTGGTATAGCAAAGACAATACGAATATCTAACTCTGTCCACGCATTGAACTGATTAATGTAGGATCCTAACCATCCCAATCTACCGAAAGTGAGTAAAAAGGCTAAGCCCGCAATGACTGGCGATACAGAAAAAGGTATATCTGCCAAAGTAGCTATCAATGTTTTACCAGGAAAATCAAATTTTGATACCGCAAAGGCAGCCGCCACTCCAAAGATGGCACTCACCAACATAGCAATAACCATCACCAATATGGTCAGCCCCAAAGATTTCATCACATAGACAGTGCTAATAGACCGCACATAGAACTGCCAACCTAACGACAAGGACTGATACACTACTGAAAGCATAGGAATAAGGAGCATAAAAATAATGAATATCCAAGCTAATAGAATTAACAAGGTAGAACCGTATCGTCCTTTCATAGACCTATTACCTCCCTTTAATACGCTTTGCGTGATGATTCTGAATTAGATTCACTACTAACAAGATAGAAAACGAAATGCCTAGTAGCACGATAGCGATGGCCGTAGCACTGCTATAATCGGCATAATTTAATTTTTGCATAATCACATAGGACACAGCTTGTGTGTGATTTTTAAAACTATTTCCTGAAATGTAAAGGATGCTACCATATTCGCCAATCCCTCTAGCAAAGGCCAAACTAAAACCAGTCAATAAGGGCGGTAACAATTCGGGAAAAATGACTTGTCGATACAGTCTAAACTTGCTCGCTCCCATCATGAAAGCTGCCTCTTCATAAATAGGATCTAAGGTTTCTAGCACCGGTTCCAAGGACCGCACCACAAAGGGAATCCCTACAAATACGAGGGCTACCACAATCCCAATTTGACTGTAAGCCACGTGAATCCCCCACTGTGACAAGATGGATCCAAACCAACCTGTATCGGTATAGAGTTTCGATAAAGTAATCCCTGCCACCGCTGTGGGTAGGGCAAAGGGAAGCTCTATCATACTATTTAGTAAAGCTTTCCCTGGAAAGGTATACCGCACCAGTACCCAAGCCAAGATAAACCCAAAGACCACATTGATAGCTGCTGCAATAGCGGCTGTTAATAAACTAGTTGTAAAGGCTTGTACTACATTCGCTTTTGTAAGCAATACTTTCCAAGTGTCCCAAGGCAAGGACAATCCATGGGAAAACACTGACCCTAAAGGAATGATGATACAGATTGATAATAAGGCGATGGTAATGCCTAAGGACAATCCCATACCTGGAATGATCCGTGTCGATGTAGGGCGTATGATTCGTGAAAGCCACGATGTATTAGGTTCCATAGATTTCATCAAATACCCCACCTTCATCAAAAAACTTTTTATATACTGCATCCCAACCGCCATACGCATGAATCGTTGTTAACTCTATCCTATGGTTAAAGGTTGAAGAAAATTCCTCTAAGATAGCTGGATTGGACGGTCTAAACCCATAGGAGCCAATCAATCGTTGTCCCTCATCAGAGTATAAATACTGAACGTAATCACGAGCCACCTCTGTAGTCTGATCTCGGTCTGTTATGCCTTTTACAAGAGCCACATTCGGCTCTGCAACGATGCTTGTTTTCGGTGTCACCAATTCATATTGACCTGGGTAATTTTTCACAATTTGCAAGGCTTCATTTTCCCAAATCAATAGCACATCGCCTTGTTTATTTTCTACGAAAGTCGTCGCTGCACTACGAGCGCCAGCATCTAGGACTTTCACATGGTCATAGAGAGATTTCACATATCCTTTGGCACCTGTTTCTGTGCCGTATGCCCTAAGTCCATGATCCCAAGCTGCCATGAATATCCAACAAGCCGCACTAGAACTCTTAGGGTCTGGAGCCACAATGGAAATGCCAGACCGTTCTAAGTCTTCCCAACCTTGTATGTGCTGAGGATTACCCTTGCGCACTAAAAAAACAATTGTCGACGTATAGGGTGCCGAATGGTTAGGGAACATCGCTTCCCAATTTGCATCGAGCAAGTGCACACGATTCAACATTTCAATATCTTGCGAAGACCCTAAGGACACAACATCGGCATCATTCCCTTCAATAATGGACCGGGCCTGCGCACTAGAACCACCATGAGATTGCGTGACATGCACATCCTTTCCAGTGAGTAACTTATAATGCTCACGGAATAGGCGATTATAATCCTCGTAAAACTCACGTGTACTATCATAGGACACATTCGTAATGTGCACCTCATTGCCTACTATTTTGGGCTCTTTCATACATCCCGTGAAAGTCCCTATACATACAATGCCTATCATGGCGATGAGCCAGTTTCTATATCGTTTTCGTTTCATATATCCTCCATCGTCATTTCCAAGGCATATTACTATCGTGTTATTTAGCACAATATTACACACAATCTCCTGCTTGTTTCTAATAAGCTCTACTAGCCTTTAGATAAAATTCCATAGGCCCTATTAATACATAGTATATAAATCCGCTAATTACATATATGGCCTACTAGTATCTAGAAAAGGAATACTTATACATTACATTAAACATTTTAAATCTATAAATACTTGCTTGAGAATCATAGGCTAATATGTACTAGGCATCGAAAATGCCTGTCGATAAATAGCGTTCTCCACCATCTGGTAATAACACAACGATATTCTTATCCTTGTAGGCCGAGTCCTGACCAATTTGTATAGCCGCTTGTAAGGCAGACCCAGAGGAGATACCAAGTAACAACCCTTCCGTTTTTGCAATGGTTCTTGTACATGTGTAGGCATCCTCTGTAGAGACGGTCACAATCGTATCTAACAGCTTAGTATCTAATACATCAGGAATAAATCCTGCACCAATCCCTTGAATACCATGAGGACCTGCTTCCTTGCCAGATAGTACAGCAGATGTCGTCGGCTCTACGCCGATAATCTGTACATTTGGATTTTGCTCTTTCAAATAACGACCCACACCTGTCACCGTTCCCCCTGTACCAATGGATGAAATAAAAACATCTATTTCGCCATTCGTATCCTTCCAAATCTCAGGACCTGTGGTTTCATAATGTGTGTTCGGGTTCGCAGGGTTCGTGAATTGTTGCAAAATAAACGCATTACCATGTATCTGTTGTAACTCCTCAGCCACACGAATGCTACCTTTCATCCCTTCTATACCCGGTGAAAGTACCACTAAGGCGCCCAATGCTCGTACAATCCGTTGTCGCTCCACACTCATCGTGTCGGGCATAACAAGAATTAACTTAAGACCCATTTGAGCTGCTACGAAGGCAAGTCCAATACCCGTATTACCACTGGTAGGCTCAATCAGCACCGTATCTTTTTGTATTACACCAGAGTCAATGCCCTCTTTGATCATGCCGTAGGCAACACGATCCTTCACACTACCCAGTGGATTAAAATATTCTAACTTTCCTAATAAACGACCATTCAATTGATATAGTTTTGTGAAAGCATCCAATGCCACCAATGGCGTAGAGCCAATTAAATCTGTTACGTGCTGGTACATGATTGGTTCCCCCTTACTGCTGTATTTTTTATGTATATAACTAGCTGGTTAATATATACTACGTAATATGTAGTGAAAATATATCTATTCGCTGTAATACTTTGATCATTAATCTATAAATTTAATATATTGATAATATCTATATCTAATTTTATAAATATATATTTTTATTTTATATTTACTACATATGTATCGACATATGCTTATAGACAGCATCTAGTTATTACTCTATACAGAGCTATAATAACGTCTACTATTGTATATTCTTATTCCTATGTAGTCAATTGGATATAAACTATAGAACACTATAGGGTAAAACTATATACATAAATATACAATTTTAAAAATGAGAATTGTTATTTGTTATTTTATGTGTAGAGATAAAAAAAAGACACCTTCAGGTGTCCTAATATATATATTACTTTTGATATATTGAGTGAAAAGAGCTCTCTTTGTACCTTGTCAGTTGCGACTTCCTATGTGGTCCTAGCTGTGGATTTTGTACGCCCCTTTGGGGCTCCAAAATCTTACGCAAATGCTTTTATCCGTTATCCTTTTGTTCCTGTCTGTGGATTTTATACGCCCTTTTAGGGCTTTAAAATCTTACGTCAGGAACTAAGCGATACTCTAAGATTTGCGCGTCGCTTCGCTCCTTCAAATCATGAGTCCTGCTTATCCCAGGCCTTATCATATATAACTTAGTTACTACTTGATCAATCTGGCTGGAAACGGCCAGACCAAAATAATATATTAAACGAGAAAATAAAAAAGACGCCTTTCGGCGTCTTTTTTATTTTCTTAATCAGCAACTTCCTATCCTCCCAGGCCGTTTCCAGCCAAGTACTTTCGGCGTTT
>CAUQIT010000005.1:0-103907 GCA_963518505.1 uncultured Veillonella sp. | reverse complement strand
CGACAATGATATACCCTAGTTGACGACATACCGTTCCATCATTCTCTACATATAGGTATACTCGATGATATGTACCTGGTAGGATAGAATACAAAATATCGTAACTATTTTGAAGATATTGTGGAATCAAATCGTGAATATCTTCCCCAGTAAATTCCTTAGCTGGATCTACATTAACCATTTCTTCTTCCTCCTCTTCAATAAACTGAGACATATCTATATGCATAGTCCCAGTGATACATCCCTCATGAGGTGCTACTGCATGCGTATGTAGAGGTTCCCCTTCTGGTGAGAAATATCTTTCTTCCCAAGCATTTACTAAGGCCAATTCATCAGTAAAATTATCTTCTGTGATATTGTCATATACATAAGAGAGTTCACCGGTGGAAATATTAAATATACAATCTAAGGAAGTATATCTTTTTTCTAAAATTCTATGCATATCATAAAACTCATTAAACCAGTCCCAATAAGCAGCTGGTACTCTAAAATCCACTGTACCTTCAAATTTTGATTGTATATTTTTTTCTTTAATCCATGTATTATCCTCATACTCAACATAGATATTCAATTTTTTCTTATTACAGATTGTATCTAAATGAAAATACATTCTTTTACATTCCTTAGATATAAAGTCTCTTAAATAAAAAGGCTTTTTCTTAATTATATTATTCAAAATATCAACTAATTTAACTGATTTAATCCTATTTTTGAGTACTTTTTCTGGAATAATATTTTGTTTCTTTACTATACTAGCTGCTTCATCCCCCCATAAAACACGACATTTATATCCTATCTTTCTATACTGCCAGATTAATTCTGGCGTATCGTGATATGTATAATCTAGAGGAACTTCATAATAATTAATTTGACTATTCCCGTCAACACCCACTTCTAACTCCATAATATCCAAAGGACAATTCTCTTCATCCTTTGGACTAATATAGGCACTATTAGCTATTTTCCCTAATCCTAGCCCTGAATATGAAATATCGTTTCGGAGATAATTAGAGACTATAAATAAATCATTATCAGTTATAAACGAATCGTCATCATATATAACTATAAAGTCGCCACAATATGATCCTAAATATAATTCAATATGAACTAGTATCTTTAACCAATTGCCAGGAATATACGTACTTCCCATTTTTCTAATAGCCTGTATTAAATTTTCTTCCATCAATAATTTATTTTCTTCTATAAACATTCTTAATCTCCATTAGGAATTTTTTCCTACCTTTTTCTCCATCAATACTATAATTTATATTAAATTCTTTCGGTCTTTTATTTTCTCCATCATATACTATATCTATCGTTACCTTTACCTCCTTACTCTCTTGTAACGCATTCTTCCATTGATTTTCCATTATTCTATAATCACTTCTGTTGACAATCTTATCCATAGCAACTAGATTATCTAATTCTCCAGAGCCTCCAAAGATTTTAGCTATCAGAGGGGCACCTTCGTCATCTGCCAATCGGTCATCATCTGCATTTAATTGGTCTCCTTCGTTTCTCCATTCCTTTTCCTATTTTCTTTAACTAAAGAACTATTTAATTCCCGGAGACCTTGTGCTACTTTTTTTCCATCTTTATAGTATAAATGAGATTTTTCTATAAGCGATAAATGTTCTTCAATATCATTCGGTTCCTTAAATAACAAATAAAAAGTATTTAGATCTTCATCATCCATATCTTCAAAACTTGTTAAAAGAGTTATATCATCTAAATACCCATATCTTAATTCCTCTATACTCGAATAAAATGAACCTCTTCCTTCTAATTGAGCAATATAATTTTTTTCATATTCCCCATTTAAGACTTTAATAATATGTATACCTAACCCTAATTTTGTCTTTGTATATCCTGATACTCCATAAGTATATAAATAATCACCTTTTACAATATACGTATACATCTTATTTTCTATAGTTAGATTATTAAAGTAATCTCTTAATTCATAAAAATAGGTTATTTCATATCGAAAAAACGTTTTTATATCCATATACCGATGAATATTAATATATAGATACAATGGACCTATTATCGCCACAATTATTAAAAGCCATATACATACTTTTCTCACAATTCATCACCTGCTAAAGATATAAAATAGAATATGTAAAGGATAGTTAGTTCACTTATATTTTTCTGTTACATTTACGGAAATAATTGGAAACTATCTTTAAATGTAGGTTCAACTCTCCAATCTATATTTTGTGACTTTAAGTATTCATCACAATATAGATTACTTTCATAAAATCATCTATTAAAATCTTCCTCATTTTTTACTGCTCTTTATCTACATTTACATCATATCATATTGATAAACTAAATTAGAATAGCTAACCATTTAGTTACACCTGTTATTCAAGCATTGTTTCTTACTACATGCTATTTTTGTCAAACCTTCACCACCTTTCATGCAATACAAAAGGACGCCTATCTTTAAGCGTCCTCATAGCTATTCTACTGCTAACATCCGTTTGGCTCGTTCTTTGTCTTTTTTTAAGATTTGAGAAAACTCTCTAATGATTTGCCACTCTTCTTCTGTAGCTCTTAATTGGCGTTGCTTTCTTAGCTCTCCACCTGTTAATGGTCTACCTGCACCTTCTCGTGCTCCACCTCTAGGCATCCTTATCTCCCCCTAACAGTTTAGTTTTAATTGTAATTGCATAGCTAACAACGAAACCATTATACCTGTAAAAAGTAAATATTCTACCCTCTATGTTTTAATATCTCTTCCGCAGCACCTAGTATACCTAGCATAGAGTGCTCAAACACAAGTCCGCCTTGCATAAAGATAGTATACGGTGGTCGTACTGGTCCATCTGCGCTCAGTTCAATAGAGGATCCTTGTACGAAGGTTCCACCTGCCATGATGATTTTATCTTCGTAGCCAGGCATATCTCCTGGAATAGGGTGAACATGAGCATCCACAGGGCTATAGGCTTGCATGCCACGGCAGAAGTATTCCATTTCTTCCGGTCCATGTAAGTTAATAGCTTGGATCAAATCAAAGCGAGGTGCATCGACTTTTGGGAATACGTCATAACCCAACAAGGTTCCCACTGCCGCTGTATAGACCGCTCCTTTCAAGGCTTGTAATACCACATGAGGTGCTAAGAATAATCCTTGGAAAAATAGGCGATATCCCGGTGCGTAGGATCCCATATGATCCCCCAACCCTGGAGCTGTTAACTGATAGCCTACTTGTTCTACTAGGTAATCTCGACCTACCACGTAACCACCAGTAGGAGCGATACCGCCGCCAGCATTTTTAATGAGGGACCCAGCCATAATATCTGCCCCTACTTCTAGAGGCTCTCTAGTTTCTGTAAATTCACCATAACAATTATCCACAAAGGTTATGGTCTCAGGATTCACTTCTTTTACAGCTTTCACAATGGTACCAATGTCTTCTACAGATAAAGGTTCTCGCGTACTATACCCTCTAGAACGTTGGATCACCACCACGCGAGTATCTTTTGTAATAGATTGGCGAATGCCCTCTAAATCGTAGGTGTTATTCACCAAAGGAACTTCTTTATAGATGAAACCTTGCTCTGTTAACGATCCTGGCACATGACGTGAGGCACCGATGACGGATTGCATCGTATCGTATGGTTGTCCTACGGCATAGACAAACTCTTTCCCTTTCGATCCATTGCCCAAGATGGCTTGCAAGGTTGTAGCTAATGCATGAGTACCGGACACGAAATGAGGACGCACGATGGCACGCTCTCCTTTAAACACGTGAGCGAACACTTCGTCTAATTTCTCACGACCCACATCATTATAACCATAGCCACTAGTGCCATTAAAATGATAATCTGAAAGTTGACACTCTTTAAATGCTTCCAGTACTTTTTTTGTATTATATAACGCCACAGGCTCAAATTTTTTGAACTCTTTTTCAGCTAACTCAAGAGCCTGTTGACGGATTTCTTCTACAGTCATTCTATTCCTTTCTATGTATAGCAAACTCAAAACTAGCTTGAACCAGTTCCATAGCTTCCTCATAAATGCTTTCTTCACTGCGATTCGGAGTGATAGAAATCCACTGAATATACGGCATCCGTTTATACCACGTAATTTGCCGCTTTGCAAATTGCCGTGTATGTTGTTGTACTAATTCAATAGCCCGTTCTTTTGAATATTCCCCGTGAAAGTAAGGAATAATCTCTTTATATCCAATTCCTTTGAAAGCCTGTGAATCTGGTTTCACGCCAGATTCCAATAGTTGTTCTACTTCTTCGAATAAACCATCTCGAACCATATAGTCTACTCGAAGGTTAATCCGTTCGTATAGTTCTTCTCTGGACCGTTCTAAGCCGATGACAGGTCCATGAAAGACTAATCCTTCTTTTGACGGCGTTAATAAGGCATGTCCCTCACCAGCTAAGACACACTCGATTGCACGGTATAGGCGATGTTTATCTTGAAACGGTAACGTAAGACCTTCTTTTTCAGCCAATTCATTGGCATAGGCTTGCAAACCTTCTAATCCAGAGGTATCAAAAATGTTATCTAATTCAAGGCGCAAACTGTCATTGCGAGGTACATCTAAAAAGTCATAGCCCTCTAGCAAGGATTGTACATACAGACCAGTACCACCAGATAAGATAGGAATCTTACCGTCCTTGTTAACGACATCTATGACAGTGTTAGCTTGTGTATTGAACTCTGCCACACTGTACGAGTCATTAGGCTCATGGGTATCGATGAAATAGTGAGGCACTCTGTTCAATTCTTCAAGGGTAGGTTTGGCAGTGCCAATAGTCAACCCTTTATAGATTTGGTACGCATCTCCAGATAGTACAGGAGATTGTAAAGTTTCCGCCATTCGCAAGGTAAGGGCTGTTTTTCCTACTGCGGTAGGCCCCAAAATAGTGATTAACTGATTCATCTTACCTCCTTTCATAGATGCCATAGGCAATGGAGCTATATTTACCACCCACCATTTCTATGGGGGGTATGTCTTTGAATAGACGACTGCCTTTACGCTCTTTAATGACCAAACGTTTCGATTTTTCCAAGCCGAGTTCTACAATGTTTGAACTAATTTTAGATTCTAGTAAATGACCACGCCACTGCAGAAACTGAGGACTTTCATAAACAGGATTTTCAAACATAGGGTCCAAATAAATAACATCATACCGATTAGGTTCTATTTGTTTTAAATAATCCTGATAATTGCAAATGACCAATTGAATACGGCGCAACGCCTCTGTTACGCTTGGATTTTTATGCTGAAAGTGTCGAAATCCATAATTGGTGATATACCCCAAGATAGGATGTCCTTCAATAGCCGTATGACGTGTTAACTGTGGACAACCATAATTGATAACAGCACTATCTGAACCTAATCCAGCGGTACAATCTAAGACAGACGTCACCGTTTTATAACCAATGGCTCGTAATAGATGGTCTGTGTTGCCACGATCGATTTCTAATAAACGCAAATGCGCCATAGACAGATGAAATTGATGGGGCATCCCCTCTTTTGTCACAAAAGAAGGCCCTTCCTTGGTCACAACTAAAGCACCCGCACAATGATGTGTATCTAATACTTCTTCCACAGACTGATGCTTTCGTGGCACATAGGGCATTTGCAGGAGACGACTTAGATCTTTAGCTTGTTCAATGAGATATGCATTTGTCTTTGAACTTGTGCTAATGAGATACATATTAACTCCGTAAAAATAATTTTCCTAATTCATCTGGTGTAAATTTAATGATCGTAGGTCGTCCGTGAGGGCACACATAAGGCTTATCTGTGGTAAATAAATCATTCAATAAGGCATCAATTTGTACCAAATTTAGATTATGTCCTGCTTTAATGGCACCACGACAGGAAGCATAGGCCAACATTTCATGACGTAATTGCGCCGCACTTGGGCTTTGATGATCATGCATGTAGGAAAATACGTATTGTAAAATCTCTGGAACTTTACTTTCAATAATATCCACAGGATGACCATCAATACGTAAGGAAGTGGGTCCTCCTTGGTCTACTTGGAATCCTAAATCTAACAATGCATCTCTTTGTTCTTCTGCTAATGTTAATTCTTCCTCGCTAACATCCATGTGCATAGGCATTAATAATTCCTGCATCGGAATGGACTCGGAAGATTTGCATAGTTTATCATACCGCACACGTTCGTGTGCTGCATGTTGGTCGATAATGTATAAATCGTCACCTTTTTTTGCCAAAATATAGCAAGAGGCCACTTGCCCCATAGGAAGCAATCCATGATTATCCACTGTTTTACTAGCATTCGTATTATATGAATTCCTATGATTAGCATCATAGGAATTATCGACACCAATAGCTCCCTCAGTATGAGAATCACTTGCTACTCCTTGTGATGCAGTTAAACCTCCAGACACTGGTTCATTTCCAGCGTAGTTCATATACGGTTCTACAGAACTTGGCACCAAATTAGGTCGTGATTCACGGATTGCTCTGAATCGATCTTTGTCTTCCTGAGTGTAACTTTTAGGGACAAAGTTTTCATTCACATCTAGGGTTTCGTTAAAGTTACCTTGCTCATACACTGTGCGCTGTGGCGCTGTATATCCCTTTTGACGAATCGTATCCACGAGAGCCTCTGTTTTTTCACGCATCACTGTAAATCCTTGGGAACGTCCAGTGAATACTTTATCGTAGTCGATAGCTGTAGCAATAGTTTCTTCTTGCTGGCTAGTCGTGTGATGAGTCGGATGTTCTAAGGCTTGTAAAATACTGTTATACACTGCTTTAAAAACCGGCTTATCATCAGAGAATTTCACTTCGCTTTTTCGTGGATGTACATTGATATCTATGGTCCCTGGAGGTACTACGATTTGTAACACTACCAAGGGATAGCCACCTTTCGGTAATAGGGCATGGTATGCCGTATCGATAGCCTTATAGATAGCTTTGTCGGAAATGACACGTTGGTTTACGATGGTCGTCTGCCATTGACGGCTACTTTTTAGTACCGTTGGCTTGCTCACCACACCTTCCACATAAATACCTTCCGCCTCATAAGCAATAGGAAATACATCTTCACTGACTTTAAATCCGTAGAGTGCTGCGATAGTATCCACCATATTTCCATTACCTGGTGTCATGATGGTAACTCGTGTATCTACAATACATTTAAAGGCTATATGGTTATGGCTAAGAGACAATTTACCAATCATATCCTGGATTTTATTTGCTTCTGTACGAATAGATTTCAAAAACTTTCTACGAGCAGGGGTGTTATAGAATAAATCTTTCACCTCAATGGAGGTGCCCACCGATGTGCCACATGGATCGCAATCTACCATATGACCACCTTCGATATAAATCCGTGTGCCCATAGTATCCGTTTCCTGACGGGTCCGTAAGGTAAACTTAGATACAGAGGCAATGCTGGCAATCGCTTCACCACGAAAACCTAATGAGGCAATGTCATATAAATCGTCGGCACTACGAATTTTACTAGTGGCGTGGCGCAATACGGCTAGGCGTGCATCTACTTCGGACATACCGCACCCATTGTCGGTAATGCGCATGTATTCGATGCCACCTTCTGCAATTTCTACTTCAATGGAAGTAGCCCCTGCATCGATAGCATTTTCTACTAACTCTTTGATAACAGAGGCAGGGCGTTCTACCACTTCGCCAGCTGCTATCTGATTAATAGTCGTTTCATCTAGGACATGAATGGTTGGCATTACTTGCCACCTCCTTGTTTCGCCTCTTCCTGTAAACGATATAATTCACTGATGGCCTCTATGGGTGTCATACTCATTATGTCTAGCTTTAATAACTGATCCAGAACAGGTTGTGTAAATAAATCACCACTCCCGAATAGAGGGCCTGTAACACTTTGTTTTTCTTTTTTCTTAGGCACTGCTTCCGATACCACTTTTCCATCTTCCAAATGAGATAGAATTGTGTTAGCTCGATCTAGGACAGCCTTAGGAAGACCTGCCAATTTAGCCACATGGATACCATAACTGCGGTCTGCCCCGCCTTTTACAATGCGGCGCAAAAATAGCACATCATTGCCTTTATCTTTAACGGCTACCGTATAGTTTTTCAGTTTACTATATTGGTCTTCCAGTTCAATCAACTCGTGGTAATGCGTGGCAAACAAACTTTTACAGTGGATGGTTTCACAAATGTGCTCCACTACGGCACGAGCAATGCTAAGACCATCAAAGGTAGATGTACCACGACCAATTTCATCGAGGATGACTAGACTGTTACACGTTGCATGTTCTAGGATATATGACACTTCTTTCATTTCCACCATGAAAGTACTTTGACCCGTAGAAATATCATCGCTGGCACCGACGCGGGTAAAAATTCTGTCCACAGGAGCAATGGTGGCCTCTCTAGCAGGAATAAATGAGCCAATCTGCGCCATAATCATGAGCAAAGCCACTTGACGCATATAGGTAGATTTACCTGCCATGTTAGGACCTGTGATGAGGACAAACTCTTCTTCGGAATGATTCAACACCACATCATTAGGAATGAACAATTCCTGTTTCAGCAAGGTTTCAATCACTGGATGGCGACCATCTTTGATAGAAATAGAACCATTGGTCACGATAGTAGGACATACATATTTATTAGTAAAGGCCACTTCCCCTAAGCTTAAAATAACATCTAATTGTGCAATGCCACGAGCCGTTTCTTGAATTTCTTTAATATTTTCTTTTGCTATTAAGCGCAAGTCTTGGTACAAGGAATATTCCAATTTTTGAATTTGTTCTTTTGCATTGAGCATTTTTATTTCAAACTCTTTTAGCTCTGGCGTAATATAGCGCTCTGCATTGGTTAAGGTTTGCTTACGAATGAAATAATCTGGCACGAGACCCACTTGCCCTTGGGACACTTCAAAATAGTATCCGAATACTTTATTGTATCCTGTTTTAAGACGAATTCCTGTAGCTTGTTTCGCTTCTTCTTCTAAGCGATGTAGCCACTCTTGACTATTGGTAGCCAAAGAACGCAATTCATCTAATTCTGCACTGTATCCATCACGGATGACATGACCATCTTTTAGTGCCAACGACGGCTGATCCACAATAGCCCGTGTCAATAGGTCACATAGGTCGTCATGAGTATGAATCACGCTATGACAGTCTTGCAGAATATTAGAGGTACACTCTTGTAATACCTCTTGAATCATCGGCAATACTCGTAGAGATTCCCGCAAGGATGCAAAATCTCTAGGAGACACACTACCTGTTTCTACACGGCTTAGAATCCGTTCAAAATCATAGACTGAGCTCAATAAAGAACGGAGTTGACTACGCATGGTCGGACTATCGATAGACTCACCTATCCCCATTTGACGACGCACGATACGATGAATATCCATTAAAGGATGTTCAATCCACTGTTTTAGCATACGAGCCCCCATAGGGGTTAAGGTCTTATCCAATACATCTAGGAGCGTTCCCTTTTTAGAACCATCTCGAACATTTCTTGTAATCTCCAAATGGCGCAAGCAAGATGTATCCAAGATCATGCGGTCGCCCACAGATAGTTGGTGCACATAATTAATATGCGACGTATCTGTTTTAATAATTTCTTGTAAATAGAGAATTACATAACCTAAGGCTTCTAATACATCTTCTTCTAGCAAGCCGGCATCAGAAAAATGCTCACGACCTTTCAGACGAATACTGTCTATAGTTTCTGTAGGCGTGAACGGAGATAAGGCTATGCCTGACATTTGACGTGTCAAAAAATCTTGGATACTAGTAGGTAATTCACTACTACCAGCTAGGATCAGCTCTTTTGGTTGGTACATAGTAAAAGCATCAAATAAAGAACTTTCACTACCGCAATCCATGCGTTCCCAAATCACTTCACCAGTAGTGATATCTGTGAATAACACAATGCGCTGCCCCCCTGTTTCATAGGTCAAGGCTAAAAAGTTATTTTCTCCATCTTTTGTACCATTTTCACTGAGTACTGTACCAGGTGTGATGACACGAATGACATCACGTTTTACGATACCCTTTGCCTCTTTAGGATCTTCCACTTGTTCACAGATGGCTACCTTGTACCCTTTACTGATGAGCCTTTCAATATAGGATTCCGCAGAATGGAAAGGAACGCCACACATAGGAGCTTTATCTTCTTCACCTGCATTGCGACCTGTTAAGGTAATATTCAATTCTCGTGATGCGGTGATAGCATCGTCGTAAAAAAGCTCGTAAAAGTCACCTAACCGAAAAAATAATAGTTCCTTTTCATAGCGAGCTTTAATACTAAAATACTGCTCCATCATAGGCGTTTGTTTCTTGCCCATTCTGCTAACTCCTTTCTATAATACAGTGCCGTATAATACCCACGTTTGTCCTTTATCGATACGTACATCGATGGTATCCCCAATTTTTAGAGATTCTTGTTTAGGGAATAGAACCATTTTATTACCGGACGTACGACCAAACCACATGTTTTCATCAGTACGGCTCGGTCCTTCTACGATAATATCGTAGATCTTACCTTCCATGGCTTGGTTCAACTCGAGGGAAATCTCGTTTTGCACGTCCATCAAGGCTTGTAAGCGAACACGTTTCACTTCCTCAGGCACTTGCTCTTCAAATTCCGCCGCTGGCGTACCAGAACGTTTAGAATAAATGAAAGTAAACGCCATGTCATAACGTACATCTTTCAATAATTGTAATGTTTGTTGGAAATCTTCCTCTGTTTCTCCTGGAAAGCCCACGATAATATCTGTTGTGATCGTAACACCATCGATTTTTTCACGACAATATTGTAACAACTCTTTATATTGTTCTACAGAATAATGACGATTCATTCGTTTTAAAATGTTGTCAGATCCAGACTGCACTGGTAAATGCAATTGTGTCACAATATTGGAAGAACGACCTAAAGCATCTACCATACCTTTCGTCATATCTTGGGGATGGCTTGTCATATAACGAATACGCTCGATACCTGGAATTCCATCTAAGGCATCTACTAAAGTACCAAAGTCTGTACCATCTTTAAAATCCAAACCATAGGAGTTTACGTTTTGTCCCAACAAAGTGATTTCTTTAAAGCCCTTTTCACCTAGTTCACGCACATCCTTCACGATGGCCTCAACAGGACGGCTAATTTCACGGCCCCGTACATGAGGTACGATACAGTAGGTACAGAACTTATTACAACCATTCATAATTGGTACCCACGCAAAGAAAGTACCATTTGGTTTCGCCGCCAGTTCTGGTAATACAGTGTTATCCATTTCTACATTGACTTGGCGTTTTTTCGTACGTTGCACTTCTTTTACCATTTCATTGATATGTTGGATATTATGCGTACCCAATACAATATCAATATGAGGTGCTCGTTTGAACATATCCGCTTGGTTCTTTTGTGCCATACAGCCAGTGATGGCAATGATTAAGTTTTTATTCTTTTCTTTCAAATGCTTTAACTCGCCAATACGGCCATAAATTTTATTTTCCGCTGTTTCACGAACACAACAAGTATTTAAAATAATCAAATCCGAAGAATCTACATATTCTGTAGGTACATATCCAACAGACTCTAATTGATGTGCCAATCGTTCTGAATCACTTTCATTCATTTGGCAACCATATGTATAAATATAGTATGACTTCATATTACTCCTTATGCTTGTATTTTACTTTTGATGGCTCAATGGTGCCACCTACCTTAATGGCAAGCCGCTCAATAGACATGCCTGTAATATATTCAATTTCTTGACGTATCGTTTTTTGCAAGGTATCCATGATTTCCTTTACCACAAATCCTAGCATAACGGTAACGTCAATTTGTAAGATTAAACCATTAGTGACTTCTTTACTTTTCTTAATGTCCATACTGCGTACATCTGTCACACCTGGAGATTTTTCAATGCTATTCCTGATGAGTGCTTGAATCACTGCATCTTCAAAAACTAGTTTACCATAATAGCTAAAAGCTGGACGGATAACAGATTTTTCCCATCCTTCATCTTGCTTCGTAGACAATCTAGTTCTGCGCCAGAACGACTTAATAGGGTCGATTAAAAAGCCTTTAAAGTGAGGCTTCAATTCAACAGTTGGAACGGGAATAATATGCTTTCCTTCCTTTAATCTAGCGTGTTGTGCTTTTTCTATATCTTTTGGGGTGGCTACATCTTCAATATGGATATAATAGGACGGCCCAGGGATGCCGAGGGCTTTCGTGATTTTTCCAATCATATTTTCCGATGTACCTAATATCATAAGGCGTTCTGGTTGAATTTCATCTAGCGCTTTTCTTACGCTTTCTACCTGCTTTTTATCCTGAAAGATAGCACGTCGAACTGCTTTAATGCGATTTTCTTCTTTTTTTGCAGAAAAACCACCTACAATGCGATTATTATGAATTAAAATTCCATCATCAATGATACATGATGCGTGATGTTCATGTGCCACCACCAATGCTCTATGACTTTTACCTGTTCCGCTAGGGCCAATAAATGCGATTACATCCATACTACACCTCTATGCGCCTTGTAAGGCTTTCATGAATTCTGCTACCCATTCACTTTGTATTTCGTATTCTCCAAGACCGATACTTTCAGGGAAACGATCTTGAATACCATGAAAGTCGGATCCACCGGAGATTAACAATCCCCTATCAGTGGCAAATTGATGGTATTTAGCACTATCCTCAGTAGAATGACTAGAATGATAGACCTCCACTCCGTCGAAAGGAAGCGTTAGCAATTCATGCACATAGGTGTCATTTTCAACTAATTTAGGATGCGCTAACATAGCGATACCACCGGCACGATGAATCAAATCAATGGCCTGTTGTGGGGCATACTTTTCTTTCGGTACAAAGCAAGGACCATTGGGGTTTAACATGGTATCAAAGGCTTCTCCTACGGTTTTCACATATCCATGTTTGATTAAAAGTTGTGCAATATGGGGCCGACCAAAGGATACGGCATCCGTAAACGTATTCACTAATTCTTCATAGGAAATATCATAACCAGCTGCCGCACATTTATCCACCATTTTATGAATTCTAGAACGTCGTACTTCTTTAAAATGTGAAATATAGTCCTGCAGTTCCGGATGGTCTAAGGAAAATTGATATCCCAATACGTGTACTTCCTTTTCATGGTAATAGGTACTAAATTCGCAACCATGATAGATTTGAATTCCCATTCTATCATCTCTTGTTAACTGCTCATAAGCACCTACTTCATCATGATCTGTAATAGAAATTGCTTGGATTTGTTTCTCTTTTGCTAATGCCACTAAGTCTCTTGGCATATACGTACCGTCTGATACATTCGTATGCATGTGGAAATCGACTAACATAGACCCTCCTTTCCTAACGATTCTGTTCTTTCATACGGCGCTGAATATCTCGTTTTGCATCTCGTTCCGCCATATCTTGTCGTTTATCGTAATTTTTCTTACCTGTCACAAGGCCAATGGTAACTTTTACATATCCATGACTATAGTGAAAATTTAAGGGAATCAAAGAGTATCCTTTTTCTTTCACTTGTCCTAAGAGTTTATGAATTTCACGCTTATGCATAAGCAATTTACGTGTCCGCTCAGGCTCATGATTAAATTGATTGCCTTGCTCGTATTTACTGATATGTACTTGGTATAAGAAAAGTTCCCCATGTTCAATGCGACAAAAACTGTCTTTTAAATTGATGCGCCCAGCCCGAATCGACTTCACTTCCGTGCCTGTAAGGGCAATGCCTGCCTCATAAGTTTCATGAATGTGAAAGTCATGTCTAGCTTTGCGATTATCTACAATTAATGCATTGTTATCTTTCGCCATTACCGTTTCCTCTGTTTCTTTCCTTGTTTACGATGACTTTTTTTATGTATCGTTTCATAAAACGCTGTTTTCTTTTTTGTATCCAGCTTGCGTAGCATTTGCTCTACCGCTTTCGTGGTACCTGTCGTTTCTATTATATCATGAGTTTGTCTATCTCGATTATTTCCTTTCTCTTCTTTTTTCTTTTTATACGGTGATCTGTTTTTTCTTTGTGGTTTAGAAAGGGATTTTTTCCTTTCTTGACCTCTCCGTAAGTAGCCATCGATGTATTCCACTTCTCCAATGACAAAATCAATTTGTCGAAGTTCCGTATCGGCTTTGATTAATGTTACCGTCACCGGTGTACCTAAGCGATATTCTTTACCACTTCTTCTACCATAAGCCATATAATGTGGTTCGTCAAAAACATAATGGTCATCATCCATCAAGTTGTATGGCACTAATCCATCCACCCCATTATCCAGCTCAATGAATAAGCCAAAAGCAGTTATGGAACTTACATGACCTTCGAAACTTTCACCTATATATTGCGCCATATACTGAACCTTTTTCATATCCATGGTTTCTCGTTCGGCTTCTGTGGCGATTTGTTCACGCTCTGAACAATGACTGGCGCCATGTGTTAAGTACGCTTCATCAGCGATGGATGCCATACGTTTAGGCTTATTTTCTAGGACATAGCGTAAGAGTCGATGAATCATCAAGTCTGGATAGCGACGGATGGGGGATGTAAAATGGGTATATGTAGAAGATGCCAACCCAAAATGTCCAATATGTTCCGAGCTGTACTTTGCTTGTTGCATAGAACGAAGTACCATAATCTGTACCACTGGTTCAATCTCTGTACCGCTGATAGATTGCAATAACTCCTCAATATGCTTAGGCTCAACCTTACTTGGCAATTTCACAGGATAGCCAGAATGATGAAGGACAGTGATAAGTTGGTCTAACTTAGTATCCTTCGGATCTTCGTGAATACGATATATAGATGTATCCAATCGTTCACTAAGGAAAGTTGCCACCGTTTCATTGGCCAACAGCATACATTGTTCAATTAATTTTTCTGCAATGGTTCTATCTTTTCGTATGATTCGTTGTGGTATGCCCGTCCCATCTAAGAGAACTTTATACTCTGGAAACTCAAAACTTATGGCTCCTGCTTGTTGACGCATCTTTATCAATTGGTATGCCAATGTTTCCAAAGTTCGTACCATATCCATGAGAGGTGCCAAATCATCAGGAATAATGTTCTCTTCTAAGGCTAAGTAAATCTCCTTGTAGCTACAACGACGAGTGATATGAATAATGGATGGCTTTATGGAATAGCGCAACACTTTACCTTGAGGACTTACTTCCATAATACAGGACATGGCATAGCGTTCTTCCTTGGCTTGTAAGGAACAAATACCGTTTGATAGTTCCACTGGTAACATAGGGATCACACGATCCACCAAATACACACTGGTGCCACGGCGGTATGCCTCTTGGTCAATGATTGATCCAGCTGGCACGTAATGGCTGACGTCTGCAATATGAACCCCCAATTCAATATTGCCATTGTCCAATACTTTCGCATGGACAGCATCATCTAAATCCTTCGCATCTTCTCCATCGATAGTGATCATTTCTTGGTGTCGAAAATCTAGTCTATCTAATTCATCAGTGATTGTGAAAGAAATCTTCCGGGCCTCTTCTTGCACATCTTTTGGAAACTCTTTTGGCAAATTAAAGGTAGCCATCACTGACAAGACATCTAAATCTGGGGTAGAACTATCCCCTACAATTTCTACAATTTTTCCTTCTGCTTTACGATTTTCTTCTGGCCAAGCAGTTAATTCTACCACTACGGTAGCACCACTTCTAGCATCTAAAGTAGCTTCTAAAGGAATATAAATATCCTCACCTAATCGTTCATTATGAGGTGTCACAAATCCACTTGTTTTTAGACGCTCAAAAATACCTACTACACGATTTGTATTTCGAGTCACAACACGACGAATAATACCTTCTGGATTTCGTTCATTAGTGCCTTTTCGTTTAATAATATATTCTACTTCATCATCATGCATAGCTGTACCTGCACAACCATTGGGAATGAATACATCTGGCAAATTACCTTCCGAAGGCATAACAAATCCAAACCCTTTTTTACTTGCCTTGTAAATTCCTATTAGATGAGGGTCCTCTGTTTTTTGATAGGCCCCATATTCACCGTCTTTAATACGAATGCATCCTTCTTCTTCTAGCTTATGTAACATAGAAAAATATGCTTGTATCTCCTCACCTTTATAACCCAAGATGAAAGGCACATCTTCTATATGATAAGACTCTGGCCAAATATCTCTAAATAATCCTAAAATTTCTTCTCTCATAGTACCTCAATATATCTATAAAAAAAACCTACCATAGGGTAGGATTTTTTATGTATTAATAAGAACTTAACACTAAATCTAAAGCTAAACTAACTAATACGAATAAAGTAGCAAGAACCACTGTGCAACGTGATAAGAATCCATCTACACCACGCTCTTTACCTCCGAACACGGAATCTGCTGCGCCTGAAACAGCACCGCCCATACCAGCACTTTTACCAGTTTGTGCTACTACTACCACAATTAAAAGAATAGAAATAATAATTTCAACAACCATTAAAAAATCTCTCATGAATCTCTTCCTTTCTGTATTAACGGTTATGACCGAAGTAAACTTCCATTTTTTTCTTAACTCGTTGCAATGCATTATCGATGGATTTTACTGAACGATGATGTTCTTCTGCCATCTCCTGATACGACTTGGCATCCATATATCCACGTAATACATCCCACTCCAGAGGACTAAGAACAGCCTCCATCACTTCCTTAATCAGAGCATATTGCTCTCTATTGATGACTACTTCTTGAGGATCAAGATTCTTTTCTGTTTCTAACACTTCAATGAGCGTTCGTTCTGAGTCATCATAGGCTGGCTTATTTAAAGAGATATATGAGTTCAAAGGAATATGTTTTTGGCGACTCGCCCCTTTGATGGCAGAAATGATTTGACGTGTAATACATAATTCAGCAAATGCTTTAAAGCTAACCTCATGGTCTTTATTAAAATCGCGCGTTGCTTTATATAAACCAATCATACCTTCTTGTATAATATCTTCTTTATCAGCACCCATTAAAAAATAGGACCTAGCTTTAGATCGAACAAAATTTTTATATCGTTGTACAATATAATCAGTAGCATAATGATTGTTTTCACGTTGATAAATAGTAACAATTTCTTCATCCGTTAATGAGGAAAAACGTTCAAACTCAGCTACTGTTTCTGTTTCATATGACATAGGATTCCTCCTGTGACTCTGTACTAGGAATGATATTTAATAGTATACACTATCTCTGTAAAAAAGTACATATTTACATTTGACTTTCACAAGATATATCTATATAATTATAAGACAATAACATATGGGGACGTAAAGGTTTCGACAGGTATGGGTGTATCTTAGAAAGCGAGCTGGTGTCTCACTCGACCATAAATCAGTGAACCTTAAATTAAACGCAGAAGAAAATTTTGCATTAGCTGCATAAGCTACGTCACACCTTCTCTCGCCCGTGGAGAGGGATGTGGCGTCAAACTACGGGCTAGCTAGTTCTATCTGCTCAATTAGAGCTAGTTAAATCTCATGAGCTAGGATAGCTTAGGTTGTTGGTGTCCAAACACTATCCGAAATTTAAAACATCAACTGCGCTCGGAGAGGTCTAGGGGGCAACATGTTTGGACAGGGGTTCGACTCCCCTCGTCTCCACCACAATACCAAATGAAATAACCGCTTATTCATAAGTGTTCGTAAGTGTTCACGAATACGATGAATAAGCGGTTTTTTAGTGTTCTACACTATTTTCAATGTTCGTAAGTGTTCGTATAGTTTAGGTAATTTTGCCCATTTTTTGCCCATTCAAAATCCACAAAGTGCGTGACGGGGTTCGATATGAGAATACAGCTTTATTAAGCCATTTCTATTGAGAATAAGTTGATTTGTGTATTATTTTTATTTAAAAATGGGCAAATTTTGCTAAAAAAATGGGCAAGAGGTCTTATAAATGCGATAACCATGCTCCTTTCTAGATTCAATGGTATTGTCCACTCTGGGCACTATAGATTATGCAAATAAAATGATCCTAGAATGTATGACGCACTCCGACTTTGAATTGCCAGTTTTGTTGTATTCGATCACGGGTGGATCGTTGCGCCTCAACATATACCTGTTCTGTCTTAGCTCGATTCATATAGGAGAATCCTAAGCCGTAAGTGAACCAATGACCTTTATATGAAAGCTGTTGTGTAGTGCTTTCATTAAATGTAATGGTTCTATTGCCGAGGAATTCTTTTTCATACATCACTTTCACATACGGATTCCATGCAGTAACAGATGCTGTATCCACACCTGCCCGTACTCCGATGCGGCCTACTAGACTATGCATAGATCCGAATTGACTATGTAATCCATTGGATATATCCATGCTATATCCTTTGCTCGCTTCGTACGTAAGTTGTGCCTCTGGTTGTATAAATAGACCTTCACCATCTTTGCCGGAGCTGTACATACGTTTTCCCAGTTCCACAGATGCAAGGAAAGAGTTCGCATGCATAGAGTTTGATCGCAAGGCTTCGTTAGAATAGTTAACTAAGTCGAACTCACCTCGAGAACGTCTCACTTTACCCACTACATCAACATATACATTGGTATTCTTGTACAATCTAGTAGAATAGGAACCAAGCTCAGTACCTGATAGCTGTGCATGTCCTTGGTAGTCAGTAAGCACTGCTTTCGATTGCATCATGCCTACCGTAAACCCACTGTAGTGAATCCATGTATCTCTTGGATGTATCCAATTGTAACCACCTTTGATTCCCCAGTATCGTTGTTGGTGACCACCACGTTCGTTAGATGTAAACTTGCCGTTCGTATAGTTAGCCCATACCGTATTAGATCGTTCCACATCTTTATGAAGATGAATTTCGCCCAACCGTTGCACCAATGTTTCCGTATTGCCTAAGTGTAAATTATACAATAAACTATCAAATTGAATCGTTGAGTCTGCCCCTGGTGTCAATTTACCCTTACCATCGTCCTCATAAGGGAATAGATACCAGTTATTTACATTTGCATCATTAATAGAAACAACCTTTGAATCCGTAGGTCTGCCTAATATATATAGGTAGGCCCCTTTTTCAACGACAGTTTTAGGAAGGCTAGGCTTTTTATCATCTGTAGGAACCGCTACATGATTACCTTCATTAAGTAATGAGAATACCGCCTTGTGATCCTCTGCCTTGCCTAGACTTTCTACTAATTTCAACACTTCTGTGCCCGTCGATTTGGAATCTGCCATATTTTGGAAATGAATGCCATGTTCCCCTTCACTACTGGACGTAATGGTGAGTTTGTCTGTATCACCTGACCCCACATTGCCAGCCATATGAAGTACACCACCCGTCCCTGCTAAGGTATCCACAGTTAAAGAGAGAGGTGCCTCTGTATCACCAAATCGAACTTCTCCCGCATTGGATAGATCCAATCGATTGATCTTAGAATTATCAGTCATTTCCCAATAATTGCCACCATCTACTTTCACATGAATGTTACCAGTACCCACGTTGTCCGCTTTGCCAATGAGATAGGAGTCCTTCGTCAATAAATTGACATCAACTGTCCCACCATTGTCAGCAAATACATTACCAACGATGGTTGTCGTATCCTTACCCGATACAGAAATAGTCGTATGTTTACCAACTGCTGCTAAGGCAGGGTCTGTTGGATTACTAACAATGTTTAACTTTTTATTGAAAGTAATACTATTCGATGACGTGTCACTAGTACCTTCACCATCAGTTCTTGCAATCACCGCTGTTTTATATTTTCCATTACCTCGCATCGTGATAGATACATCACCATTAAAAGTAGAATTCGTCTTGTTGGTAGGGTTGGAGTGTATTTGGGAAATACCATTACCTGAACTTTCTGTATCTACTTTAATTGCTAACGACGAATCTGCATCGGAGGTTATGGTTGTACCTGCGCCCGAATTAGCTTTATCTTTCTCAATGCGTATGCCATATCCATTGGCTATTGCCTCAGTGACAACGCTGTTCTTTCCTTTCCAATCAATAGAGTTACTTCCAGCACCAGCGTTTCTAGCGCTCATCAAATTCACTCCATAGGCGTAAGCCCCTTTTGTAGTGATATTCGTAGTATCTAAGGTTACTGTATTAGTCCCCTGATTCTCATCGCGTATATCAATACTTCTAGCCACATAGTTAGATGCTGTTTTTACATCACTATGGGTGAGTTTCACTGTATTTTCACCTTTTACAGCACTCATTTTCACCCCATATACCCATGGTTTTCCTGTAGATGTAGAGTCTGTAGTAACAAGTGTATTCTGTAAATTTACTAAGTTTTTACTATGCTTTGTACCTGAATCGGTTGCATCTGTTGTATCACTCAAATTAGAGACTACTTCAATACCATAGACTTCATCTTTACCAGTGGTAGAAATGTTGTTCTTTGCACCGGAAAGAGTAATTCGATTTTCTCCGTGAGAATCAGCATTGATATACATACCCCACACAGTACCACCAGCGCTCTTTGTGATAAAATCCGTATTAGCCTTCAAATTAAACTCAGAGAAACCATGATTGTTAGTAGCCGTATAGACATGCAATATATCATTTGTGTTATCTGCCGATGTATTGGTGATGGTAGATACGAAATTCTTACCTTCTCTTGATGACACATGAACACCACCATTAATATTCACATTCGATAAAAAGCGCATTTCTGTATCTGTTTTACCGGAGATAGTACTTGTTACATTTCCATCAAAGGTAAGAGTAGACCCGCCTGTTTCTGCACTAATTGTATCCTTAGTGGAGACAGTGCGGTACCGATTTTCTCCCCTATTTTCAAAACGAAACGCTGCAACCTCCAAATTATTCGTAGTGGACTCTGTATGCATGGTCAGATCATCATGAAAATGCACGTGAGATTCTCCCCCTTGATTTGTTTGTAGAAAGAAACTATTCACGCGTTTTTCATAAGATTGTAAATTACCTGGATTAACCGTTTGTGCTCGAGTATCCATAGTAACTTTCTTTAAAAAGTTCACAGTAGATACTGGCTTCGTCACTTCACCCGAACCTTGTCCGACTACTTTTACAACATTGAACATAGGATAAAAGTTTCCATGATATTTTTCATGGGTTGTAACGTTAAAATTTGTCTTCGTATCAAAATTTAAAATCGTTTCCGACCGATCAACCAGCTTACCATTGGAGTTATACACATGTATCCCATCTTGCCAATCAATAGAGGTGCCATCATCTACATGAATAAAATGAATCGTTCCTTCCGATGCTATTGTCGTTTCTGTAGTTGGTTTCGTCCGAAAATCATTCGGAGCCGTCATATTTCGATTTGTGATAATTTCATTAACTGTATCGCCGTTCTTTATATACTTAGTTTTCGTCCCTAAGATAGTGCCATCAGCATAATTATAAACATACTTAATTTTTGTAGCACTATTTTCAGTAATGGTGCCCCCATTCTTAGCTAAAGTCTCACCAAGGGAAATCGTATCTACCGTTTTCCAATCATTTCGAGTTACAGTGTCTACGGTAAAGCCTTCCCCTCTTGCCAATAAAGGAATCGCCGCTAATACTAGTAATGCTAAATGTTTGTGTTTCACACCTATTCTCCTCTCTCTTTTAGAATCTATGTGTACAGCCTAAGTTAACCTGCCAAGATTGAGTTATCTTATGTTTCGTAGACCCCTACACTCCCCACACAGTAAAAACCATGAATATGGCAATTAATCCTAACAATAACTTATTTCATTTCATATTGATATATGACACACAAAGCTTGAAATACACGGCCTGTAAATGAAATTATCAATCAGTTACCTTCATTTTACTCCCTTTTTATGACTTTATCTAGTTGTAATGTACAGTTTTCATGCACTATGACTAAATAGTATACGTATAGTTACGCTTTTGAGTATATTTGATTCTATAAATACGCATTCATTTCTTTTTGATCTATAGCAAAACAACTCATCAAGGTATCCTCAATGAGTCGTTCTTCATATTTCTATGCAATTAAATTTGGATAATTACATACTATAACCATCTTTTAATAGACGAAGTAATCCTTGTACGGAAGTACTCACTTCATCGATTTTTACTGTACTTGTAGAACCATCTTTGCGTACACGCAATTCTACTTCACCAGATTCGATAGTATTTTTACTTACTGTAATACGCACAGGATAGCCGATGAGGTCAGCATCTTTAAATTTAACCCCTGCACGATCTTTACGATCATCTAATAGGACATCAATACCAGCTTGTTTCATCTCTTTATACAAGTGTTCGCTCACTTCCATCAAAGCCTCATCTTTCGCATTAATTGGAACGATAACAACCTCGAATGGAGCAATTGCTACTGGCCAGATGATACCATTTTCATCATAGCTTTGTTCAATAGCAGCCGCCAATGTACGTCCTACACCGATACCATAGCAACCCATTTGGAATGGAGTTGGACGGCCACCTTGGTTTAATACTGTGGCATTCATAGATTCAGAGTACTTCGTACCCAATTTAAATACTTGACCTACTTCGATACCTTTATCGATGCGAAGTTGACCACCGCATTTAGGGCATGGATCATCGAGAGTAATCAAACGAATTGGTGCCACAATGATATCATCTACATTGAAATCACGATTAGGATTGATATTGATATAATGCGCATCTGTTGTATTAGCACCGCCACATACATTATGTAAGTTCATCACTGTTTCATCCACTACAATGGCAAACTCTTCTGATTGTGAAAGTCCCACTGGGCTAATGAATCCAGCTGTCAATCCCACACGTGCTAAGTCTTCTGGGGTTGCCATTTCTGGTTCAATGCCGCCTTCTACAGCACGTTGTACAGCAATTTCATTCACTTCGTGGTCACCACGAACAATGGCAAGAATAACTTTACCTTCAATGTTGTAGACTACTGCTTTAATTGTTTTTTCCAATGGCAGTTGTAACATATCGGCTACCGCTTGAATTGACTTAGCATCTGGTGTAGATACTGTTTCCAATGCTTTAGCTTCTTCTGTATCCACTTCCAATGCTTTTGGTTGGCCAATTTCAATATTTGCAGCATAATCACATTTTGTGCAGTGGATAACATCTGCCTCGCCGGATTCTGCCAAAGCCATGAACTCAAAACTACCGGAACCACCAATAGCACCATTATCTGCTTCTACTGGTTTACATGTTAAGCCACAACGTTTGAAAATTTTACTATATGCCTCATACATATCCCAAAAAGACTTGCTCATACCTTCTTCATCGATGTCAAAGGAATAGGCATCTTTCATGATGAACTCACGGCTACGCATCAATCCATAGCGTGGACGACGTTCATCGCGATATTTATTTTGAATTTGATATAAACTTAAAGGTAATTGACGATAAGAATTGACTTCCCCTCGTACTAGATTAGTTACCATTTCTTCATGAGTTGGTCCTAAGCAATATTCACGGCCATGACGATCAGAAATGCGCATCATTTCTGCGCCATACGCAGCCCAACGACCAGATTCTTCCCATAGTTCACTAGGTTGTAAGATCGGCATCATGATTTCTTGGCTATTGATAGCTTCCATTTCTTCACGAATGATCTCATTAATTTTATGAATACTGCGCCAAGCCAATGGTAAATAAGTATATAATCCACCTGCTACTTTACGAACAAAACCTGCACGCAACATCAACTGTTGGCTGATTACATCAGCATCGGAAGGCATTTCACGTAATGTCGGTGCATATAAGCGACTTGCTAACATAACATACTCCTTTATATTCTATATGATTCATACTCTTAATTATCTTCTAACGTTAAAAGATATTGATCGATTTCAGTAAATAAGGTATCTACCAACTCTTGTTCTGGTACAGATTTTAATACTTTTCCTTTACGGAAAATAATACCTTGTCCTTTACCTCCTGCAATACCAAAATCAGCTTCTCGTGCTTCTCCAGGTCCATTTACTACACATCCCATAACAGCAACACGGATTGGTGCTTTTATAGCCTTCAATCGTTCTTCAACAATGTCTGCCATATTAAATAAATTGACTTGGCATCTGCCACAGGTGGGACAAGAAATCATAGTTGCTCCAAAGGTACGAAGTTCCAAAGAGCTTAAAATAGTTTTTGCTACTTCTACTTCATGGATTGGATCTCCCGTTAAGGACACACGGATCGTATCACCGATACCATCTGCTAAAAGTGTTCCAATACCGATAGAAGATTTAATTGTTCCTTGTTTGATAGTGCCTGCTTCTGTTACACCTAAATGCAATGGATACGGTATTTTACTAGATAATTTGCGGTATGCTTCAATCATTAAAGGTACATCTGTAGCTTTAATGGAAACTTTCATTTGGTCATATTCTAAAGATTCTAAAATACGAATATGTTCTAACGCAGTGTCTACCATACCATCTGCTGTAGGATGTCCACCATGGGCATCTAATACATGCTGTGGTAAAGAACCAGCATTGACACCTATACGAATAGGAATCAATTTAGGCTTCGCTTTTTCCACAACTTTTACCACATTATCGATACTACCTATATTTCCTGGATTAATGCGAAGCCCATCAATCCCACTGTCAATAGCTTGCAGTGCTAACCGATAGTCAAAATGGATATCCGCAATTAATGGAATCATCGCACGCTCTTTAATATCTTTAATTGCTTTTGCTGCAGCCATATCAGGAACAGCTAAACGAACCAATTCACAACCAGCAGTAGCTAGGCGATTGATTTCCTCAATAGATTGTTCTACTTTCACAGGATTTGTAGTAATCATAGATTGGATACTGACAGGTGCGTTATCACCAATATGGACGGTACCCACTTGAATACCTTTTGTCGGTTTACGTTCTATCATAGGATACCTCTAAAATAATCGTAGAATATCTTGGAATGTAGAATATACAAACACTAATAATAATAGGCCTACACCAGTCATTTGGATGTATTGTAATGCCTTCTCTGGTAGTTTACGGCCCGTAATTCCTTCTAGAATTAATAACACCAAGTGGCCACCATCTAAGACGGGAATTGGCAATAGGTTGATAACTCCAAGGTTTAAGCTCAATAATGCAGTAAATAGTAGCAAACTGATAAAACCATGTTGTGCTACTTGCCCTGCCATTTGTGCTACACCGATAGGACCCGCTACATCGCCTTTACTATGCCCTGTTACAATATTCCACAATCCTTGTACCATATCAGCAAGGGTAGATCCAGTGTGGGATACAGCATGGACCGCAGATTCGCCAATACTATACTCTTTTACTTCCAATACTGGATTGATTCCGATAACAGCTCTATCACCAGATTCACGAGGAATCACTGTCGTAGATATAGTCTCACCATTTCTATCTAAGGTAACTGACACTACATGATTGCTATGACCTTTTAGAGACTCTGTAATATCTTTCCATTCTTGAATGGATTGACCATTAATGGATACAATTTTGTCTCCCTTTTGGATACCAGCCGTAGCCGCTGGATTTCCTGCTAATATATCTCCAATAATCGGTTCCTGAGATGGTATTGTGGTTCCATGGAACGCGAATACAAAAAAGTATATCACAATAGCCAATAAAAAGTTAAATGTAGCACCTGCAGCGATAACGATAAATCGTTGCCATACAGGTTTACTATTAAAACCACGTTCGCCAGCATCTTCCGATGGATCCATACCAGCAATTTTGTTGAATCCACCTAGTGGTAATAAACGCAAGGAGTATAGTGTTTCTCCTTTTTGCTTTTGAACGACATTAGGGCCAATACCGATAGCAAATTCATCAACACGCATGCCACAGGCTTTCGCAGTTAGAAAGTGCCCCAATTCGTGAATCATAACTATAACGCCGAATACGAAGACAGCTCCTAAAATTGTAATTAACATGCACTTCTCCTTTGTATTTCTTTGGTAGCTTCCTGTCTAGCCCAGGCATCCATAGCAAGTACTTCTTCTATGGAAGTAGGCACGCCATTTATCATCCGCCCGAGAACGGTAGAAACTACTTCATATATATGTCCATAGGTAATTTGTTCATCCAGTAAGGCATACACGGCCATTTCATTGGCTGCATTAAATACAGCAGGTGCATAACCGCCTTCTTTTCCCACTGTGAAAGCTAGTCGTAAGGCAGGAAAATCATCCCACCGAGGTGCCATGAACTGAAGATCTAAACCTTTGGTAAAATCTAAATGCTCCATTTGTAATGGATATCGTTTCGGATAGGTCATCGCATATTGGATAGGCTCACGCATATCTGGATTCCCTAACTGTGCCAAAATAGCACCATCTTTCATTTGAATCATAGAGTGTACAATACTTTGTGGATGTACCACTACATCAATATGATTGTAATCAAAGTCAAAAAGCCAATGGGCTTCAATAACCTCTAGGCCTTTATTAAATAAAGTAGCGGAATCAATAGTAATTTTGTTTCCCATATTCCATGTTGGGTGCGCTAAACAATCTTTTGCTGTTGCCCCATATAAATCATCTGACTTCCAGTGACGTAAGGCACCACCTGAAGCTGTGACAATTAATTTTTCTACATTACTTCTATCTTGCCCTTCCAAACATTGAAAGATAGCACTATGTTCACTATCAATTGGTAAAATTGAAACACCATTGTCTTGGGCAGCTTTTGTAATTAAGGATCCACAAGCCACTAAAGTTTCTTTATTAGCAAGGCCAATCATTTTTTGTGCACGAATCGCAGCCATGGTAGGTTCAATGCCTGCAGCACCAACTACAGCAGTGACTACCATCATAGCTTCTGGCAAAGTTGCCGCTACAGATAAGGCTTCTTTACCACCAACAATTTCTGTGGGTCCATCATAGCGTTCTTTTAATTGTATATATGCCTTTTCATCTACAACACCCACCATAATTGGATTAAATTCTGTAATTTGTTGTTCTAGCAAATCAATGTTGCTATGTGTTACTAATGCCACTACTTGAAATTGATCTGGATGTTGACGAATGACATCTAACGTTTGTGTTCCTATAGACCCCGTGGAGCCTAAAATACTTATAGCTTTCATAAAGGTCTCCTTAAGATTAAATCATTACAGCATAAGAATATATGCCAATACCAATGGTGCCGCAAATAGTAGACTATCAAAACGATCTAAAACACCACCATGACCAGGCAATAATGTACCGGAATCTTTTTTATTTGCTTCACGTTTTAATTTAGATTCAAATAAATCTCCTAGCGGTGCTAATATGCCGACAATTATACCTATACCAACACCAAAATTCATTGGTAATCCTAAGCAAATAGAGCCAATCCATCCTGTCAAAACACAGCCAATGAAACCACCAATAAAGCCTTCTAAGGTTTTATTAGGGCTAATGCTAGGTACAATGTTTCGTTTACCAATGGAGCGACCCACAAAATAGGCAAATGTATCACTAGCCCAAATAGAGATTAGCACAAGCCAGATGACAGCCAAACCGAACCCATCTTGATCTGCGTAATAGCTCGTATTTTCATAGATTTTATTATCACGTAACACCATCAGTGCTATAAAGCCACTTGTGACATACAACAAGCTACTGATGGTAGATTGTACTGCTGAAAGCGTTATTTTTCCGTTGCAGAAGGTATATTCAATAACCATAGCCAACATCACCAAAACGCCTAGAAATATTGCTAATGGATAGTTACCAAACACTAAGGAACCGCATACAAGAACAATATAAATTAGTCCCCATAATGGTAACAAACGGCGTTTCATATGACGAAATAAGCTGACACACTCTACCCAACCAATGAAAGCCAACACAGACATCACAAGATTAAAAAATAGGCCCCCATAGGTGATGGCAACCGCCAACAAGACAACGCCAATCAAAGCTGTGATGAGACGGGTTTTTAACATATTATTTCTCCTCTTTTAAACCACCAAATCTACGTTCACGTTGTTGGTACGCCAAAATGGCTTCTTCCAACACTTGTGGTGTAAAATCTGGCCAATGTAAAGGGGTAAACCAGAACTCTGCATAGGCAATTTGCCATAGTAAAAAATTGCTGATACGTGCATCATTGCTTGGTCGAATCAGTAAATCTACACGGTCAAATTCTTGTGTATCTAAATAGGAAGAAATCAATGTTTCTGTAATATCCTCCTCAGAGATGATACCGCTTGCCACATCCTGGACAATCCGCTTTGTAGCTCGAGTGAGTTCGTCGCGTCCCCCATAGTTAATCGCTAATTGCAAAGTGATTCCTGTATTTTCTTGTGTCAAATCCTCAGATTCTTTGATGATTTTTTGTAACTCTTCAGATAGCTTAGTAATATCTCCCACAAAACGAATGCGCACGCCTTCCGCATGCATTCGCTTTACGTTTGAAAGTAAATACTCTTTAATAAGACCCATTAACAGGCTGACTTCTTCTTCTGGGCGTTTCCAATTTTCTGTGGAAAAACCATATACAGTCAGTGCTTTCACACCAAATCCTTGGGCAGCTTTCACAATGTCCTTTAATACTTCCGCACCTGCGCGATGCCCCATACTACGTGGCATACCTTTCCGCTTTGCCCATCTTCCATTACCATCCATGATAATGGCAATATGTTCTGGAATATTAGTAGGATCTACAGTCGGTCTCTCTTGTTGTTTACTTTTCTTCCATAAGTTTTTTAGCATATTGTACCTCATTCGACACTGTCACATGACTGGATACCATAGGGTGAAAGAGAACTATCTCCCATGTACCTTCGATTACTTTGACACGGCCTACATAACATTCTTCGGAAGAAATGGAAAAGAAGCGATTATAGTTCTTTTCTATTTTCATAGTAAAAGGGATAGAGGCAGCCTGCAAAAGAGACTGTGCAAGCTGCCATGGAAATCCCAAAATAGATGTATGTTCCATTAGACAGACATAACATCCTTTTCTTTTGTATCGCGAAGTTCATCAATTAATTTGATTTTTTTGTCGGTCAACTTTTGAACTTGATCTTGTCCATCTTTTGACACGTCTTCAGTAATCGTTTTCGCTTTTTCTTCTTTTTTGATTGCATCATTAGCATCACGACGAATGTTACGAATCGCAACTTTAGCGTCTTCTGATTTTTTGCTTACAACTTTTACCAATTCTTTACGGCGGTCTTCCGTCAATTGAGGAATCGCCAAACGAATAGAATCACCATCATTATTAGGATTTAATCCTAAGTCAGATGTTAAGATTGCTTTTTCAATAGCACCAATCATTGTTTTATCCCATGGAGCGATTAAAATCATGCGTGGATCTGGAGCAGATACGTTCGCTACTTGATTAACAGGTGTTGGTGCACCATAGTAATCAACCATTACAGAATCTAATAGAGATGTATGAGCACGACCTGTACGTACAGAGGCAAATTCGTGTTTCAAAGATTCAATTGTTTTGTCCATGCGCGCTTCTTCGCGGCTAATAATTTCTTTAATTTCCATAGTGTTCACCTTTTATTTTACGATAGTACCGATGGCTTCTCCTTTGGCAGCTCTAGTGATGTTGCCAGGAATATCCATGCTGAATACAACGATAGGAATATGATTATCTTTACACAAAGTAGTAGATGTAGCATCCATAACTTTTAATTCTTTGCTGATAACATCCATATATGTTAATTCATCAAATTTTACAGCATTAGGATTTGTTTTAGGATCAGAATCATAAACACCATCAGCAAATTTTTTCGCCATTAAAATAGCATCTGCTTCGATTTCAGCAGCACGCAAAGCAGCTGTTGTATCTGTAGAGAAGTACGGATTACCAGTACCTGCTGCAAAGATAACAATACGGCCTTTTTCTAAGTGACGAATGGCACGACGACGAATGTATGGTTCTGCTACTTCTTGCATTTCGATAGCAGTTTGAACACGAGTTGCTACGCCTGCATTTTCAAGAGCATCTTGTAATGCGATAGCATTCATTACTGTTGCAATCATACCCATATAATCAGCAGATGCACGATCCATACCTTTAGCACTACCTGATAAACCACGCCAGATATTTCCACCACCTACAACGATAGCAATTTCAATACCACTTTCTTTGGAAAGTTGTGCAATTTCTTGTGCTAATGGCTCTACCACTTGTGGATTAATACCAAATCCTTGATCACCTGCTAGGGCCTCACCGCTAAGTTTTAATACGATACGTTTAAATTTACGTTCACTCATGTCCTTCTCCTTATGACGTTTCTAACAAATAATTCAAAAATAAGAGAACACTTGCGGTGTTCTCTTATCTCCGTACTTATTTACCTACAGTAGCCATAACTTCTGCAACGAAATCGTCTTGTTTCTTTTCGATACCTTCGCCTAATGCATAGCGAACATAACGACGTACGTTAATGTTTTCACCGATTTTAGCGATTGCTTCATTGATCATAGCTTGTACAGTTTTTTCACCGTCTTTAATGAAAACTTGTTCTAATAGGCAGTTTTCTTTATAGAATTTTTCAACGCGGCCAGCTACCATTTTTTCAAGAACTGCTTCTGGTTTTGGTTTACGGCCAGCTTTAACGTCTTCTTCAGCTTCTACTTTAGCTTGCTCCATCAATACAGCTTTTTCGTGTTCGATTACATCAGCTGGAACGTCTTCACGTTTTAAGTATGTTGGGTTAGCTGCAGCAATTTGCATTGCTACGTCTTTGCAAAGAGCTTGGAAATCATCAGTTTTAGCAACGAAGTCTGTTTCACAGTTAACTTCTACTAGTACACCGATACGTCCGCCACCGTGAATGTAAGATGCAACTACACCTTCAGCTGCAATTCGACCAGCTTTTTTAGCTGCTGCTGCCAAGCCTTTTTCACGAAGGAAGTCAACTGCTTTTTGGATATCGCCATCAACTTCTACCAATGCTTTTTTAGCATCCATCATACCTGCGCCAGTCATGTCGCGTAATTCTTTTACTAAAGCTGCTGTAATTTGAGCCATGATTTTTCCTCCTATAAATAATTAAGGTAAGACCTTAGCCTTACCTTAATTTTACATCGTTATTACTTATTTATCAATTAAGACTATGTCTGTATATATTGTTAAATAATCTTACAGATTCTTACGCTTCTTCGGAAGCAGTTTCTGTACCGAATGCGTCTTGTTCACCTTGACGACCTTCTAAAATAGCGTCAGCCATTTTACCAGCTAACAATTTAACTGCACGAATAGCGTCATCATTTGCTGGGATTGGGAAATCAACTTCGTCTGGATCACAGTTAGTGTCTACAGTTGCTACAACAGGAATACCTAATTTTTTAGCTTCTGCGATAGCGATTTTTTCTTTTTTAGGGTCGATTACGAAAAGTGCACCTGGCATTTCTGGCATATCTTTGATACCGCCAAGGTATTTTTCCAATTTTTCCCATTCATGACGAAGACGAATTACTTCTTTTTTAGGAAGAACTTCGAATGTTCCATCTTCAGCCATTTTTTCTAATTGTTTTAAACGTTTAATACGAGCTTCGATAGTTTTGAAGTTAGTCAACATACCGCCCAACCAACGTTCGTTAACGAAGTACATATTAGCACGAAGAGCTTCTTCTTTAACAGCTTCTTGAGCTTGTTTTTTAGTACCTACGAAAAGGATTGTTTTACCTTCTTGAGCTACTTCACGCAAGAAATCATACGCTTCTTCTACTTTTTTTACAGTTTTTTGAAGGTCAATGATATAGATACCATTACGTTCAGTGAAGATGAATTTAGCCATTTTAGGATTCCATCTTCTTGTTTGATGTCCAAAGTGAACACCAGCTTCTAATAATTGTTTAAGTGATACTACTGCCATGTTGGCACCTCCTGTTAAAAAACCTCCGCAACTCTCATCCCTCAGCAAACGCGAAATTGCGCACAGAACTGATAGTCTAGTTGCGTGTGTATTCATACTTGGCTAGTATAGCACAAAATGTGGGGTGAAAGCAAGGGGAAATCATGCATTATATCTATGTTCCCTAGTAGCTATTAATTACTTATGAGAGCCCGGCTGTCGATGTACTATTAATAATCCCAACCGAACATGTGGAATAATTTTTCTTTGATGTGCTCTTCTTCAGATTCTGGAATGTAGTTTCCACGATGTTTATTTTCCATACTACTTCCCTTATAAATTAGATTACCATGGACATCATAGTATGATTCTGGTATATAGTGATCCCACCAAGATGACGTTTCCACGGAGTTTACATAATATTCACGAGAATAATACTCTACTGTTACAACATCAGGCTTGACCGCTCCAAAGCCACCTAACCATTGCGAACCTAAAGGTGTAAACTCACGTTTAAAAACTCCTTTTACAGCCCTTCTCTGTGCTTCTCCAATTGCAAAAATTTTTGTGCGATCTGCATATGTTTTATAGTATTTATTTTCGGAAAGTAAAATCCACCGTTGTCCTGCCTGCGGCAATTTTAACGTTCCATTAGATTGTTGTGTCACCTGCGTATTACTATCAGGAACCCCCAAAGCATTGTCTAATTTCTTTAACGTTTTACTTAACCAACTAGCTTCTACTGTAGCAGTACCTGCATTCACTGCAAATACGCTAGCTAATACAAGAGCGATTGCTGTTCTTTTTCTCATAGCACACCTCACACTTATAAAAAATAACTATAAATGACACTTTTATCATACCCTATACATATATACAATGGCAAGCGTTGTACGACGTTTAACTATATAGAAGTAGAATACTAATTGTACCCCTAATTAGAATGAGCATACACTTTTTTATCACTTTCTTTCACAGTGAAAGTGATATTACGTATTTGATATGCTTCATTAGGATGTTTAGCATTATCGATGTCCACTTTCTTTTTGATATTAGCCGCCTCTTGTTCGTTAGCAACTGTAAAGAAGGAATCATCCGTTTTATACATAATAGAGTTACTATCTTTATCACTAACAAGCATCAACTTACCATTTTCCTTTTTAATCGTGTGGGTAGCACCAAATGCCCCATCATAAGCCTTGCCATCTCTAACTGTCAACAAGGCCTCCCCTTTTATTTCATCGTAGTAAGGCACCCATTCATAAGCATCATCATAGATTGGTAGTACTCCGTTTTTATTTGGTCCTTTCGCAATATCTAATGCCGTTATTCTAGCGTGATCAGTGCCATATTCCTTTTCGTTTATCAACTGATATTTCGCATATACATTACGCATATAAAACTTAGATTCAGTCATTTTATATACATGGTCACTTACCTTTTCAAATGTTATTTTATAAACAATCCCACCATTATAGCCATTGTCTTCATAAGGAGGGTTATAATGATACCATGTACCCGACAAATCGGGATTGTCTCCGATTGCTGTATCAGATGTGCACCCTATGAAAGCTAATCCCATCATCATTATGCCCAGTATAATTAGCATACATTTCTTAATATTCATTCTATTGACCTCGTTTTCGCCAAATCATAAAGGCACCAAGCACTACACCTAATCCTACCAATCCAATCATTACATTTCTAACAGTATGAGATGCTTTTAGAAACACAAATCGGATATTTTGATCTTTTTCAAAAGTAATTGAATTACCATTTACAAGTCCATCAGTTTTGAAATCGGTTTTAATATCACCATCTACTGTGATAGTTGTTGTTCCATATGAACGTCCCATATTGAACATATATGCATTATTTTCTTCACCATAAGGGTAGATAACATGTAATACCTCAGGTCTATCTATAGCACCATAAATAATTCTGTAGCTGTTAGTTAATTCACTTTCATCTGAAAAAGAAGCTGTAATTTTCCAATATTCAGACTTAGCATCTGTTTGATTATTCAAAGCCTTACCAGATTCATCAGCAGCCTCCACCTTAATATGTTTTGCACTAAACTGTTTCAAAGTCTCTTTCTCTTTATTTTGTTTTTCCTCAAATGTTTCATCACCTATATGCTTACGGTCATAAATAATTTTATTTACACTGTCGTCAAACCCAGCTTCTAAATCCGTTTTACTTAAAGGTTCAGGAGTATGCAATTGCGCCTCCCATTTCCCGCTAAAGTCACTATCTACTTGTATAGTAGAGTCCATACTTGCACAACCAGTTAGCGCTAATAGTGCGCATCCCAGTGCCAATAGTTTCCATTGTTTCATCATGCACCTCAAAAAACAATCTTCTCAAATGTTACTCTCATGTAAATTCACTAGTTGCATTACACAAAAACATATTTACTATCTATATAATACATCAATCGCATTGCTATAATCAATTTATCTATACAACAAAACAACCAACTCCTAAATAAGAGTTGGCTGTTTCGTTTCTCATTTATAATATATCAATCTTCTCACCCTCTAAGGCTTTATTGATACTCCGTACGGCGCAGAATTTTCCGCACATACTGCAAGCTTCCTTGTGTCCTTCTTCTGGGGCACGGCTTTCACGAATACGACGTGCTTTTTCAGGGTCTAGTGCTACTGCATATTGTGCTTCCCAATCAAGTTTTTGACGCGCCTCTGCCATGCGGTCATCGCGATCTCGTGCATTAGGAATGCCTTTTGCAATGTCTGCGGCATGCGCAGCAATTTTGAAAGCCATGATGCCTTCTTTCACATCATTTTCGTCAGGTAAGGCTAAGTGTTCCGCTGGTGTTACATAGCAAAGGAAGGCTGCCCCATGCATGGCTGCCACCGCACCACCGATAGCCGCTGTAATATGGTCATAGCCAGGTGCAATGTCTGTCACCAATGGTCCTAATACATAGAAGGGAGCTCCATCACAAATTGTTTGTTGTACTTCCATATTAGCTTGTACTTGATTCAACGGTACATGACCAGGTCCTTCTACTAACACTTGCACACCACGTTCACGAGCTCGTTTTGTTAACTCACCAAGTCGAACAAGTTCTTCGATTTGACAGATATCTGTGGCATCCGCCAAGCAACCAGGACGACAAGCATCGCCAAGGGAAATGGTCATGTCATATTCTGCACAAATGTCCAAGATTTCATCATAGTATTCATAGAACGGATTCTCTTGACCCGTCATAGACATCCAAGCAAATACTAAACTACCTCCACGACTGACGATGTTTAATTTTCGTTTGTGACGTTTAATTTGCTCTACCGTATGTTGTGTAATCCCACAATGTAATGTGACAAAATCTACCCCATCTTCTGCATGGAGACGGATCGTAGAAATAAAGTCTTCAGCTGTTAATTCTCCTAAATCCTTTTGGTGATGGATAACGCTATCATAGATTGGCACGGTGCCAATCATAACGGGGCATTCTTTTGTCAACAAACGGCGGAACACCTTTGTATCACCATGTGTAGATAAGTCCATAATAGATTCAGCGCCTAATGCCACTGCATGATGAACTTTTTTCATTTCTTCTTCGTAGTCTGTACAATCCTTGGATGTACCTAAGTTTACATTGATTTTTGTACGTAACTTCTGTCCGATTCCTTCTGGTTGTAAAGCCGTATGATGTTTGTTGCATGGAATTGTTACATGTCCTTTTGCCACTAAATCTCGTAACACTTCAACATCCATGTTCTCTTTTTCTGCTACCAATTTCATTGCGTCGGTAGCAATGCCTTTTTGGGCTGCTTGCATTTGTGTGTAAAACATAAAAAGCTCCTTTCATTACAAAGGAGCCTATTTGGGGTGCTCTATACACAAAAAGGTATCAACATTACATCGATACCCACATATGTCAGCGTGCTTCCTACGCGGGCATGATCCCGATCAGGTCAAAAGGTCAGGTACTTCATAGTCCTTTCTCAGCCTATTACATAGGCTCCCTTGCAAATCTAAAATATTTACTTGCTTATAGTATAGCATGAAATGATGGAATTTTATAGAGAATCATTGTGTTTAATTTCCAAAGCAGTATAAACCATCTTAATTAATACTTAGCTATTTTATGTTTATCCTCTTTAAAAAGTTATCTAACTTAATAAATCTACACTTTTTTTATTTTTAAACCCAAACAGCTGTGCTTCTTCATCATTACTGCATATGCTACTAATAACGTTTTGAATGCGGCTCCAATTATACTTTGAATTTATCATTTTCACCAATTCCATAACAATAAGAATTACAATAGAGGCTCCATTAGTTGGCTTTTCTTGTCCACCTTTTTCATCGTAAAAGAGTCGTTCTTTCCACACACTTCGTATTTTAGGTTTCGTCTTTAACTTTATATCTATTAAATTAGAGTTATGTGCACATATATTACGGATGAAATGTAAACATTTTAGCCACGAAACTAATTCCAAATTTGAGCAATTATATGTACTCGCTAATTGCGTTAGATTTTTTTCACTTAAAATTTCTATCATTTTTACAACAGAACCAAATGTCAATAAATTTATTGCAAGCCAGATGCTCGGAAAATTATCTACATCAAAATTATCCTTAGATTGAGAGGATATATAATCCGAACGTTTCAAAGAATTTTGTAACTCTTCCTTTATTCTATACTGTTTCTTTTCTATAGCATATCTAGTGGCCTTCGACCGATTAGCCCACTGCGCAAAATTTAAATATCCAAAAGCTCCATATCTTTCACCTAATATTCTAGCTAAGTTCGTTTTTATTGATATTTCAATTTTTTCAATAGCATGAATTAGTGAGACTCGTAGATTTTTATCTTGATAGTATCTCTTTAATACTGTCGAAAAATGTATACAATTATAATTAATCATTCCATCTTCTGAATAAGTAGCAAATGGTTCTGCAAATTCTTTCAGCTTATAATAATTAATATGTTGAATCTTATGATTATCTACTCCATCAATTCTCATACCTCTAGAAGAAAATAAATGCAATAGTTCATTACAACTTAAAGATTTAGGTGTCCCCATAATTCTCTCCATAATAAAAAAAGCCCCACGTCAGAACTTGTCTGTCCATACGGATGTGGGGGGTTTGTCGTTAAACTTATTATAAGGCATTACTTTTATTATTGTCAATTCCAAATTTATTAATCGCAACCACTTATGAACGACATACAAAGCACTCCCTATCTAGGGAGTGCTTTTTTCATACTATATTATTATTCTTCCTCATCCATAATGGCATTATGATACACATCTTGTACATCGTCCAAGTCTTCCAGCATATCTAGCACTCGTTGCATATTCACTGCGTCATCACCGGTTAATTCCATATTAGTATCTGGAACCATTGTGATTTGTGCCATATCTGTAGCGATGGATGCTTCTGCTAGGGCAGCTTCTACGGCATCGTAATCATCTGGCAATGTGTAGATAACGAATACATCGTCTTCTACTTTGATGTCTTCTGCGCCAGCATCAAGAGCCAATAATGTCAATGTTTCTTCATCATTACCTTCTTGTGGAATCACGAATACACCTTTGCGTTTAAACATCCAATTAACAGATCCACTTTCACCTAGGTTACCACCACGTTTGGAGAAGGCGTGACGAACGTCTGCTGCGGCACGGTTGCGGTTATCTGTCATCACTTCTACAAGGATCGCAGCGCCGCCTGGGCCGTATCCTTCATAGGTAATTTCTTCATAGTTGTTCGCATCACCAGCACCGGCACCTTTATCGATAGCACGTTGGATATTATCCTTAGGAATATTATTTTCACGAGCTTTTTGTAGCGCCAATTTCAAACGCATATTGCCTGTTGGGTCTGTACCACCAGCTTTCACAGCTACTGTGATTTCACGGCTAATTTTTGTGGTAATTTTTGCTTTTAACGCATCATTTTTACCTTTTCTATGTTTAATATTTGACCATTTAGAATGTCCTGACATGCTGTCCTCCTATTTATTCCACCACGCTTCGCCTCGCAAGCGGTCTAATATAATTGATACGGCACTACGAACTGAAAGGTGATTGTACTCTCCATGTCCATAGATGGGTTCTAAGATATAATCGAAATCTTCCATTGTTTCTTTCGTCATACCATACCCCGTTCCAAATAATACTACCACAGGACGGCTCTCACTTTCAAGTGATTTACGGAGCGATGCATAGGTAATGGTATTATCATAGGTCCGTGCATCCGTAGTACACACGATTGGCGTCTGTCCTTCTAATTCCGTCACCATATCGATGGCTTGTCGAATGGAATTGACAAGTTCCACATGTTTGAAAGCATCTTTTCGATCTGGATTGTAGGTACTACCAAATCCCGTTTTCCAATGACTCATCACGGTTTCTGCCAATTCACGCTGGCTCGGTACATTGTGAATGATGAAATACCGTTCCACATCATAGGTTGTGGATGCTCTGGCAATATCATGGATATCATAGTTCGTGATGGCCGTCGTGATTACCTCACCATGTTTATTCATAATGGGATAATGAACGAGGCCGATATATAAATTCGCCATTTATTTCCTCTTTTCCTTCGTGAAAGTAGACTGACCTAAGATTCTTTCTAATAAATCTTGCTCTTCTTTAGATGTGGATTTTTCTAGCAATCGTTGCAATGCTTTTACTTCTTCTGCTGTTAACTCACGATGTAGTAAATCTTGTCGTAGCAGAGCTGTTCGTTTTATAGACTCTTCTAGTCTCCACTGCTCAATATGTTTATGATGACCACTCAATAATATATCTGGTACAACCATACCTCTATATTCTTGGGGCTTCGTGTATTGTGGACATTCCAATAAAGGATAGTAAAAGGAATCCTCTATCGCTCCTGAGGTAGCTCCTAAGACACCGGGAATCATGCGAGCCACTGCATCGGCCACCACCATGGCTGGTAATTCACCGCCAGTTAACACATAATCTCCAATAGATATAGTTTCATCCACTAAGTATTCTTCTACTCGATAGTCAACTCCTTCGTAGTGTCCACAGACGATGACAAGTTGATCGTAGGTGGCTAGTTCCCTTGCTTTTTCTTGCGTAAACGGTGTTCCCGTTGGTCCCATAAACACAACATGGTTTTTATGATTTGTTTTTATACGACGATGTTCTTCTATAGGCATCTGCAACACATGTTCTACAGCTTCAAAGAGAGGAGGTGCTTTCATGAGCATGCCCGCACCACCGCCATAGGGAGTATCATCTACTTGACCATGCTTGCTATGAGAAAATTCCCTTGGGTTTGTCACTTTCATCTCTAATCGATTTGCCTGTAAGGCACGTTTGATGATAGAATGCGTGAAAAAAGCATCAAAAAACTCTGGGAACAACGATATAATGTCAATTTTCATAGGCTATGCACCTCCTTTCTAGTCAATATAATGCTGTATAACAAATTAATTCTATTGAGACTTATGTTTCCATCTGCTACTTACTTATAAAGTGTAACGGTGTACTACCAATCTATCTATAGATGTTTTTGTACAATTAACATGGATGTAACGATAACATCATGTTATACATAAATTCCGACTAATAAACATAGTTTCTTACACGTTAATTATACTATTTGTCACTGTCATGTGAGATAACAACTGATCGGTTTCATCAAAAATATTGATAGTCCACACATGGTTACGACCACCTTTATGTAATAATTGACCACGCGCTACCACATATCCATCACATCGTTTCGGTCTCACATGATTAGCCGTCACCGATTGACCTACCGCTACTCGTTGTTTGATAGGTTCTGAACCTATGCCTCTTTTACTAGGCGCCGTCATTTCTTGTGCCAATATCGCATTTGACGCCATACCAGCCAATGCTTCTCCATAGGCAAGGTACACGCCACCGTTGACGAATCCAAAGGGTTGTGCATGAAATGGTGAAAGTTTCATAGTACTTTGAAAGGCCTGTCCAGCACAGTGGAATGTCTCTATCTGTAATTGTTCTAATAAAGAGGTTCCTTGCATACTATATCCTTTCTACTTTGTGAATCAACTCTTGTCTTACGATTTTCCCCATGCTATTTTTCGGCAATGCATCATAATATACAATGCACTTCGGCACTTTATACTTCGCCAACCGACTCAGTAGATATTGTAGTATATCTTCTTCGGAACAATTTGTTACCACACATAATACAGGCACCTGTCCCCATTTAGGATCCGATACAGGGATGACGGCACATTCCAGAATTCCGTCCATTCCATATAGGACATCCTCGATTTCCTTAGGATAAATATTCTCACCCCCAGAAATGATGATGTCCTTTCTACGGTTCAAAAGATATAAAAATCCATCTTCATCTATGTAACCAATGTCATCTGTATTAAAAGCGCCTTTAATAGGTTCTTTATTAAGGTATCCTTTCATCAGCATCGGGGATGAAAGCCACACTTCTCCTACTCCTTCTTCATCAGGATTGCGAATTTCAATGGTAACCCCCTCTAAAGGATATCCTACAGAGGCTAATTTATTCGGATGATCCTTAACACTAAAGGTCGTACTTTGTGCAAAGGTTTCTGACATGCCGTACGTCTTATAGACCGGTAAGTTTCGTTGTACGCACTCTTGTAACAGTGGCATAGGAATAAACTCGCCACCTAATAAGATAGCCCGCAAAGTTGGTGCTTGTATGCGTTCTACTATGCGTTGTAACACTGTCGGCACCAAGGATACTATGGTGACTTCTTCCGTTTCTAATGCATCTAGTACAACTTGTTCCGAGAACTTTTCATGAATGGTAGCTCTTGTGCCATTATACAAGGTACGTAAAATAATAGATAAGCCACTGACATGGAACATAGGGAGCACCACAAGCCAATTATCATCTTCCTCCACGCCAAGCACATTCGCAGAAGCTTTCACATGAGACTCGATTTGAGACCATCGGACAGGGACTGATTTGAATTTGCCTGTTGTAGCACTGGTATTAATGATGCAAAATACTGTTTCATCAGATGGATTCCAGTCTAGATTACTCTCGCAATCTGTAGAATCTTTAACATCACCCAGATGATTGCATCTATTTCTAAAAGAGTCCATACTGGGGTTTTCTTCATTATCTATTTTGATAGATGCATATTTTACACCATTAGTAGTTTCATTCCTAACATCTCCGTCATTATGCATAGGAGAAATAGCCTTGAAATCAGTGTCTATACATGTAGAAAAGCACAAATACTGTCGGTCCACTTGACTATGGCTATGCTCATAAGTAGAAACATCTGTGATCTCTATGTCACAGGCTCCCTTCTGTGCTCGCCATATCAGTGTTATTTTTTCTGACATCAATAAAGTGCGAACTCCGGTACTTTCCATTTGTTCTGTTACTTCTCGTTCTGTTATATTCGTATTCAGTAACACCGTTTCTATACCCAATGCAGATAGAGCAAATAGGTGTATCGCCATAGATACAGAATTTTCTGCCCATAAAGCAATACGACTCTCTCCTCGAAGATGAGGAGCGAGTCGTTTTGCTGTAGCTATTGTTAGAGTATACACATCTCCATAGGTAAGTTCATTTAAGAAACACTTATCTCTATGTGTTTGTGCTCGTTCATATAACCACTTCATAACCTAACCCATTAAGGGAATTTAGGGAATTGTTTAAAGTTAGGTTTACGTTTTTCTTTAAATGCATCACGACCTTCTTTACCTTCATCAGTTGTGTAGAACAGTAAAGTCGCATCCCCTGCAAATTGTTGTAAACCAGCCAAACCATCTGTATCCGCATTGAAGGAAGCTTTCAAGAAACGAAGCGCCATTGGAGATAATTGAAGAATTTCTTCACACCATTTCACTGTTTCTGCTTCTAATTGATCAAATGGAACCACTGTATTCACAAGACCCATATCTAATGCTTCTTTTGCAGAATATTGACGGCACAAGAACCAGATTTCACGAGCTTTTTTATGGCCCACTAGACGAGCTAAGTAACCAGCACCATAACCAGCATCGAAGGAACCTACGCGAGGGCCTGTTTGACCAAATTTAGCATTTTCAGAAGCGATGGAAAGGTCACACACAATGTGTAATACATGACCACCACCGATAGCAAAACCATTCACCATAGCGATAACAGGTTTTGGAGTGATACGGATCAAATGTTGCAAATCCAATACGTTTAAGCGAGGAATTTTATCATCCCCTACATAACCGCCATCTCCACGAACACGCTGGTCACCACCAGAACAGAATGCTTCTTTATCTTCTCCTTGACCATGATTAGCGCCAGTCAAGATAATAACACCTACTTCTGCATCTTCACGAGCAATGGTGAAAGCATCGATTAATTCCATTACTGTTTTAGGGCGGAATGCATTACGCACTTCTGGGCGATTAATTGTAATTTTTGCAATCCCATTATATGTTTCATAAATTACGTCTTCGTAATTACGATCTAGTACTTTCCAATCGAACTGACTCATAGTTACCTCCAAAATGATTAGCTATTGTCTAAATACTCTACAAAATATTATATCAAAACTATACAAAAATTTATAGCACTTCTACATACTTGGTACAGCTCGATGTGCCATGGCTACCGCAATTTCATCTAAATGCAATACGCCGACCCCTAAATAGATGGCTACACTTAGATGTTCTTGACTACGTGCAATGCCTACCTTGCCACCTACATTGAGACCGACACATTTATTTTTTAGTTGCTCTAAAGCTTGTGCCGTAGCGCCTACAACAGCACCCTTACTAACATGATTGTCATGAATTAACTCTTGTCGCTCTGCTGCTACTACGGCCCGTTCAATAATTTTAGGAATAATCTCTGTGAAAGCCCCTCCAAAATCTACGGCACAGCTACGAATCCCAAGATCTTCAAACTCTTTTCGTAACGCCATCTCTTCTGCACGACTTTCAGAAATAGCAACATGCAATGCAGCTCGCCCAACGCCAATACTTGTTTTTTCCATACCCTATATCTCCTGTTACGAATTATTCATATTCTTAAGTATACAGTATATTAAAGCATGTTACCATCAATTTTTTATAGACTGCAGTATATCTACTTTAACTATGACCCTCTGTGAATCTATTGTCCTTTCGATGAAAAAATAGCTGCTCAAGATAAACTTCTTGCACAGCTATTTAATAGGTATTGCAAATATTCAAAAACAATGTAAAGTATGCTGCAACTTATTAATTTATAACACTATGTTATGACGTTGATTTCATATAAGAAAACACTCGAAAAACGCTATAACCTAGTAAATTTATAATACATATACATACATTATAAGTTTCGATGTTACTTACCTACTGCTTCTACCATAGAACGGACATATTGATATAATTCTTCTTCCCCAGTTGCTCCCCACTCACCAATTTGTTTCACAATGGCACTACCTACGATGGCACCATCAGATAGTGATGCCATTGTCTTTGCTTGTTCCGGTGTAGAAATGCCAAAGCCAACGGCTACTGGAATATCTGTGTATTGTCGAATCTGTTGTACGATGCTAGCAATGTCTGTTTTGATGTCACTGCGCATACCTGTTACACCAAGAGAAGACACACAGTACACAAAGCCTTCTGCTTGACTGGCGATTTCCTCAATCCGTTGCTCTGAGGTAGGTGCAATTAAAGAAATGACAGAAACTCCATGGGCCTTCGCTTGATGGTTTAGTTCTTGTTTTTCTTCCAATGGGCAGTCTGGCACAATGACACCTTGGATGCCCACTTCTTCACAGCGTGTCATGAAACTTTCAACACCATACACATAGATAGGGTTCATATAGGTCATAAACACAAGTGGAATGGTCAATGCGTCTGTACCAGTACGCAAACGTCGGACCATATCAAAAATATCGTCAGTAGTAACTCCTGTGGATAGGGCACGCTCACTAGCTGCTTGAATGACTGGACCTTCTGCAACAGGATCAGAAAAAGGAATACCAATTTCAATCAAAGTCGCTCCCGCCTTTGCCATAGTGCGAATGTATTTCTCTGTTATAGTAATCCCTTGGTCACCAGCTGTAATGAAAGGGATAAATGCTTTCTTTGTGAAAGCCTGTGCTATTGTTATCTTATTCATGTAAGTTCACCCCTCTATATCTCGCCATAGCTGCTACGTCCTTATCACCACGTCCAGATAAGCAAATAATGATACTTTCATCAGGACTTAGAGTAGGTGCCAATCGCATAGCATGTGCTACGGCATGAGCACTTTCAATAGCTGGAATAATTCCCTCCATACGAGAGAGATATTCAAAGGCATCCACTGCTTCATCGTCTGTAATCGGCACATATTGAGCTCGGCCGCTGTCATGTAAATATGCATGCTCTGGACCTATACCTGGATAATCTAATCCAGCGGAAATAGAAAATACTGGTGCAATTTGTCCATAAGAGTTTTGACAGAAGTAGGATTTCATTCCATGGAAAATACCTATCGTACCTTTAGTCATGGTCGACGCATGTTCTTCTGTATCGATTCCTTTGCCAGCCGCTTCACAACCGATAAGTTGCACACCCGCATCGGGAATAAAATGATAGAACATACCAATCGCATTGCTACCACCGCCAACACAAGCTAACACAGCAGCTGGTAATTTACCTTCTTTTTCTAAAATTTGTTCTCTTGCCTCACGACTGATGATGGACTGAAAGTCACGTACCATCATAGGAAATGGATGAGCGCCCATAACAGATCCTAATACATAATGGGTGTCCGCCATTCGATTGGTCCATTCCCGCATCGTTTCAGACACAGCATCTTTCAGGGTACCTGTTCCAGAAGTAACCGGATGCACCTTAGCACCTAATAGTTCCATGCGGTATACATTTAACGCTTGTCGTTCACAGTCTTCTTGGCCCATGAAAATTTCACATTCCATGCCCATTAAAGCAGCCACTGTGGCAGTGGCTACACCATGTTGACCGGCACCCGTTTCTGCAATCACTCTAGTTTTACCCATACGCTTGGCCAGTAACATTTGACCTAACACATTATTTAATTTGTGGGACCCTGTATGATTTAAGTCTTCCCGTTTTAAGTAAATTTTAGCGCCCCCCAAATCTTTTGTCATTTTCTCTGCGTAGTATAACAAGGAAGGGCGACCTGTATAAGATACATGTAGGTCTTCTAACTCTTTAATAAAATCTGGATCTTTCTTATACATTTCATAAGCTGCTTCCAGTTCAATGATGGCATTCATTAACGTTTCAGGCATGAATTGTCCACCAAATTCACCAAAATAGCCATGGCGATGTGTTGTCATTCTATCTCTCCTTATCTGTTTGTTACTATCTTAACGATCTGTTCCATAGTTTTCATTTTCTTAGCATCTATTTGTTACTGTTTTAATAATCTGTGCTATAGATTTTATTTTCTTCGCATCTTTTTGTCCATTTGTCTCTAGGCTACTACTCATGTCGAGCCCATACGGCTGTAGTCGACGAATGGCACGAGCTACATTGTGTAGCCCTATACCGCCTGCTAGGTAGTATGGAACCTGCACATCATCAAGCAATGACCAATTAATAGTCTTACCAGTGCCTCCACGTTCTTCCTTTGAATAGGCATCTACCACCAGTCCATCGATGGGAGCTTGTTTCCATGGCAAGATATCTTCTTTACCTTGCACTTGTATAGCTTTCCAAATCTCAATGGATTCTAATTGTTCTTCCTGTAATTGAATTCGTAATGATTCAATATATGCTATGGTTTCATCCCCATGTAATTGCACTACTGAAAGTGGTACTGCCTTTGCAATCTCCACAATAGTAGATATCGTTTCATTCACAAATACGCCTACCCGTGAGCAGCATTTGTTACCGCTTGTAGTGTGTACACTATCTTGCAAACTTTTCGTAATAGATTGGGCTTGTTTTACCATCACTTGTCGTTTGCTTGGTGCAAAGATGAATCCCACATAGTCTGGTTGTGTCTCCAGTAATACAGGAACTGTATCTTCTTTGGTTATGCCACAAAATTTGACCTTTACCTCATAGCTAGATTGAGTATCTTCATCTACTGTTGGTGCACTTGGTACCTCTATATTAGATGTATCTTCTGTTCCGAACCTGCCTCGTTCTGTATTATTATGTATAGAACATTTCGGTCTGATAGGTCCATACAATTCAGCTAATTTAGCAACTTTATCGTTAGATCGCATAAAGCTTTCACCCATGAGTGCAGCGTGAATCTTATTGTCTCGTAAACGTTGGATATCTGCGGCTGTATCTAAGCCACTTTCAGAAACGAAAATCACTGAATCATCCACTAGATTTCGTAGGCGAATGCTATTGTTCACGTCCACCGTGAAATCTTTTAAATTGCGGTTATTGACCCCAATGATGCGGGCCCCTATATTCACTGCTCGCAACACTTCCGTTTCATCGTGAGCTTCTACTAAACAAGATAGACCCAAACTATCTGCCAACTTATGAAAGCGAGCCATTGTTTCATCATCCAAGATAGCTTCTATGAGTAATATAGCTGAGGCGCCCCATAGTTTTGCTTCATAGATTTGGTATTCATCGATAATAAAGTCCTTCCGTAATACAGGAATATATACCGCTTCAGCAATTTCTTGTAAATATTGCGGGCTTCCCAAAAAGAATTCTGGTTCTGTCAATACAGAAATAGCAGCCGCTCCTGCCATTTCATACTCCTTGGCTATCTCTAAATAGGGAAAATCTTCTGCAATAATCCCTTTCGATGGAGATGCTTTTTTCACTTCACATATAAAATTAAAATCTAATTCTTGTAATGCCTGTTCAAAAGGAAAGGCCTTCGTAATAGGCATTCTTTCTACTTGCTGTTGTAACTCTGACAAGGGTAAATTAGCTTTTGCGTCACAGACCCGTTTTTCAGTAGCTGCTACAATCTTATCTAATATCATAACTATCTCTATTTCTAACCTACTATTAAGCATTTTGTGATGCTTTCACAAATTTTGAAAGTGCCTTTGCTCCAGCACCAGAATACAATAACTCTTGCACCGTTTTAAAAGCATTCTCTATGGTTACTTCTCCCTCTTTGGCTAAATAGTACGCCATACCCGCATTAAGTATCACTGCAGTGGCACGTCCACTTCTATCTTTTCCTTCTAGTAAAGTACGTGTAATCTCAGCATTCACCTGTGCATCACCACCTACTAGTTCATCTGGTTCAGCATAAGTAAACCCGTAATCCTTAGGATCTAACTCATAGGTCTTGAACCTGCCATGATTGATTTCGCACACTGTCGTAATGCCTGTAGCAGTAATTTCATCTAGTCCATCACTACCATATACGACAGCACCACGATGAACGCCTAAATTAGACAAAACCTGTGCCAATGGTTCCAGTAAGGATCGATCGTACACACCCATGAGCTCTACTGTAGCTCCCGCAGGATTTGCCAAAGGTCCTAAAATGTTAAATACTGTTCTGACCCCCATAGCTTTTCGTACAGGTCCAGCGTATTTCATAGCTTCATGGTACACAGGGGCAAACATAAAGCAAATGTTCGCTTCTTCTAGGACCTGTCTATTTTGCGCTCCATTGAGTTCCAATTTCACGCCCAATGCTTCTAACACATCAGCGGCACCGCATTTGCTGGATACACTACGATTCCCATGCTTAGCGATAGGAATCCCTGCAGCCGCTAGCAGGATCGCTGACGTTGTAGAAATATTAAATGTACTACTACCATCTCCACCAGTACCTACGATTTCTACAACTGTATTGTCATGTGGCACAGAGCCAGCTTTTTCCCGCATCACTTCTGCAAAGGCTGTAATCTCTGTAACACTAGGTCCCTTCGCTTGTAAACCTCCTAAGAAGGCTGCCATAGGCACTTCCTGTACATCTCCACTCATAATCGCATTCATCGTTGCTTTTGCCACTTCATATGGCATATCTTGTCCCTCTGTAACGAGGCGTATGGCTTGTTGAATCATACTCTATCTCTCCCTTATATAATCTTATGGTATTTCAGGAAATTCTTAACCATTTGCGTTCCTTGCGGTGTCAAAATAGACTCTGGATGGAATTGCACACCATAAATTGGATGTGTTCTATGTTCCATGGCCATAATTTCTCCATCTGCTGTACGAGCTGTTACCACCAGTTCATCTCCTAGGGTATCTTCTAAGACTGCTAAGGAATGATACCGTGCTACGGGGAATTCTTGAGGAATATCTTTCCATAGTATGGATGGATAACATTGGGTTGCCACGCTTTGTTTGCCATGCATGACTTCTTTCGCATACCCTACAGTAGCTCCGAAAACTTCACCCATGGCCTGATGGCCTAAGCAGATGCCTAGAATAGGAAACTCGCCTTGACATGTTTCTAGTAATTCTTCGTATACACCTGCATCCTTTGGTCGTCCCGTTCCTGGTGAAAGGATAACACAGTCAGGTGAAAGTTCTTGAATCTCTTTCACTGTCATTTCGTCACTTCGGATTACTTTAATGTCTTTCACTAAAAAACCGATTAATTGATATATATTGAACGAAAAACTATCATAATGATCGATGAGTAATACCATGTTACACCTCCTGCGCCAATGTGATGGCTGTCACCATAGATTGTGCTTTATGGATAGTTTCATTGTACTCATTTACTGGTACACTATCTAGCACAATGCCACCACCAGACCGAACAAAGACACGTCCCTCTTTTGCCATCGCCATACGAATGCCGATACACACATCCATATTGCCAGAAAAATCTAAGTACCCTACAGCACCACCGTAAATGCCACGTGGGCTTTTCTCTAATTCTTGTAAAATCTGAATCGCTCGAATTTTAGGAGCTCCAGATAAGGTTCCTGCCGGCAAGGTAGCGCCAATAGCATCTAAGGCATCAAACTCTTCTCGTAATGTCCCTTTTACAATACTTGTTAAATGGATAACATGAGAAAATCTTTGTAATTGATGAAGTGCTTCCACTTGAACAGATCCGAATTCACAGACTTTACCAATGTCATTACGACCTAAATCGACTAACATATTATGCTCTGCCAATTCTTTTTCATCTTTACTTAACTTAGCCTCTTGCGCTCTATCTTCCTCTTCATTCTTGCCCCGTGGCAAAGTACCCGCAATAGGGAATGTGTAAACACTCCTATCTTGTAATTTCACTAATGTTTCTGGAGATGCCCCTGTCAATTCCACAGACTTACCACTCATATAGAACATGTACGGAGATGGGTTCATTGTTCGTAGCACACGGTACGCATTAAGTAAGCTTCCCTTGAACTTCGCCTCTCTACGGTTGGATACGACGGCTTGGAAAATATCTCCTTCCGTGATGTAATGTTGTGTTTTTCGTACTACTTCTTGGTATTCTTCAGAAGTAAACTCCGAGATGAATTCACTTTCTAATACACCTCGTTCGATATGAGCCTCTTCGCCTTCTTTCACCAAATCTGCTAGGGCTTGCAATTCCAATTGGGTACGCTCGTAATTACGTTCAATATCATCCGTGCGAACATGACCGATGATATAGATTTTATTTTTGTAATGGTCGAACGCAATGACTTTATCGAAAAGCATAAGGTCCACATCGTTAACCATGCTCGTATCTGTATCACTGATGTGTTGATCCAAGGTAGGTTCTAAGTATCGAATGTATTCATAGGCAAAGTATCCTACAAATCCACCTGTAAAAGTTGGCAATTCTTCTACTCTAGGGCTTTTATATTGACTCAATATATTTCTAATCTCTTCCGCTGGATTATGGCATGTAAACGTACGTGTCATATCTCCTTTGATCGTCATCATATGGTTTTTGCATGTTACTTCTAACAATGGATTATAACCTAAGAAAGAATATCGCCCCCAGTGATGGGTGTTGTCTGCACTTTCCAATAAGAATGTATGAGCGCTCACTTTTTTTAATGCTTTCAGTACGGAGATAGGTGTACGAATATCCGATAATAACTCCACATACACCGGTACTATGTCATATCCTTGTCCTAATTGTTTTACACTTTCTAATGATGGTTTCATAAATCCTCCTGCAATAAAAAAACTCGCCCTAGACGTAAATGTCAAGGACGAGTTCATATGCTAAATAACTGCACAAATGCGCAGAAAGATTCATATAAATCGCGGTACCACCTTGTTTGAATGCATGCATTCCCCTTTGCAGGATACTATCATATCCTTCACGATTAACGCTCATGACACGTTATGCTATACTAGGACAATTGTCCGTTCCCCATACCCTCGGTGGTCCATTTAATAGACTGCGTTCTGCGGGGCTCTCAGCTACCCCCACTCTCTGGAAGTGCACGTTCTATTTTTATCTCCACCTCATCGGTTTATTAGGCGAGTATTAAATTATGTATCAAATATTATCATACTAAGATACATTTGTCTACTGAATAATAACAATTTTCTATAATTTTTATAGGAGTATCCTGTATAACCTATAGATACTCCCTATAGATACGGAAATACTAACTCTAAAAGCTATTTATCTAACATCTACTTTTTACATTTTCTAGTATTAGAAATATAACTTGTAGATACCATAATAAAGTAGTTGTAAACCCTTATATTATCTCATTGATCCTATATCTTATACTAATCGCTTTAAAATATCTACCTCTACCTGTCCAGGTGCTGATGCTTGTCCCAGTGTGCCAAAGGTCAAACAATTTCCAAACACATGGCCGCAAGTCCGTGTCATCTGTCCTAATTGGCCCATAGACATGGTAATCCGTGGCAACTGCGGATACCTTTCCGTTAACTCCTTTGTAATTTGTAATACGGAAAGCACATCATCATTAGTGCTAGGCATCAACGCAAACTTAATAACCTGTGCACCCACAGATATCATCCGTTCTGTATAGAGATGTAATGTTTCTATATCTAGTGTACTTTGAAAGTTATGATAGCTCATCACCGTTTGTATCCCTTGATAATGTGCTTGTTTCATAATTTGACCTATTGTATCTGTATAAGAGAACAACTCCACATCGATAGCTTGCACTAAGTTTTGATTCACAATCACTTGTAATAGATTTTGGTAATTCTCGCTACTTAAGGGCGTTTCTCCACCCTCAGATAAGGTGCGCCATGTAAATAGCATGGGCATATCTGCATATCTTGAGTGCACTTCTTCCACCAAGTTTACGATTAATGGTATGTACTCTACTTCAGATAGATGAGAACCCTTCATCCACATATCTGGGCGCAACTCAATGAGGTCCACCTCTGCTTGTACTGCCTTTTGCACCTGTGAAAGTATATGGTCTACCGTTGGTCCTACAATAGGAACGCAGATGGCACATCGATCTACTTGTATAGGGCCTTGTTGTTTTGATTTCATAATATTCCGCTCCTAATTATAATCTATACATATACACAGCCAAGTATTACGACTATTATTGATTTTCACAGTAAAAGCATATCTCATCAAGTATCGCGAAACAGCCTTAACAAATAGCTCCCCATATTCACTATGTATTGTAACTATAAATCCTGTAAAATAACTTCTACCAATACACCTAATGACTTAGTCATATTTAAAACATGTTTATGGTTGTTACTACTATACCACATAAGCACAACACAATAAAAGCCAAATCACGATGAGCGTTCATTCATGATTTGGCTAATACAAATATTCTATCCGTATATGCACATCATATTTAGTACTATATAAACATGATACATTTGCACTACTAAAATAACTATTGTTCTACTTTAGGTTCAGGTGGTGCTGTTTTCACTATAAACGCAAGGGCAATCACATGACCTATCCACACGGCTCCCATAATATACAATGCTACAGGCATATTGCGCATACCATAAGCACCAATACCTAATAAAATAGACACAGACACTAAAATATTAATCTTAGTTCGTAGTGGCATGCCACTTTTATTCTTAAACGGTTCGACATAATTTGCATAAAGCTTAGAGTTTACAAACTTCTCATGAAAACGTTTGGACCCCCTAGCAAAACAAAATACAGCGAATAAATAAAACGGTACCGTTGGCAATAAAGGTAATACAACCCCTAAAGATCCTAAGCCAAAGCTAATAGCACCTAATACAATCCAAATATAACGAATCACACCTGTTGATTCTTGTACCTCTTTTGTTACTGTTTCTTTCACTTGTCACCCCTATATATCATATATTCTAATAAATGATCCAAGATTGCATCCTACTGCAATCTTTATTTAAAACGAATTACATTTTGCATTTCAATGTAATTTTCGTTCTATAACAGACAATCTTTGCATTTCAATGTAATCTTTTATCGCAATGTAGTCGTTGTATCTCAATGTAATTACGGATACGCTGAGAATATTCCTTTCCACTAGATAGATAGGAGTATTATGTTCCCATACTGTTACACAGAATATGGTAATAGAGGATAGCTAACTTGTAGCGTTAACTATCCTCTATACTATATCATTTATATACCGTATGCCAGTCTATCTTCTTCTGTAGTCATACATAGACAAAGGACAACGTCTATAAGATTTTGAGCCATTTTGTATTAGAATTTATATGTACCTTGAATACGAGTGTAGTTACCTAATTTAAAGTTTTCTCCACCGTATAATGTATCACGTTGTCCAATACCTTTTGCATCAAATGTGTAGAATGCTTCGACCATAAAATCTTTTGCCGGTACATAGCCACCACCTAATGTGAAGCTACGAATACCATCTAAGTAACGATCAGGTACTGCCCCTGTGCCATTACCACCTAAGAAAGCACCGTGTGCAAAATATTTGTAATCGATGAAAGCATTCCAACTGCCAGAACGATAGTAATCAGAACGACCTACATCAAAACGAAGGGTCCAGAAGTGTGGCGTACCACCATGACGATGTCCTTTTAATTCGAACTGTGGATTTCCAGCAGGATTTTCATATACTTTACCAGCTGTAGATTCATAGATGCTACCACCGTTCATATAGCGACCGAAGTCTGTTCTATTTTGGCCATAATCAAAGGATACAGCAGTTCTGTTACCTAATTGATATTGTAAGCCGATACCGAATACATTTGCTAAGCGACCAAAGCTACGAGATTCATTACCTTTTTCACTTGTATAGTGAACAGTATGATTTTCATGCCCTGTAGAACGTAGGTACCAAGCTGTTACACCCAATCGATTAGATAATTCTTGACGATATTGAATGAATCCAGCACGTTGCACAGCAGGGATTACATCACGTTGAATGATAACACCTTCTGTTGGAATTACCTTACCTGTTGCATTACCCAAAGCCTCACGAGGAAGTTTGCTATATCCATCAGTTCTTTCTAAAACAGAATTCACTTTAGAGAAGAAATTGCTTAGTAATACTGGATAATTAGCACTACCAGATACACCGATTGTTTTATCTGTTAATAAATTCTTTTCAATGAATTGTTGTTTTAATGTTGCTATTTCTTTCTCATCAAACGTATAAACTCCATTACCATCAGCAGTATGAGCCGTACCTTTAGTGATTTCTTGAATCAGTCTATCCGCTGTAGTTTTATAGGAATCGATAATAGCCTCTTTATTAGTATCAAACCATTTTTCTAAGTAGGATCTACCGCCATCTTTTAAGAAGTCACTATTGTTTAGAGACACTTTGAAAAGATCAGGCGTACTATCTAGACCATTTCCTTTTCCATCGGTAGGTCTAATTCTGAAATTACCTTCAGTATTTGGTTGTTCACCGACTTTTGTTGCCGGACCATATCCCCATGGATCCTCTTCCATAATATCTTTCGTATAAAGTGTTTTGGCGTTAAGTTCAGGTAATTCTAAAACAAACTTATTTTTAGGGTTAGCAAAATCAGCACTATAAGCTTTGCTTGCTAATTCTTGCATGCGAGCTAATACTTCAAATTGTTTTTCTACAAATGGCTTGCGGATTTCATCTTTAACAGATTTTTTTGCATTTGCTAAGGATTTTTCTAACTCAGCCTTTTTCGCTTTATCTTCAGCCGTAGCTTTGTCTAATTCTTTATATAACTCACTCACTTTTTTAGAGGCTTCATCATATTCTTGTTTTAGTGTATCTTCTGTTGCCTCATCAGCTGCATAATAACGACTTCTTGCTTCATCTGCTTTTTCTTCAGCCTCTGCAATTTGATTCCTAATCGGGGTTGAAGTTGTTTCTATCTTAGTATCTATTGCCTTAATCTCTGCTGTGATAGCTGCTCCAGCTGCTTCCACTTTATCTTGACCTGCATCTAAAGCTTTCTCCTCTTCAGCTTTAATTTCTTTTAACTGAGAATAGAAACCTATAGTGTCTGCGCCTTTTTCGGTAGCAACTTCTTTATATGCATTGAGATCTACACCCATGAACTCTTGTACAGTTGGGGCACGTTTAAATGAGTTATACAATGCATGTGTATAGGCAGAATCTGTTACACCTGTGCTATGAGAGAAGTCACCATATCCAACACGAAGTTGTTTTGTATCATTTGTCCAAACCGCACGAACACCATCATATTCTTTTCCGAACCAATATCCAGTAACACCCATTGGCTCTGTCATACGGCCAGCAGTAACATCCCATTTGTTCGTATGTTTCGTAATCGTTGCTTCATCAATACGTTGATGATTAAACCCTTTAGCTACCTTCAATTGGTGATCTGTATCCACACCACGTTGGCCACTGGCACTTCCTACAACACGTACATCTACATCTTTACCAATACGTGCATCAATACCAGCTCGTACTCGAGATGTGATACCATGATTATTTTCATCACGAAGGTTATCTGCTGCATCATCTTCAATATAGCTTGTTGCTGTTACACGGCTTGTAGGTCGGTCAAATCCTAAATGGCTATCCCAACGATTTCTAAAGTCACCTACGAAGTTTACACCAGATTGTTTATTAGCATCGAAATCACGATGAATGAATCTATCAAATTGATCCACTACTTGTGTTTTCACTTCTACTTTAGCTATACCATCTTTAGCATTTCCAACACTAGCATCGCTACCAAATTTTAAATTGATACCCATACGGAATTGACGAGTCGATAAAGCACGGTCATCATCACGATGGTTAAACAAGTTATTGATACCGAAGTAAACTCTAGAATCTTTATTGATTTTCTTTTGAACAATCATATTCCAAATGCCATACGTTTTACGTTCATACATATCACTTGTACGACGGTCGGAACCTGTATAGTTAATTTCAGATTTACCTTCAATTTTAATAGGTTGATTTGTTGCTGAATCAATAATTAATGCCTTTGTAATTGGATCTCGTTGGTACGCAGTTCCAGATGTCATAAAGGCGCCGCCACCAGATACTGAGTTGCTATCTAACATATTGATGTAGTAGTCACTCCAAAAACTACCCGACCACCCTGTTTTTTCATCTTCATAGTCAACGCCAATACCAATTTTGTGGGTCGGTTTATCTAACAATTGACGTGGCATATCTGGATTGCTTTTATTGACTGCATGTAGGAATGTATATCCAAATCTAGCCTTCCATTTTTTAGAAAGTTTTTGTTTTAACTCCCACTCAAGACCTGTAATTTCAGCTTTACCAATATTTTTAAAGCTATACACCATATCTGGCGCATATAAGAATTTTAATACACCACGTTCAGTATTTTCATTTAGATCTGTATGGAAATCTAAAATATGTCCTGTATTATAGGCTGTAATATAGTTATTAATATTATTTCTAAATATAGTTAATTTACTATATGTATTCTTATTTTCTCCTTCGATGGATACATCAAAGTTAATAGATTTTTCTGGTTTTAGGTTTGGATTACCTTGCCAATACCAACCAAGACGAGCTTCACCACCATTTAAACTAAAGGATCTAATATGGGATGGGAACATCTCCCAGTTATAGAATAACTCGCCCATACCTGGCTCTACATAGCTACTACCTACGTTAGCTTTAAAACGACGATGTGTATTGCCATTTAAGTTATGCGTTAAACCCATATTGAAAGACAAGTTAGATCCAAATAAGCTACTGTGATCCAAACGTGCAATTGGTGTCAACATTGTGTTTTTATTTAATTGCCATGTATCTTGCACAAATAGGTATTGTTTATTAATAGCACCAGAACCAACCGTTTGTTTATTAATACGCTTATTCTCTTCTTCTTTGAAAGTAGCACCATTTAATTTGATGATAGCACTAAGTTTAGGATGTACTGTTTTATCGTAATAATACAATGGTAATTTTTCTACATCAGAGCTATAAATTCTATCTCTCCAACTAGTTGCTGTCGCATTGTTTTCATCAATAGCTGCTTTATTTTCTGCCATTAATGTAGCAGCAAACTCCATATATTTGGCATAGGCTTCAGGATATTTTTTCTTTAATGTATTATCTGTTGTTCCAAAAATCCAGGATTGAGCGTTAGCCGGATCTCCTTCAGTCAATTTCTCTTTATAATTCAAGAAATCTTCATACGTAAATTCCGGTACTTTAGCATTTGGATTTGATTTATCAGCATTATACCATTCATACTCTTTATTACGTTCGATAACTCCATCTTTACCTTTACTGAAAGAATAGTCGTAGATATTTGATTTTGGAACACCATTTCTATCTACGGCTAAACTTTTATCATAGTCCCAAGGATCAATACTACGTACATATGTCGTTGGAGCATTTTTTAAACGACTACCAGTACCTGTTTCACGAGACATACCCACACCATAAGATACTAAATGGTTATCATTGGCTTGGATATCTCCTGAAATACCAAAATTCCATTGTCTATGATCTATGTTGTCCGTATATTGTAAGGTATTTTTACCCTCATAAGTACTTTTACCATAATCACTACTCAATGTTAAATCGTTTTCATTGGTACGAGTATAATTCAACTCTGCTTTCCAGTTAGATGTATCATCTTTACCTTCATAGGTTACATTCATCGTATTACGATTTAAATCACGTTTATAGTGCATTTGCGGCACCATGAAAGAGTCACTTGTTTTCACATAACGTTCTAAATCTTCGCGATAACGATCAAGTTTCATGCTAATCGTTTGATTATCTTTCACATCAATAATACTAGCCACGCCTACATTGGCATTAGTGCCATAATACCGTAGAGAATTTTTAAGAAATCCATGGTCCACAGTATCATCAGCGCCTAGTGTAGATTCTCTAGGCCCCTCACTAGCATAGATTGGCATAATATCACGTTTGCTACCGAAGATATTCACTTTAACTTTACCAATTTTACCAGAATCGGCACGAACAAAGACATTATTGAAAGGAGCAATATCTCCATTGCCTTTTTCACGAATGCCTTCAAAGTTTAATTGCAGTCCTGCTGCATTACGTGGCTTGTTAGTAATGACATTAATAACACCGCCCATAGCGTCAGAGCCATACTTAGCACTTGCAGCACCTTGTACGATTTCAATATGATCTAAGTTTTCTGTACCTAAACGTTGCAATTCATCGCCTGCACCTTGGTATTTCGCCAAATCACCCATGACTGGCTGACCATCTACCAAAATTAATGTATGACGAGGTTCTGCACCACGAATAGATACACCAACTCGACCCATAGCATCTACAGTTCGACTCACACCAGTTTCACTAAATACGATATCCTCAGCTGATTTCGCTTGTTTAGCTTCAATATCTTTTTTAGTAATAATTTGCACTTGCTGAGAATTATACTTGGCCTCTTCTTGTGCACGATTCGCTGTAACATACACAGTCCCTTCTGCATGTGCTACAGTAGGAACTAGAAAATTGCGCCCCCAATCCATGTAGCAATGGCACAGGAAAGCATAAAATATGTATTTCTTGCTTCGCTTTTCCTTGTCATTGGTATCCTCCTGTTAGAACAAAACTCTCTTAGTAATGAGAAAATAAGTCAAATTATTATAATTGTACCTTGTATTGATTATCTTTTTCTACTCTAAAAAGTTCTAGACTAATCCATTGCGACATTTTAAGAATTATTTTTATTAAAGTTTTAATTTTTTATATTTTGTTTCAAAATTTCTACCAATACAGAGTTATTTATTCTTTTAGATAATTTATAAAATATAAATAGTCATACTAGCTATTCTTCAATGATTAATTAGATAAGATTCACTACTTTTGTAATATATGGAAAAGCTATAACAAATCGAGTATATATCTCAATTATGTTATAGCTTTTCCTATAGGTATTCCACTTTTATTCAATAGATAACTTTTATAAATTATATATTTATCTATCAGTGCATATAATGGCTGTGAAATACTATGTAGTTGTTCATTAGAATTTATATGTACCTTGAATACGAGTGTAGTTACCTAATTTGAAGTTTTCCCCACCATATAATGTATCACGTTGGCCAATACCTTTTGCATCGAATGTGTAGAATGCTTCTACCAAGAAATCTCTACGAGGAACATATCCACCACCCAATGTAAAGCTACGGATACCGTCTAAGTAACGATCAGGTACTGCACCAGTGCCATTACCACCGAAGAAGGAACCATGTTGTAAATATTTGTAATCTACAAAGGCATTCCAGCTACCTGGACGTGTAAAGTCTGATTGACCAAGGTCTAAACGAGCCATCCAGAAGTGTGGTGTTCCGCCCATAGTATGACCTTTTACAGTAAAGTCGGCTGTACCACGAACATGATCAAAATTAGTATGACCATTCATGTAACGACCAAAATCAGTACGATTAAACCCATAGTCTAAGGAAAGTAACGCATTATGACCTACTTGATATTGTGCACCGATAGCGAAAATATTAGCTAATCGTTTGCTTGTGTATGTATCATTTGTCAAGTCTGGAACTTCAGATGTTACATCTCCGTAAATTGGCTCTGGATAATAATCATTTGTATATCCAGTAATTCCAGTATGTGTTTCCATCTTAGTTTTTGCATGACCTGCTTGCATGGAATGAGCATTATTATTCAAAGAACGCAAGAGCCAAGCTTGTAAACCTAACCGTGGATTAACTTGTGTTTTATATTGTGCAAACAATGCTTTATCAATTGCTGGGATTGTATCACGTTCTAATTTTAAGCCAGTTACTTTAATTGGTTTACCAATTACTTTTTCTAAAGCTGCACGAGGTAATGTATTACCTTGTTCAGAATCTTTAACTGCAGATAACAATTCTTTTAAGTATTCTTTTGCGATGGCTGGTAATGTAGTCTCACCATATTCACTCTTATCGGATTTAAAGTTACCACCTTTTAATTCTTCTACTACATTATAGTCAAGAATTTTATTACCTTTAGGCCACTCAGATTCACCTTTTTTGAACACTTTTACTACACGTTTGAATTTGTAATCTTTTACTGGATTAGAGTATTTTTCAGCTTCTGGTTTCCACGAGTAAATCTTCTTATAATATCCATCTTCCATACTAAAAATATCCATGTTTTTCAAGGCAGAGTTGTTATTATCTCTGTCATATACATAGATCTCATTCCAGTTAGTTTTAGCTAATAATTCAGCTGCAGCTAAATAAGCTTCTTCTAACTGTGCTTTATGTACATCAATATAGTCTGGTGTTAAAATCGTCGGATCTGCCAATGGAGATGCCATCTTTTTATTTAACGCTTCTTTTTCTACAACTTTTAATTCATATAATACTTTATTTTTTTCTTCTTTGAATTTTTTTGCATCATCAGAGTCTGTGGCACGAATTTTATCTTCACTATACGTAATATTAGGAGTATAGGTGTTCATATTTACTTCTAATAAAGCTGTATTGTGATTAGCGTCTTCTACTTCATATAAAACTTTCATGGTTTCAGCATCTTTTTCCATTCTGTAACCCATAGATTTACCTTTTAAAAGTTCTGGATACGCTTGGTTTAGAATCTTAGCCATACGTTGGATGATTTCAACTTTTTTTGCATCTTTTTCTGCATCGGTTGCATTCGGCATAGATGCATCTACATCCGCTAATTGTTCTACAAAGTATAGATTTTCATTTTTACCTTTAAATTGTTTGAGGTATGTGTCCATTGGTGATCCTTCTCCAGGTACTTTTTTACCATCAACCTCAGGTACAATACCCCATTTATCGGCTAACATTGCTTTATCATTTTCATAGGCATATAAATGATTTAAGCCGATAAACTCTTCTAATGTTGGGGCTCTGAAATATGTAGAGTACGTACTATGGTTATAGGCAGAATCTGTAATACCAGTGCTTGCTTTAAAGGAACCAATACCAGTACGGAATTGATTACGTTGGTCTGTCCAAACGGCACGGACACCATCAAATGTTTTATTAAACCAGTATCCTGTTGTACCTAAGGATTCAGATAATCGACCCACAGAGAAATCCCATTTTGCACCAGATCGCGTGATATCTAGATTTTCTAAGCGTTGTTTATTAAGACCTTTAGAATTGATCGTTGTAGATGCAGTATCTACAGAATGAGTACCACTAGCACTAGCAAGAACTTTTACATTTGTATGATCATCAAGTTTTGCATCTACGCCAAAACGAACTCGTTGTTCTAATCCATGTTCTTTTTGATCTTTTAGGTTATATTCAGCATTGCCCACATAAGATGTACTTGTGTATAAAGATTGTGGACGTTCGGATCCACCATGTGCCATTAAGCGTGCACGGTAATCACCGATAAATTCAGTTCCTTTTTCTTTTTTAGCATCAAATGGTCTTTCTAAGAATTGATGGCTATGTCCCATATCATCTCCATTTACAGTAGCTAACGCTTTATCTACTTGGGCTTTTGAAATAGGAATTGTACCATTTACACCATTTGTTGCTGCAGGATTTTGCATTTTCGCATCTTGTGCTTTACTATCTCCACCTGCACCGAATTTAAGGTTCACACCAAAGCGGTATACACGAGATTGAGTTGCTCTGTCATCATCACGATGATCAAAGATATTGTTAACACCGAAGTATACTAAGGAATCGCTGCCAATTTTACGTTGTACCATAGCATTCCATGTACCGAATGATTTTTCTTCGTACTCATTAGATACATTGTAGATAGCGCTATCAGAGTCAATGCCACTAATCCAGTAATTAGATCTATTTTTTTGCGTATTACTATCTAGCATTTTATGATAATAGTCTGCCCATAATTGTGCATTCCATTTTTTATTTTCATAGGTAATGCCAAAATCAATTTTATTGGTTGGACGATCTAATAAATGCGCTGGCATTGTTGGATCAGATTGATTTAACGCTTGCAAACGAGTCCAACCTAATCGTGTACTCCAGTTAGCTCCAAATTTATGTTTCCATTCTAATTGAAGACCAGTAATTTTTGCTTTACCTATATTTTTAAAGCTATAAATTAAATCTGGAGCTTGCATCCATTTATCTTGTTTAGATAATTGTGGTGCCCAATCTTGTAATTCCCCTGTAAAGTATACTGACATATAGTTACTAATACGGTTTTGGAATACGCCTAAACGCGCATAATCATTTTTGCCTTCACCTTCAAAACTAATGTCGATATTTTTAGATGTTTCAGGTTTTAAGTTTGGATTACCTGCCCAATACCAACCCATTTTAGCAACGCCTTGCGCTACTGGATTAGAGCCAAACATTTGCCAGTTATACCATAATTCACCCATACCTGGTTCAGAATAACCTGTGCCAATATTGGCTTTTAATCGACGATGAGCATTCGAGTTTACATTATAGGTAGCACCTAAATTCCAAGATACATGAGATCCGAATAAACTACTCTTATCAATACGCACTGTTGGTTGAACTAACAAATCTTTATTGACTTGCCATGCATCAGATAAGTAGTAATTCTTTTTATCAACACTACCTTCACCTTCTGTGATACGTTGTTCACGTTCACGATATTTTTCTAAGAATTTAACTCCTTTATATTTTGGAGCTTTTGCACGTTCTGCAGGATCTAAGGATTCTCCTTGAGTGAAATATTTTACATATACAGAGGATGCCCCTTGAAGATTATTTTCAGCTTTTAATGCTTTGTTAAATTCGACAATTTTTTTCCAGTATTCATCGGTAACACCATAGTCTGAAAATCCATTCCAATATTCACTAGGCTCGCCAGCTTTTTCCAAATTATGTTCTCTGAAATATTCGTATGTAATTGGCGGAATATCGCTTTCTTTCTCAGCTCCATAATACTCATAATCTTTATCCCAAATAGGTAAACCTTCTTTACTTGGTTTAAATTTGTAATCATGAATATGGGAATAAATACGTAAGCTATTATCACCAGGTCTACGTTGTAAACGGTCAACACCTGCTACTAATAAGTTTTTGTCATAATCCCATGGATCGATATAACGAGTTTTTACATTAGGTGAACTTTTTAGTCGACTACCAGATCCAGTTTCATGAGTATGGGCAATTCCCCAGCTCAATGTGTGTTTATCCCCAATAGCGGAGTTAGCATTGAAGCGGATATCTGTTTGACGATGGTCTACATCATCAATATAACGCAGTTCGTTTTTACCTTCGTATTGAGAACGTCCTGAATAGTTAATCAATGAAACATCATTTTCATTGATACGTGAGTGATTTAATTCTAATTTCCAATCACTGGCACCACCTCGACCATTCCAAATCATATTTAATGTATTACGGTTACTATCACGTTTAAAATGACGTTGAGGTTCCATAGGAGATGTACTGTGTTTTACATCTCGTTGTAAATCTTCAGTGTATCGATTTAAACGTAATTGAATATTATGCTCTTTATTAATATCGTAAATAGCATTTAAACCAACATCAGATGTATCACCATAGAAACGAAGAGCATTTGGTTTAAAATCACCTTCTAGTTTATCACCAGTATCTCTTCTAGCTTGGCTTGCCAGCACTGGTAACATATCACGTTTACTACCAGAGATGGCTACACGAACTTTACCCATTTGTCCAGAATCGGCACGCAAGAAGAAATTAGTATTACCATATCCAGTTTCTCCACCTTTTGCACGAGATCCTTCACCATTGATTTGGATTGTTGGCTTCTTAGCCGCTTTTTTAGTGATGATATTAACAACACCACCAATGGCATCAGAGCCATATTTAGCGCTGGCAGAACCTTGTACGATTTCAATACGTTCTACGTTCTCTGTGCCTAGGCGCATAACTTCATCAGCTGCACCACTAAACTTAGCCAAATCACCCAATACAGCTTGACCATCGACTAAGATCAAAGTATGGCGGGCTTCTGCACCACGAATGGATACACCTACACGTCCCATGGAATCCACAGTTTTTGATACGCCGCTTTCAGTGAAAATGATATCTTCTACTGATTTAGCTTGCTTTTGTTCAATATCCTTTTTAGTAATAATACTCACTTGTTGTGAGTTATATTTAGCTTCTTCATGAGCTCTATCAGCGGTAACATAGACAGAACCCTCAGCTTGTACTGAGTTTGAATACATCAAACCTGGTAGTGCTATCCATGTGGCAATCGCACAAGATAACATGAAGTATTTCTGTTGCTTTCTACGAGATGTCGTCATTGCAATCTACTCCTAAACACTAATAAAATAATCACAAATAATAACACAAATGACAAAAAATATCATTTTGTTTTGATTCTATACTAATTTTTGTATCAAATCTACTCCGAAAGGTTTTCAATTAGCCCATTTAGTTATGTTTTTTGCAAATTTTTCTCATTATAATGATATAAAAAACTATAAGACAGGATTTAATTTGTCATTACTAGCACTATATAACCACTCATAAAAAATGCCTAATGAGCACTAGAAACGCACTCATTAGGCATTAAAACTAAACTACTACATTACAACGTTAATATAAAAATCAGATTAAATTAGAATTTATAAGTACCTTGAATTCTTGTATAGTTACCTAATTTAAAGTTTTCTCCACCATACAATGTATCACGTTGTCCAATGGCCTTCGCATCAAATGTGTAGAATGCTTCTAATAAGAAATCTTTACGCGGTACATAGCCACCGCCAACAGTAAAGCTACTAATACCATCTAGGTAACGATCTGGTACAGAACCACTACCATTACCACCAAAGAAGGAGCCATGATCAAATCGTTTGTAATCGATAAAACCATTCCAACTTCCTGCACGTTTATAATCAGATTGACCAATATCAAAACGTACTACCCAGAAGCTTGGGTTTCCGCCCATAGCACGGCCAGTTGGTGTAAAGTTGATACTACCTGGAACATAGTTATACACAGTGCGTCCATTCATAAAACGACCAAAGTCTGTTCTGTTTTGACCATAGTCAAAGGATACTGATGCATTACCCGTACTATATTTTGCCCCAATACCAACTACATTAGCCGCACCTTTAAAAGTTGTACTTGATGTACCTAATCCACTCGCAAATTGTACTGTGTTTGTATCATTACCCATGGAACGCAAGTACCAAGCAGTAAGCCCTAATTTCTGACCTACCATATGACGTAATTGTACATAGCCAGCTCGTTTAATCGGAGGAATGACATCACGTTGTAGTACAATACCCTCTGCTGGAATAATAGCTCCGGTATATGGAATAAATGCTTCTCTTGGCAATTTACTATGACCATCTGTAGCTTCTAAGGCATTGACTAATTCATTAAAGTATCTCGCTACAAGATATGGATAGTGTTCAGAATGATACGTTTTAGAAATTTCAGATTCCCCAGGAGTACCTAGATTTAAATAGTTCATTTCATATAAAGAATCACCAGCTTTTGCCAAAGCTTCATCTTTAAAGGTAACTTCTTTCACTGTACCACGTTCACCTACTGAAAGTTTCGCCACTTGCATAGCCCGTTCTTTATAAGCTTTAATGATTTCTTCTTTATTGGATTCGAACCATTTTTTAAGGTATTCTTTTCTATCCTTACCAATAACAGATGGATCAGAAATTTTTAGTTTAAATAGAGGATTATCTAAGTTGGCACCGCTTGGGTTAGCCTTAGGTTTTGTATAAAATTTATCAGAATCTACTGGATCTTCGTAATCTGTATCTTCATCCTCATCATGACTAATTACTGTACCTGTATATCTAAACTCAATATCTGGTAGCTTAATCGGAACTGTAATTTCTTCTTCTACTTTTTTAGCTACATTATATTTTTTGAAAGCTTTATCGTGACCATAGGCTTTAAGCACAATTTCTTGCATACGAGATACTACATCATATTGAGCATCGATATTAGCATCTAATTTAGTAGTAACTTCTTCAAGTTCTTTTGTTTTTGCATCAATATCTTTTTTGTATTGCGCTTTCTTTTCTGGTGTATCAGCAATGTATTCATTGTCCATTTCGTCTTTCAAGGTAGCAAGATCACTAGTAAATGTTTCTTTTTTCTCGCTTAAGGATTTATAATCCCCTTGTAAGGCTTTTAATTGTTGATAGAAATTAATTGTATTTGGTGCATCTTTTACGACTTTTTCAACTTTTGCACCACCTACCAATTTTTTCTCTTCATCAGAAAGACCTGTGTAATCAAAGGTGGTTCCTACGAATTCATCCACAGTTGGAGGTCGTTTGAATTTAGTGAAAATTGCATGAGTGTATGCAGAATCTTCAATGCCTGTACTATGACGGAAATCACCATAACCAATACGGACTTGATCTTTATCACTGGTCCAAACACTGCGTAATCCATCAAACTCTTTATTAAACCAGTATCCTGTTATACCAAATTTCTCAGTCAATCGACCTACACTAAAGTCCCATTTAGCATGATGGTTTGTGACATCTATTGTTTCTAAACGGCCATGAGAAAGTCCTTTAGATCCTGTTGTCACATGGGATGCATCCACACCCTCTTGACCTTGTGCAGTAGCAACTACTTTTAGATTCGTATGATCTCCCACACGAGCATCGACACCTAAACGCAAACGACTATGGAATCCATGTTCATTTTTATCTTGTAAGTTTTTCAATGCTCCATCGCTAATTGAGCTAACTGCCGTCACACGGTTTGCTGGTCTATCACTGCCTAAATGACTGTCACCACCAAAGCGGATATCACCCACTACAGTAGTACCTTTTTCTCGATGTTGATCAAATTGAGACTCCAATACCGATGACATTAGAGATTCTTTAACTTTCGATACAGAATGCTCCGTCATTGGAGTTGTACCATTCACTGCTACAGCCTTAGCATCGGTATGTTTGGAACTACTAGACCCATCAGAACCAAATTTTAAGTTCATACCGAATCGGAACTGACGTCCTTGTAAGGCACGGTCGTCATCACGATGATTAAATAGATTGTTCATACCAAAGTACACAAGGGAATCCTTATCGATTTTTTTCTGTACAATCATATTCCAAATGCCATAGGTTTTCTTCTTGTACATATCAGCTGTTTTTTTCGTATTGAACTCGTACGTGATAATAGACTTATCATTATTGTCTGGATTTACTTGTGATGTAATATAGTTACCACCACCAGCAACGGAGTTACTATCTAACATACCATAGTAGTAATCCGTCCAAATGTTACCACTCCAGCCACTGACCTTATCTTCTAATTCCAATCCTAAATCAAGCTTATGCATTGGTTTATCCAACAGGCGTTTCGGCATATCTGGATTCGTTTTATTTACAGCATCCAAATACGTATAGCCCACTTTTAGTTTTGCATGGTCATTAAGGCGTTGTTTTACTTCTAGTTCAACACCATTGACACGAGCTTTCCCTATGTTACGGAATGTATATAGCATATCTGGTGCATGAGCATATTTTGTAGCACCAAAATAGGTACTTTCATCAAGATATGGATAGAAGTCCATCAAATGTCCTGTATTGGCAATGGTCATATAGTTACGAATTTGATTGCGGAATGCGGTCAATTTCATATAGGTATTTTTATTTTCTCCCTCAAAGGAGATATCTATATTCTTAGACGTTTCTGGTTTCAAATTCGGATTACCAATCCAGTACCAACCTAAGCGAGCGCGTCCACCAGACAATGGTGCCACATTCGTCACAGTAGGACCAAACATTTCCCAGTTATAGTATAATTCGCCCATACCTGGCTCTGTATAACTAGTACCAACATTGGCTTTCAAACGACGATGTGCATTACCACCTACATTATGAGTAACCCCCATATTGAAAGTCATATGAGACCCAAATAAATCACTATGATCTAAACGTACAATTGGTTGTAACAGAGTATCCTTGTTGATTTGCCAAGTGTCTTGTAAGAAGAAGTGTTGCTTCCGTAATCTTGCGCTACCCATCGTCTGTTGGTTAATGCGTTTATTGTATTCATCTTTGAAATGACCGCCATTAAATTGAGGTCGTACAATTTTGAAAGATGGATCTTCCATGTAATAAAATAAGGCTAAATAATCTTTATTGATAACAGGAGGTTTTACACCATCAATGGTTTCAGTTCCTTGATGACCAGGACCATATTTAGCAATCAGCTCTTGATTGTACGGAATTTCATTTAATTTATCGTTGAATGCCTTGAATCGTTTCAATGCTTCCGGATTACGAGACTCCATATTGTTTGGCGTATACCCAGAGTTATAGACTAAACCATGGAATGCCGCTGGATCTAATCCTGCTTCTGGATCTAGATAGTTTTTAAAGTCTTCGTAGGTGAACTCTGGTACACTTGTTTTATCTGTACCATCATAACCATACCACTCTTTTTCTTTATCCCAGCGTAAAACACCTTCTCCATTTTCTTTAAAAGAATGGCGATAAATTGTGCTCTCTGGTTTACCGTGTTTAACAGCTAAACTCTTATCATAATCCCACGGATCGATATTGCGTACCCATGTATGAGGGGCACTTTTTAATCGACTACCTTCACCACTTTCAGTTGTATACCCAAAACCATAAGAAAGTAAGTGATTATCATTGGCCTGCGTATCTCCAGTTATATCAAAGCTCCATTGTTTATGATCCACATTGTCTACATAGTTTAATGTATTTTTACCTTCATAGTTGCTACGTCCATACTCACTAGTTAATGTGACATCATCTTCTTTTGTGCGAGTATAGTTTAGTTCAACCTTCCAGTTGCTTTTCTTATCTTGTCCTGCATAAGAAAGATTGCTTTTATTTCTATCTAAATCACGTTTGTAATGAACTTGTGGTTCATCTTCGGAGTTTGTACGTTTTACAAAACGTTCTAAATCTTCGTTATAACGGTCTGTTGTAAATGTAAACGAATTATTTTGATTCACATCATAAATCGCAGACAAACCTAAATTGGAGTTTGTTCCGTAATACCTTAAGGAATTTTTAGGAAATTGTTCATTGACAGCTGCATTACCAAATGGAACTTCTTTTCTTTCTCTTGCTGCATATACAGGAACGATATCACGTTTACTACCATGAATATTGACACGCAATTTACCTTGTTGGCCAGAGTCAGCACGCATAAAGAAGTTACTATATGGGAACAAGCCTTGATCCCCGCGAGAACGAATACTTTCACCATTGATGCGGATATTCGCATTTTTATTTGGTTTATTCGTGATGACATTGATAACACCACCAATGGCATCGGATCCATATTTTGCACTAGCTGCGCCTTGGATAATTTCTATACGTTCTACATTCTCTGTACCTAGTCGTTGTAATTCATCACCTTGACCTTGGTACTTTGCAAATTCACCCATCACTGGCTGTCCATCTACAAGAATTAATGTATGACGAGGTTCAGCACCACGAATCGATACACCGACACGACCCATACTGTCCACTGTACGACTCACACCAGCTTGTGTAAATACGATATCTTCCACAGATTTAGCCTGCTTTTGTTCAATATCTTTTTTAGTAATGATTTGCACTTGTTGAGAGTTATATTTTGCTTCTTCTTGTGCACGATCTGCTGTAACAAACACAGATCCTTCTGCCTGTACAGGTGCTAATCCACCCAGTAGATACCAAGAACAAGCCATCCAACTCATGACTGCACCAGTAAGTAAACGTTTCTGATACGGTTTAGTATAATGCATAGCACTCCACCATCTTCCTATAAACACAAATACATTTGATAATGTTAATCATTTGTATTATAAACCTAATCAAATATCACATCTACTCCATATGGGTTTCAAACGCTCCATTTGATTCACGAATTGTAAAATTATATTTATATTTTAAACTATAATTTCATGATAATATACTTTGATCATATCTAACTTTCATGATTATATGTTTATATTTCATTGACACTTATCACAGGTAGGAATATAATAATAAATAAGTATGAATAGAGAAATAAAAATTCATGCTTTTGGGTATATTCTAGTTTTAGGTAAGGAGAATTATTATGAAATTCTTTTCTAAAAGCGCTATGATTGCGGCATTAGCAGTAACTGCAGCTTTCGGCGTTTCTCAATCTACTGATGCGGCGTACATGCTAAACTCTGAAGTAAAAGATGCAACTCCAGCATTACAAGAAGCAGCTTCCATTGGTGTTCGCACGTACGAAAATCCAATGATGCAAAACGCTGAAAACAAAGATGCTATTGTAGTTATGTCCTTTGGCACTACTTTCAAAGATACTCGTGCTAAAACAATTGATGCAACAATCAATGAAATCAAAGCACAACATCCAAATGTTAAAGTAGTCACTGCTTTCACATCCCATATTATTATTGATCGCATTAAAGCCCATGAAGGTATTACATACCCTACTCCAGAAGAAGCATTAGACCAATTAAAAGCTGATGGATACACTCGTGTTGCTTTAACAACATTAAACATGATTCCAGGTATGGAATATAACTATGCTGGCGCTGTATTCAACCATCATAAACAAGATTTCAAAAAAATGACATTAGGTTTACCTTTAATGTACTGGATGGGCCAAGAAGAACAACGCGATGATATTGAACAAGCATTAAAAGCATTCTCTTCCCAATTCCCTATGATCCAAACAAAAGATTCTGCTGTATTGATCATGGCTCATGGTACTCCAGATCCATCTAATGCTTATTATGCAGTAATCCAAGATCGTATCGATTCCATGGGATTCCAAAATACATACCTTTACACAGTAGAAGGATGGCCAAACCTTGAAACAGTAATCCCTCAATTGAAAGAAAAAGGAATCAAACACGTGACATTAATGCCATTAATGATGGTGGCTGGTGATCATGCAAACAACGATATGGCTGGTGACGAACCTGATTCACACAAAAGCATCCTTATGAAAGAAGGCTTTACTGTAGATACTTACATCCATGGCGCTGGTGAAAACCAACAAATCCGTGATATCTTTGCAGAACGTGCTTCCGAAGCATATGATGCATTAGTAAAATAATTGCAATCACAATAGTATAGTATTAAAATTTAGGGGGATACGTTTCGTATCCCCTTATTTGAAAGAAATAAACAATGAAAACATATTTAAAAATTTGTAGTGCTGTTTTACTCTCCACTTCTTTGTTACTAGGTGGATGTACAAAAACAGGCCCTACTACAACAGAAACAACTCGCACAGTCTCTTATCAAGATCAGTCCTATACAATACCTGCTAACCCTTCTAAAGTTGTAGCATTATCTAATTCCATCTCTAAAATGATTTACGCTGTAGGTGGCAAAGCCATCGCGCGTGTTGAAAGTAATGAAAAATTACCTAGCGAAATTGAATCATTACCAAGCATAGGCCATACAGCTAGTCCTAATATGGAACAATTAGTAGGATTACATCCTGATTTAGTATTAGGTTTACCTAGCCAACATGAAAAATTTAAAGGGCAGCTAGATAGCAACAATATTCCATCTATTCTAATTAATTACGATGGCATCAATGATAACATTCCACTATTAACATTATTGGGCAATATTTTCCATACAGAAGATAAGGCCAAATCTGTCATCGAAGATTACAATAAAAAAATCGATACTGTGAAAGCTTCGATTCCAAAAGATAAACCTGTCAAAGTCGCTGTTTTACGTGCTACCGGTAAATCGGTAACAGCAGAAACTCCACTAGCAATCACAGCATCTATGGTTCGTGAATTAGGTATTACCAATGTAGTAGAACAACATTTAAAAGATAATGTGACTTCTAAAACAGTGCCTTATTCCTTAGAAACATTAACAGTAGATAACCCGGACATAATCCTTGTTGTTACCATGGGTAAAAAGGATGAAATCAATGCAACCTTTGCCAAAGAAATGACTAGCAACCCAGCTTGGAATCAATTACAAGCTGTGAAACATGACAAAGTTATTTTCTTACCATCCCAATGGTTCTTATTGAATCCTGGACTAGAAACACCGGAAGCTATGGCTGAATTAGTCAATATTATCTATGGTGTGAAAGTACAATTATAAACGATAAAATGCATGCTAACGTATATAGCAACCTATATACTGTATAGCATGCATTTTAATTTGGTATCTTGTTGCTTTTTAAATTTTAACTTTCCCAAGAAATATCTATAATATCAAGACTATCATCAAATTTAACAGCTAAAATTTCATCACTTTCTTCTGGAGAAATCATATAATCTACAATCATTACATTCTCTCCATCTGTCCATAATCCAATATTCGTAACTTTCATACATTGTACAAATTCTTTTACATCTTCTGGTAAATCAAGTTCTAATTCTTCTTTATGAAATGTAATATATGTATTATCTTCTAATAGATATTCTCCTATTACTTTTCTAGCTTTTTTGTTATATTCACCAAAATTTTGTAAAAACTTCGTAAAATTATCTAATAATTCTGTTGTGATTTTAGCTGGTTTACCATACCAAAGTGTTGTATTAATTCCATTTACCTCTTCTTCCCACAATACAACAACATCGTTACTAAATCCCATACCATCGTCTAATCCATTTACTAAATCTAATTCTCCAAAAAATTCATGATTTATTTTTTCCATATTCTACCTCATTACACTTTTTATTTATTCTATAAATTAACTTGTTACATCTATCCATTTTCTGCATCAATTCCAAGTGTAGGGATAATACTTTCTACAGTTTCTTCGGGAAAACTTAGATTCATATAAAATAAAATCTTCTTTATTTAATAAATAGTTCATATATCCCCCTTTGAAATTAATTTATCGGTATATACTCTAAAACAATATCACAAAGCTTTCCCTTTTCATCATACCCAAAATATACAGGATACTGTCCATCTCCAAAACCAGACTGAATCATAGGAATTGATAAATCTGTATTAGGAATTTTAAAGTTTATCCAGTCTCCATCTTCTCTTTGAAATTTTGGATATTTCATGGCATTTTCTTTAAATTCCTTTGCAAAAAAATCATTATAAATATTTTTTTCAGTATTTTCTTTATACCACTTCTCTACAAAATCACAATATTTATCTCTTGTTTCTACATCAACTATAGTTGCCAATCCTGCATCAACCATAAATCCAAAAATACTTTCACTATCTACACCTTCTAGGTTTTCATCACCTTTTAAAGCTTCGTAATAAATCACTGGCTTATTTTCATTAAATTTTACTCTTGTAAGTACATAACGATAGTGTTCTTCTTCGATTTTTACTACCAAAGTTTCAATGCTATACTTTCCTCTTGGTACTTTGGTTAAATAAGGTTTTTCTGCTCTACTCAGCCAAACCAAAGGATCTCTTACCAAAAGTTCTCCCGTCGGAAATATGATTTATCCCATTTCTAAAACAAATAATTTTTTTCCATGAATTTCATTTTTTTCAAAAACTTCTGCATAGTTCATAGGGGCAACTAATAAATGTTTTACTGTTTCATATTTTTCAATCCATTCTTTTGTTGTATTCATATATACTCCTTTAAAAATTTATCGTTCTACCCTATTCCTAATCTTTCACCACGTATTTTAAAAATAGAATCCTAAGTTCTATCATTCTTTTTTTTGTTCTAAACCTTTTTCAATGAGGATTGCATTGTGGCCAATTTATCAAATAAGGAAACATTTAACATATCTGCTTCACTTGCATATTTAAAACCCCTCGAATTCGAGGGGGTTAAATTCTGGACTATTTAACTTCTCCCAAATCCCTAAATATTCGATAGTATTAAAATTATTCATCACTTTTACTCATTAATATACCGTTATTGTATCATACAATTATTGATTTATATACTAACACCATCAGTACATATCCCAACTCAAAAAAATCGGCATAGCCCATGGTTATGACTATGCCAATATAAAGAGTTATAGATCTCTTGCTAAGTTTTGCTCAAGTACTACAACAACCCCTGTATGCGTATATAAGGAAACTCCCCTACTTCTACATCGGTTCTAACAGCAAATACTTTTTCTAGTAATTCTTCTGTCATTACATCTTTTGGTGATCCATCTGCAAGGATATGACCTTGATAAAGTACACCGACCCGATGGGAATATTGTGCTGCTTGGTTCAATTCATGAAGAACCATAACAACTGTTAACCCTTCACGGCGATTTAAGTCCTGTAATAACTCCATAATCTCCAATTGGTGATTAATATCTAAATACGTGGTAGGCTCATCCAAGATTAATACTTTTGGTTCTTGAGCTAGTGCCATGGCAATCCATACACGTTGCCGTTCTCCACCAGACAAGGAAGATACTAGTTGATTCCGCAAATAACTCACTTGCGTGGCCTCTAAGGCAGCATCTACTACTTCTTTATCATGAGCTCCTTGTTGCTTCCACCAGGATTGGTAAGGGAATCGACCACAGTTGACGAGTTCTTCTACTAACATATCTTTTGGGATAGATGGTACTTGTGGTAAGAATGCCATATATCTAGCTAATTCTTTATTAGAATACTCCGTTGCCGCTTTCCCAGCAATTTGGATGGTTCCCGCACTTTTAATAGCACTAGTAATGGCATGTAATAAGGTACTTTTACCACAACCATTAGGACCGATTAAGGTAGCAATTTCACCTTCGTACACAGTCCAATCGATGCCTTTTAAGACTTCTTTTTCACCGAAGGAGACACGACAATCTTTCACAGAAATTACTGGTTTCATTAGTCATCCCTCCTCAATAAGTACAAGAAGAATGGAGCGCCAAAAAATGCCATAATAATGCCTACTGGAATCTCAATAGGGCTAAATAATGTACGCCCCACTGTGTCGCTAATAACAAGCACAAAGGCTCCTAAGAAGGCAGATCCTGGCAATAGAAAGCGATAATCTGTGCCCAACATCATGCGCGCAATGTGCGGAATAATCAATCCTACGAACCCAATTAAGCCCGCTACTGATACGGCACTCGCTGCTAGCAATGCTGCCACGGCAGTCATCATAAACCGCGTTTTTTCAACGGCTAAGCCTAAACTGCGTGCTGTTTCATCGCCCAAGCTAAGTATGGTCAGTCGTTTTGCCCCTAAGAAGGCAAATAACAAGCCCCCTATAGTATAAGGAATTAAGACATACACTTGTGGCCAACTACGAGCAGCTAGTCCACCAACCATCCATAATAGTGCCCCTTGCACTCGATCTCCATAGAATACAAGAAGGGCAGATATCATAGAACCTAAGAATGCTGCTACAGCTACCCCAGCCAATATAATACGGCTGGGACGTATGCCCTGTTTCCAAGCTAGGGCATACACAAGTATGGCCGCCGTCAAAGCCCCAATAAAAGCGATAAATGGCACTGCATATTCTAAATAAGGAAATAAAATCAATACTATAACACCAGCTAATCCTGCGCCTGAAGAAACCCCTACGATTTGCGGATCTGCTAATGGATTTTTCATAACTGCTTGCAAAATAGCACCTGCTACTGCTAGATTTGAGCCTACTAGGGCCGCTACTATATTTCTCGGAAAGCGAATGTTCCATATGACTAGTGAATTTGTATCAGATAAAGTGGGAGACCACAATGTATGCCATATTTGAGCCAATGTAGTCTGGGCGGACCCAAATACTAAAGACAAGATGAGGGCAGCAATCGCTGCTGCCCCAAACACTAGAACGAGAAACATACGCCATGCATTGCGTGTTTGACTCGTTCTATTCATTATTTCTTTTCTTTTCCTTCTACAAATAACATGTCGTTACGTTTTACATCTGTGTAGAACAATGCGTTAACAACGGATGCAGCAATGGAGCTACCACCTTTGTTACCTTGGATTGTAATATAAGGAACTGGAGATACTTCTGCCAAATAATCTTTAGATTCTGCAGCGCCTACGAAGCCTACTGGAATACCAATAATTAAAGCAGGACGAATCCCTTCTTCTAAGGCAAGACGCAATACTTCGTATAAAGCAGTTGGTGCATTACCAATTGCCACGATTTGGCCTTCTAACTGTTTACCGAATGTACGCATCGCAGCAATAGAGCGTGTCACTCCTAATTTTTTTGCCATTTCAGCTACTTTTTCGTCACGAATTAAGCAATGTGCTTCACTGTTATGAAGTTTCAATGCTGGTTTAGAAATACCTGTGCGTACCATTTCCACGTCAGTGTAAACATGAGCGCCATTATTCACCGCTGCAATACCTGCCGCTACAGCACCTTCACTAGTACGGAATAATTTTGCATATTCTACGTCACCAGACGCATGAATGGTACGAGATACCACACGAATTTCGTCCTCAGTAAATCCCATGTCTTTCACATATGGGTAAATAATTTCCATACTTTTATCTTCAATTGCTTTAGGGTTTTTAATGTAATCCATCGTAATCCTCCCATAGGGTTTTAAATTCTTCTATTGTTGAAATTGTCACTGCCCCTTTCGCTGGTGTTGGGCGATCGATAACAATGACATGAACATCTAAATCGATAGCAGCTTGTAACTTGGTGTCTGAACCTCCTACAAGGCCAGAGTTTTTCATGACTACTACCTCTGCTTTTGTATCTTGGAACATGACTTTATTCATGTCATAAGAAAATGGTCCTTGCATAGCAATAGTATATTTAGGAGATACTCCCAAATCTTCCATCATTTGCAGCACTTCCGCCGTCGGTAATACACGGGTCCATACTTCTTTATCTTGTAAAGCTTCGGACTTGGCAAAGATATGCATCGTCTTACTACCTGTTGTAAGATATACCACCTTACCTAGTTCACCTGCTAACGTAGCTGCCTCTTCTTCATTGCTCACATGATGTAATTTATCATACTCTGGCAATGGCACTTCTTTCCGTTCAAATCGAATGAAAGGAATTTCCATATCTGCAGCGGCTTCACGAGCTGTGGCAGTCACAATCGCCGCATAGGGATGGCTCGCATCGATGAGCATCGTAATGCCTTTATTTTGAATGAGAGCTTTCATCTCCTCTAAATTTAAGCGTCCTTCATGGACTTCAATACCTGGATGGGATGCTAATTGTGCCCCATATTGGCTCACCACAGACACCAACACAGGTAATCCTATATGCTCTTGTACTGCTACCGCCAAATTACGGCCATCTAGCGTACCCGCTATGACCCAAATCACAGTTTATATCCTCGCGGGGTAATGATTTTACCATTTTCCACATACGTTTGGCTGTTACCAATGATAACTAATGTTTGCATATCGATTTCTTCTTTATGGAAATGCTCTAAATCAGAAATAATAATATGTTGACCTACACGACCCGCTTTTTGGACAATGCCTACTGGCGTTTTAGGGTCACGATGTTGCAATACTAGTTCACGCACTTCATCTAAATGAGTGACACGCTTTTTACTACGTGGGTTGTACAATGCGATAACCATATCTCCTTCTGCACATAGGGCCGCACGTTTTTTGATTAAATCCCATGGTGTCATTAAATCACTTAAGCTGATAACAGCGAAGTCATGCATCAATGGAGCACCCAACACAGCTGCTGCCATGTTTACAGCGCTTAAACCTGGTACGATATGTACAGGAGGACGTTTTTCCTCTGCCACTTTATTAGCCAATTCGATGACAAGACCCGCCATGCCGTATACTCCAGGGTCACCACTGGATACCACCACCACTTTATGACCTTCTACAGCTAAGTCTACAGCTTGTTGGCATCGATCCACTTCTTGCATCATGCCTGTTCCTACAGTGACTTTGTCTGCTACAAGGTCTTTAATCAAATCTAAATAGGTAATGTAACCTACCACACGGTCTGCTTGTAAAATCGCTTCCCGTGCTTCTGGTGTCATAAATTCTGGGTTACCAGGTCCGATTCCGATGACTTGTAATGTGCCCGTGCAATGGCTACGGTTGTTCTCGGAAATATTGTTTTGTGCTGCAGTAGCTCCTGCCCCTGCGCTAGTAATAGTGCTGTCGTTTCGCATACGTTTCCTACTCCTATGGTTTGTTTAACAAAATTTGATTCAATAATTTGTGCCTCTTCAATACAAGGGGCCATTTCTTCTTGTGTATAAAATTGGATAGGCCATTTTAGTGCTTCCATGGCTTCCAATAATCCTATTTCATCAGCTTTTACGATGACTGAGGCCGCTCCCTTAACACTTAATGGGGACCGTTTTATGTTTTGCAATGATTCTGATACCGCTGAAAGTATCAATTCTTTCGGTGTATCACGGCGGCATCCGATGCCCACCGTCATCGTCGGTGGTCGCAACACCAGTGTGACACCTACACAATCAATGGTTCTATCTGTAATCACAACCTTTGGCTCATCCCCCCATGGGAATGCTTTCTCTGGATGAAAAAGAGCGTATTCCACTTGATGTGCTTGTACAGCGCTCTCAAAGTCATCCGCCAAAGTACTATCTAAATAATATTTGACAGTTTCTCCATTGACGATAGCTGCATTCACCTTGATAAGCATAGAGAAGTCTTCTACCTTCGCGCCGATTTTTCTGGCTAATACATCTGGTGCGGGCAATTGATTTACATCGGTAGCTGTTGTAATCACCGGCGTTGCGCCAGTAATCATTGCCACTTCGCTAGTCCATTCATTGGCACCACCTAGATGTCCAGATAAGAGGCTAATCACAAAGTGACCACCTTCATCCATCACCAAGATGGCTGGATCTTCCGATTTATGCTTGATAAAAGGTGCAATCATACGCACTACAATGCCTGTAGCCATGATAAATAAGATACGGTCATACTCTTTCCAAAACTGCTCTATATGTGGTTTCAAGGAAGAAAAGGATATGGCTGTATCTCCACTTTCACGATCTTCCTTTTCATAACAATCTACCACATGATCATGCGCATAGGCACTGCGTACTTGTTGTCCTAGCTTAGCCCCACGTTTTGTAACAGATACAATAGCAATCTTCATTACTTCGCATCTCGATACATATGAGCAAAGCCTTTGTCATAGAGTTTAGATAGTTCATAATCTGTATCTAATACACGGCTTACCACAATCATAGCTTGGCGGATAACGCCTTCTTCTGCCACCACATCAGCAATCGTTTCTAATGTGCCACGAATGATGCGTTGGTCTGGCCAAGATGCTTTCACTACGATGGCCACAGGTGTTGCTTTATCGTAGCCACCTTCAATTAATTCTGCTGCCACTTTATCAATCATTTGTACAGACAAGAAAATGCACATAGTAGCGCCATGGCTAGCCAACATAGATAATTTTTCTTTCTCTGGCATTGGCGTTCTGCCTTCCATACGAGTGATGATGACAGTTTGGGTTACACTTGGCAATGTGTACTCTTGTCGCAAGGCTGCTGCCGTAGCTAAGAAGGAGCTTACCCCAGGTGTTACATCGTAGGTAATTCCCATTTCTTTTAAGGCATCCATTTGTTCTTGGATAGCTCCGTAGATAGCAGGGTCACCAGTATGTAAACGCACTACCGTTTTACCTTCTGCTACACTAGCTTTTGTCACTGCTAATACATCATCTAAGCTCATAGATGCAGAATTATGTATTTCACAGCCTTCTTTACAAGCTTCTAAAATCGCTGGATTCACCAAGGAACCAGCGTAGATTACTATATCTGCTTCTTGTACCAATCGGTATCCCTTACGGGTAATTAATTCCGGATCTCCAGGGCCTGCGCCCACGATATGCACTTGTGCCATATTATGCCTCCTGTTTCACTGCAGTTACGATAAAAATAGGGCTCAATGGATTTAATAAATGGTATGGACCAGCTTTTCTAAAGCGGCTCACTTGCATTTGAAATCCTTCATAAGTATACGGTCTACCTTTTAGTTCTTTTAAAATGGTATATCCTGTTTCCATAGTCACAGCAGTTACTACAAGACGACCGCCCACTTTTAACACCCGTGTAGCTTCGTCCATAATTGTACCCATACCACCAGCGCTACCACCGATGATAACAGCGTCTAATTCTGGTAAATCTTCCATACCTTCTGGCGCTTTGGCTTCAATAATTGTTAAGTTTTTTACACCAAATTTTTCTTGATTTTGGCGAATTAAATCTGTCGCTTTCTCAAAGCGTTCGATAGCATATACATGTCCTTTCGGAGCAGCTATGGCAGCTTCAATCGAAATGGAGCCAGTACCAGCTCCCACATCAAGAACCACGCTATCTTCTTCTACACGAGCTGCATTCATGACTACCATACGAATTTCTTTTTTCGTCATGGGCACATCGCCACGAATAAATTCCTCGTCTTCAATTCCAAAAAAATGTCTCATCCTAATACCACCATTACGGAGTGACCAAAGCCCTCCAATTTTTGTAATTCTTCTAATGTACCGCGTTCAATACGCTCATCTTCATAACTCAATCGTTCACAGGCTGCCGCTTTTGTATCCTTCGGCCAACCATGCTCTTCAATTAAATATCTTGCAATATACGCAGGATTTTGTTCAGGATCCGTTAAGAAACCTAACTTACGTCCTTCCGCATAATACAAATCTGTTTCCTCTGGTCGACGACCATGAAAGCTCATTAAATCTGCATTGTGCCACACTTCACCAAGTCTAGCAAAGGCAAATGTCATGGAACTTATGCCCGGCGTCACATCGATAGGATTGTTAGGGAATTTAGTTTTCAAATACGGCAATAAGGAATAATATCCTGTATCACCGCTGACTAAGACTACAATGTCATTGGATTGTAGTTGCTGTCCCATCCACTCTGCCATAGGTGCTAATTTCGCAATAGGAAAGGTTTCCTGACCTGGCTGAGCAAAATCTTCTAATGCTCGCTCACTTCCTACCAAGACCTTAGCCTGTTTGATTAGATGTAATCCTCTAGGTACTACATACTCTGGATTCCCAGGGCCAATACCTACGACATACAAGGTATGTGCCATGATTCTTCTTCTCCTATTTCCTTCGCTACCTCATCGCCGGCCAATATAGTGCCATCTAGGGTAGATATGATAATACCAACCTTTGCATCTTGCGCAATATAACGCATAGAGCGCAAGGACGCCCGATCCGCTACGCGCTGATAAATACCCTCTAAATGCTCCCGTTCAATAATTGGCATGGCAGCCTCTGTTGTGCGACAGTCCATCAATTCTTCACACACTTCTTGGGATGCCCCTTCTAAGGCTGCATAAGCCACAATCGTTTCCATACGTCCATCACTCATACGATTATGGGTATGAAAGCTGCCGCTGGCCAATTTGATAATTTTACCAATGTGACCTATGATAAGGATATTTTTAAATCCAATTTTGACACATTGTTCTAACATGAAGCCAATAAAATTACTTGTTTCTGCCATTTGATTGATAGAAATCCCTAGTTGTTCTTTTGCGATTTCTTGACCAATACGCCCCGGCACTAAGATAGCTGTTGTATAGCCTGCTTCTTTCATGACACGCAATTGCGGTACTAGGGAGTTTTTGAACCCTTCTTCACTCATGGGCTTTACAATACCTGTGGTGCCAATGATGGAAATACCACCTTCTATACCAAGAGTACCATTTAAGGTCTTTCTAGCTAAGGTCTCCCCCGCTGGTACGGATACTTTCACATGAATGCCCATGCCCTTTGGTACGAGCTCCTCGAAAACATAGGAAATCATCGTTCTAGGCCCCGGATTGATAGCAGGTTCTCCTACAGGTAAGGCTAGGCCCGGCTTAGTCACTATACCCACTCCAAATCCAGCTTCATACGTAATGGCTCCTGATTGATTTAATGTTACCGTGGTCACAATATCTGTACCATGTGTTACATCTGGATCATCACCACCATCTTTCACAACGGTTACCATAGCCTCAGTAGGCGATATTACTTCTACCTTCGCAATAGGCACAGTAATGAAAGCATCTTGGGGATTTCGTATAGAAACTTGGTCAACTATTTCTTCTTCGATTAGGGCTAAGAGTCCAGCTTTCACCCCTGCTGTTGCACAGGAACCAGTGGTGTAGCCACCACGCATATCTTCTACGTTCATAGTCCCTCACATGATAAAATAGGAGCATCTATTGGGTGATGCTCCTCTATTTGATTAAGAACGGAAATTCACAAATTGTAATTCTACAGGTAAATCTTGCTCACGAAGCATCGTAATCACTGCTTGCAATTGATCTTTATCTTTACCTACTACACGTACTTGGTCTTCCATAATTTGAGCCGTCACTTTTAATTTCATATTCTTAATTAATTTAACTACATCCTTAGCTACCTCTTTAGAGATACCATTCTTAATCGTCACAATTTGTCGAACTGTTCCACCAGATGCAGGCTCAATTTTACCATATTCTAAGTTTTTAATGGCTACATTACGTTTTACCATTTTCCCTTTTAGGACATCGATGATGGCACCTAATTTGTATTCATCATCGCAATGAATTTTAATGGTATCACCATCATGTTCTATATCTGCTTTACTATTACGGAAATCATAGCGTGTGCTGATTTCTTTTTTCGCTTGATTTACTGCATTATCTACTTCTTGCATATCCACTTCGGATACAACGTCAAATGAACAATCTTTAGCCATATAAACCTCCAATACATATTTACATGAACAGTTTAATTATACCCTACTTCCCTTATATTTTCTACCTTTACAGTGTCTTTTATTATAGTTTTTAGGAATCTAGTATACGTAAAAAAAATACCTAATGAATACAGTTTTGATTCCTCTATTCATTAGGTATCTAGTATTGTGATATCAAATTATTTTACGCCATCTTTTGTGCGTTCAAACCCTACTTGCTCTGCAGCGATTTCATACAAAGCAATAGACACTGGATTTTCTGTTCCTACTTCACCTACAAGGGATGGATCTCCATCTGTCAATTCACGAGCACGCTTAGCTGCTAGTGTTACCAACGTGTATTTACTATCCACTTGTTTTTCTAAATCTTTTAAATGCGGTTCTACCATCATAATGAAAGTCTCCTTTGTCTACTTACTATATTATTGCTGTCCTTGTTCATTGCTGTAACGTTTATAAATGTATTGAATCTTTTCTTTGTTGCGACTAATCTTACATGTTTCAGCTCGCAAGATAGATGCTGTTCGTTCAATGGCATCTTCCAAATCGTCATTCACCACTATGTAGTCGTAACGATGTGCTAATGCTAATTCTGAACAAGCTAAAGATAAACGTTTATGAATCACTTCTTTATCATCCGTACCACGACCATGCAGACGAGATGTTAAAACATCTAAGGATGGCGGCACAACGTAGATAAAGACAGCATCGCTGTAGGATTCTTTTACCTTCATAGCACCTTGAATATCAATCTCCAAAATCACACTCTTGCCTTCTTCTAATAAGTTCATGACGTGCTCTTTCGGTGTACCATAGTAATTATCGTACACTTTTGCATATTCTAAGAATGCATCTTCTTTGATTAACTTTTCAAACGTCTCTACATCTCGGAAGAAATAGCTAATACCCTCTTCTTCACCCACTCGTGGTTGACGTGTGGTCATTGATACAGAATAGACCAAGTTTGGCATTTGTTTGCGGAGTTCTGCACAAATCGTGCCTTTTCCTGCCCCAGATGGTCCTGAAATGACGATTAATATTCCTTTATCAGACATGATAACTCCAATACTACTTACACATTATTCTATATTCTGAATTTGCTCTCTTACTTTTTCTAACTCTACTTTCAATTGTACAACTGTATCTACAATTGTAATTTCATTCCCCTTAGATCCCATGGTATTGACCTCACGGTTCATTTCTTGTAACAAGAAATCTAACTTGCGTCCAATAGGCCCTTCTTCCTCAAGGATTTCCTTTAATTGTACCACATGTGAGGCAAATCGGGCAATCTCTTCTGAAATATCTACCTTATCTGAAAGTATAGCCACTTCTTGCATAAACCGTTCTTCTTGAAAATCTACGCCCACTTTATCTAGCATAGTTTGGATTCTTTGCAATAATCGCTCTTCATGGTGCGCTAAGGCTACATCTCTTCGACTTTCCATATAAGCGAATAATGTTTCAATCCCTTGTAAGCGTTTCGTAATATCCTCTTTCATCGCTATGCCTTCTTTGGCACGCATTGCAAGAACACCGTCAATGGCCAACTTTGTTGCCTCTTCTAAAGATCGTCCTATCGCCTCTTCATCAGTAGGTGGTTCTTCTACAGAGATCCAATCCGAAGAAATGGACATAATCGCCGATAGAGGAACCTCTTTCACATCTGCATAGAATCCCTCTTCTACCAGAAAATGTTTAATCTGTCCACATAAGGCACGGTTCATAAATAATTCTTTCTCTTGCTCGCCGGACTCTTTGTATAAAATAGACACCTCTACCTTACCACGTTGAAAAGCAGATTGAATTAACCGTCGTACTTTGTCTTCAAAGATATTAAATTGTTTAGGACTTTTAATTGTAATATCACAATATCTTGTGTTTACCGTTTTAATCTCTACTTGGAAACTTCCTGTTTCTGTAGTCACTATGCCGCGACCAAAGCCTGTCATACTGTTCATGGATTTACCTCGCGTTTCCGTTCTATTTCTTACCTTTCAGTATAGCACGGTAAGACTAAAAATAAAACGTTTTATTTGCTCTAATCTATATCTACCATAAGGTTAATATAGTTAGAAATTTTAATTCACTGCTAATCCAGATATGCATTATCCTTCTCTTATAGATTTATCTCAATGAAACATCAAATTTAACCATGTCTCTATTCAGCTATATTTTGGGTGTCATACCTTTAATTCAAAACCTACCTATATCTACTAGTACTAGATTAGTGTATACTAGTATAGGGATGGTTTTTAAAATTTATCCCTTTCCTAATAAATAGTACATACGCATTGTATCCTTAGTAAGATACCATGTAATGTCAATCATTTTTGTAATCTTATAAATAAATAGCTATGTCTTTTGTATAGTATCGAAGTATGATTTCACTGATATGTTACACTTTCAGGTATAGCAATACAATACACCTATAACGAAAGGATCCCCATGAATTTAGATGGTTTAACATTGTCTGTATTGATACGAGAACTGAACGAGCAAGTCGGAAACGGTCAGATTCAACGTATTCAGCAGATCGATAAAACAAGTATACTTTTAAAAATTAATACTCCTACTACAAGCCCCTATTTGGTGATTACTGTAGGCAGTGCTCCGTCTATCTATGTAACAGACAAGATTGTAGATGCTCCCAAGGAGCCCACATCTCTTATTATGTATTTACGGAAACACATTGAAGGAGCTCGCATTACCAATATCGAGCAACTTCACGGAGACCGTATCATCCGCATCACCGCCGACAAATTAGGCTTAGATGGTTCCATCGTTGTAAATGAAATCTATGTAGAACTAATGGGCAAATATTCCAACTGTATATTCGTGCAAGATGGCACCATTTTAGAATCCCTTGTTCATGTCACACCGCTTATGAACCGTGTTCGGTCAGTAGTTCCTAAATTACCTTACGAGCTACCTCCTAATACATCTCGTGTTGACCTCATGCAATTCTCTAGTCATGAAATAACGCAGTTACTACAATCCTTTTCACAAGATACAGTAGGCAATACCATTCGTCATATCTTCAATGGCTTTGGTCCGGTCCTATTAGATGATCTATGTTATCGTATGGGTCTAACTCCTACGACACCGATGACAGCAGAGCTCATCAACAGCATCGCCGAAGGACTTACTAATTTGCAATCTCAACTTCTTAGGGTACAAGGATTATTACAATACACCACGGCTACTGGTAAACGCTTATTAACGCCTATTCCACTCTGTGAAAGTTCTCCCCACACCATTATTGATACTATCCAGTATCCAACAATTTCTGAGGCCCTTTCACAGGATGTGGCAAAGCTAGGCGCTATTCATACTGCCGGAAAAGAGTTAGAAAAAATTATCGCCGCCGCTATCAAAAAAGAAGAAGGTCGTCACGAAAAAATTCAAGCTGAACTAGATGACACATCCAAAGCTGATATGTATAAATCCTATGGGGATTTGCTCATGATTTATAGCTACTTGCCTCACCACTATGAATCGGAAGTGACAGTACAAAATGTATTATCTGACTCGGCTGAAGATATTACAATCCCATTGGATCCCCCATTATCCATTACAGAAAATGCGCAGGCCTATTATAAACTGTATCGTAAGATGAAAAATCGCACGAAAAATGGTCAATACCAACTAGAACAAAGCTCCATGCGCCTTTCTTATTTGGAATCCATTCAATACAGTTTATCTTTGGCCACGACCAAACAATCTGTTCAAGAAATTCGCAGTGAATGTGAAAGTGCAGGCATCTTGCGTCAATCTAAAAAGCCGATTCCTTTCAAGATTAAAAAAGACAATTTCTTGCATTTTACCATTCCTAATGGTGACGTATATGTAGGGCAAAACAACCAGCAAAATGAGTACCTCACCAACCGCTGGGCTAAACCTAATGACCTATGGTTACATACACAGCATATTCAAGGATCTCATGTTATCTTACGTTCAGATATAGAGCCAGATATTAAAATGATTGAAGCCGCTGCGCAAATCGCTGCGTACTTTAGCAAAGGAAAAGATACGTCTAAAGTAACCGTGGACTACACCTTAGTGAAACACATTAAAAAGCCACCTGGATCTCCTTTGGGATATGTTATTTTTAATACCCATAATGATATCGTAGTAGAACCGAAAGCACCTGAGGGGTATACGGAAAATAACTAGTTCAGTGTATCTTAACTCCAAGTCAGAATATCCCTTTGTAATCTAATAGTAACCAATGATTTTTATCAACATAATCAAAATATAGAAAAGGCTGTAAGCATTCAAACCGTTTGCTTACAGCCTTTTTATCATTCTAATTCATTATCTATAGCACTTCTATAACAATGCATTCATTTTGCCAATTTCAGTAATTTGTTCTACTGTTAATTTTGTAATACGAGATATCATCTCTACGGACAGCTTCTCCTTAAGCATTCCAATAACAGCTTCTACCTTACCTTCAGTTCGGCCTTCTTCTCTACCTTCTTCTCTACCTTCTTCTCTACCTTCTTCTCTACCTATTTCAATTCCTTCTTTTAATTTATTCTCCATTTCAAATGCCAAAGTCATATAGTCTCGCCTCCATTCATCACATTGTTTTATTGTATGAACTTCACTATCAATCTCACACATCAGACTATCTTCAGGTTCTTTTCCATCTATATAATCTAAAAAATATTTTAGCTCCTTAGATACATCATCCAATTCACCCTTAGTACTCAAAAAAATCTTATGAGTCCCATCATTCAACGGTCTATTCGTATTCTGCAAGCATACATTTTTAAAGTCATACTTATGAAGCTTATCTGGATATACCTCAAATGTACATATAAAAATAACGTATGCATCGTTTAGTTCTGAATAATGTTGGCCCTTTTCTAAACTATCAATATCTATGGCACTTTGATAATATCGCGCTCTTTTGACAAGCTCCTTCATATTTTTACTAGTCTGCATTTCAATGTTAAAGATAGTTCCTTTATCATCATTGACAAATACATCTAGTCGCACACTCTTACTATCTAAGCGAACATCAATAGTCTTCTCTTCTTCCAGATATTCAATATCCTTAATATCAATATCTAAAAGTCTTTCTATCGTTTGCTTGCAAATGCGTTTATTACGCATCACTTTCTGAAAGATAAAATTATCTTGTATCGTAAGTTCTTCAAAAGGCTTGATAGACATAGGATTCACACTCCTTTTTCTATCTAAATTATAGCACAAAGACAATAGTTTAACGAGTTATATTTAATACTTTAAGCTTATCCTAATACATCTGCCATGGCTTGCACTGTTCGTTCGATAGCAATATCTATAGTATTCTTATCAATGGTTAAAGGTGGATTGAAATAGATAACATTTCCTAATGGACGTAATAATAGACCTCTATCCAATGCTTTTTTATAAATCTGATAGCCCATGCGCAAGGAGCCCTCAAAGCCCTCTTTTGTATCCTTATCTTTTACAAGTTCGATAGCATTGATTAGTCCCATACGGCGGATTTCACCTACATTTGGGTGATTACCTAATGCTTTCACTAAGGCCTCATGTAAATAGTTGCCCGTCTCTTCTGCTTTTTCTAAAATATGCTCATCTCGCAATGTATCTAACACCGCTAATGCAGCCGCACAACCTAATGGATTACCACTATAGGTATGACTATGCATGAAGGCTTTCATCGTATGATAGTCATCGTAGAACGCCTGATAAATTTTTTCAGCTACTACTGTAATGGACATCGGCATGTAGCCACCAGTCAATGCTTTAGAGACAGTCATAATATCTGGAGATACTCCTGCATGGTCAAAGGCAAATAACTTGCCTGTACGACCAAATCCTGTAGCAATTTCATCAGCAATCAGTAACACTCCATAACGGTCGCACAACTCACGTAGTTTACGTAGGTATTCTGGCGGATACATTTTCATACCTGCACAACCTTGAATCAATGGTTCGACGATAACAGCTGCTAATGTGGAACCATGCTCTGCGAAATCTTGTTCCATATGTTCAAAACATTCACAGGAACAAGTTTCACGAGTTTTATTATAAGCACAACGATAACAGTCTGGTCCTTGAGTGTGAACAGTTTGATCCATCAGCATAGGTTTATAAATTTCTGCAAATAAATCCATACTGCCTACCGATAAAGCACCAATGGTTTCACCATGGTAGCTCTCACTGAGGCATAAAAATTTCTGACGTTCTGGATGACCTGTTTGATAGTGATATTGGAACGCCATTTTCAAAGCACATTCTACAGCACCAGACCCATTATCACTAAAGTGAAACCTTGTTAACCCTTCTGGCACTACTTCTTTCAATCGTTCAGCCAAAGTGATAGCCGAACGATGACTAAAGTTAGCGAAGATAACATGTTCTAATGTATCTAATTGGCTTTTAATAGCCTCATTGACCTTTGGATGGCAATGGCCCAATAAATTGCACCACCAAGAACTGATAATATCTATGTATTCTTTTCCATCTACATCATATAAATAGCAACCTTTTGCATGGTCAATTACAATGGGTGGCAATGTTTCATAATCTTTCATTTGAGAACATGGATGCCAAATTAACTCTAAATCCTTTTTTGCCCAATCTTTCATGTGTATACCTATACCTCTCTTATAATTATCTAATTATGCATGGGGATTCACAACATCCTCGTAACAATTTAACATAGTGTCCACATCCATATGCAAGGATGTTTCACCTGGTCTTATTCGATCTAACACAGGAATGCCTGTCAATCGTTCCATCATCACACAGTTATCTTCTTCCATTGGATTTCCTGTATATTGATTCACAATAATTCCTTTGACAGCAATACCTTTTGATTGCAAATAATAGATTGTCAACACTGTGCTGTTAATCGTACCAAGTGCTGCCGTAGCTACCACAATGGTTGGCAAGCCTAAATCTTTTACTACATCTTCTAGCATATATAGCTCTGTATCTGTTACATATAGAGGACAAATAATGCCACCACTACCTTCTACAGTTGTATAGGCATGTGACCTAGCGACGTTGCAGAAATTTTGGTTCACCACACTTCTGTCAATCACTTTTCCTTCATGACGAGCCGCTAAATGGGGAGATACAGCCTCATCAAATACATAGGACAGTAACGTTTTATCCTCCTGTGAAAGTCCCGCCACTTGTTTCACATATCCCGCATCGCTTTCAGAAATACTAGGAGCGCCGCTAACCGCTGCTTTATAATATGCCACATCATGGCCAGCTTCATGAAGTTTTTTAAGCCATAAAGCAGTGATATATGTTTTACCTACGTCTGTTCCTGTTCCTAATATATATAAACCTTTTGGGCTTTGAGTTGTTGTCATCATTTTGTCCTTTCCTACGTTGTTCATCACCTGCGGTGACTTTCACAAATATTAACACAAGGTGCATACCAACCTGTATATGCACCTTATGTCACATCTGTTATGTATACTATCGTTTTAAAATCGGAAGTAATCGTTTTGCAATCACTGCGGCCAATATACAGAGGAAAATATCTGGTATCACTGGTAATGCAAAACAGTAGATAAATAATACATCTAGTCCAATTGGTTTTGCTAAATACAAATCTTTGATTTCATATAAGTAGATCATCCCCACTCCATAAACGATTGCTAGGTTTACAAAGGATGCTGCTAGTAATCGTTTAAATGTTAATGTCACTGAGGTTTCTACCATGCGACCAGCTACAAAAGCCCCAATAGCAAATCCTAGAAGATATCCAAATGTAGGTTTTACAACATACATAAGTCCGCCACCTTCTGTAAAAATTGGAACTCCTGCCAGCCCAAGAATTAAATACATGACAACACTCATTCCGCCCAGTCGACTACCTAAAATTAATCCTGCCAGTGTAGTAAACAATAACTGCAACGTAAATGGCAAATACGGAATCGGAATTTTAATAAACGCTCCTACCGCTACCAAAGCCACAAATAATGCGGTCATCGTAATTTGTCTTGCACTCATCGTACCTGTTACATTTGATTCTTCTTGCATGATAGGACCCTCCCTTGAGCCACAACATAAGATGATAAAAAATGTCTTTCAAGTAGTATTAAAACACTATCGCTTTTTATTGTCAACTCCAATATAATTACTAGGAGTTTACAATAAAAAGAAACGACCTATCGTATCATATATCATGATAGATAGATCGTTTGTATATTATTAGATACATCAAAGATTTATAACTATACTATAATAAATATATCCAAAAGTTAATACTCCCTCCACGGGGGTGTAAAGCTTTAATGACTGCACGCTATTTATTTGCAATTAACTGTTCCACCACAGAAATTTGAGCCGTATCTTCTTGCTTCCACGTCAAAGGCACCACAGATATATATCCTTCTTTGATATGTCCCACATCGGTTGGTTTATCTTCCTTATGGAATCCTTGGTCGCCTACAATCCAATAGTATTCTCTGCCCTTGGCATCTTTCCGTACATCGATGACGTTAGTATACTCTTGAAAGCCTTGGTGGAATACTTTCACTTGTTCCCAACCTACAGGGCCTTCTTTCAGGAAGTTAACATTTAATAGCCCTTGGTATTGTCCCTCTTCGTACATGACTTTGATAAAATCAGTAATGAAAGGCAGTATTTCCTCCATCCGTTTAACGCTATATTTTTCTAGGGATAGCGCCAAAGATGGAATGCCGTACATCAATCCTTCTAATGCCGCACCAACAGTGCCTGAATACACCGCATCAGAACCCAAATTAAATCCGTGATTAATACCAGATACCACTAAGTCAGGACGATCTTGTTCCAATAAATAGGACAAGGAGAATTTCACACAGTCCACTGGTGTGCCTTCTACAAAGAGCATTCTAGGATTCTCTCCCTCTTCACTCATCTCTTTTGCTCGAATCGGTACCTGTACCGTTAACGCACTAGATTTAGCACTTTGCTCCACCTTAGGTGCCACCATTGTTACCCGATGGTACTTTGCTAATTCCTGTGCTAACCCTTGTATACCTGGGGCCCATAAGCCATCGTCATTTGTTAATAAAATATGCATAGTGTCTCCTATCTACATAGTAATAATATATCTACTATTGTATAGGAAAATTACTATTATTGCTATATAGGTAGTTTTATAAACCTAAAGTTTTCTTCCATTCTTTTTTTATAGACACCGCTGATTCTTTTATATCTTTATAGGTAAATTTTATTATATTTTTATTAACAACAACAACATTCGTTACACTACTATCAAAGTTTTCATTACTACGAATTGCAGCAGTAACATTTTTATATAATTCATCTACAAGTAGTAAAGGAATTACCCCTTCTTCAACTAACGTGTTACCTTGCTTCATAATACCATTATGCTCTGCATAAAAAATAATTTCACTTCTTGTTTGTGTAACAATCCCAAGGAGATAAACTGAATGAATTCCACTTAAACTGATTTTTTTTAATTCATTTATAATTGTATTTTCCATCATTTTCCCTCTTACTTATTTAATTTTCGTTAACAGCAATAACAACATAACTTTTTTCACCTGTTGATTCATTTCTTATTCCTACAGTTACAGTGGTCACATTACTATCATTATCATATTCTTTTTTTATTGATGTAACAGAAACACTATCTCCGTCTTCTTCCATTAGATGAATTTCAGATTTTAAATATTCATGATCCTCTATAGAAATATCATCACTAATAACATCCAATAATTCCTGTGACCCTTCTACATTATCAACTATTAGCTCTGTTTTTTTCCCATCAATAGTATAAGTTCTTTCAATTTTACTTGGTCTCGTAGAATCGTCTTCATAAATAACCTTACCAGAATCGTATACTTCTTTACCAGATTTTTTAGCTTCAGCAATTTCATTCTCTGAACGTTTATAGTCTCCTCGATTAATTGTATCTCTCATAGGCACTATATTTTCATTTCCTTCAGAACCACCTAGAACTCTAGCTACTAGATGACCACCATCATCATCTTCATGTCTATCAATACCACCAGCTTCATATTGTGCTCTATTATCTCTTTCATTGTCAGGAGTATATTTAGCTTCTCCTTCCCAAGAAATTTGACGACCATTTTTATCGGTAGAATATGTGTATCCATTTCTTTCAAACGTTATATTAGGGAGTACCTCATCATTTTTTTTATATACTACACCATTGTCATCAGTCTCACAAATATCTCCATCAATATCATAAACTGTGTTTGATTCAAGTCTGCCGTACTCGCGTTTATCTATATTGACTACATCTGTTGTTTCAAGCAATTTAGCAAGAGGCAGAGGCACCTCGTCATATACAATAATATCCTCCAGCTCTTTGTTATCTGGAATCCCGTTAGGCCAGTCTTTATAATCAGGCAATTTAATCTCTTTATCATCTCTTTTTTCTAGAATATCAGGCCCTTTAGGCATAAACATCTCTTTTGTCTCTGAAAATTTCATCTTAACTTTTTCCTTTCTCAATTAAATAGTTTCTCCACTCAACATATCGATCATTATTAATATTCTTTGATTCAACTTCAAGAATAAAGAAACTCTCTACTAATGCAATGATATATTCATCTGATAGATTATACACTCTTTCATTAATTTCATTTATTAAAGTATAATGTAGGGATGTAATATCTACTGATGAATTTAAAGCTTTAAGAAACCATTTATCTGCTTCCAACAAATTATATAACTTTTGCTTTAAAGATATATTCTGAGTATACTTCGTATTATTACATGAATTATTATCTTTATAATTTTTTAGGAAACTTACTATCCAAATTTTATCTTTATTACGTAATTCAGCATTATTTACCTCGATCATGAGCTTATCAATATCTACGTTTGCGGCTAATTTGACTTGATCGCAGAGTAATAGTTCTATAATCCCTTTTTTTACATAATTAGTAGATGTATTTAGTTTTTTTACTTCTTTATATTGGTACTTTTTATTTTTACCAGTATATTTACTTATTTTACACAGTACAGGTTCTATCCAATCATTTTGATAAACCGCTGCAACTCCTCTAGGTAGCTTAGCAATTTCATCTATTTGATCATCATCTAATCCCGCTGCTTTCCCTACAAATCTTCTATCATTTTCATCAGGTAGTCTCATAATGATTTTTGTATTAGTATTACGTATAGCAGTTATATCTACCGCACTAGGAGATTGATCAACTATAACAAATCCTTCCCCATAAGTCCTCATTTCAGCAATAGCATTACTAATCATTTCAACAGACTTACCCATTAAGCTAGGACTTTCGCTATTTTGTTCCGTAGATGTTCTCTTCAAAATATTATGAGCTTCTTCTAATACAGTCATATGTTTAAAAGGAATATTCATAGAATCAGATGTAGAAATTCTATATTCACTAAGTCCCATAATCAATAATCCAATAATTAGGGATTTGGTTTCCATTGAACCTACTCGACTTAAATCAATAATGACATTTTCATCATATAGTATTTCAGAAGGAATATTTTGATCAGTAAATATTTGTCCATTTAATCCGTTTGTTAATGACTTGACACGTGTCACTAAAGAACCAATATAATTACTTTTCATTTCGCCAGAATATGCCGATTCATTTATAACATGAATTAAGGCATCCTCTAATTCCTTGAAAGTAGGATACATAGTAATATTATATTTATTTTTAGACGTCTCAAGATTCCAACCACAGTCTTCGTAAGATTTTAAAACAGCATCCTTTAACACAGCTGGCATAGCCGCATACATAGGCCAGCATACATTAAATATTTCAATTAAACGATCTATATGCTCTAAAACATGAATATTATCAGGAAATTTAAAAGGATTAATTTTTAACAACTCACTAAATGCTGGATTAGTACCAAATACATAAACATTATCTTGATTTCCAAATATATGCTTGTATTCACCCTTAGCTGGCTCTATAACCATGAATGTAGCTCCATTCATTTGTGCTTGTTTTATCAAACCATACATCGTATTGCTTTTACCAGAACCAGTAGATCCCGTCACAAAAGTATGCATTGCAAGACTCGGAACATCAATCCTTACCTTACTAGTAGTTTCTTGCCCCATAGAATATATTTTTCCTAACACTATTCCTGAGTCTTCATCTCGTCTCTCATAAGTAACTATTTCTTTAGCAAAATCTGCATGCTCTACAACTGGTAGTCCACGAACAGACTTTCTTGGTAGCCCCATATGTATAGCAAGTTCATTACCACTCACTAACGCACATGGGGTTACTTCTATATTATTATATTCATTAGGGTAAATAAAAACTGGATGAATGAAATTCTTAACATAGGATTCTATTTGTTTCGTTTCATATTCCTGGTTAGAAATATTCCATGTATTAGTTGTTGAAACTTCTATACCGGAGTTTTCACCTCGCATAATCGATTTGTATGTTGTCGCTGCCATTTCTGCCACATATTCTTCTTCAGATATAAAATACGCTGCACATTCATACATCCCTAAACTTTCGAACTCATCCATACGTTCCAACTGCTTATCTATACGCTCTAATATTCCTTCAACAGTTTTATCATGCGCAGTTAATGTCATAGCTGACGATAAACCTAATGACAAGTTAGACCCTACAGTTTTAGTATCAGAGGTTCCTTCTGATATAGATTCACTATAGCTTTCTGAATTTGAGCTTGTGCTAGAAGTTCCATTATCTGTTGTCTTAGATAACGCCCCTCCTGCTATTGTTAAACTACCTGAAACTGCACCGACTGCACCTATCAGACCTAAACTAGCTCCACCTGTCATAGGTGCTAATAACCCTCCAACAATACCAATGGCCGCTCCCGTTGCTTTTAGAATTTTGGATGTTTTATTCTCTTCTGAAATACTTTTGGACTCACTATAATTATATGATTTGGAATTACTTTTAGTATCAGATTTAGTTGTATTTTTCCCTATACTACGACTTTCATTTATTCCTTTAACAGAGTTTTCTCCATAATTAATTTGCATGCTAGCAAAAGGTGACAATTGAGTGTATAAGCATTCATATGATTTTCTAAGTTCTCGAATTTGCTTTTGATCAGTGCCCTTTGCCAAAATAACCCCTGTATAGGTATGACCTTGCATAGAGTACATTAACTTTTCTAAACCTTGTACAAAATTTTGGTTAGTATTCAAGCCTTCATCACGGTTATTTGCAACTGTAGATACAGCAGAAATACTATTAACTTTTAAGTTTTCTAGCATCCTTTTCGTATCATCTAAATCACAAAACTCAGTATGAATACCAGGAAATTGCCCGACCATCGCTTGTTTAAGAGTTTCACACAAACTACTTGGTGATTTATTAGAATCAATAGCACGTATCCCCATATAAAAATCGGTATTTTCCCCATTACTATCAATAATAATAAAGATTGAGGCGTCTGAAGATGTTAATGTATTAAAAACACTAGCAAACTTATACGATGAAAACTCATCTTTTTCATATACCATCTTTGTAATTTTAAAAAGCCTAACATTATCGTATAAATTACGCTTTACCAAGTCTTCATTAAGAGGAACTACTTCTAACTTAGATAAATCATTCATATAATTCTTTAAAACAATATCATCAACCATAGTTAGAGCTCTATTATAGCCTTCTCTGAGAGCCTCTTTATTTGGTGCAACTGATGTTTCTACGCTATGCATTAATTCACTACTCATACACTACTCTCCCTATCAAACGGTAGCATTCAAACATCTAAATGAAATACCTTAATTATTTTTCCTCATCATCAGATAAGCACATTGCAACACCTGCCACTACAGCTGCACCTCCTACTAATGGTACTGCAATAGATGTTTTTAATGCTATTCCAGTAGCTGCCGCAATAGTACCTAGTACACACATCGCTAATCCTGCATCTCTTTTTGTAGATGGTCTTCGTACCACAGTTCGAGTTGACTTCTTTCCATTATTGATACTATTTGAAGATTGAGTCTGAGCTTTTTTTGCATCTAATATCGGTAACATTCTTACTAATAGATCAATTCGTTCCAATGAAAAATTGGTAATTAATTTTGCAAGCTGAATATTAGCATAATCATCAGTCCACTCTTCAGATTTCTTTAATACTTCTCCATCATGTTCCACAATTAAACTAGGCATGTTACGTTTCACATATTCCAAATGCTCTTGAAATACATTGCCGCCTAAATCAATTAATAGTCTATTCTTCAACATAACTTTTACCTTTGTTCGATCGCCTTCTTGAACGGCTTTTATTACTTCTTCTGAAATTGCCATAATTATTCCTCCTTTAAAATCTCAACACATGCAGCCTCTATTTCATTAGCATATTTTAAAATATTCCTAATATCTTCTTTTTTCCACGCCTTTACTCTTGTAGATTCATTAATAATTCGTTGAATAGATTTAGCTTTTCTCTCGAGCACGTTATAATGTGGACGATTATCTTTTTTCCCCCTCTTTACTGGGTCATACTTTTGATTTATAGATTTATATGGACTATTGGATATATATTTAGTTTCCGCTATTTGTTCTGCCGCATATAAGTGTCTAATAAGTAACTTTACATATTCCAATCGTTCTTCTGTAAAGTCTCGAATTAAAATTGCTAATTCTTCATCCAAAAGAGATTTAGACCATGAAGATTCTATTTTTTTATTTACTGGTTGTTGAGGTACTGCCCAGAAATTCACATTTTGGGATTCGGCATATAACTTCATACTTTCAAATACATGAAAAGTAGTATCTATAAGTAAACCATTTTTTAACATAACCCGAATCTTTACTATATCTTTTTCTCTTACCGCATCTTTAAATTTATTTGAAATTTCCATATTTTTCCTAAATTTCTAGAATCGCATCAACTTCTTTTAATATCCCTTTAATCCATTCAAGACGAGATTCTGCTTCCTGAATTTTAACTTTTAAAGATTCATCATCTTTTGTGTAACTTTCTAACTCTTCCAATTTTCGTTCCAACACCTTATCTAGGTCTTCAAATTTTTTCAGACAGTTAACTCTTAGTTTTTCACTTTCATCTTTAGCATATGTAATAGTATCCTCAACATTTTTATACAATGAAGTTTCAAATGGTTCTAAATATGTATCAGCAAATTGACCTAAATCTACATATTCAACATTATCATAAACATCTTCATAGTATCCAGCATCATCAAACCATGTCCATGGTTTATACCATTTCTTATTAGTGTTTGCTACCCATCTTTCTTCAACAACTTCACGAACCACTCTAGTCGAATTATCTAAAACTTGGTCTAAATCAACTTCTAATTGATCCTTCATAATAGTTGTAAGATTTAAATCTAATTTGTAGTCCCCAACACCTTCAACGAGACCTTTAAGTCTATTTTGATATTCTACAAAAACATATTCTAATTCACCTTGAAATTGATTAGAAATTAAGTTATCTAATGCGACCTTTACTTTAACTTGAATATCTTCAACACTCTTTTTAAGTTCTCTTGCTTTTTTCGCTGCGTCTCTTTTTCCTACTCGATTTTGACCTCTATATTGATCGATATAACTTCTTACTTGACCCGCAGCCTCACTTAAAATATGCTCTGCGTCTTCTACTACCGCTGTAATTGTTTTCTCATTTAAAGTGCTGATTGTCGACTTAAACTCATTAGCTTTCTTACCATCATTTAGCTTCTCTTTTACCGAATTAATCTGTTTTTTAATTTCTTCCCGTTCAGACTTATTCTCCTGAATTTCTTTAGCTAAATTATCCATAGCTTGTTGGCTTTCAAGTTTTCCACGGAAAGAGTCAACTACATTTTTTATTTTTGCAGTTTTTGCATATTTTAAAACATATAATCGAATAGCTTCTTCCAAAGAAATCATACCGCAATGAATAAGAGATTGCATAGGAATATCTTCATTTTTTATTGCAGAATCAAGTCTTTCTTGAATATTATCTTTAACTGATTTAGGAAGCGGTGCACGAAGTTCAAAACTGCGTTGGTTATCTTTATTAAACACAGTATACTTTTTCATTAAACTATTTACAGTCTCTAAGTCTTCCTCATCATCAGACTTTCCTAATATAGTTCTTATATCTAATGCTGTTTTTGCAGAAATTGGATAAATAGCTGGATTTTCAATACCTTGATTTTCTAAGTATAATTTAGCATCCTCTAATATAAGATCAAGTGGCTCTTTCTTAATATCATATGCATCAGCTTTATTTAATACAAAAATAAACCGATCTCTAGATTGTTTACCTCCGCTTTTCATACTTTTAGCTACATCAGAAAGTAACGTTTTATCATCGTTCGTTTGTAATTGTGTTGCATTTAAAATATACAAAATTAACGTTTTCGAAGACTCGTCCAATAATGTATACGTTGTTTCTTTATGAGCTCTATCTTGTGAATTATTTGTACCAGGTGTGTCAATAAGAACTAATGCCATATCATCAGCCCCTACAAATGGTATATTGCCTTCTATTTCAATCGTTCCAACAGATGTATCGGCATTAAACTTCTCCATATCATCTCGTGTTAATTTAGGAACCTCTTCTATTAACTTGCCTTCCTTATTATATACAGAAGCAGTAAATTCATCATTATCATTATCTTTAATCTTTGTAATGATTGCTGTACAAGCAGCATTTTTAGATGGCATTAAATCTTCACCTAATAATGCATTAACTAATGTGGATTTACCTGAGCTCATAGTAGCAATTACATTAACCTCAAAATCACTTGAGAAAGCCTTTTCAAACGCATTAATAACAGACTTTTCTCTTAATGAGTCGATTGGTCCTGTTTTAATTTTTTCAAATATCTTGGCAATCTGTTCTTCTTTTTGTGCAATTTCTTTTGCTGGTTTATGATTCAAATGTATATCAATGTTCCGTTTTTTTGCTTCATTAGCAATACACACAACATCTTCATAATCAAATGTTGTACCGTGAAATGTTAAGTTAAATTGTTTAGTTGAGCATTCATCTACTAATCTATTAGGTAATTCATCAACCCACTCTTGTAGTCTCTTACCTTCGGAGATTCTCAACTTGCTATTTTGCTTTACCGGTTGGCCATCAATTAATACTTCTGTCGTTACCTTGTAAGGATTATACTGGATATAAACTTCACGCATAATAATTCTCCTTTATATTAACCATAGATCATTTTTTCTAAATGCAAGATTCCACTATTTTTTAACAGCTCATACTCTTCTCTATTTTCATATTCTGATACATCAACCTCATCTGGATAATATGTATAATAAGAAAATTCTGGTTTTTTTAGTTTTCTATGAAAAGTTTTTAATAAATCTTGCTCTTCTTCATCTTCTATACCTTCAAAAATTGCTTGTTTTCCCAATTGTGCCGCATATGCAGATATTGGATAAACCTTAGGATCTACATAGCCTATTTCAGATAAAAAGCTCGTTACTTTCTTTATAGTATCTGAAATAGAGTCATCACCTTTCCTATACGTATCCATTTTGTTAACTAGAAATATAATAGGTCCTTTATAGTTCTTATGTACAAACTCTAAATGTTCTAAATCATCTTCTGTACATAAGTTTTCACCATTTAACAAATATATCAGCAAATCACACTCCATTGTTTGTATTGCTGTATTAGCAATCTCTTTATGTGACTCATCCATAGAAAAATTTACACCTGGTGTATCTATAAAGCACACTTTTTCATCGACATCAACTATAGACCTAAACCTAGTTCCCACATGAATTTCAGAAGATTCATTACTATGGTTATCATCCATTAAAATTTCATAGGTTGCATTTAGTTCTAGATCGTGATCCCACTCATAAATTAAATCATCTTCATTAGATTTATTGTAAATATAATGTACTTTTGCTGTACAGGCCATGTTCTGAACTTTATTTATATTTTTTCCGACTAATGCGTTCAGAAGAGTAGATTTTCCAGCACTCATATTTGCTGTAATGATAACTTTTTTTGCTATACGATTGTAAAAATCTCGATTTTTGCACAGTATGGGAAGAACTTTATCAAGCTCTTTTATCTTAGTTATAAGGAAATCCTTATATCCACTATAGAATACTGACAATATCATATTTACTTTTTTAGAATATCTCTTTCCATAAATAAGTAAAAACGTATTAACTAAATCCTCTCCAATTTTTCTATCTGAAAATGCTGATATGAAAAGAGCATCTAATAGTAGATTAAACTTATATTTCCTTGTAATCATTCTAGATATAAATCTCACAGATTTATACGGTTCTGTTTGATCAGACTGATTCCATTGCTCCCTATAGAGTTCCATAACCTTATTCGACCATAAATCTTGCTGTTCAGTTGAGGCAACAAGATACTGTAAAGTTAAAAAGTAATTTCTTCTCATATACATCTTCGCACTAGTTATAGGATGCGATTTGATATATTGACTTAAAACTAATTTATTAATATCCATACACTATAACCCTATTCCTTTTTGTAAAAAACTTAATAAACATATATTAGTTTTTCTCTCCTCCCTTATATTATAGATTCGCTCTCTCATAAAACTTTAAAACTTCATTATTATTTTCATTATATCATACTATACTTTATATTTACTCATACATATTATACATAAAAGTGACAAATTTCCCTCTACAACCCCCTCACTACATCCTGCACTGCCTGCCTTTCCAACTCTTCCACATAGTCCCGTATAGCTTTTTTATACTCCTCTATTTTGGCATCTTGTTCATGTTTTTCCATCACTTTTTTTGTAATCAACTCAGTCAATCGATCCATAGCTTCTTGTATCTTTGTTTCGTATTGTGCTATTTTATTACAATACCCTTCTTCTTTAGCCTCTTTGTACTCTTTCACATCTTCTTTGCTAATAAATTTAACGTTCATATACTCCGGTGTTTTACAAAATTTAGACAAAGCACCTACTGATGTGATCGAGCTCATGCCCAAATCCATATGTATATCTTTCAATACAGATTCTTTTTGTTCAAACTCTTTGCGATTCAATTCAATTTGAAAGTCTTCTTTATCGCATGCTCTAAGAATTTGTTCATGGATAGGCTGAAAGATTCGTTCTGCTTCGTTCTCTCCTTTGGCATAAGCTTCTAATCGTTCATGTTCTGAAATCACTTTCACACCCCAAGTCCGTAAAATTGTGCATCCTATCGTTTCTAATGTTCCCCACATACTAAATTCTCCTTCTATTCTACTAACAAAGTCTTGCTCAAGATAGTTATCAAGAGCAAGACGACTATTACTTCTACTAGATGTTACATAGGTAATCATCTCCATATGCTCTACTAAAGATATAGACCATACTCTTCATAGAACTTACCTAGAGCATATGTACTACATACCTATCCATCATCATTACCAAGACACATCCATGCGCAACTCTTGGATTTTTTCATTCACCAGTGCAAATTTTTCTTTTAATAAGGAATTTAACTTCTCTTCATATTCCGTGGCAGGTTGTACTCGAATTAACTCATCCACCATATCTTGTAATGGGTCAAATCCCATAATAGATGTAAACTCTAGGTTCTGTTGTAAACTTTCATATTCATATTCAAGCATCGTTTGTGAAATTTTCCAGATATGAATTTGTTCATCGTCATCATCAAATTCTGTATCATATTCTAATATATTGTCAACTTCGGCGTCTGAAAGCTCATTCTCTTTACGCACTGTAGCCATAAACTCTTGAATCCAACCTTCTCCTTTATATAATGCATCCAAAGCTTCTAAACTTTCCTCCGCATGGACTGTAATATCACAGTTTTTAAAAGATGAATCCAATACAATACGCCCATCCGATTCAAGCATAATCGTTTTACGTAATTCACTTAACACATCTTCTACCCGTTCATTGAAACTTTCATAATAGTCGCATCGATTTACTAAATCATAACGTTCCGACTTTGATCGATTCACAAGACCTTGCAAGATACTATATTTAGAAACTTTGTTCATCCAGTCACCTAATCGATCTTCATGATACCATACAGCATGATCCACATAATTGATAATGGATTGTTTCAATTCGGACATCATCGGTTCAAATACAGAATCTTGTAACACCTTAACTGCTACTTTCTTAGCCTCTTCCTTCTCTTGAAACTCTTCCTCTAATACATCATAAGGTACGTCTAGCCCAGAATAGTACACTTCATCATTTACAGTTTCTTCTAACGTATCAGAATCTTGAATATCATAGATAATATCCTCTAAAGAGTTTTTTGCCTCTTTAATAGCATCCAAAATTGCTGAAAGGTCTACACTTTCATTGTTACGACTCATATTAACCTCCTGTATTATACAAATAACTGGGGTTCTCAAAACCCTAAACCTATCGTTTGCCACCTCTTCTCTATGAAAGCTTATTCTCTCATGTAATAGACTGTAGCAACTTCTATAGGTATACTATACAAAAGCAGAATGACATATTTTGTCATTGTAAATAGTTTTTTAGATAAAATATAATGCTTTTGGTCTTATAAATTAATTATTTGTTACATTAGAAACCAATATATAAATTTAAAGGAAGAAAATATTCTCTATTATATGGCAAGCTTATTAATTTTTTAAATAAAAAAGGTGGTTAGATTTTACTCTAATCACCTTTTAATCATGTGTATTCAAATATACTATTTCACTATTATCCATTGACCTAACTTTGCTGACCCTTCATATCGAATAAGTCCAGCCTTCTTCATTTTTGTTAAATGATATCGTACACCTGGAATAGTAATATTCAATTGTTCCGCAAGTTCTTTCGTACTTATACAAGGGTTTTGAGCAATTATTTCAATAATTGCTTCCTGTTTCGTGGTAGTTTTAGTGATAGTTTTGGTGATAGTTATGTTGATAGTTTTAGTGATAGTTTTTTTATCATTACTACTATCAGAGTCTTTCAAAAATTCCTCATTCACTTCCATAACTGCATTGGTATAGTTATCCATTTCATTGTCCGGATAAAACATAAGCTCAGGAGAACCATTTTCTAATAGTGCATCTTTTGCACGCCTTATTCCTGATCCGTAAGACTCTATTAGATTAAGAGAAAAGAACATATCTTTAAGTTCTTTATTAAGATACTGCCTTCTATCAAAACTTCTATCCTTATTAAGAGCTTCGATAGTTACAGGAGGGAGTGGTCTATTGTGGTTTACAAAAGAAATTCTATCCTTATAAATATAAATTCCTACATATTCAGGAGTATCATATTCTTTATGCAAAATAGCATTAGTAGCAAGTTCCTCAAAAGCTGTAAGAGGATAGTTATAGATAATCTTATGCTCAATTTTATCCGCTACTCTTATAGTGTATGAAGCCATAATATTATCTTCAAAATACTTGCTGACTTGTTTTGCCTGTATCCAAACCGGTCCATCAAATCTTTTTGATTCCATTTTATCTGTTCCATCAATTTCTCTTATGATTTCAACATGAGCATTAGGAATAAATTTATTTGGTGTTTCCGCAAACATCAGCACAGCAAAATTTTTAGCTCTATAACCACCAAACTCACTTTTACTAACAAGCCCCATACTCTTTGCCATATCCAGCTTAGACATCTCTCTAACATCTTTTTTTGCTCCCGTTTGAAGCAGATATTCCTTCATGTATTCATAACTTAAATCATCTATGGTAGCGGTATCATTAAGATTTGAACTAAAAGAAAAGTTTGCAAATTTCTTCAAAAGTTCAAACTCTTCAGTTGGATTTGGTAGTCTTGAATCTCTACCGACTCTGATATATCTTCCTTCCTTTAGCCTAATATCTTTATCCCTTTCCGCCCTTTCACTTGTTTGAAATGGCCCATTATTACCACTTTCTACCGCAACAACAATATAATATTCATCATCAATTTTATCGGTAATAATGTGATAGTTTATTTTAGGATGAATATTGGAAAGTAAAGATTTTAATTCATTTTCAATACCCTCAATTTTAGACTCTTTTATACCTTCTATCGGTCTTTTCGGAATTGCCTTTTCTCCTGTTTCTTTATTATCAACTTCTTCAATTCCAATAAATAACAATCCTATCTCATTATTCATATAGTTATTGGCAAAGGCACAAGCAGTTTTTAGAATTTTATCTTTAAATATTGTCGACTTTTTATATTCGATAAAACTGCTTTCTATACTTTGATGCTCAAGAATGTTGTGAGCCATTCTTTTTATATCTAAAAGCTGCATAATACCTCCTTTTCAAAAATATATTATACTTCTTTTTAATAATACCACATCTACTTTTATTGGACCAATGAAAAAGAAAATATTAATCTAGCACTTAGTGTATTAAATGAAGAACAGTTGATATTTCATTGAACGTATACTTATTATAGGCTCTTTGTCAAATGTGGGGGCTACTCATATAAAAAGCTCTTAGCACTAGCTATTCAAATAGCTAGTGCTATTCTTTTGGCTTAATAGAAGTATACGAACTCTGAAGCGTTCAAAATGACGCAACCCATAACTT